>NZ_BQXQ01000034.1 GCF_030159055.1 Acidovorax sp. SUPP3334
GCACCGCCAGCGGGTGGTGCGGATCGATCATCTCGGCCAGCGGCTGGCGCCAGAAATCGGTCTCGGACATCTGCAAAACTCCCAGAAAACAAAATCTGATTTGTTGATTCTCAGGGGATCAAGCAACCAGCGGAACTGGCGAAAACCCAGTGTTCATGCGGGTTGCCAGGGTTTTGCAGGGGCGACTACCTAGCCTGAACCGCACCCCACCCACCTTTTCCCCCTGCAGCCGCTTGTGCAAAGCTTGCGCAAAAAATCCAGGGTGGAGCTCGCCCTGATCCACTGGCTATCGCCCGGCGGCTCGGTGCCGGTATCCGTCCGCTGCTATTCCTCGGACGAAAAGCCCGAAGCCGCCACGACCGACGCCCAGCGTTCGCGCTCTTGGGCGAGTTGGCGGGCGAACTCTTCGGGTGTGCTGCCGAAGGGCTCGAAACCCAGCTTGGCGAGCGCCTCCACCACGGCCGGATCGCGGATCGCCTGCTGCGCCATCGCCAGCAGCCGATCGACCTGCGCGGCTGGCGTCCTGGCGGGCAGGTACAGGCCGTAGCTTTCGACGCCGTGGATGCCGGCGAAGCCCTGTTCCCCGAAGGTGGCGACATCGGGCAGAAAGCGCGATCGCCGCGTGTCGGTCACGCCCAGCACGCGCACCCGGCCGGTGGGCAGGTGCGGCAGGCAGTCTCCCACGCTGAAGCAGCCCGAGGCGACCTGCCCGCCCATCAGATCCTGCAGGCCCGGCGCGGCGCCCCGGTAGGGCACGTGCGTGAGCTGGATGCCGGCCGCGCGGGCGAACTGGTTGCCCAGAAAGTGCGGCATGGCGCCGGCAGCGGGCGACGCGTAGCCTTCGGGCTCCGTCCGCGCCTTCGTCCAGTCGGCGAACTGGCGCAGGGTCTTCACCGATTCGGGCACCTTGGGCCCCACCATGAAGCCGCAGGTGGACAGCGCCACGGGCGTCACGGCATGGAAGTCCGTGGCCGGCCGGTACTGCAGGCGCTTGTACACGTGCGGGTAGATGGTGAGCAT
Organism: Acidovorax sp. SUPP3334; assembly: GCF_030159055.1. Taxonomy (GTDB): domain Bacteria; phylum Pseudomonadota; class Gammaproteobacteria; order Burkholderiales; family Burkholderiaceae_C; genus Paracidovorax. The sequence continues at coordinate 1,021 of NZ_BQXQ01000034.1, forward strand.
GGACGACGGGCTGAGCACCATCGTGAGCCCGTCGGGCGGCGCGTCCTTGAGCGCGGCCAGCGCGATGCGGCCGCCAGCGCCCACCTTCTGCTCGACCACCGTGGCGGTGCCGGTGCGCCCGCGCCACTGCTCGGCCAGGCGACGCGCGACGACGTCGATCGAGCCGCCCGCAGGAAAGCCCACCCATATGCGCGGCACGCCCTGCTGAGCACCTGCCGGCATGCCCAGGCCCGTGGCGGCCAGGCCTGCCAGCGCCATGCCGGCCTGGCGTCGATTGATGGTCGTCATGCGTTGTCTCCTGGTGTTTTGGGATGCGGGGAAAAGGACCGCGGAGCATGCCAGACCCGACCGGCCGGCATGGCACCGATTCATGCCGGCGGGGGAATGGAGGGGGTCGCCTCGGCCAGCCGGCCCAGCAACGGGTGCAGCCGATCGCCGCCCTCGCCCACCGCCTGCACCAGCGCCGCATCGTGCGCCTGCACGGCCTCGCTCAGGCGCCGCAGGGCCGCACGGCCGGCGGGCGTGGGGTGAAGGGTCCAGCTGCGGCCATCGAGCGGGTCGTCCGCGCGCCGCACCCAGCCCTGGGCGTGCAGCCAGTCCACCAGCCGCATGCCGCCGCTGCGGTGCAGTCCCATCGCCTCGGCCAGCACGCCCTGGCGCAGGCCGGGGTTGCCCACCACCAGCGCGAGCGCGGCGAACCGCTGCGGGCTCATGTCGGGCTGAAAAGCGACCGCGCGCTGAAAGTGCAGATACAGCGCGTTCTGCGCGCGCCGCAGCGCGTAGCCCATGAGAAGGTCGAGCACGCCGTAGTCCAGGCCCGGCAGGTGGCGCAATGCACCCTCGGGGGCGTCCGGTGCCGGTGCCCTGCGGGAGGCGGGGGAGGGCAGGGTTTTCGCGCGTGCCGATTTTTGTTGCATTGCGCAACAATAGGCGGCGCCAACGCATGGCGTCAAGCAGGACAACCCGGAGACCCACCCATGCCCTCTGCATCGCTCCACATCGTCATCGCCGGCGGCGGCATCGGCGGCCTGACGGCGGCGCTGGCCCTGGCCGCGCAAGGCCACCGCATCACCGTGTGCGAGGCCTGCGCCCATTTGAAGCCGCTGGGCGTCGGCATCAACCTGCTGCCGCATGCGGTGGCGGTGCTCGACGGCCTGGGGCTGCTGCCCGCGCTGCGCACGATGGGGGTGGAGACCGGTGCGCTGGTCTTCGCCAACCGCCACGGCCAGCCGATCCACGAGGACCGGCGCGGCGTGGCCGCCGGCTACAGCCACCCGCAGTTGAGCGTGCACCGCGGGCAGCTGCAGATGTTCCTGTGGGACGAGGCAGTGCGGCGGCTGGGCGCGGCGCAGTTGCGCACCGGCGCGCGCGTCACCGGCAGCACGCAGGACGACGACGGCGCCACCGCCCTCATCACCCCTGCCGATGGCGGCACCGAGGCGCTGCGCTGCGACCTGCTGATCGGCGCGGACGGCATCCACTCGGCGCTGCGGCGCCAGTTCTACCCCGACGAAGGCGCACCCTGCTGGAACGGCATGATGATGTGGCGCGGCACCACGGTCGCGCGGCCTTTCCTGGACGGGCGCACCATGGTGCAGGCCGGCCACCGCCGCGCGAAGTTCGTGGTTTATCCCATCGCGCCGCCCGCGCCGGACGGCACGCAGCTCATCAACTGGGTCGCCGACCGCCGCCTGCGCGAGGACGGCTTCGGCGGCGGGCTGAAGGCCCCCGACCGTGCCGACTGGAGCCGGCCGGGTTCGGTGGACGACCTGCTGCCCACCTTCGGTGATTGGCGCTTCGACTGGCTGGACGTGCCCGGCGTGATCCGTGCGGCCACGCAGATCCTCGAATGGCCCATGGTGGACCGCGACCCCCTGCCCCGCTGGCGCCACGGCCGGGTCACCCTGCTGGGCGATGCCGCGCACCCGATGTACCCCATCGGCTCCAACGGCGCCACGCAGGCCATCCTGGACGCGCGCGCGCTGGCCGATGCGCTGCACACGCAGCCCGGCCCCGTCGCCGCGCTCGAACACTACGAGGCCGCCCGCCGGCCCGCCACCGCCCGCATCGTCGCGCTGAACCGCCAGGAAGGGCTGGACGCCATCCTGGACATGGTCGAAGAACGCGCGCCCGAAGGCTTCGCGCGCATCGAGGACGTGATGGACCCGGCCGTGCTCGCGCGCTGGGTGCAGGAATACAAGGCCGCCGCCGGCCACCAGCAAGCCGCCGCCCACAGCAGGGTTGAAGCCAAATCGGCCTCCAGCGCATGATTATCTAGGGGATATAGCTATTATTTTCATAGCAAACCACAGGAATACGTCACGGCGGCACAGCGGCCGCCGGCACGAGGGCGCCCACTGCCGATAATCGGCCGATGCCCCGCACGACCCAACAACTCCATCCCCACCGCGAACCGGTGGCCACGCGGGCCGCGGCCACGGTGCTGCTGCTGCGCGATGCGCCCGACGCCGACGTGTTGGCCGGCGGCGGCGCCAAGCTCGAATTGCTGATGACGCGGCGCTCGCCGAACGCCAGCTTCGCGCCCGATGCGTACGTGTTCCCCGGCGGCGGCATCGACGCGCTGGATGCCGCGCCCGCCACGCACGCCGCCGCGGACCGGCGCGCCACGCAGAACGACCTGCGGGTGACCCAGGCCATCGCCGCCATCCGCGAGAGCTTCGAGGAATTGGGCGTGCTGCTGGCGCGCCATGCGGACGGCCGCTTCGCCGATGCCGCGGACATCGCCGCGCTCGACCGGCACGCGCCGTTCGTGGCGCAGTGCCAGGCGCGCGGGCTGCGGCTGGCGGCCGATGCCGTGTTCCTGCTGGCCCACTGGACGGCCGACCGCGATCTGCCCCGCCGCTTCGACGTGCCGTTTCTGGTCGCGCGCATGCCCGAGGGGCAGGAGCCCGTGGCCGACGAGGCCGAGCAGTTCGAGCCCGTGTGGGTGCGCCCGGCCGATGCGCTGGAACGCCACGCCGCGGGCCGCTTCTTCATGATCTACCCGACCATCCGCACGCTGGAGCGGCTGGCGCGCTTCGAGAGCACCGATGCGGTGCTCGCCGCCGTGGCGCACGAGGCGCCGCTGTGGACCAGCTGCCCGCGCGCAGGCCTGCTCGCAGGCAGGGAATCGCGCCACATGGAGCACGAGCCGCCGTTCGGCGAACTGGCCCTGGTGTGCCCGGACGGCCAGATCGTTCACCCGCTCGACTGGCAGAGCGAACGCGCGGTGCCGCTGCTGCGCAACGTGCAGCGGCTCACCGCGCCCAATCCCGGCATGATGACCGGCCCCGGCACCAACAGCTACCTGGTGGGCGACCCCGCCACGGGGTTCATCGCGATCGACCCCGGCCCGCAGGATGCCGACCACCTGGAGCGCCTGTGGCGCGCGGCCGGGGGCGACATCCGCATGATCGTGTGCACGCATTCGCACCCTGATCACTCGCCCGGCGCACAGCCGCTGCAGGCCCTGGTGGCCGCGCGGGGCCGCCCGGCGCCGCCGATCCTGGGCCTGCCATCGGCCCCCACGGCCCGCGCGGCCAGCCACTTCGTGCCCGAGCGCACGCTGGCGCATGGCGAACGGCTGGTGCTGGCCGGCCCATCGCCGGATGGCGAGGCCACGCACACGCTGCAGGTGGTTCACACGCCCGGCCACGCGGCCAATCACCTGTGCCTGCTGCTCATCGAAGACGGCCTGCTGTTCAGCGGCGACCACATCCTGAACGGCAGCACCACGGTGATCGACCCGCCGGACGGCAACATGGCCGACTACCTCGATTCGCTCGACCGGCTCGACGCGCTGTGCGGGCAGCACGGCATCGATTTCATCCTGCCCGCGCACGGCTACGTGCTGGGTGACACGCGCGGCGCCATCGCGGGCCTCAAGGCCCACCGCCTGGCGCGCGAGGCCAAGGTGCTGGCCGCCATGCGGGCGCAGCCCGCAGGCAGCGTGCAAGACTGGGTGCGCCACGCCTACGGCGACGTGCCCGAGCGCCTGTGGCCGGTGGCCCAGCGCTCGCTGCTGGCCCATGTCGAGCGCATCCGCGCATTGAATCTTTTTCTGGAGCCCCATGTCTGATCCCACCCGCGAACACATTCGCCTCGCCAAGCGCCTGGCCGAACAACTGGGCTGCTCGCGCAGCACGGCCGAGCAATACATCGAGGGTGGCTGGGTGAGCGTGGACGGCCGCGTGGTCGAAGCGCCCGGCGCCCGCGTGTCGCCGCACCAGACGGTGGTGATGGACAAGAACGCCAACCTGATGGAGCTCACGCCCGTCACGCTGCTGCTGCACAAGCCCGTGGGCTACGAGGCGGGCCTGGGCGCACCGCAGGGCGCAGGCGGCGCGGTGCCGCCGGGCCATGGCAGCCACGGCAGCCGCAGCCAGGGCGAGCCCTCGGCGCTGACCCTGCTGAGCGCGCAATCGCACACGGCCGACGACGCCAGCGGCACGCGCGTGCTGCAGCGGCACTTTCGCGCGCTCGAATGCTTCACCCCGCTTCCCACGCCGGCCAGCGGCCTGGTCGTCTACACGCAGGACGCGCGCATCGCCCGCAAGCTGGCCGAGGACATCGAATCGCTGGAGCAGGAATGCATCGTCGAGGTGCAGGGCACGCTGTCCGACAGCGGCCTCAAGAAGCTCTGCCATGGCCTGAGCTTCAACGGCCGCCCGCTGCCGCCCATCAAGGTGAGCTGGCAGAACGAGACGCGCCTGCGCTTTGCGCTCAAGGGCATCCGCCCCGGGCAGATCCCGGCGATGTGCGAGGCCGTGGGCCTTTCGGTGGTGGCGATCAAGCGCATCCGCATCGGCCGCGTGCCGCTGGCCAAGGTGCCCGAGGGCCAGTGGCGCTACCTGCAGCCCTGGGAGAAGTTCTGACCTCCGTCACCTGAAAGCCGCCACGGCGAGGCAGCCCATTTCGCTACCAAAACAATAGCTGCCAGCGCAAGTTGGTATTGCGCTACAGGCCGATGCGTTGCGCCCCTTTCGCAAAAAGGCTGCGCTACACTCCGCCGCACTGAGGAGCGCAGCCCATGGACTTGACCACACCGCCCGGCGACAGCCAGGTGTCTTCTTCCTTCACATCGCAAGGCATCGAACCGCATGGCCTGGTCTTCACCGGCAGCGGCGGCGAATACTTCCGCGTGTGGATCGTGAACGTGCTGCTGGGCATTCTCACGCTCGGCCTGTACACGCCCTGGGCACGGCGGCGCACCGCGCAATACTTCTACAGCCACACCCTCGTGGCTGGCAGCCCCCTCGAATTCACCGCCCAGCAGCGCCGCATGGTCTTCGGCTTCATCGTGCTGCTGGGCCTCACCGTCGCCTACCAGATCGCCGTGCGCACGGGCCAGGACGCCACCGTGGGCCTGTTCCTGATCGGCGGCGCCGCACTCGCCCCGCTGATCTGGGGCAGCGCCATGCGCTTTCGGCTGGCCAACACGCGCTGGAAGGGGCTGCGCCTGCAGTTCACTGCCAATTGGCGCGAGGTGTACAAGGCCAGCTGGCCCGTCTTCGCCATCGCGCTCATCGGGCTGGCGGTGTTCTTCGGCCTGCAGGCCCTGGCGCCGCAAGCGGCATTGCAGGCCAGCGGCCGCAAGCTGCCGCAGGTGACGCCACCCATGTGGGGCCTGCTGGCGGTGGGCCTGGTGCTCATGGTGCTGTGCTTCATCCGGCTCGAATACAACTACCGCAGCCTGCTCGTGCTGCGCTCACGGATCGGCAACGAACCCGGACGCTGGAAGCCGGAGTACATGGATTTCGTGAAGGTCTGGCTCGCCACCGTGGCGGTGTTCCTGCTGTCGTCGGCCGTGCTCGGCGCCATCATCGGCGCAGTGCTGAAGGGCTCGTGGGCGCTGCTGGCCGCCTCCACGCAGCGCATGGGGCTGTGGCTCTTCGTGTTCATCGTGCTCGGCTTCATCCTGTTCTTCGTGGTGTTCCTGCTCGCATCGGCGCCGGCGCGCGCCTTTCGCGAAGCCCGCATGTTCCAGCTCATGTGGAACAACATCGGCGTGAGCCACATGGCCCGCTTCAAGTGCGATCTGCGCGCGGGCCGCTACGTGGGGCTGCGCCTCAAGAACATGCTGCTCACCGTGATCACGCTCGGTTTCTACCGCCCGTTCGCCCGTGTGAGCGAGTACCGCATGAAACTCGAATCGGTCACCCTGCACATCAAGGGCGGCGTGGACCAGGTGGCGGGCCGCCTGGAGCGCCAGCAGCAAGGCGGCGTGGGCGATGCGCTGGCCGATGCGGCCGGGCTCGACCTGATCGGCTGACGGCTTGGCCGACCAGCGCCCGCCGATGGCCGACCTTTCCGCGCCCCGCGCTGCAGCCCTAGCCGCCGACGCATCGGCCCTGGTGCCGGCGCGCTGGTACGACGGGCTGAGCAGCAAGGGCCAGCCCGCGCTGGTGGGCTTGGCGCCCGGCGCGCGCGGGCCTACGCTCACCCTGCACCCGCTCGGCCCCGGCGGCGCCGCGCCCCGGGTGTTCGGCTTTCGCGACGTCGATTGGCCCGAAGCCTGGAGCGCGGACCGCCCGCCGCCCCGCGTGGTGGTGGACCTGCGCGACCACGGCAGCCTGGAGATCGAGGCGGTCGATGCCTGGCAGGCCGCCATGCGGTCCGCCGGCCACCGCCCCGGCATCGCACAGCGCATGCAGACCCGCTGGACCGTGCTGGCCGCCATGGTGCTGGCGTCGGTGCTCGCGCTGGTGCTGTTCTACCGCTACGGCACGCCCTGGGCCGCCACGCAGCTCACGCGCCATGTGCCGATCGGCTGGGAGACGGCGCTGTCGGACAACGCGATGCGGCAGATGGACGAGCGCACGCTCAAGCCCAGCCAATTGCCCGCCGCGCGGCAGGCACAGCTGCGCGAGCGTTTCGATGCGCTGGCCATGCAGTCGCGCGCCATGCCACCGCGCTACGGCGGCTACGCGCCGCGGCTGCAACTCGACTTTCGCCAGGGCATGGGCGCCAACGCCTTCGCGCTGCCAGGCGGCCGCGTCGTCATGACCGACGGGCTGGCCCTGGCGGCCGCCAGGAACGGCATGAGCGACGACGCGCTGATCGGCGTGCTCGCCCATGAAATCGGCCACGTCGTGCACCGCCACACCACGCGCACGGTGGTCGAACAAGGCGTGCTCAACATCGGCCTGGGGCTGGCGCTGGGGGATGTATCGGGCCTGCTGTCCACGGGCGGCGCACTGCTCACCGGCCTGGCCTACAGCCGCGACCACGAACGCGAAGCCGATTGCTACGCCATCGCACTCATGGACCAGGCCCGCCTGCCTACGGCGCCCATGGCCGACCTGTTGCTGGCCATTGCACGCGACCAGGAAAAATCAGACGCGGACACCAAAGCCAAGGCGTCCGGCCAAGGCCCACAGAAGAACGGCGGCCAAGGCGCGGGCGATTCCACGGCCCCCCGGCCGGACCTGAAACACGGCGGCGAAGGGCTGATGTCGCTGCTGAACAGCCACCCGGGCACGGTGCAGCGGGCCACCGAACTGCGCGAGGGCCGGGCACCGCACTGCGCTCGCTGAAGGCGGCTCGGCCGTTCGCAGCCAGTGGCCCGCCACGGGCAGGCCGGCTCGCCGCAAAACCGGGCCGACGAAGGCGCTTCAACGCCCCGTGCGCAGGGCTTCAACCACCGTCAAGGCAGGGCATCGGATGCATGGCTGACCGGGCAGCCGAACAGGTCGCCCAGCCAGTCCACGACCTGCTCCAGCGCATAGCCTAGCGCCACCATGGCCTGCTGCACTTCGGCCGCCAGGGCCCCGAGGCTTTGCAGCATCGCCGCGAGGTCCTGGCCCAATTGCTTGAACTGGTCTTGCAGGATCTGGCCGACCAGTTGCAGGCCATTGACGAAATTGCGCCACTGGTTCTTCACCCAGTCCACGAAGGCACTCAGGCCGGACAGCACGGCCTGGATCAGGGCCGACGCCTCCTCCTTCAACGCGGTGAGCAGATGGCCCGCCACATCCTTGAGCTGCGCAATGACGCCGGCCACGTTCACGTGCACCAGCGTGTAAGGGCTGCCCTGGTCGCCCAGGTGGAGGTCGAGCCCGAACAGGCTGAAATCGAAGTAGCCGGTCACCACCAGTTCCTGCAATGACGCCGAGAAGCCCAGCCCCGCCGCCACGCTGAAGTTGGGCAACTGGATTTTCGGCACCAGCGTCACCCCCCACAGCGTGATGCCGTCCCATTCGATGTTGTTCCAACCAAAATTGAAGCCGAACGACGCGCTGAGCAGCTTGTCCTGCGGACTGAGCATGAACGTGATGCGGTCGCCCGCCCAGGCGCCGCAGCCGCCGGTCGGCTGGCCGTTCTGCACCGCATAGTCGAGCTGGAACTGGTTGTCGGTGGTGGCGAGGGCGTAGAGGTGATCTTCCACCACGTCCAGGAACTTGAGGTACAGCGAGGAATAAAAGCGCACGGGCTTGCCACCGTTGATCTGCGGCACCACGATGCCGTCCGGCGTGGCGGCGATCGCCAGCATCGGGCCCTGGCCATTCGGCTTGCTGGTCGTCGGATCCCATCCGGACAGCGCGAAGACGCTGCCCCAGGCAATCGCCTTTTGCACCAGAACGTAGCCGGAAAACCCCGCCTTGGCGTCGGCCGACTCGGCCAGCGTGGCCAGCACCTGCACGTCGTCCTGGCCCAGCAGGCTGAACTCGGCCTGCAGACCGAAGCCGGCCGGGAACGGGCCGCGATCGCCGATCTTCTGCAGTTGCGCGCCTTCCACGAACCAGAAAACGAACTGCTTGATGCTGATGATCTCGTCGAGAAAGCGCACCACGTCGGCGATCTCGGGCTGGTGGTCGTCGTCCAGCGTTTGCGGAGAGAAGTCGAGCGCAAAAGCCGCGTCGAACACATTGGACAACTGCATCGGTTGCTGATCGGCCTGCGTCCAGACAGCGATGCCGTTGGGCACCTCGAAATCCACCACCTCGACTTCGAAGCCCACGTCGAACTCGTACTGCGGCTTGGCGGGATTCTGAAGCTTCAGCGCCCCTCCCGCGCTGAGCGTCACCCCGGCGGCCTCGGCACCCACCGTCACCGTGCCCTGCAGCTCGACGATGGTCACGGTCTGCAGGCCGAAGGGCTGCTTCCAGTTTTGCAGGGCCAGCGTGAGGCTCAGATCGCCCTGCGAGGGAATGATGCTGCCGGTGAGGGCCAGCGCGACCTGGGTATTGCCGTCGGGCCGAAAGGTGCCGGACGCCGTGGCGTTCACGGTGCTGCTGCCCTGGGCCGGGTTCTCCCAGTCGAGCGTGAAGCCATCGAATTCGAAGACGCCGTTGCCCTTGGCGCTGAACGAGTTCTTCAGCACCGCCTTCAGCGTCTTGTCGCCGCTGTCCCTGGCATAGGTGGCGAACAGATCGAGCTGCGACACGTCGCCCATGAATTGGGCGATGGCCGCCAGCGAATCGGTCAGTTGCAGCGACGAAAAGAGCACGAAGCCGGGAGCGATGTCGAAATCGGCGGCGATCGCGGGAACGTCGTCCGCACTCAGCAACCCCAGCGAAGCCAGGCTGCCGGATTGGCCGGCGATGGTGGAGACGACGACACCGCTTTCGCGAAAGGTCAGCGCCGACAGCGGCGCCCACAGCGAGCCCGGCGACCACTGCTGCACCACCGCGCCGAACAAAATGCCGGCGCCCTGGTCGGTGCGCTGCACGCTGAGCGCCGCGTTCAGAAACGGCTGCCCGGAATACAGCAGCCCGCCCTGCCCGTTGAACTGCACGGACGAGCCCGATGCGTAGCCCAGCTTCAATTGCCCGTTGGCGAATGCGATCTGGTTGGCCGGGGCCCAGTCCAGCTCGGCGGGCCACAGGCTCTGCAGCGGCCACTGCAGGCTGGCGCCCATGGTGGCATCCAGCGTCAGCTCCACGCCGGTGTCGAGCTTGGCGAAGGTCAGCACCACCTTTGCATCGGTGTACTGCGTGCTGGTCAGCGTCAGTGTGGCGCCGCTGGCGGTCGCCTGCAGGTCGAGGTCGGCGCCGTCGATCCGGGCCTGCACCTCCAACTGTTTGCTGGCGGGATCGACCTTCAAGCTGGCGGACGGGCCCAGTTGCAGCGTGATGCCGTTCAGGTAGTCGCCGATCGCCGTCTGAATCGGTCCGGGGAACTGGTCCTGCGCCAGTTGCAGGACCTTGCCGGCCGCGTCGGACTTCAAGGCGCCCTGGAGCGTGCTGTAGATGTCGTTGCTCATGGCGTCACTACCCCAGGTTTTTCAACGCCGAACGGGCGAACTGGGTCGCGGCGTCGCTGATCTGCTGCAGGTTGCCCGCAATGTAGCCGTTCAGGGCAGACACCACCTGCTCGATCAACTGCGACTGGCTCAGGAACGCATTGATGAACCCCGCAAATTTCTCCTCGTCGGGCGGTAGCGTGACGGTCAGCACCACATCCTGGTCACCGGCCACCAGCAGGATCTGGCTGTAGGTCAGCACCAAATCATCCGGCGTGTCGCCCGATGCGTTCAGCGTGGTCTGGATGCCGAGCTTGTTGCTGTTGTTCTGCAGGCTGAGGTTCAGGGTGCCGCTCAGCGGGATCGGTTGGTTCTGATTCACCTGCACGTTCAGGGTGAACGGGGTACTGGCCGTGGCCGGTGGCGAGGGCACTTTGCGGGGGCTGCCCTTCACGTTCACTGTCGTCCCGGATTTTACTTTCCCCAGCAGCAATGTGGCGCTGGCCTGCTGGTTGGTGCCGAAGACGATGTTGTCCGGCGGTGCGACCAGGTTCGACAGGCCCGTGATGGCCAGGCTCTGAAGCACGATGTCCGACAGCGCGATGTTCACGTTCTTCGAGACCTGCGTTTGGAACGGGCCAGGAATGCTCAGGTTGACGGCGGTGTAAGGCTCCAGCACAGGCGATGTCGAACCCAGCACCATGGTCGGCAGATAGACGTAGCTGCCCGGGTCGTTCAGTGCGGCACGTGCCCGGTTGAACAGGTATTGGTCCACCGCGTTCGCATCGGTGTCCACCGTGCTGCCTGCCACCTGGGTGCTGCCGAAAATGTCGTCGAAAGCGCTCTTCAACTGTTGGTTGAGCAGGGTCGCGACCTGCCGGATGTTGTCCGGATCCTTGAGCGCATTGTTGACCTGGGTGCTCAGCAACTGGGCTGCATCCCCCGTGGACAGCACCTGCTTGAAGAACTGGCTCCACGGCGCATAGAAGACGCTGGTGTCGATGTAGGCCGGAAACGGCACCGGCGAGATGCTCTGGTACTGCAGGTTCTGCAGTGTGAATGTGGGCGAGGCGCCCTGCACCGCGACGAGTTGAACGGTGTCCAGCCCGATGTGCAGCGCCGCGCTGCTGCCCGTACCGTCCACCGTGACGGTGGTTCCCGACACCACCTTCGCGTTGGACAAGGTCAGCAGCGCGATGCCGGTGGCAAGGCAGTCGAAACCGTTCGCATGCTCGGTCGAGAGCGTGAGCCCCAGGGTCGGCGGCGGGGCGACGATGTTCATTTGCTTGTCGACGAAGCACAGGCATTGCTTCAGCGTGAACCCCAGCCCGTCGAACGCGGTGGGTGGCGTCGTCGTGCTGTCGACTCCCTTGTCCGGGCCGACCAGCGCCAGCGGCTGGTTCCACGCCTGTCCCGTGGACGGATAGGCGTTGAGATTCAGAGTGATGTCCGCGGTGTAGCCAGCGTTGCTGGTGGTGACCGCCGGTGGCTGCCCGCTGACCTGGATGTTCGCCAGGCCCTGGATCTCGATGCTGCTTACGTCCAGGTCCGGACCCACGCCGGGGTACGGAATCACGTTCAAGTGCTGCGACATGATGTAGGTCACGGCCGCCTTGGCATCATTGACCATCTGCTGCGTGACGGGAAGCGTGGGGTTGGTCAGCACGCTCAGTTGGCCGACCAGCGGAAACAGGGCCTGGAACCAGGAGGTGGCCATGTCGGCCGAGATGTCCTGCGCGCCGCCGATGTTGTCCAGGTCCCATTGGGTGCCTTTCAGCGGCAGATAGGGATTGCCGTTCGAATCCTTCATGCCGGACAGCGCAACGGGCAGGAACAGGCTGTTGTTCGGCGCGTTGTCGTTGGCTTTCTGCATCAGCGTGTCGTACACGAAATGAAATAGTTGCAAGCCCATGGTGGTGTCCTCTCGAAAGATGTTGCGGTCGGTCAGTAGGGTCGGTTCACGACATGCAGCGTGATGTCGTGCAATGCCCGCAGGTGCGGTCCTGCGGGCAGGTTCTGTAAGTACTGCACCGCTTGCAGCGCGGTGTCCCGTGCCTGCGCATAGGCCAGCGCGAAGGCGTCGGATCGGCGGATCTCATCGACCCAGGCGTTGATCTGCTCCGGCGGCGGGGTCTGCGTGTCGCGCAGGTAGCGCACCATGGGGTGCGCGTCACCGAACAGCTTCATCGCATGGATGATGGGCAGGGTGATGCGCCGCTGGTGCAGGTCGATGCCGCGGCACTTGCCCGCTTCCGCATCGGAATGCGCGAGGTCGAAGATGTCATCCATCATCTGGAAGGCGCGGCCCATGTAGCGCCCGAAGGAGCCGAGGCGGCGCAGCTCCGAGGTGCGCGCACGCATGAGCGCCGCGCCCGACTCGCAGGCCAGGCCGAACAGCACGGCGGTCTTGCGGTCCACCGTGGTGAGATAGCGGCTCATCAGCGAATCCGGATGCCAGTAGGGCTGCGTGGTCATCTCGTCGATCTCGCCTCGGCAGATGTCGAACGCCGAGTCCAGCACCCACTTCACGAGCTGCATGTCGTTCTCGTCCTCGATCGCATCGACGAAGCAGCGCACGGCCTGCAGGAACTGCATGTCGCCGATCATGATCGCCATCTCGGTGCCGCGCGCGGCGTTAACACTGGCGTGTCCCCTGCGCAGCGAGGCATGGTCGATGATGTCGTCGTGGATCAGGCTCGCCACGTGCAGCATCTCCAGGGACGCGGAGGCGCGCAGCACCTTGTTCGGCAACTCGCCCTCGGGCCGGAACAGGCGCGCGGTGATCAGCAGCATCAGCGGCCGCAGCTTTTTGCCGCCGCGGTATAGCGACATTTCCGCTTCGGTCAGATAGCCCTGCTGCGGCTGCAGCGCGTGCGCCAATTCCCGCTCGAATCCCTGCATGTCTGGCGCCATCAGCCCCTGCAGAATGGCGTTGACCGGGTCCGGCGCCGCCTCGGCAATCTTCACGGCTGAGAATCCAGCAGCGCCTTGGCCAGCGGCTGAACCAGTGCTCGCTCCAGTGCATCGGCGATGCGGTCGTGCACGAGGCTTTTGATGAAGCGCGCCTCGGACAACGCATCGCGCGCGGTCTGCGCCACGCTGTCGCCCAACGCACCGTTCCATGCGTCATCGTCGAAGTGCAGGTCGAAACCGTCCAACTCGACCCGCCCGTCGATCAGCGCTGGCGCACCGTCAGCGCCTTGCCCGCCGAACTGCAGATACACATGGCAGGCAAGGCGTGCTCGCAGCGCCCCCTTCACCAAGGCCATCGGCTTTTGCGCCGCCACCCGTGCGGTGTGCTCGGCGATGTCAGCCTGGAGCTTGCGCACGAAGGCACGCTCGTCTTCGCTCAGCGACCATGTCCAGCTGTTGCCCTGCGCATCGCGGCCACCGATCGGGCTGCCGTTGAGGAAGTTGTGCACATCCTCCACCGAAGGCGGCGTCGCTGGCGTACCGGTCTGCACGAGTCCATAGACGCTGTCCTTGGTCTGCGCGGGCACGTCGGTGATCTGGGTCACGTTGGTGTTTTGCACGATGCTCGTGCCGAACCCCAAGGTCGCGGCCGCCGCCTGGTTGTAGGGGTTGGTGGCGTCCTTGGGGTTGTTGGGATCGGCGCCCTCGGCCATGGCGGTCAGGGTGGTCAGCAAGGCCAGCTTCTGGTTCTGGGCATGGCCGTTGTAGTTGGTGGTGATGCCCGTGCTCGAGTTGTAGTAGGTCTTGACGGGATCGTTGACCACGCCGCCCTCGGTCAGCGCCGTATTGGTGTCGCCCGCCATTTCGGAAACGGCGGAGTTGCCCCAGCCTTGCTGGAACGCGTACGCCTGGAAGTTGTTTTCATTGAAGACGTCGTTGAAGGCCGCCCGGTGATTGGAGTAGGTGCTCAACAGGGTCGGACCGTTGGTGCCAGGCAAGTTCTGCAGCGATTCGCGCTGGCAGTTCGCAGTCTGGATCCAGGTGGGATGCGCGTTGTCGTCCGCACTGCCGCCGCGGCGGCGGGCTCCGATGGGCATGGCTGTGCCGGCACCGTCCAGCCCGGTTTCCCAGATCTGCGTGCCTTTCAGGGTGTGAATGCCCTGCAGCTCGATGTTCTGCAGACGCACGGCAAGCACGCAACGGCCTTGCGAATCGCTGCTGCATTCGACCGCGAGCGGCACGTCGCCAGCCAGCGCCAATTGCATGCCCGACAGGTCGATGCCCAGCGAACCGCGCATGAATCCGGCCTGCGCGGGCATGTCGATCGCGCGGGCCAGCGGCAAGGTCGGGATGTCGCCAAACCCGATGCTGCGGGGCAAGGCGGCGGTCAGGGTGGCGGCGGGTTGATTCGTCCAGCCGGCTTGAAAAGCTTGCATTGCAGCGCTCATGAAAATTCTCCTCGTACGATGTGACCGGGTCCGATGGGCGGGGACGGCAGGTCAGGAAACATTGACGGTGGCCGTGACCAGCACGTGGTCCGCATCCGCAGTGGAAATGCTCAGGTTCGAGGCTGTCAGGCTCAGGCTGATGCCGTCGAACGCGATGGGAATGGGCGGCACGGTGAACGAGGCTTTGTCGGTCAGGTAGGCCTGCGCCTTGGTCTGGAGGGTGGACCTGATGAAGGGCGTGGCCACGCCGATGATGGTGGTCGCCACGTGCTGGAGCAGTCCCGCATTGAACTTCTCCCACCCGCTACCGTCCGCGGTGTAGGTGATCGTGAAGCTGGGCAGCGGCTGCAGTTGCAACTGAACGGTGTTCGACCCCGATACCACCGGTGCGACGGTGAAGGTCAAAGGCGTGGGGCTGGTGGCGAAATCGGCTTTGGCAAAGTCAACCATGGTGTGGCTCCAGTTCAGGGCAGCAGGTTCGAGGCGGCTTCCAGGGCGCAGGCGGCTGGCACCAGCCACCACGAGACGCCCACGGAGGCAGTGGCGGCGAATGTGGCGGTGATATCGACGTTCGGCAGCGTCGATGCCACTGCGATGGAGGCGTTGCTGATGCCCCCGTCGAGCGAATAGCTTCCTGTCCAGTTGCTGTCGCTCTGGTTGACCTGGGCGGCATCCATCTTTTGCACGATCGCACCGCTGTACTGGGCCACCAGCGCGGACAGCAGCCTGCGGCCGGCGAGCACGCCCAACGCCTGCTGCGGCCATTGCACGCCGCTGATGTCCGGCGTGCCGTTGGCCACCAGGTTGCTGGCCAGCACGAGGTGCGAGCCCGTGACGGTCATGACCGGCGGGGTGAAGCTCTGCCCTTCCACGGTGATGCTGGGCGGAATCTTGTAGCCCTGCAGCAGCGTCTGGACCTTGGTATAGACGATTCCGCAGATCACCTGGAGCATGAACTCCGAGGCACCGCTCGGATTGATTGGCAGCACCGCGACCGAGCCCAGCTGGACCTGGTCGCCCACCACCGTCACCTGCGCAAACAGCGTGAACGAGAACGGCAGCGGGGATGGAGGCCCGCTCTGCATGTGGAACGTGGTGGACACGGACGACAGCTGCACCTGGAACATCTGGTTGGTCGGATCTTTCGGCTTGGTCCCGCCCGATGGCACGAAGGTGTTCGGGTCGTTCCACTGCGCCGTGGTCGGCGGGGCGAGCACGAAGACGGGCGCCGCATCGATGCTCCAGTCCACCGTGGTAATGCCCATCTGGTTCACGTCCTGAACGCCCTGGAACAGCTTCTGCTTGGCCTGGGCATTGGCATAGAGCTGGGTCATGCCCTGGTTGAGGGTGCCGGCATCCAGCACCAGCGCGACGTCGTAGCTACTCATATTCCACCTCTCCTTTGCGTGTCGGATTTGCCGAACGCGGGTTGTGTGTCCAGTAGGTCTCCATCCACTCGCCGCCGTGGCGGTAGTGCAGAGGGAAGTCATCGAAATCGACGGTGGTGCGGCCGCACTGCGGGTCGGCCACCGAGACGGTGCGCCGCGTGCGGCAATAGCCGTCCACCAGCACGTAGTGCTGCGGGCCCGCATGCCAGCGGATCGCCACCGCCACCGGCCGGCCATCGTCCAGCTCGCGCATCAGGCGGCGAAACGGCGGCCTGCCGCTGCTCCAGCCGGCCAGGCAGTTCACGTAGCGCAAGGTGCGCTCCATGGCAGCCTGCTGGTCAAAGCGCTGCGCCTCCAGCAGCTCCGGCGGCGGCGTGCTGTTGGGAAGCACGTCGTCCGGCGCGAGGATGCGCCAGGCCAGCGTGTCCTGCCGCCAAGACGTATCGCCGTAGTGCGCGGCGATGGCACAAGTCACCGCGGCCCAGCACCAGTTGGCTCGCAACTGCGCTTGAAGCGGCAGGTTCAGCACCTGCTCCGTGCCGTCCTCAGCCTCGTGCCGGGTCGGAAACACCGGGCCGATGCGCCGCGTCGTCCGGGCGAGCGGCTCGATCCGGATCTTCATGGAAAGGACACGCACTGGGGCATGGCCCGGTTCAGTTCCTCGCTGACGATGCTGTTGATCTGCGATGAGATAAGCCCGCTGATGGCGCCCTTGGCGGCATCCAGGATCAGGTTTTCCACCGGCTGCAGCAGGTCGTTGAGCGGCCCCAGCCCATCGATCCAGACCGAAGCGTTGCCGTAATTGAAGTTGGCGTTCATGCCCGACAACTGGTTCAGGCACAGCTTGCCGCCGGTCGTTCCCGCCTGGAACTGAGCCGTGCCGGAAATGCTGGGGCTGTCGATCCGGAGGCTGCCGGAGATGCCTGGATCGATGAACAGAACGTGCAAGTCACCACCGGCCTGCGCACTCAGGGAACTGTTCAGCACGGCGTGGAAGTTCACCGTCCCCGAGAGGTTGGCGCCCGAAGCCGTGATGTTGCCGACCACCATGTCCTGGATCTGCAACGAGGAAATGCCCGTGAGATTGGTGACCGAATAGGAGGCGGTGCCGACGCCGATGCTCGCAGAGCCGAAGGCTACCTTGGGATAGGGGTCGTAGCCGGCGCCCTGGATGGCAGGCCCGATTTCGCCATTCAACTGCGTGACGAGGCCCTGCAGGATTTCATTGATGATATCGGTGAACGGATCACTGCTCATGTCTGACTCCCTCGATGAAAGAAAACGGCATCGCACTGCGTCGGCAGCGCGATTCATTTAGGACCTTTTGGCAAGCCGGTGATCTGCGGGCGCTTCCAAGCAATGCGTTGGTGGTCGATTCGCCTTTTTGGAAATCTTTTGCGCAGCGGCTTGGCCATTCTGATGGGACCAGCCAACGCGCGGTGTGAAGGACAGGCCAATCCGCCTGAAGCCTCCTGAAGACTTCTGAAAATGCCTGGAACCGTGAGTGATCGGCTCGAGCGAGCGGCAGCCGGAAAAGACGCCGGGTGCGGGTGCTTGCCAGGGCGATAGGCATCGAATGCGGCTACACCGCAATAAACACTAGGGCATTGTGCTATTAAATAAATAGCAAGCACTCATTGCCCTATGGGTGCTGCGCCATGGCACGGGCGTGGTCCGCCGGGCTGCGAGTTTGCAACCGGGGAATGGGGGCACTTGGGGGATGGGGAAAAGTGTGAAGCGCGCCGATAAGCCGGATTCTGTGCACCGCGGTTGCCCGCGGCGTGACCGCCATTACTCTGGGCCGGGTGTCGCCACCACGGCTCGATGCTACCTACCCGCCAGCTCTGCGGAACCACATCAACGCTGGCCTACTTGGTATTGCTGCGCGCAGAGATTGCCCGTTTCACCCGAAGCGGGCGCCGCCCGCTTCGGGTCGCTATGGTCTCTGCGGCTTTCGCCGCAAACCGTCTGGCTTGCGCCAGCCGTACCCGCTTGCGCGGGTGACCGATAGAACACCTTCGGTGGCTTGTGCCTGCTCCGACTCGTCTCTGTTGCTCTGATCCTCACCTCACGGTGGGCAGCCGTTAGCTGCTACGCTGTCCTGTGCAGTCCGGACGTTCCTCCAGTGCCTGGTTTCCCAGATTGCACCAGCGGCGGTCTGGCGCGCTTCACGGGGGCGATTATCGTCCACCGCCGCGGGCCTGCTCCCAGTCCAGGCCGAACCGCGCCAGGTATTTGCGCAGGCGGTCCGCGTCGTTGACCACCGTGCGCTGCGCGCGCGACGCCTGAAACAGCTGCCGCCCCGCATCGGACAAGGTGCGCGCGCTGCGGCACACGCCCAGCACGGCGACCAGTTGCAGTTGGTCGAACCGGTCCATCGCCTCCAACTGCGCCTCGCCGAGAAGTTCAGCCAGGTCCACGCTGTCGTCGCCACCAGCGCTCCCAGTGCCGCCTGCGGTGCCCATGGGCTCCCACAGCCAGCGCAGCCGGGCGATTTCCGCCTCGACCAGCGGCAGGCCGATGCGGCCGCCCTCGGCCAGCGTGGCCAGCCGCGTCATGCTGGCCGAAAGGTCGCGGAAGTTGCCGCTCCACAGCGCCTCGGGCGACTGCGCGTAGCGCAGGTACACGGCACGCGCCTCGGCCGACAGGCGCACGGCCCGGCCCAGTTCAGCGCCGGACCGGGCCAGCAAGTGGTCCACATTCGGCTCGATGTCTTCCGGCCGCTGGGCCAGGCCCGGCAACCGGTAGCTCCACAGGTTGATGCGGGCGTACAGGTCTTCGCGAAAGCGGCCTGCGGCCACCTCGGTGCGCAGGTCGCGGTTGGTGCCGGCGATCAGTTCGAAATCGCTGGCCACCTCGCGGTCGCTGCCCATGGGGTAGAAGCGCTTTTCCTCCACGGCCTTGAGCAGCATGGCCTGCTCGTCCAGGCCCAGCTCGCCGATTTCGTCGAGAAACAGCACGCCCTTGTGCGCCGTGCGCAGCAGCCCGGCCCGGTCCGCCGCGGCGCCCGTGAACGCGCCCTTCTTGTGCCCGAACAGCGTGGAAGCCGCCCCCTCGCCCTGCAACGTGGCGCAGTTCACCTCGACGAATTCGCCCTCCACTTGGTGGCGCGCCTTCTTCAGCCCATACATGCGCCGCGCCAGGTGCGACTTGCCTGCGCCAGTGGGCCCGGTGAAGAGGATGGGCGCGCGCGACCGCACCGCCACCCGCTCCACCTCTTCGATCAGGGCATTGAACCGGGCATTGCGCGTGGCGATCCCGCTCTTGAGAAAGTCCACCGCATCGCGCTGCTCGGCGCCGAAACGCTGGGCGATCACGTCGTAGCGCGACAGGTCGAGATCGATCAGCGCGTAGCTGCCAGGGTCGCCCACCTGCTGGCGCTTGGGCGGAGAGGTCTGCGCGAGCACGCCCGGAATGCGGCGCGACTCCACCAGCAAAAAGAGGCAGATCTGCGCCACGTGGGTGCCGGTGGTGATGTGCGTCCAGTACTCCTCGCGCTCGGTATCGAAGGCGTAGCTCTGCGTCCAGTCGAAGAGCTTGGCGTAGACCTCGCCGAAATCCCACGGGTCGGCGATATCGAGCGGCACCAGATTCACCGTGGTTTCCGGCGAGGCCGCCTGGATGTCGGTGCACACCCGCTCAGCCAGCTCGCGATGGGGCAGCGTATAGAACAACTCCATCCGGGCGATGACCACGTCGTCGTGCTGCACCAGCGACAGCGTCGGCCGCCACTTCTCCCACCGCCCTGCGCCCTTGCCCGAGTCGAGCTGGGTGCCCAGGAAACCGATCACCACGTTTTGCCGGGTTGCCATCTGGATAAAAAACTAGCTCAAGTTATAAAAATTGGCGCAATTATGACCTGCCATCACATTCTACAGATGCACTGAAAATCAAAAAATATTCAATCAAATCATGGCCTTATTCCTCAACCCGCTCCAGCAATCGATTCGCTGGCACACCCATTGCAATGAGTAGGACAAGTCAGAAAGACAACCCGACAAAGAAGAAATCGAAGGAGCGACCCACATGGCCAATCACCCACTCTTCCAGACGCTGCGCGGCGCCCCGTCCCCCGCCGCCACCGTGCGCAACCAGGCGGGCGGCGCCGCCTACGCCCTGTCGCCCAAGCACCAGTTGGCGCAACTGGCAGCCACCGGCTGCCTGAACGGCACCTTCTATGCCCAGGCACAGGACCAGCTCGACGCCGTGAAGGCGCTGGCCCTGGAAATCGACCCCATATTCGTTGCGAAGACGGCGCTGTACGCACGCCGCACCGGCTACATGAAGGACATGCCAGCCCTGCTGGCCACCACGCTGGCCGTGCGCGATGTCTCGCTGCTGGCCCAGGTGTTCGGCCGCGTGATCGACAACGGCAAGATGCTGCGCAACTTCGTGCAGATGCTGCGCTCCGGCGCGGTGGGCCGCAAGTCGCTGGGCACGCGCCCCAAGAAGCTCGTGCAGCAATGGCTGCTGGAGGCGACCGAAGCGCAACTGCTGAACGCCGCCGTGGGCAACACGCCCTCGCTGGCCGATGTGGTGAAGATGGTGCACCCCAAGCCCGCCGAAGCCTGGCGCGCCGCGTGGCTCGCCTGGCTGATCGGTCGCCCTTATGACAGCGAGGCGCTGCCGCCGCTGACGCAAGCCTTCGAGCGCTTCAAGCAGGACCGCACGCAACCGGTGCCCGATGTGCCGTTCCAGATGCTGACCGCGCTGGAGCTGGACGCCGCGGCCTGGGCGCAGATCGCGCAGCGCGGTTCGTGGCAGATGGTGCGCCAGAACCTGAACACCTTCGCCCGCCACGGCGTGTTCGCTCTGCCTGGCATGGCCCAGGCCGTGGCTGCCAAGCTGCGCGATCCGCAAGCCGTGGCGAAGGCCCGCGTGCTGCCCTACCAGCTGATGGCGGCGTACACCGCTTGCGGCGCCGAGGTGCCGCAAGCGGTGAAGGAAGCGCTGCAGGACGCGATGGAACTGGCCCTGGCCAACGTGCCGCAGTTCGAAGGCCGCGTGGTGGTGTGCCCCGACGTGTCGGGCTCGATGAGCTCGCCAGTGACGGGCTACCGCGGTTCGGCGAGTTCGGCGGTGCGGTGCATCGACGTGGCCGCCCTGGTGGCTGCCGCCGTGCTGCGCCGCAATGCCGATGCGCGTGTGCTGCCTTTCGAGACGAAGGTGGTTCCGATGCAGCTCAATCCCCGTGATTCGGTGATGACCAACGCGGCCAAGCTGGCCGCCGTGGGCGGAGGCGGAACCTCGTGCAGCGCGCCGCTGGCACTGCTGAACCAGGAGAAAGCGCAGGCGGATCTGGTGGTGCTGGTGTCGGACAACGAATCGTGGGCCGACCGCGCACGGGGCCAGGGCTCCGCGACGATGCAGGAATGGGCGGCTTTCAAGCGGCGCAATCCGGCCGCTCGGCTGGTGTGCATCGACATCCAGCCCGGTGCGACCACCCAGGCGCCGGAGCAGCCCGATGTGCTGAACATCGGCGGCTTCAGCGACGAGGTGTTCAAGCTGCTGGCGGTGTATGCCGCCGGGGGCATGGGCGCGGCGCACTGGGTCGGTGTGATCGAGGACACCGCGATCTGAACGGCTGTCCAGAACGATGTCGTCGTTCGGCGAATGCAGGTTGATGTGCGAATGCAGGCAGGACTACATCTGGAACGACCAGGGTTCGAGTCCCGGCGCCGCAATGCGGCGTGGTCAATGTCTTGCCACCCTTGTCGCACTGTTTTTTGCAGCGAATGCTGACGGAACTACAGACTGTCACTCTCGGGGTCGCGGGTTCGAATCCCGCCGGTCGAAAGGCCGTAGCTCAGTGGTAGAGCACGACGTTTCGTCGATCCTTGTCGCTGCTTTTTTTTGGCGTGTTTTAGCGGTGAATGCGGGCGGGTTTACAGGTAGAGCGTCGAGGCCCTCGGGCTTTTGAAGGTTCCGGGTTTGATCCCCGGCCTGCTTCGGCAGGTAGCTCAACGACACGACCCGCCACCCCCTTGTCACCTCATTTTTGAATCCGCCGGCGAGGCCGAGAGCCTCCCGCAAGAAGAACAGGAAGGAAGCAATGACCACGAAAGCCCACGCAGCGCAGGCCGCCACGGTGCCTGCCGCACTGCGCTCGGCGGTGGAGGCCGCCTATGCGGCCTTCCAGCGCCACCGCGCACCGCAGACGCTGGACGTGTGCACGGGCTGCTGCATGGACGTCGCCCTGGAGCGCGAAATGCGCAGCCTGCCGCTGCGCAAGATCACGGCGCACCACTTCTACGAATACAACAGTTCTGCCAAAAGCAGCGTGCAGCCGCCTGAGGAGTTGCTGTACCTTCTTCCCCGCCTGCTGGAGCTGTTGGCGCAGGGCGAAGAGCTGCACCACTCGACCGAGCTGTACCTGGACCGCCTGGGCCGCTGCCCCGCCGATGCGCTGTCGCGCCAGGAGCGCGCTGCCGTCGATGCGTTCGCCCTGGCCTTCTTTCGCGAAGGGCTGGGCCACGGCGCGCGAAAGCCCAGTCCTTTCAACGGAGCCAACGCGTTCGACATCCTGCTGATGCTCCACATCGGCGGCATCGCCATCGCACCGCTGCTGGCCCACTGGCTGGAAGATGACCGGGCGAGCGCCGTGCTGCATTACGCCGACGGCAGCTACTGGGATTTCTGGGGAACGCAGCGGATTCGGAACGCATTTGCCGGAGACCGGCCGGCGTTCCAGGCCACGATGGCGGACTGGCTGCTCGATGCGGACCACCGCCAGCGCTTTGCCCGGAAGATCCTCGCCATCGATGCGCAGTCCCTGGAAGATCCAAAGCCCTGTGGCTGCGGGTCCCACATGGGACCGCGGCAGATTCTCGAAGCCGTGTTCGACGTGATCAGCGAATAGCGGCCACCCGCAGACCCACAACGAAACGACGACGACAACGACAACGACAACACAAGAAGGAAACAACGAAATGACCTACCTGCAACGCAATGTGGAAAACGGCGTGCCCATCAAGATGTGGACGCAAGGCGTTCCCGTGGAAGACGAAGCCCGGAAGCAACTGGAAAACGCGGCCCGCCTGCCCATCGTGTTCAAGCACGTGGCCGCCATGCCCGATGTGCACTACGGCATCGGCGCCACGGTGGGATCGGTGATCCCCACTTTCAAGGCCATCATCCCGGCCGCGGTGGGCGTGGACATCGGCTGCGGAATGATGGCGTGCAAGACCACGCTGCACGCCAACGACCTGCCCGACAACCTGGGCCCGCTGCGTTCCGCCATCGAAAAGGCCGTGCCGCACGGCAGCAACCCGCGCCGCATGGGCCGCGACAAGGGCTCGTGGGAAACGCCGCCCGACGAGACCGACGTGGCCTGGGCAGCGCTGAAGGGCGAGTTCGATGCGATCTGCGAGGACTACCCGCGCTTTGCCGGCACGAACCATTACAAGCACCTGGGAACGCTGGGCACCGGCAACCACTTCATCGAGGTGTGCCTGGACGAACACGGCACCGTGTGGTTCATGCTGCACTCGGGCTCGCGCGGGGTGGGCAATGCCATCGGCACGCACTTCATCGAGCTGGCGAAGAAAGATGCCGAGCTGCACCAGCGCAACCTGCCCGACCAGGATCTGGCGTACTTCGAGGAAGGCGCCAAATACTTCGGCGACTATGTGCGCGCTGTCGGCTGGGCGCAGAAGTTCGCCCGCGCCAACCGCGAGGTGATGATGCAGCGCGTGATCGCGGCCGCCCGCAAGGTGATCGCCAAGCCGTTCGAAGCGCACGTGGAAGCCGTGAACTGCCACCACAACTACGTGAGCCGCGAGACGCACTTCGGCGAAGACGTGCTCGTCACCCGCAAGGGCGCGGTGAGCGCCAAGGCGGGCGAGCTGGGCATCATTCCCGGCAGCATGGGGGCCAAGAGCTTCATCGTGCGCGGCAAGGGCAACCCCGAAAGCTTCATGAGCTGCAGCCACGGCGCGGGCCGCAAGATGAGCCGCACCAAGGCCAAGAAGCTCTACACCATCGCCGACCAGATCGCCGCCACCGAGGGCGTGGAGTGCCGCAAGGACGCCGACGTGATCGACGAGATACCGATGGCCTACAAGGACATCGACGCCGTGATGGCCGCGCAGGAAGACCTGGTGGAGATCGTCTACACGCTCAAGCAAGTGGTGTGCGTGAAGGGGTAGCGCAAGGAGGAAAACGCAATGATTGATGCACGGACGATCAGAACCACTGAAAAAGACGTGAACCGTCTGTACGCCAATTGCTGGAAGGCGTCTGCGCATCGTTCATCCACCCCGTCCGAACAAAACGCGAGAATCAAGGCCTGGGAGGAATTCCGAAGTTACCAAAGCCCGCTTTGGGAGCTTTGGACTGCGCCGGCGCAAGCCAGCATCGTGCAGAGCAGTGGCTACTGGAGGCGCGTGGCATTGCTGTACCTGGAACTGAGTCCCCGTTTTTTTCGTTCCGGCTACCTTCGCGACGCCGTAGCGCATCGGCTCAAACAAGCCGATTTGCTCGCGTCAGAACGCGAGGCAGTCCAGGCGAGCCTGCTGAGCGCGCTGCCAAGAAGGCCTTCCACAGGCCACTTCGTTCACGACTGCCGCTTGGCCATCCAAGTGTCGGACTCTTGCTTTTTATCAGCGCTGGACCACCTCTGCCACCAGGAAGATGGCTGGACCCGGGGCAGGGCTCTGCGCATGAGGCAAGCCATCCAGCAACACGCCAAGCCAGCCGCGTCCAACCACTCGCAGGCATCAGTCCCTTGACAGACATCGGCGAATAAAGCGCATGCGCAAAGCATTTCATGCAGTACACGGAAACAAAAGAATTGGCCCGCGCCATGCTGACCCTCGACGGCTCCCAAGGCGAAGGCGGCGGGCAGATCCTGCGCACCGGGCTGGCGCTGTCCATGGTCACCGGGCAACCGCTGCGCATCGACCGCCTCCGCGCGGGCCGGCCCAAACCGGGGCGCATGCTCGCACCGTTCGATCTGCTGGAGCGCGGCCCCCGCCGGGCTGCCTGGGCGCAGGCGCTGGTCCCCGGGCTGGCGCGCGGCATCGCGGCGCGCGAGCTGGAGGCGCTGCGCCAGCTACTGGGTTGGGCCGGCACGGCCGAACAGCTGCGCGTGCCGCCCGCGCGCGAGAACGAAGGCCCGGGCAACGCGCTGCTGGCCGTGCTCGAATACGACCAGGTGACCGAGGTGTTCTGCGCGCTGGGCGAGCGCGGCGTCCGCGCAGAGCAGGTAGCAGACCAGCTGGCCGGCGAAGTGCTTTCATTCGAGCGCAGCCAGGGCGCGGTCGGCCCGCACCTGGCGGATCAGTGGATGCTGCCGCTGGCCCTGGCCGTATGGCGCAGCGGCCAGCGGGCCAGCTACACGGCCGAGGCGGTCACCCCGCACACGAGCACCAACGCCCAGGTGATCGCGCAATGCCTGCCCGTGCGCATCATGCTGTCGCCGGGCCAGGGCGCCACGCGCATCGACATCGACATCGACATCGAGAAAGCCGCATTCCCGGCATAACCATATGCGCGCAGGGTCGTAGGAGTGGGCCAAAATGTTTTTTTGCCTGTCCCGTACCTGTCCAACCTGGAGACGCCATGAAAGTCGAGAACATCCTGCAAACCATCGGCAACACGCCCCATGTGCGCATCAACCGCCTGTTCGGGGCGGGCGCCAACGTGTGGGTGAAGTCCGAGCGCAGCAACCCCGGCGGTTCGATCAAGGACCGCATCGCCCTGTCGATGGTGGAAGACGCGGAACGCACGGGTGCGCTGAAGCCCGGCGGCACGATCATCGAGCCCACCTCGGGCAACACGGGCATCGGCCTGGCGCTGGTGGCGGCCGTGAAGGGCTACCGGCTGGTCCTGGTGATGCCAGACAGCATGAGCATCGAGCGCCGCCGGCTCATGCTGGCCTACGGCGCGCAGTTCGACCTCACCCCGCGTGAAAAGGGCATGAAGGGCGCCATCGCCCGCGCGGAGGAACTGCGCGCGCAGACGCCCGGTGCCTGGGTGCCCCAGCAGTTCGAGAACCCCGCCAACATCGACGTGCATGTGCGCACCACGGCCCAGGAAGTGCTGGCCGACTTTCCCGACGGCATCGATGCGCTCATCACGGGCGTGGGCACGGGCGGCCACCTCACGGGCCTGGGCCGCGTGTTGAAGGCGAAGTTTCCGCAGCTCAAGATCTTCGCGGTGGAGCCCGTGGCCTCGCCGGTGATCTCGGGCGGCCAGCCAGCGCCCCACCCGATCCAGGGCATCGGCGCGGGCTTCGTTCCCAAGAACCTGGACACCAGCCTGCTGGACGGCGTGATCCAGGTCGATGCCGAGCCGGCCCGCGAGTACGCCCGCCGCGCCGCGCGCGAAGAAGGCCTGCTGGTCGGCATTTCTTCCGGCGCCACGCTGGCCGCCATCGCGCAAAAGCTGCCCGAGCTGCCGGCCGGTGCCAAGGTGCTCGGCTTCAACTACGACACGGGCGAGCGCTACCTGTCGGTCGAAGGCTTCCTGCCCTCCTGACCATTGGCCGGCTGCTGGCCGGCCCCGTGTGGGGGACCGGCCAGCAGCCAGCGATCAGAACGCAGTCGTTGTACGGAGGCTGCAAACCGGCTCGCACAGGGCACCGGTTGGCGAACGGCGCAGAGCACGGCGTGATTTCCCCACGGCGCGCGAGGCCTTGATGGCAGCCCGCAGATCTGACCGGCATCGGGGCACAAGGGTTCGGCCAGCCGTCCTACAGCGCGGCGGGACCGCCGTCGAAACAATCAAAGCCCATGCGGGGCCCTGCCTCAAACCGGTATTTGCACCGGGCTTTCGCTCCCGCCCCGCGCTCACTGATTGCCCCATGGAACCATCCACCGCCTCTCCCGTTGCCTTCAAGGTGCTCACCGTGAACGTACACAAGGGCTTCACCACCTTCAACCGCCGCTTCATGCTGCATGAGCTGCGCGAGGCCGTTCGCGGCGTCTCGGCCGATCTGGTGTTCTTGCAGGAAGTGCTGGGCACGCACCAGCGGCATGCCGGGCGCGTGGCGAACTTTCCGCAAGAGCCGCATTACGAATTCCTGGCCGACACCATCTGGGGCCAATACGCCTATGGCCGCAATGCGGTGTACGACAACGGGCACCACGGCAACGCCCTGCTGTCCAAGTTTCCCATCGTCCATTACGAAAACCACGACATCTCCGTGAGCGGCCCCGAGCGGCGCGGCATGCTGCATTGCGTGCTGCAGCCCCCGGGCCACGCACGGCAGGTGCATGCCATCTGCGTGCATCTGGGCCTTCAGGAGGCGCACCGCCAGCGCCAGCTCAAACGCGTGTGCGAGCTGGTCGCCACCTTCCCCGCCGACGATCCGGTGGTGGTGGCGGGCGACTTCAACGACTGGCGCGGCCGTGCGCACGAAGTGCTGCGGGCCGGCGCGGGCCTGCACGAGGTGTTCATGCATGCGCGGGGCAAGGCGGTGCGCACGTTCCCGGCCTCCATGCCGCTCCTGGCGCTGGACCGCATCTATGTGCGCAACGCGTCGGTGCATGCGCCAGTGGTGCTGCCGCGCAAGCCCTGGCACAAGCTGTCGGACCATGCGCCACTGGCCGCGGAGATTTCGCTGTGAGAGAACACCGCCGTTCGCCCCGCTGGGTGCCGGGCAACCAATTCACGCTGCTGGAGAACGGCGAGGCGTTCTTTCCCCGCGTGTTCGAGGCCATTTCCCAGGCGCGCCGCGAGGTGATCCTGGAGACCTTCATCCTCTTCGACGACAAGATCGGCCAGGGCCTGCACGCCGCGTTGCTGCAGGCCGCTCGCAACGGGGCCGAGGTGCACGTGCTGGTGGACGGCTTCGGTTCGCCCGATCTGCCAGAGGACTTCGTGGGCGAACTGGTGAATGCCGGTGTGCGCTTTCGCATCTTCGACCCCGGCAGCCGCCTGTTCGGCCAGCGCCTGAACGTGCTGCGGCGCATGCACCGCAAGATCGTGGTGGTGGATGGCGAGATCGGCTTCATCGGCGGCATCAACTACTCGGCCGACCATGTGGCCGATTTCGGGCCCGAGGCCAAGCAGGACTATTCGGTCGAGGTGCGCGGCCCGGTCGTGGCCCACATGCTGCGCTTCGCGCGCGATGCGGTCATGCCGCCCAAGGCGCGCCGCCGCCGCCAAGGTGCGGACAGCCCCCCAGAGCTGCCGCGTGCCGGCACGGCGGACGCCATCTTCGTCACGCGCGACAACCACAACCACACCAACGACATCGAGCGGCACTACCGCGTGGCGCTGCGCGCCGCGCGCGAGCGCGTGGTGATCGCCAACGCCTATTTCTTCCCCGGCTACCGCTTCATCCGTGAAATGCGCCGTGCCGCGCGGCGCGGCGTGGACGTGCGGCTCATCCTGCAGGGCCAGCCCGACATGCCCATCGTGCGGACCGCCGCCAGCATGCTCTACGACCACCTGCTGCGCGGCGGCGTTCGCATCTACGAATACTGCGACCGGCCACTGCACGGCAAGGTCGCGCTGGTGGACAAAGAATGGTCCACCGTCGGCTCCAGCAACCTCGACCCCTTGAGCCTGTCGCTCAATCTCGAAGCCAATGTGGTGATCCGCGACAAGGACTTCAACGCGACGCTGTACGAGCGCCTCGATCACCTGATGCAGCACAGCTGCCGCCAGGTCGAAGCGACGCCCCCCTCGCGCTGGGATGGCTTGCGCCTGCTGCGCAGCTACTTCCTCTTTCACCTGATGCGCTGGTTTCCGTCGTGGGCCGGGTGGCTGCCACGCCACGAGCCCAAGATCTCCCTGGTAGGCGCCGAAGACCCGGCATCGCCATCGCCCGACGCGAACCACCGGCCATCGGCCACCTGAGCCATGGCCGCCGCGCCGTCCCCGCTGTCCGTGCCCGGTGGCTACCCTGCCGGCCAGGAGGCCGCCAGGACGGCATCGCCAGGCGGCAGCGGTGACCCGCCTTCCGCCTTCGCCACCGACCGCAAGCCCCCCGCGAGCCGCTGGAGGCGCCTGACCAGCCACCGATGGTGGCCCTGGGCGATGACGGCGGTGAGCATTGCCTTCATCGTCTTCGTGATCACGCTGCTGGTGCGGCAGGCGCGCACGGTGGATTGGCAAGCCGTGTGGGCTTCGTTCCTGGCGCTGCCGGTGCCGGTGCTGCTGCTGGGCGGCGCGCTGGCCCTGGCCAGCCACCTGCTGTACAGCACCTTCGACCTGTTCGGACGCTTCTACACCCGGCACGGGCTGCCGGTGCCGCGCACGGTCGGCATCACGCTGATCGCGTATCCGTTCACGCTCAACCTGGGGTCGATCATCGGCGGCGTGACGGTGCGCTACCGGCTGTATTCGCAGCAGGGCGTATCGGTCGCGGCGATCGGGCAGGTCATCGGGATGAGCATCCTCACCAACTGGCTGGGCTATTTCGTGCTCGCGGGCGCGGTGTTCTGGCTGTGGTCACCGCAGTTGCCCGAGGGTTGGCACGTCGGGCCGGAGCACCTGCGCTGGATCGGCACGGCGCTGGCGGCGATCAGCCTCCTGTACGTGCTGGCCTGCCTGCTGCGCCGGGGCCAGCCGCTGCAGGTGCGCGGGCAGAAGTTCGCCATGCCCGACTGGCGCGTGGGCCTGCTGCAGGTGGCGGTGTCGGCGCTGAACTGGATGGTGATGGGCGCGGCGCTGTGGGCCCTGACCCAGCAGCGGGTGCCCTATGCGGCCGCGCTGGCCACGGTGCTGCTGGGCGCGGTGGCGGGCCTCATCTCGCGCATTCCTGCCGGGCTGGGCGTGCTGGAGGCCGTGGGCGTGGCGGTGCTGTCCGCCTACCTGCCCGCACCGCAGGCGCTGGCCTCGGTGCTGACGTACCGCACGCTGTACTTCTTCCTGCCGCTGGGACTGGCCGCGCTGGCGTTCGGCGGGGTGGAATTGCTGGGCAGGCGCCGGGCGGGTGCTGCGGCAGCGGCCCCTGCGAAGGCCAAGGCTCAAAAAGGCCTCCAGCGCAATCAATACTAGGGCATATTGCTATGAATAAAGTAGCAAATCGAGAAGTACCCCACGTCGTTTTTCGACAGGCTGCACCAGCGCTCGACCCCGACAGCCGAACGAATGCGAGGGCGAGCCGCAGCCCGGTCGCGCCTTCCAACCGTGCTATACATCGACGGATGCAACACACCATTCAAGAGGACCGCATGCCGATCAAATCCCTTCTGAAATCCACCGTGGTGGCACTGGCAATCGTCACCAGCGGTTCGCTTTTCGCACAGGGCACGCCCATCAATGCAGCGGCGTTCGACGCCCTGGTGGCGCAAGGCCCCGTCGCCGATGCGGCGACCATCGCGTCGAGCACCTGGGCCAGCAAGATCAAGCAGGCCGGCACGCTGCGCCTGGGCGGCACGCAGACCTCGAATCTGTTCTCGCTGCTCAACGAGAAAGACGGCAAGATGCGCGGCTTCGACGCAGGCGTGGCCCAGCTTCTGACGCGCTACATCCTGGGCGATGCGGCCAAGGTGCAGTTCACGCAGGTGAATTCGTCCACGCGCGAGCAGGTGCTCCTGAACGATCAGGTGGACATGGTGCTCGCCACCTACTCCATCACCCCTGCGCGCGCCGAGAAGATCTCGTTTGCAGGGCCTTACTACACCTCGCAGGCCGGGGTGCTGGTCAAGGCCAACAACAAGGCGATCCAGTCGCACGACGATCTGGCGGGCAAGAAGACCGCCACGCAGGCGGGCTCCACGGGGCCGGCAATCTTGGCGCAATTCGCGCCCAAGGCGACCGTGCAGGAGTTCCAGACGCACCAGGAAGCCCTCGACTCGCTGCGCCAGGGACGCGTGGATGCCTACGTGACCGACCACACGCTGCTGCTCAACGCCCTGAGCCTGGGCACCGGCGACGCGAAGCTGGCGGGCGCGCCCTTCGGTGCGCAGGACCCCTACGGCATCGGCCTGCCCAAGGGCTCGGACGGCGTGGCCTTCATCAATGCCTTCCTGAAGAAGATCGAAGCCGACGGCACCTGGGCCAAGCTCTGGACCGTCTCCATCGGCCAGCGCACCGGCAGCACCGCCGTGCCGACGCCGCCCGCCCTGCCCTGATCGACGATGGGCGAGGTTTCCAGGCTGCTGGCCGACCATGGGCCTGCCTTCGGGCAGGCCCTTTTTCTGACCTGGAAGCTCACGGTCCTGTCGTTCGTGCCCGGCTTCCTTCTGGGGATGGTCGTGACGGTGCTTCGGCTCCTGCCGCTGCCGCCGCTGCGCTTGGGCCTGACCGTGTACGTCGAGGTGTTCCGCAACATTCCCAGCGTCGCGCTGCTGATCTTCATCGTGTTCGCGCTGCCCGATCTCAATGTCCTGATCGACTATGAGCCCGCCGTCATCCTGACGCTGACGCTGGTGTGCTCCGCCTTCACGGCGGACTACCTGCGCACCGGCATCAACACCGTCGCCGGCGGCCAGGCGGAGGCGGCGCTCAGCCTGGGCATGGGGCCGATGCGCGTCATCACGGCGGTGATCCTGCCGCAGGCGCTGCGTGCGGTGGTGCAGCCGATGACCTCGCTGCTGATCGCGCTGATGCTGTCCACCTCGCTGGCGTCGCAGGTGCCGTTTCCGGGCCGGGAACTCACCACGCTCGTATCGAAGATCGCCACCGACTCCGCCGCCGGCATGGCCGCATTCGCGGTGGCCGCCGCGATGTACGTGGCGACCGGACTGCTCATCGCCTGGGCAGGCGCCGCCTTGGAAAAGAAGGTGCGGATCCTGCGATGAGCCGTCCCCTGGAAGAGATCCTGTTCGGTGCGCCCAGCCCCCGGGCCCGGGCCGTGACGCGGGTGGTGAGCGTGGCGGCAGCGGCCCTGCTGCTCGTGCTGGCGGCAGCGGTCGTGTTCCGGTTCCACTTAGCAGGGCAGCTCGATGCCCGGTTCTGGAACTTCTTCGCCTGGCCCACGACCTGGACCTTCCTGGCCAAAGGGCTGCTCGGCACGCTGGCTTCGGCGGCGATGGCTGCCCTCATCGCGCTGGTTTTCGGGCTGGTGCTGCTGGTGGGGCGCCTGGCGCGCTCGCGCCTGGTGCGCTGGCCGAGCATCGCGGTCATCGAGTTCCTGCGCGGCACGCCGACGCTGCTGCTCATCTACGTGTGTTTTCTGGTGCTTCCGTCGGCCGGGATCAAGCTGAGCACGTACTGGATGTTGACCCTGCCCATCGGCCTCAGCACCGCCGCCGTGGTGGCCGAGGTGTACCGCGCGGGCGTGCTCGCCGTTCCCCGCGGCCAGACCGATGCGGCCCGAAGCCTGGGGCTGACCGAAGCCCAGGTCTTTTCCGTCGTCGTCTTTCCCCAGGCCCTTCGCTACATCGTTCCGGCACTGGTCGCGCAACTGGTCATCGTGGTCAAGGACACCACGTTCGGCTACGTCGTCACCTATGGCGAACTCATGCAGAACGCCAAGGTGCTCATCGCCAACTACCACTCCCTGGTGCCTGTCTATCTGGTGGTCGCCGCGCTTTACTGCCTCGTGAATTACGCGATCTCCAAGGCCAGCCAGCGGCTCGGCCGGCCCGTGCATTGACCGCCGGCCGGCGTCCCGGTCGCCGGTAAAGCGGCTTTGGCGAAAGCCAAAAGACGGGCTTTCCGAAGGGTGCCGGATCCGGCCATCGGCAGACCTGCGGCGACCGGCCCGCTCCGAACCCATGCACCTCGGAGCCATGCTGGCCCGGCGTCCAGGGATACCAGCCAAAAAGGCCTCCAGCGCAATCAAAACTAGGGGGTATTGCTATTCTTTTAATAGCAACCATCTCGACAGCCTGCCCAGGGCGCCTGCGCCCTGCCTGCCCGGCGTCGCAGGCCTCCCTTATCATCCCGGTCCCCACGACATTGCCCTTCGCCCGATCGACACGGGCCCGCAAGCCATGATCCGCCTGTCAGAAATCAAGCTGCCGCTCGGCGCAGCCGAAACCCCCGAGCCCGCGCTGCATGCAGCGGCCGCCCGCATTCTCGCCGTGCCGCCCGAGGGCATCGCCCACGTCCACGTCTTCAAGCGCAGCTTCGATGCGCGCAAGGCCGAGTTGCTGGCGGTGTACATCATCGACATCACCCTGGCCGACCCGGCGCAGGAGGCCGCGCTGCTGGCGGGCCATGCCGGCCATCCCCACATCCAGCCGACGCCCGACATGGCCTGGCGGCCGGTGGGCCAGGCGCCAGCGGGGCTGGCGCACCGGCCCGTGGTGGTGGGTTTCGGGCCCTGCGGCATCTTCGCGGCGCTGGTGCTGGCGCAGATGGGGTTCAAGCCCATCGTGCTGGAGCGCGGCCGCGCGGTGCGCGAGCGCACGCAGGACACCTGGGGCCTTTGGCGGCGGCGCGAACTGCAGGCCGAGTCGAACGTGCAGTTCGGCGAAGGCGGCGCCGGCACGTTCAGCGACGGCAAGCTCTACAGCCAGATCAAGGACCCGCGCCACCTGGGCCGCAAGGTCATGGAGGAGTTCGTGCAGGCCGGCGCGCCGCCCGAGATCCTCTCGGTGGCGCACCCGCACATCGGCACGTTCAAGCTCGTGAAAGTGGTGGAAACGCTGCGCGAGCAGATCATCGCGCTGGGCGGCGAGGTGCGCTTTCAGCAGCGCGTGACCGACGTGGTGATCGAGCGGGACGCGGCCGGCCAGCGCCACCTGCGCGGCCTGCAGGTGCTGGACCAGGCCACGGGCCAGTCCCATGCGCTGCGGGCCGACCATGTGGTGATGGCGCTGGGCCACAGCTCGCGCGACACCTTCGCCATGCTGTACGAGCGCGGAGTGCACATGGAGGCCAAGCCGTTCTCGGTGGGCTTTCGCATCGAGCACCCGCAAGGGCTCATCGACCGCGCACGCTGGGGACGGCACGCCGGCCACCCGCTGCTGGGCGCGGCCGACTACAAGCTGGTGCACCACGCCGGCAACGGCCGCGCGGTGTACAGCTTCTGCATGTGCCCGGGCGGCACCGTGGTGGCCGCCACCAGCGAGCCGAACCGCGTGGTCACCAACGGCATGAGCCAGTATTCGCGCAACGAGCGCAACGCCAATGCCGGCATGGTGGTCGCCATCGACCCGCACGACTATCCGCACGACCCGGCCGCGTTCGACGCCGCACTGGGCGGCACCTACGGGGTGCAGGCCCTGGCGAGCGGCGGCACGCCCCACCCGCTGTCGGGGATCGTGCTGCAGCGCCAGCTGGAGTCGAACGCCTACGTGCTGGGCGGCAGCAACTACAACGCCCCCGCGCAACTGGTGGGCGACTTTCTCGCACGCCGCGCATCGCAGGCGCTGGGCACCGTGGAGCCCTCCTACAAGCCCGGCGTCACGCTGACCGACCTGGACGCCGCCCTGCCCGGCTACGCCACCCAGGCGCTGCGCGAGGCGCTGCCGGCCTTCGGCAAGAAGATCAAGGGTTTCGACATGCACGATGCGGTGCTGACGGGGGTGGAAACGCGCACCTCGTCGCCCCTCAAGATCGGGCGCAACGAGGCCTATCAGAGCCTGAACACCGCCGGCCTGTACCCCGCTGGCGAAGGCGCGAGCTACGCGGGCGGGATTCTCTCGGCCGGGGTGGACGGCATCAAGGTCGGCGAAGCCGTGGCGCGCGCGCTGCTCGGCTGATCGGCCCGATTCGGCCGCTGCGCGCCAGTGCGTGCCCCGTCGAGGCACCGGCCAGCCAGCATCGCCACCGCGGTCAGCGCACCGCCCAGCGCCCGGGGCGGAAGTGCCAGCCGCCGGGGCCTGCCTCCCAATGGTGCGGAATCCACACCACGCCCGGGCGTGGCGGCGTGGTCCAGTGGCCGGGCCGCCAGACGTAGCGCCCGCCGCCCCATTCCCAGAAACCGGCCACCCACACATGCGCCGAAGAAGGCGCGACGGTGAGGGTCTCGGCATACGGCGCGGGCGGCGCGGTGGGCGCGACGATCACGGTGGGCGCGGGCTCCACCAGAACGGCACGGGCCGGCGGTGGCGGCTCCACGACGACGGCGCGGGGCTCCACCACCACGTGGCGGGGCGGCGGAGCCACCACGCAGCCCGACAGGGAAGCGGCTGCCGCCAGGGCAGCCAGCAGGCCGCCGACGGCGGGCCTGGGTGAAAGACAAGAAGAAGGACGCGAAACGGAAGGCATGGGCACCCATCCGGGAAGAGTGAAAGATGCGTGCTCAACGCCCGTGGCCCGGGGGCATGTTGACGCCTGGCGGTAAACGCCCGGTAAAGCGCCTGCACCCGATTGACACGAGGGCAAGCACCCCATCAACCGGGTGGCCCTGATCTCCTCGCAGGACAGCAGACCTGCAGGCCAGACCCCGGCATGCGCCGCAGGCAGGCAGCGATGCAGCCAGTCGCCGCCGCCGCAGCGGCCCTGCCTGCCCGGCGCCTGCGGTCAACGCACCGTGAGCGACGTGCCCGCGGGCAGGCGGAAGGCTTCCACCAGTTGGGCCAGTTGTTCGGCCTGCACCCGCAGCCCCTGCGCGGCCGCGGACGATTCTTCCACCAGCGCGGCGTTTTGCTGCGTCATCTGATCGAGCTGGTTCACGGCTTCGCCGACCTGGCCCAGGCCCGTGCTTTGCTCGCGCGTGGCGGTGCTGATCTCGCCGATGATCGTGGCCACCTGCTGGACCGAATCGACGATTTCGCCCATCGTGCCGCCTGCCGCATGCACCAGTTGGGAGCCCTCTCCCACTTGGCGCACGCTGTCGCCGATGAGCCCGCCGATTTCCTTGGCCGCAGTCGCCGAGCGCTGTGCCAGGCTCCGCACTTCGCTCGCCACCACCGCGAAGCCCCGGCCCTGCTCGCCGGCGCGGGCCGCTTCCACTGCGGCATTCAGCGCCAGGATGTTGGTCTGGAACGCGATGCCGTCGATCACGCTGGTGATGTCGGCAATGCGGCGCGAGGACTGGGCGATGCCGTCCATGGTGCCCACGACGCGCTCCACCGCATCGCGCCCCTTGCGCGCCACTTCGCTGGCCGAAACCGCCAGGTGCGTGGCCTGCTGGGCCGCATCGGCGCTGTGGCGCACGGTGGACAGCAGTTCTTCCATGCTGGCGGCGATCTCCTCCAGGTTGGAGGCGGTCTGCTCGGTGCGGGCGGAGAGGTCCGAATTGCCGGCCGCGATCTCGGCGCTGGCCCCGGCGACCGACGTGCTGGCCTGCCGCATGCCGATCACCAGCCCCGCCAGGCGCGCCTGCATGCCATCGAGCCTCGCCAGCATGGCACGCACTTCGTCGCGGTTGCCGGGCTCGACGGGCGGCACGGCGGAGGTCAGATCGCCCTCGGCGATGCGGTCGGCCACCGTGGACGCATGCGACAGCGGCTTGAGGATGGAGCGCGACAGCGCCACGGCGCACACCAGCGCCAGCAGCAGCCCCAGCACCGACCCGCTCACCAGCAGCACGATGCCCTGGCGCTCGCTGGCGGCCGCAGCGGCGCGGTCTTCCTCCACCTGCTTGCGCTGGTAGTCGGCCATGTCGTTCACCGCCGCGGCGTACCGGTCGGCCGCCGGACGCAGTTGCTTGCCGACGGCATCGGGCGGCAGCGTCTCGCCGGCTTTGCGCCGCTTCACCAGATCGTCGCGCGCGCCGCGAAAGGCGTTGCCCGCCGCGTCGATGGCCTCGAAGATGCGTTTGGACTCGCTGTCCACCGCCAGTTCTTCCAGTCGCTTGCGCACTTCGGTGGAGCGGGCGGACGTCGCCTTGCGGTCGGCATCGATGCGCGCGGCATAGGCGGGATTGTCGATTTCAAGCAACGTTTCGGCGCGTGCCGAGCTCAGGACGACGATCGCATGCAGTTCCCGAGCCAGCAGCGCGCGCTCCGCCGAGGGGCCGCCCAGGCCGTCCGCGATGTCCTGCAACTCCATCAGGCGCCAGATGCCCACCGCAGCGGCCAGCGACATGACCAGGCAGATGACCCCGAAAGCCAGGGCAAGGCGCAGGGAAAGGCGGGCATTTTGAAAGGTCATGGCAGTTACCGGTGAGAGCGAAGCCACCAGCGGGCAGCCAGTGGCCGCCGACGCGCGTGGAGTTTGTTTCCCAGTATCGGCGTCGAATCTGACAACTTGATACAACGGCAAAAAAAAAGCCGCCGGATCGCTCCAGCGGCTTTTCATGGCATTGGCAGCGGCCGGCAGCCCCGAGGGCTGCAGCCGAACCCGCGGACTCAGGCCTTCGACTGCAGCGCGGCGATGCGCTCTTCGATGGGCGGGTGGGTGCTGAACAGCTTGCCGATGCCGCCGGCAATGCCCAGGGCCGCCATGTTCTTGGGCAGTTCGGCAGGGTGGGCACCGCCCAGGCGCGCCAGGGCGTCGATCATGGGCTGCTTGCGGCCCATCAGCTGCGCGGCACCGGCGTCGGCGCGGAACTCGCGCTGGCGGCTGAACCAGGCCACGATGATCGAGGCCAGGAATCCCAGGGCGATGTCCAGCACGATGGTGGTCACGTAATAACCGATGCCGGGGCCCGAGCTGTTCTCGTCGTTCTTGCGCAGGAAGCTGTCCACCGCATAGCCGATCACGCGGGACAGGAACACCACGAAGGTGTTCATCACGCCCTGGATCAGCGTCATGGTGACCATGTCGCCGTTGGCGATGTGGGCCACCTCATGGCCGATCACGGCCTCGACCTCTTCACGCGTCATGCCCTGCAGCAGCCCGGTGGACACGGCCACCAGCGCGTTGTTCTTGAAGGCGCCGGTGGCGAACGCGTTGGGGTCGCCGGGGAAAATGCCGACCTCGGGCATGCCGATGCCGGCCTTGTCGGCGAACTTGCGCACGGTCTCGACGATCCAGGCTTCATCGGCGGAGCCGGTGCCGTCGATGATCTGCACGCCCGCGCTCCACTTGGCGACGGGCTTGCTGATCAGCAGCGAGATGATGGCGCCGCCGAACCCCATGATGAAGGCAAAGCCCAGCAGCGCCCCCAGGTTCAGGCCATTGGCGGTGAGGAAGCGGTTGACGCCGAGCAGGCTGGCGACGATGCCCAGCACCACCACGACGGCGACGTTGGTCAACAAGAAAAGCGCGATTCGTTTCATCGAAGGGTTCTCCACGAAGGGATACGGGGGGTGTGACCAGCGGCTGGAACGCGCTGTCACAAACCGGAAAGTGGGGGTGATGCGCAGGCGTTCAAGCCGTGTTCGCAGCGGTGCGATGGCCCTGGTGTGGATTCTTATGCGGGGCGCGCGCTGCGGAATACGAGGGAGTCATCATAGAAGCAAAAGTTCTCGTTCTCGGGCCACCAGCCGGGCACTCCCAGCACCGGCAGCGGCAGGAAGGGCTTGGTCGCCAGGTGCGACGGATCGAGCGCACCCGCCAGCCATGCATCCACATCTGCTACCGAATCAATAGCATGCTGCGCTTGATAGACATGCGCCGTGATCGGTTTTCGTGGCGATTCGAGTTTTTCCAGCAGCGCGTGGCCGAACAGCACCAGCTGCGCCTGCTGCCACAAGGGCCGCAGATCCACGAACAGCCGCCGCCAGTCCCGCGCCGCGAGCGCCTCCCGCAGCGGCGCGGGGGCGAACAGCATGGCGCCGTTTTCATCGAACAGCGTGATCGCATCGCGCAGCGGCCCGCGCACCGCCCCCACCCCGGTGTCAGCGATGGCCAGGGCCTGCAAGGCATTGAGCCGGCGCTTGGCCTGCGGATAGCGCAACCAGACCAGGCCGTTGAAGCAGTCGTGCAGGTTGTCGCGCGTGGGAACGGTGCCGGTGTCGAAGATGAATTGCTCGTAGGCGACGTCTGCCGGCAACGCCGAATGCGGCACGAACCGCACGGCAGCTCCGGGCATGCGGTTCAGGGCGTCCGGCAGGGGCGTTCCGCCCTGCCATGCGGCCCGGACCTCGGGGCCCAGTCCTTCGAATGGCTGCAGCCAGGGCGCTGCCGCGCCGAACGCGCCAGGGTCCACGGATTCAGCGGCCCTCAGACAGGTAGCGGACCGCGTTGGGCTGCGTCTGGGGACTCAGCTCGAACTGGTCGGGGAATTTCTTGAACAGCTTGGTCGATGCCGTGTTCTTGCCCAGCAGCTTGGCGTCGTGCAGCAGCTTCACGATGGCGCCCAGCGGCTGCCACTGCCCGGCCTTCAGGGCTGGGGCGTGGTCCAGGATTTGCCGGACGCTGACGGACTTGCCAGCGCTTGAGCCCGCAGCATTGCGGCCAGCCGCGGTCCCACCCGTTGCTTTGGTCGCCGTGGCAGAAGTCGCTTTCTTGGCAGCGGCTTTTTTGGCAGGCGCCTTCTTGGCTGGGGCCGCCTGCTCCGCCGCCTTGGGCGCAGCGGCCTTGCGGGGGGTGGTTTTACGCGCGGGCGTTTTCTTGGCTGCTGGGGCTTGGGGGGCTGGCGGTGCAGCCACCGCCATGGCGGTGGGGGCCTCGGTCACCGGCTCGGTCTCCTGCCCGACCAGGAACACTTGGTCGTAGGCATTGACGGCCTCGGGCGCCATCTTGCCCCGGTCGGACAGGCACACCACCCGGAACCCGCGCTCGCGCAATCGCAGCACCAGAGGCACGAAGTCGGCATCGCCCGACCCGATCGCGATGGTGGACGGGCACGATGGCGCATAGGACAGCTCCATCACATCGACCGCCAGGGCCACGTCCGTCGTGTTCTTGGTCAGCGACAGGTTCATGTAGGGC
The DNA here is from genome assembly GCF_030159055.1 of Acidovorax sp. SUPP3334. Lineage (GTDB taxonomy): Bacteria > Pseudomonadota > Gammaproteobacteria > Burkholderiales > Burkholderiaceae_C > Paracidovorax. The sequence continues at coordinate 40,509 of NZ_BQXQ01000034.1, forward strand.
CGGATCATGCGGGTGCGCAGCACCTCCCCGAGCCCCTTGAGCTTGTCGGCGCTGCCGTACGCGCGGCGCAGGGACACGCTGCCCTCATGCTGCTCCAAGGTGCGAAAGGCTTCCTCCACCCAGGCGGGCGCGCACAGGTTGTCGGCGTCGATGAAAAAGGCGGTCATGCGTGGCCTCGCAGGAAATACCGCAGCACGGCCGCCAAGGCGGACGAGCACACCGGGTACGCGGTGGCGGTCACCCCACCACCCGCCACGGCAGCGCCTCGCCCGACCGCAGCGGCTTGAGTACGGCTTCGCCGAACGCGAAGCTGTCCGGGGGCGTCCAGGATTCGCGGCGCAGGGTGATGGTGCCCTGGTTGCGCGGCAGGCCGTAGAAGGCGGGTCCATGGAAGCTGGCGAAGCCTTCCAGCTGGTCCAGCGCGCCCGCGTTGTCGAACGCCTCGGCATACATCTCGATGGCCGCATGCGCGGTGTAGCAGCCGGCGCAGCCGCTCGCGTGCTCTTTCAGGTGCGCGGGGTGCGGTGCGCTGTCGGTGCCCAGAAAGAACTTGTCGCTGCCGCTGGTGGCGGCCTCGACCAGCGCCACACGGTGCGTCTCGCGTTTGAGCACGGGCAGGCAGTAGTAGTGGGGACGGATGCCGCCGGTGAAGATCGCGTTGCGGTTGTAGAGCAAATGGTGCGCCGTGATGGTGGCTGCGGTGAAGCGATCGGCCTGCTGCACGTACTGCGCGGCGTCTTTGGTGGTGATGTGCTCGAAGACGATCTTCAGCTCCGGGAAGTCGCGGCGCAGCGGGATGAGCTGCTGCTCGATGAACGCGGCCTCGCGGTCGAACAGGTCGATGTCGCTACTGGTCACTTCGCCGTGCACCAGCAACAAAAGGCCGGCTTTCTGCATGGCCTCCAGCGTCTTGTAGGTCTTGCGCAGGTCGGTCACGCCTGCATCGCTGTTGGTGGTGGCGCCTGCGGGGTAGAGCTTGAGCGCGACCACGCCCGCTTCCTTGGCGCGCACGATTTCCTCGGGCGCCAGGTTGTCGGTGAGGTACAGCGTCATCAGCGGCTCGAAGCTGGCGCCTGGCGGCACGGCCGCCTGGATGCGCGCCTGGTAGGCGGTGGCCAGGTCCGCGGTGGTCACGGGCGGGCGCAGGTTGGGCATGATGACGGCCCGCCCGAACTGGGCCGCGGTGTGCGGCACGACGGTGAGCAGCGCTTCGCCATCGCGCACGTGCAGGTGCCAGTCGTCCGGGCGGGTGATCGTGAGGATGTCGGGGGATTGGGCAGCGGTCATGGGCGCCATTCTCCCATCGCACCGGCCCATGAAAAAACCCTGCCCACCCGCGAAGGTGGACAGGGTAAACCCCAAAAACTTGGGGCGAGGGGGTTGCTGGGTCAGCCCCGGGGTCAGCAGCCCGAAGGCCGGCTGCCGCGCATCGGCACGATGCCCGAGACGGTGATGCGGTCGCCCGAGCCGTCGGTCGCGGTGAGCGTCTTGTTGAGAATGCGCACCCGGTCGGAGTCGCGCGATACGGTGGTGTCGCTCCAGTCGGGAGCGCTGAATTCGCGTTGCGAGAACGTGAGGAAGGCCACGTACAGGTTGCCGGCATTGGGCTGGTAGCGCACGTCGCCGGAGGCCTGGTCGCTCGCGCCGACCTTCTTGGCGCCGTCGAAGCGGAAGCTGCAGACTTCGGGCGAGGAGCCCACGGGATTCTTCTTTTCCACGTCGGTCAGGTTGATGGTGCCGTCGCCATACACGCCGTTCAGGCCCGAAACGGTGGCGTTGCTCACCGTGAGCACGCCCGGCTGGTCGCTCGGGGTTGGATCATCGTCATTGCCCCCGCCACAGGCGGTGAGCAGCACGGCGGTGCAGGCGACGGCGGAACAGGTCTTCAAGAAAGCATTCATGGTGCGTGCAGACAGATCGGGTCAATAAGGGATGTGGCAGCCCGGCGGTATTCGCCGGCCTTTTGCAACGAGCACCGATCCTAGGAAGGGCCTGCAGCGGGTTTTGTGGGCGGTTGGCAACGCGGGCCGTAGGACAGATTCTTGGCAATCTGACACGGCCCGGCGGCCTGCCCGACGGCGCAATCCAGCCCTGCCCGTGCGTGCTAAGCCGTTGAGGGCGGAAACCGCACGGTGAATCGGGAGCCGCCCTCGGGCCGGTTCTCCACGTCCACCGTGCCGCCCTGGCGGGCCACCAGCGCATGGACGATGGACAGCCCCAGCCCCGAGCCCTCCCCACCGTGTCCCGGCGCATGCGGAAAGCGGCGGAAGGGCCGCGCCAGCATTTCAGACGACAGGCCAGCGCCCGCGTCGCTCACCTGGAGCACCACGCCCGCCGAAGTCGCCTCGACCACCACGCCGAGCCAGCCACCGTCGCCCGCATGCCGCAGTGCGTTTTCGACCAGGTTGAACAGCACCTGGCGCAGGCGGTCGGGATCGGCGTTGACCATGGCCGCGCGTGGCGTGGACGGCACCTGCAGATCGAGCACCACGCCGTGTTCGGCGATGCGGCTGGCATGGCTGGCCAGCGCCTCGCGTACCAGTTCGGCCAGATCCTGCGGCCCCATCTTGAGCGAAAGCTGGCCCGCCTCGGCCATGGAGAGGGTGTGCAGATCGCCCACCAGCCGCCCCAGGTATTCGACCTGTTCGAGCAAGGCGCGGGACTCGGCCGCATCGGCCTCGATGACGCCGTCGCAGATCGCGTGCAGGCGGGCGCGCAGCACGGTCAGGGGCGTGCGCAACTCGTGCGAGATGGAGGCGGCCGTGGCGCGGCGCTCGCGCGCCATGTCCTCCAGCGCGTCGGTCATCTGGTTGAAGTGGCCCACCATCTCGGCCATCTCGCCCTTGTAGCGCCCCGGACGGGCGCGCACGGTGAAGTCGCCCATGGCCACGCGCGTGGCCGCTTCGGCCATGGAAGCGACGGGCTGCGTCACCAGGCGCGACACCCAGAACCCCACCGCCAGCCCGAAGGGCAGGCACACCACCAGCCCGACGACCAGCGACCACTTCTCGCCGAACAGCAGGTCGCCGCGCCAGTACTGCCCATAGATCGCCATGGCCTTCGGGCTGTCCTCCTGGTCGTTGTCGTTGAGTTCGTCCAGCTCCTGCTGCACGCTGGCCGGCAGGCTGCGGTAGAAGTCGCGGTACTGGATTTCGGAAAACACCGCCACGCTGGCCGCCAGCAGGCCCATGGTGGCGAGCAGCGTCCCGGCGATGTACAGCCCGAAGCGGACCCAGATGCGATCGAGGATGGAGCCTTGCATGGCGCGGCGCAGGGCTCAGCCTTCGTGGGATTCACCGGGCCAGAGCCGGTAGCCGATGCCCCGCACCGTCTCGATCAATTCCCCCTGCCCGGCCTGCTGCAGCTTGCGGCGCAGCTTGGACAGGTGGGAGTCGATCACCCGGTCGAGCGCATCGCTCTCGGGCAGGCAGTTTTCGATCAGGTGGCCGCGCGAGAAGCAGCGCTTGGGCTGCGCCGCCAGGCAGGCCAGCAGCCGGAACTCGGTCAACGTGAGCGGCAGCGGCACCGCACGGCCGTCCTCGCCGTAGGCCAGCGCGGCGTGCGCCTGCTGGTCGATCTCGATCCGGCCGACGCGGATCGGCGTGGCCGTGGGTGCCTCCTGCGACCGTGTGCGGCGCAGCACGGCGCGCACGCGGGCGACCACTTCCGGAGGGCTGAACGGCTTCACGACATAGTCGTCGGCGCCCAGCCGCAGGCCGAGCAGCTTGTCGATGTCGTCCGCCAGGGCCGTGACCATGATGACCGGGGTCTGGCCGTCTTCGCGGATGGCCCGCAGCACATCCAGGCCGTCCATGCCTGGCAGGTGAATGTCCAGCAGCACCATGTCGGGCCGCAATTGCCGAAACAGCCGCAGGGCATCGAGCCCGTTGCCGGCCTGCTGCGCACGCAGGCCATCGCGCTGAAGATAGGCCGTGAGAATGCTGGCGATTGCGGGCTCGTCCTCGACCACGAGGACAAGCGGACCGGGCAAGGGAGCGGGACTGTTCATGGCAGCAGGGGCAAAGGCAACGGCCGAAGGTCCCGAAGGGGCCAGGGCGGCGCATCGCGGGGCAATTATCCATGCGCCGCCAGCGGCGAAGGGCCGCATTCGTCTCCACGTTTTCTCCACACGGTATTCACGGCCGCGCGAATTTTGGCGCGCCCAATGCCTGCATCGGGCCCCCTGACGGCCTTTTCTTCCCGCCCTCCCCCCTCTCCCTTGCCTTGCCCGTCCGCGTGAACCGCTCCACCCGCCTCCTGCCATGCGCTGCCCTGTCGTTTCTGATGGCGGGGTGCGCAGGGCTGGGGGGCGCCGACGCCCCCTCGCTGCAGGGCGTGGCGCCGGTGCCTGCCACCTGGACCCAGCCGGTGCCGGCCGGTGCTGCGCCCGCCGACCTGCGGTCTTGGTGGAAGGCCTTCGGCGATCCGGCGCTCGATGCCCTGGTGGATGAGGCATTGGCCCGCAACCTCGATCTGGCGCAGGCGGCCAGCCGGCTGCGCGAGGCGCGGCTGCAATCGGGGCGCGCGGCCCTGCAGTTCCGGCCATCGCTCAGCGCCAGCGCCCGCTCGCTGCAGGACATTTCCGCCACCGACACGTACTTTCACGCCAGCATCGACATGGTGTGGGAGCTGGGCCTGTTCGGTGCTGCCGAAAGCACCCGGCGCGCCGGCGAAGCCGAGCTGGACTCGGCCAGCGCCGATGCGCAGGGCATCCGCGTGGCCGTGGTGGCCGATGTGGTGCGCAACTACCTCGATCTTCAGGCGTCCCGCCGGCAAGTTCAGTGGCTGGCCGACATGGCGGCGCTGGACGACCGCAGCGCCAGCCTGGCCGAGGTGCGCCTGCGCACGCGGCTGGGCCCGGCCGACGAGATCACGCAAGCCCGCGTGCGGGCCGCACAAACCCGTGCAACGCAATCCACTCCGCGCGAAGCGGGCGCCCGCGCCGCCCAGGCCCTGGCCGTGCTGCTGGGCCGTTCTTCGCCCGACCCGGCCTGGAGCGCGCCACAACGCGGCAACGGGCCGAAGCTGCCCCCCTTCGCGCTGGCTGAGTTGCCAGCCGACCTGCTGCGCACGCGGCCCGATGTGCACGCCGCCGAAGCCGAGGTCCACAAGGCTGCTGCGGCGCTGGGGCTGGCACGCTCCGAGATGTACCCACGCATCGCGCTCATGGGCTCGCTGCTTTATTCATACAACATCACCCAACACTTCCGCACGCGCAGCGAGAACGCGCCCGCGCTCGGCCCGGTCATCGACATTCCGCTGTTCGACTGGGGCCGCCGGCAGCTGCAGGTCGATGCCCGGCAGGAAACGCTGAATGCGGCCCTCATCGGCTACCAGCGCGCGGTGAACAACGGCGTGGCCGAAGCCGAAGGCGCCCTGTCGGCCCTTGCCGCCCATCAGGCGCGTGCCGATGCGCTCGCCCAGGCATCGGGCCTGCTGCAGGAGCGCATCGCCACCGGGCAGACGCAGCGCCGCCTGGGACTGGCCAGCGAGTACGACGGTCTGCCGCAGCAGCGCGCCGCGCTGCAGGCCGCTGCCGAGCGCGGGACGGCGCAGGATGCACGCGCTCTGGCCTTCGTGGCGCTTTACAAGGCACTGGGCGGCGCCCCGCTACCTCCGGCGGCGGACACGATGGCGGCAGGCGCATCCGCCGCCACCCTGGCAACGGCCGCAGGGAGCGCGCCATGATTCCATTGGCACGCAAGACGCTGGTCTACGAGTGGCGGCGGTTCGTGCCGGCCGTGTTCGCCGTGGGCTTTTCCGGCCTGCTGCTGATGGTGCAGGCCGCGCTGGTGCTGGGCATCTTCGGCAGCGCGGCCGTGTACGTGCGGGCTTCCACGGCCGACCTCTGGGCCGGCTACCCCGGCACGCAGAGCGTGAACTTCGGCCGCGCCATCGGCCGCGACGTGGAAAGCAGGGTCCGCATGGACCCTGCCGTCACCGCTGCCGAGTCCTACCTCTGGGTGGATGGCGACTGGCGCAGCGCCGAGGCCGGCGCGGGCGGCGTGTCGGTTTACGTCTCGGGCATCCGCAGCGCGCCGGACGGCATGCTTTTCGCGCGCCTGATCGCGCCGTGGCAGCGTGAATCGCTGCGCGAGCCGGGTGCGGTGATCGTGGACCGCGCCGATCTGGACACCCTGGGCGTGCAGGTCGGCCAGACCGCCTGGATCAACAGCCGGCCAGTGCGCGTGGTGGCCGCGGTGGACGGGATTCGCGGCCTGGGCGGCGTGAACGTACTGGCCTCGCTGGACACCGCGCGCGAGATCGCGGGCAACGACGCGGCATCGGGCGCGACCTATGTGGTGGCGCGCACCCGCAGCCCGGCAGACGCTTCTGCCGCCCAGGCGCGCCTGTCGCAAGGCGGCCCCGGCTTCGGCCCGTTCGAGGTATGGTCGGCCAGGCAGTTCGCCCGGCGCTCGCAGCTTTACTGGATGTTCGACACGGGTGCCGGCGTGGCCGTGCTGTTCATGGTGATCGTGGTCTGCCTCGTGGGCACCGTGGTCACCAGCCAATCGCTCATGGGCGTGGTGGCCGGCACGGCGCGCGAATACGCGGTGCTCAACGCCCTGGGCGCCAGCCGAGGCGCCTTGGGCCGGCTCGTGGTGGAGCAGGCCTGCTGGATCGGAGGGCTGGGCCTGCTGCTCGCCGGGGCCACCAGCGCCGCGCTGCTGGGGCTGGCCGCTGCCTATGGCGTGCCGGTCGCCATGACGCCCCGGGTGGCCGCCGCCTGCGCCGTGCTGGTGGGCATCGTGGCGCTGTTCTCGGGCTTTTTCGCCATCCGCGGCTTGCTGCGGGCCGACCCGGCCCTGCTTTTGCGATGAAGAACGCTGCTGCGACCCCTGCCGCCACCGCTGCGGCCCATGGCCTCACGCCCAACCTGCAGGCCGTGCAGGTGCACAAATCCTTCGTGTCGGGCGTGGTGCGGGTGCAGGTGATCGAAGGCCTCACGCTGGCCGTGTACCCGGCCGAACTCACGCTCATTTCCGGCCCGTCGGGCTGCGGCAAGAGCACGCTGCTATCGCTGCTGTCCGGCCTGCAGCAGGCCGATGCAGGCCACGCGATCGCGCTGGGCGAAAACCTGGGCGCTCTGAGCGTTCGGGCCCTGGAGCGCTTTCGGCTGCACCACACGGGCTTCGTCTTCCAGGGATTCAACCTGTTTCCGGCGCTGACGGCGCTGGAGCAGGTGCAATTGCCGCTGGGCTATCTTGGCATGAGCGACCGCGAGAGCGAGCAACGCGCCCGCCGCGCCCTGGACGAAGTGGACCTGTCGCACCGGGCGAACATGCGCCCCGCACAGCTGTCGGGCGGCGAGAAGCAGCGCGTTGCCATCGCGCGGGCCATCGCCAAGGAACCCCAGCTTCTCTTTGCCGACGAACCCACCAGTGCGCTGGATGCCGACAGCGGCCAGCGCGTGATCAACATCCTGCACCGCATCGCCCACGTGCACGGCACCACCGTGCTGTGCGTGAGCCACGACCCCCGGCTGGTGCGCCATGCCGACCGGGTGCTGGGCATGGAGGACGGCGCCATCCGCAGCGACTGGCGCCAGCCCGACGCGCCCCCGACCACGACGACCTCATGATGCGCACTCCCTTCACGCCTTCCACCTGGCTCGTCCCTCTGGCGACGCTCGCCGCGGCTTTGATGCTTTCGGCCTGCAACGAAAAGCCCTTGCCCCTGCCCGCCGCGGCTGCGGCCGAGCGCGCCAGCGCGGCCCAGGTGGCCGTCGCCCGGGGCAAGATCGAAGTGCCGGGCGGGCTGCTGGAACTTTCGCCGGCACAGGAAGGCATGGTGCAGACCGTGGCCGTGCAGGAAGGGCAGGAAGTGCGGCGCGGCCAGCTGTTGCTGCGCCTGGCCGGCGAGGCCACGGGCGCCGAGGCGGCGGTGGCGGAATCCGAACTGCGCCTGGCGCAGGCCCGCCACCAGGCGCGCGCACAGCGCCTGCCGGCCCTGCGGCGCACCGCAGCGCGCTTGGCCGAAGCCGTGGCGGCCGGTGCTGCGGAGCCTCAGCGCGCCGAGGAAGCCCAGCAGGCCGTTCGCGATGCCGAGTCCGAACTCGCCATCTCCCAAGCCGAGGCCGACGTGGCCCGCAGCCGGCTGGCCCAGGTGCAGGGCCAGCGGTCTCGCCTCGAACTGCATGCGCCGGAAGACGGCACCGTGGTCCGCGTGGGCACCCAGGCCGGCCAGCGTGCACCGCTGGCATCCAACGGCGGCGCCGCCGTCACGCTGCTGCCGCGCAGAACGCTGGTCGTGCGGGCCGAGCTCAACGAAAGCTATGCGGCCCAGGTCCATGTGGGCCAGCGCGCCTCGGTCACGACCGATGGCGACACCGTCTCCACATCGCTGCCCCCGGCGCACGTGGTGCGCGTGAGTCCCGTCCTGGGCACCGGAAGGCTGCAGGACGACCTGCAGCGCGGCCCCGTACGGATCGTCGAATGTCTGTTGGAGTTCGACCAGGCGCCCACGGCCCGCGTCGGACAGAACGTGAGAGTGAGCTTCCATGAATGACGCCAACGGATACCTGCCCCTGATAGACGCCCGCCACACCCGGCAGCCGGCCCTCGGCGCCGGATGGATGGTGCAGTGCGATTTCGACGGCACCATCAGCACCGAAGACGTGACCGACTCGCTGCTGCAGCGTTTCGGCCGCGACGGCTGGGAAGCGCTGGAGGCCGCCTGGGAGCGCGGCGAGATCGGCTCGCGCGAATGCATGAAAGGCCAGGTGGCCTTGCTCGACATGGACCGCGACGAACTCGACAGCCATCTGGCCACCATCGCCGTGGACCCGCACTTCGGCGCCTTCGTACACGCGGCACGCGAGCGCGGCATGCCGGTGCAGGTCGTGAGCGACGGCATCGACTACGCCATCCATGCCGTGCTGCAGCGCCATGGCCTGGGCGACCTGCCGGTGATCGCCAACCGGCTGGTGCAGACCGGCCCGCGCAGTTGGCAGCTGCAGTCGCCATGGGCCAGCGCCGCCTGCGCGCGCGCCAGCGGCAACTGCAAATGCGAGCGGCTGGCCGAACAACGCGAACGGCATGGCCACGTGCTGTACGTGGGCGACAGCACCTCGGACTTCTGCGTGTCCGGCAAGGCGGACTTCGTGCTGGCCAAGTACAAGCTCATCAAGCACTGCGTGGACCACGGCATCGCCCACGCGGCGTTCACCGATTTTTCACAGGCCGTGGCCCTGCTGCCACAGCCGATGGCGATGGAGTTGGCGGCATGAATGCCGCCGTGATGCCCCGAGAATCCGCCACGGCGCACGGCGAGGCCGTTGCCAGCGCCAGCAGCGCCGACACCCGCCACGAATACCTGCTGCGCGGGCACGGTACGAACGCGACCACCGGCGTGCTGCTGATCCACGGCCTGACCGGCACGCCCAACGAAATGCGCCTGCTGGCCAAGGGGCTGCACCGCGCCGGCTTCACCGTGCTGGCCGTGCAGCTGGCCGGCCACTGCGGCACGCAGGACGACCTGGTCGCCACGCGCTGGCAGGACTGGCACGCCAGCGTACAGCGCGGCGCCGACCGGCTGGCCCAGGCCACGGGCGGCCGACTGGTGGTGTGCGGCCTGTCGATGGGCGCCGTGCTGGCGCTGGCGCTGGCCCAAGACCGCCCCGGCCAGGTCGCCGGCGTGGTGGCCCTGTCGCCCACCTTCCGCTATGACGGCTGGAGCATGCCGGCGTACACGCGGCTGTCGTTTCTGCTGCCGCTGTTCCGCGCCCTGGGCATCGGGCGGCGCAGCGTGTTCATGGAGCAGCCGCCCTACGGCATCAAGGATGCGGCGCTGCGCGAACGCGTGGTGGCGCAGATGCAGTCCGGCGACAGCGCCGCTGCGGGCCTGCCGGGCAACCCGTGGTGGTCGGTGATCGAAATGCGCGCCCTGGCGGCGCACGTGCGCAGCCGGCTGGGCAAAGTACGTTCGCCCTGCCTGGTGCTCCATGCGCGCAACGACGACATCGCTTCGGCCGCCAATGCCCGGGCGATCGTGCAAGGCGTGCGGCATGCGCCGGTGGAACTCGTATTGCTGGACGACAGCTACCACATGATCACCATCGACCGGGAGCGCCGCACCGTCGTGGCACGCACCGTCGCCTTCGCGGAGCAGATCGCCCGGGGGACCGCGCCGTGAGCCTTGCCGGGGCCGACAGCGGCATCACGCCCCTCGTGGCCGGGCTCTGGGCATTGAACATGCTGGTGGACACCGGCGGGCAACTGGCCTTCAAGGCCGCGGCCACCGCCGATGAGCGTGCCGGCACCGGGCTGGCCCGGTGGGCGTGGATGGCGCGCCGGCCGTGGCTGTGGATCGGCGTGGGCTGCTATGTGGCCGAATTCCTGGTGTGGCTCGCCTTTCTGTCCCTGGTGCCGCTGTCGGACGGCGTCCTGCTGGGCTCCATCAACATCGTCGCCGTCATGGTGGCGGGCCGGTGGCTGTTTCGCGAAAGACTCTCGCGCCTGCGCGTGGCGGGCATCCTGCTCGTGTCAGCCGGCGTGGCGGTGGTGGGGCTGCACGGATGAAGCGCTTTTATGCCCTCGGGTTTTTCGCACTGGTGGCGTTCGACACGCTGGCGCAGATCAGCTTCAAGCTCGCGGGCGAGCATGCGCTGCCGCTGGAGTTTTCGGTGGGCTGGCTCGCACGGGTGTTCGGCCACGTTTGGATCTATGGCGCCTTCGTGGGCTATCTGGGAGCGTTCTTCACCTGGATGACGCTGCTGGAGCATGCGCCCATCGGGCCGGCCTTCGCCGCGTCGCACCTGGAAGTCGTCACCGTGCTGGCGCTGTCGGCCTACCTGTTCGCTGAACCCATCGGCTGGCCGCAGGTGGCGGGAGCCGCCCTCATCCTCGCTGGCATCGCCTGCCTGGCGCGCAGCGAGGCCGACCCTGAAGCGGCCGCGCCATCGAACGGCTCCGCAGGCACGCCCAACCCCGATGGCGCGTGAAGCCCCGCCCACCGCGGGCCTGCCGCTGGGCATGGCGGACCTGCTGCCCGGCGGCGATGCCGACCTGGGCGGTGCGCTCGCTCGCTTCCTCGCCGTGCCCACCGTGCAGGTCGAATGCTCAGGCACCGCAGCCCTGATGGTGGCCCTCACCGCGCTGCGCAGCCTGGCCCCCGAACGCGACGAAGTCGTGGCGCCGGCTTACACCTGCCCGCTGGTAGCGCTGGCCGTGGCGCATTGCGGCCTGCGGTTGCGGCTGTGCGATCTGGCCCCCGACTCTTTGGACCTGGACCTGCCCGACCTCGCGCCCCTGTGCGGGCACCGGACGCTGGCGGTACTGCCGACCCATCTGGCAGGCCGCGTGGTGGACACCGGCAACGTGCGGTCCCTGGCCCGTGCGGCGGGCGCGTGGGTGATCGAAGACGCGGCCCAGGCCCTGGGGGCCCGCACGGCCGGCGCCAGCGTGGGAAGCGGCAGCGACCTCGCGTTCTTCAGCCTGGCCGTGGGCAAGGGCCTCACCCTCTTCGAAGGCGGTGCGCTCATTGCCGCCAACCCTTTGCTGCGGGCCGCCTGCGCGCGCGCCAGCCGCAACAACGTGCCGCGCCATGCGTTCTGGGAACTGCGCCGCTGCGCCGAACTGCTGGCCTATGCAGCGCTCTACCGCCCGTCGGCCCTGCCCTGGGCCTACGGTGCGCCGCTGCGACGCGCGCTGGCGCGTGGCGACCGCGTGGGCGCGGCGGGAGACGATTTTTCAGCGCGCATTCCGCTGCACCGCGTGGGCCGCTGGCGGCAGTCGGTGGGCGTGCGCGCGCTGGCGCGGCTGCCGGATTGGCTCGCGGCGGGACAGGCGCGGGCTGCGCCGCGGCTCGCCCGGTTGCGCCGCATTCCCGGGTTGACGGTGCTGGACGACAGCCCCGCCGTGGACGGGGCCGAGGGCACCTGGCCTTCGTTCCTGGTGCTGCTGCCGGATGCCGCCGCTCGCGAAACCGCGCTGGCCGCCCTGTGGGGCGCTGGGCTGGGCGTGAGCCTGCCGTTCGTGCACGTGCTGCCCGACTATCCCCGCTACGCAGACCTGGTGGCGGTGGAAGACCGGAGCGCGGAGTTGCCCCATGCGCGCAGTTTCGCGGCCCGGGTGCTGTCCATCGGCAACAGCCCGTGGCTGGACGACGCGGGCTTCGCCCAGATCTGCGGGCTGCTCGAACGGGCCGCCTGCGGCCCGCGCAATCCGCCGCTCAAGCCACCGATCAGTCCAACGCCCGGTCCAGCTGCCCCAGCAGCACGCGGTTGAACGCCGCCTGCACGGCTTGCCACTGCGGCAAGGCCTCGTCGGCCAGTTCCGTCTGCTGGCCGTCGCCCGCGCTCAGCCAGCGCTTCCACGCCGTGCGGTAGCGGTGCACCGAGACCTCGCCCGTCACGTCGCTGCCCACCAGTTGCCCGCGCAGTGCCGAGATCACCGCGGCGCCATGGTGGGCGCCCAGCACGCCCTGGTCCCAGTTGGTGCGCACGACGGACGGATCGAACACGTCCTTGTCGATGCTGAGGTAGGTGGGCTGGCGGTGCGCCGACAGCAGGCGGTACAGCGTGGCCGCCAGCGCATCGGCATTGGGCAGGCTGCGAAACCGCGCCTCCAGGCCCAGCCAGCGCGCCCAGTGCGTATCGACCCCCACGCTCCAGTAGGTCAGCCGCCCGGCGCGCAGCGGCGCGAGGTAGTTTTCCCACGCATGGCCCAGGCCGATGTCGCCCGACGTGATGCCGACCACGTGCACGTGCGACACCTGCGGCAGCATCGCCACGCGGCGCACCCACGAACCGCAGTGCACCCCGAAGGGAAAGCGCATGTTGTCCGGATGGTTGTCCAGCACCACCACGCGCAGCGGCCGCGCGGCCGTGTAGCCGCGTGCCGCGATGCACCGCGCGATCAGCGGCCAGCTGAGGTGGTGGAAATCTCCGCTGCCCATGAACACGGGACCATGGCCGGCCGCTGCGGGCAGTTGCGCATCGAGCAGCGCGCGGAAGTCGTTCATGCGCCCCAGGCCGCAGCCGAACCGCAGCGCCTCGTGCCAGTCGCTGCCGAGGTCGATGCGCAACTCGTCCGGCAAGCGGCCCACGGCGCCGTCCAGATCGAGCACGACCGGCGGCAGTGCGGTCGTTTTCATGCGGCACCCGCCTGATCGCGCCATTGGCGATCGCTTTCGAAGCGGCCGGCAAAGCGCCTTGCCAGCGCCCGCAGCACGGGCTGGCGCACGTACACCGCATGGCGTGTGAAGGTGAACCGGGCGCCCAGGCTGCGCTTGACCTCCGGGTCGGTCCAGCCGGCGACGTAATGGGTCAGCCCCTGTGCCAGGGCGTATTCGAGGTTTTCCATCCAGCTCACAAAATACAGGTTGGCCTCGCGGGCGGCCGGGTAGGCCAGCCCGATGTACTTGTCCACCAGGCGGCCTCCGTGCACGTAGCACAGGTTCCAGCCCAGCAGCTCGCCCGTGCCGGCGTGGCGGTACTCGAAGGCGATGCCGCCGCTGGACGCATCGCGCAGCACGGCCGCGAAAAACCCGCGCGTGAGCCGGTCGAAGTGCACCTCGCTCTGCGCATAGACGGCGTCGTACAGCGCGTAATAGGCATCCACCACCGCGTCCTGCGCGAACGCCTCGCCCGTGGCCACATGGCGCACCACGAGGCCATCGCGGCTGCGCAGCTTGCGTCGCAGGTTCTGGCGGCGGCTCGCGGACAGGCGGGCCAGGTACTCGGCGATGCTGGAAAAGTCGATGGGCACATACGCCAGTGCCTGGCCTTCGACCAGCACGAAACCCTGCGCCTCGCAGGCCTGTGCCACCGCCTGGGCATAAACGTTGTCGGCCTCCGGCAGCAACGGAGACTGCTGCGGGAGATCCTTGATGATGGCCAGCGCAAAACGCCGGCCCGGCCCGGTCCGCACGGCCTGCGCCAGGGCCTGGGGCGTGGCGCCCGCGACAGGCAGCAAGGCGTATTCGGTCACCGTGGTGCCGACGAACCCCGTTCGCACCCGCAGCCAGCGGGACCAGCGCGCAAAGAGCGGCAAGGCCCGCACGCGCGCCTTGAGAGACTCGTCCGCCGTTGTCAGCAGGTCCAGCGGCGCCGAGAAGGCCGGCACCGGCAGGCCCTGAAGCACCGCGAAGCCCTGCGGCGGGTGCGCGGCGAAGTGCCCGGCCAGCGCCTGCGGCTCGAGCTGGTTGCGCCAGGGCATCAGCTGCGCTTGGCGCGCGTGAGAAGCTGCTCCAGCAGCACCAGGGCCTCGTCGATCTCGGGGCGCGTGATCATGAGCGAAGGCGCCAGCGTGATCACATTCTTGTAGTAGCCGCCCACGTCCAGCACCAGGCCGCGCTTCTGGCCCTTGTATTCGAGGTTGCCCTCCAGGCCGATGTCCACCATCTTGTCCAGCAGCGCCCGGTTGGGCGTGAAGCCGTCTTCGGTGCAGATCTCGGCGCGCAGCGCCAGGCCCAGGCCGTCCACGTCGCCGATCTCCTTGTGGCGCTTTTGCAGGTCCTTCAAACCGTCCAGGAAGTACGCGCCGCTGGTACGCACCTGGGCGCCGAAGTCCATCTCGTGCGTCATCTTCATCACTTCCAGGCCGAGCGCCGTGCCCAGCGGGTTGGAGGCGAAGGTGGAGTGCGTCGAGCCCGGCGGGAAGATCGTGGGGTTGATCAGTTCTTCGCGCGCCCACAGGCCCGACAGCGCGTTGAGCCCGTTGGTCAGCGCCTTGGCGAACACCAGCACGTCGGGCTTCACGCCGAAGTTCTCCACCGACCACAGCGTGCCGGTGCGCCAAAAGCCCATCTGGATCTCGTCCACCACCAGCAGCACGCCATGGTCGTCCAGCACCTTTTTCAGGCCCTTGAAGAAATTGGCCGGGGGCACCACGTAGCCGCCCGTGCCCTGGATGGGCTCGATGTAGAAGGCGGCGTATTCGCACTGGCGCGTCTTGGGGTCCCACACGGCGTGGTATTCGTTTTCGAACTTGCGCGCGAACTCCTTGACCAGCGATTCGGAGTATTCCTCGGCCGTCATGCCCTTGGGGCGGCGGAAGGGGTAGGGGAACGGCAAAAACTGCGCACGGTCTCCGAAGTGGCCGAAGCGGCGGCGGTAGCGGTAGCTCGATGTGATGCTGGAGGCGCCCAGCGTGCGGCCGTGGTAGCCGCCCTCGAAGGCGAACATCAGGCTCTTGCCGCCGGTGGCGTTGCGCACCACCTTGAGCGAATCTTCGATGGCCTGCGCGCCGCCCACGTTGAAGTGCACGCGGCCCGCGTTGCCCCACTTGGCTTCGGCGTCCTGCGCGATGAACTTCGCCAGCTCGATCTTCGTGGGGTGCAGATACTGGCTGGCGACCTGAGGCAGCGTCTGCAGCTGGCGGATCATGACCTCTTCCAGCCGCTTGTTCTTGTAGCCGAAGTTCACGGCCGAGTACCACATCTGCAGGTCGAGGTACGGGGTGCCTTCGCCGTCGTACATGTAGCTGCCGTCGCAGCCGTCGAAGATCTTGGGCGGATTGACGTAGTGGACGGTATCGCCGAACGAGCAGTACTTTGCTTCGTCGGCCAGAAGTTGGGCGTTGTCTTGGCTCATGTCGGAAGGGGCTCCAGAGGGTTGGCTTGGCTTGGCTTGCCTTGGCATCCCGCAACGGGCTCGGCCTTCGGCATTTGCAGCGCAGTCTGGTCCCCCAACCTTGACCGTCTATCGAGCGTTTGTGTGCAAATCGTGGAGCGTCACCGACCTCCCACGCGGGTTAGCGGCTACCGATCCATGGATGGAACCAGCCCCCTCTAAAAAGTCGGCCCTGCAAAATTCGCCACCCGCTTCAAGCCAATCTGAGTAAGCCAGGCTTTCCTTCTCGCGGCCTCGCGGCAAGCGCCATGGGCGGCTCGGCCAGCAGCGCGAGCAGACGCAAATAAAG
>NZ_BQXQ01000035.1 GCF_030159055.1 Acidovorax sp. SUPP3334
GCTTTGCCTGGCTGGAGAAGAACAGGCGGCTGTGGAAGAACTGCGAGCGGCTGCTCAATACCAGCCTGCAGTTCGTACATCTGGCTTTCCTCGCTCTGCTGCTCAGGAGATCGTGAACACGTTCTTAGAGGGAAAGCAACGCCGGGAAACGAATGGCCCGGCGGCTCCTGCTGGATCGTGAACCCGTCATGAGCACACGGATCTTTGCGGCGACCCGGGGCGCCACCGTTGCATGCGCTCAGGGCGCCTTATACATGTGCGGCATGGTCAAGCCGTAATTGCCCGCGACACCAGGTGTGGCATTGGGGTTGGTGAGCTTGAGCAATGCCGCGCCGATGACAGGCCGGCCATCCGCTGCATTGGTGGCGATGCTGGCCCAGCCGGACATGAAAGCGTCCGAACGGGGCTGTGCAGTGATCGATGCCGAGACGCCGGAACGGCTCGATTCCTGGAAGCCCACGGTAGCTGTCGTGCCGCAAGCCACGACAGGGCTCAATGCGAGCTTCGTGAGGGTCTGGCGGTCGAAGTAAGTCAGGTTCCACTGGTTGCAGACGCTCTCAGGAGCGGTCTTGACCTGGGTGTCATCGGTCGAGAAATACTGGCTGCCGAGGTCCGAAGGCGGAACCACCGAATAGACCCTCGCCACTGCGGGCGGCTGGCTGTAGTCGTAAGCCACGCTGTAGCGTTTCGTGGGCATGGACAGCACCCAGTCCGTCCTTGCGGAAATGGAGGGATCGGTGGCGTACTGGTTCATCACTTCGGTCGCGGCCAATTGCGCCGACAGGTCCCCGGCCGTTCTGCGCGCGTTGCGCTCGCCGGCCGGCAGGTAGTAGGGCGTGGACAAGTCGGGCAGGTCGTAATAGCGCGCCTGGATGACGGCCGCATTGGTGGGCTCGCTGGTCTCGCCGTCGATATTCTTCACGCGGGTGGCGAAGCCGGCCGAAACCAGCAGCGGGTCGGCGGTATAGCGCTCAGGGGAGGAGACGGTCTGCCCTGTCGGCGGAAACAGCACATAGTTGCCTCGTGCGCTGCGGCCTGCGTTGTTGACGGCGCGAATGGCCGTGGCGGCGCCGGAGAACGTGGTGGAATTCGGCACGTCGATGATGTACCAGGTGCCTGCCACACCGCCCGTGGGGGTTGCCAGGCCGCGGCTGGCGGCCTCGGCCTCGGTACCGGCGTCTTCGAGGAGTGCCGCATTCAGCGCGGCGTCCGTGCACGGAGCCGAGCCGTTCACGGGGCGGATGGCCGTGAAGAGGGCGGAGCGCTCCTGCTGGCCCGTTCCATATACGGCGGTGCCTGGGATATCGGCCGCCACGATGGCCTCGATGGCGCCTTCGCGGGTGTGGTTGGCCGTCACGTCGGCGGTCCAAAGGGGATTGAGCCGATCGGTCACGAAAGTCTGCGCCACGCCGGGCGTGAGCCGCGGGGAGGTGCAAGTCGCGTCGGCCGTGGACAGTTGCGCGATGCCGTTGGCGCCCGCCGTCACCGCGCCGGTCCAGACATCGCCGGGAGCCAGCAGCACGGTCATGTGCAACAGGCCGTCGCCATTGTTGGCACCGCGAAAGCGCAGCTTCACGGCTTTGCCGTTGTTGATGTCGGTATTGACCAGATGCAGCACCGTCATCTGTCCGTTCTGCGCGGTGAAGTAAGGCACTACGAGGCTGTGCCCCGGGCCGCTTTCGGCGATGGCGTAGGTCGTGGCGTCGGTGGCTCCCATGACGCTGCTCGAAGGGCCGGCCCCCGTGCCAGGAATGACGCTGGCCGTGGCGCTGGTGGCCAGGCCGAGACACAACAAGCCGCACGCGGCCGCGATTTGCTGGATAGGCATGCGGAGTCCTCCGGGGAAAGAGCCAATGATGGCCGCAGGTTACCGCAATCCCCGGGGCTCTGGACACCGCCGATGGCGGGAAACCCCCGGATAAGTATCGCCATTCGATACCGGGCCGCCGAAGACCGGGCACCAGCGCATCCGGTGGCGTGATATGCCTGGCCGCCTGCGCATGATCCGCCCCATGTTCAACCACGGGCCCATGCCCTTTCTTCCCATGCCACACCCCTGCGCTCCTTCGCCGTTGATTCAGCGCGATACGCCCGCCTGGCGGCTTCAGGTCTGGGTCTCGTTCGGCATTGCCGTGTGCTGCTGCACGGTGGGATTGGCCTGGCTGCCAGGGGAGCGCATGGAGCAGGCCTTCATGGTGATGGGCTATGTCTTCTGCCTTTCGGCGGTGTTCATGCTCGCGAAGTTCGTGCGCGACAACGATGCGCGCCGCGGGGCCGACACACCGATGTTCAAGCTGGTGGTCTGGGGCGGATTCGCAGTGGCGGTGGGCCTCACGGGCTGGGGGCTGTGGAGCATGGAGATCAACCCGACCTATCAGGCGTTTCTGGGCGTGAGCTGGCTGTATCTGATCACCACGGCATTCACGTTGGCCAAGATGCTGCGCGACCGCCACGAAGCCGACCTGGCCGAAGCCCGCTGGCAGGGCCGCCGCGAAGCCACGGCAGCCATGGGCAGCGCGCCTTCCGTGTCCTCTGCCGCTGCGGCGTCGGACAAGGCTGCCAAGCCTGTTGCTGAGTAAGCGGCGCCCTGTTGGGTGTAACACCGGCCTCCCGGCCTGGGCCTTTCCTGCTCAGCGTCTTTCGTGATCCGTGGCGCTCTCCGGGGCCGATCGGCCGGCGCGCCTTTCTTGGAGAAAACCCATGCGTCATTCCCTGTTGATGAATCCGTGCCGTGGCTGGCACTCCCTGGTCGCCAGCGTCGGCCTTGCCTTGGTCTTCGCGGCAGCCCCGGCGCGCGCGCAAAGCGAGGTGTCCGCCGGCCTGTCGCTGCTGCCCGTGGCATCGGTCGTGGGCACCGCCTCGGTGGCGTCCACCGCTGTCGGCGCCGTGGTGGCGGTGCCTGCTGCGCTCTCGGTCGGGGGCGCTGTCCTGACGGTGAAAGCGGTACAGGCGTCCGCCAACGGCACGGTGTACCTGCTGGAGCGGGTCTCCGATGGCGCGCAGGTGAGCGTCGAGGTGGCCGGCCGTGCCGCGTCGGGAACGGTCCACGCCGTGGGGGCATCGGTGGCCTGCAGCGTGATCGGCGCCGGGGTCGTGCTGTCGGTGGCCGCAGAGGTGGCGGCTTTCGTTCCCAATGCGCTGGGCCGCGCGTTGCTGCACAACGAACGGCTGTGAAAGGGCCCGCCATGCCTGTCATTCCCACCGCCGCGCCAGAGGGCGCCGGCTGGCGCGGACAGGCCTTGGCTGCGCTGGTCGTCCTGGCCCTGGCGGGCTCGGGTGCAGCGCAGGCCGGCCGGTCGTGCGAGCCGCGCAAGCCGACCCCGCAACTCATCGAACGCGGCCTGCAACTGGCCGAGCGCACGGCCGCCGCGCTGGATGCCGAGCACGCCCGCCACGGCACCCAGGTGGTCGTGCTGGCCCGGGCGGGGCAAGACCTTTCGCGCCATGGGCTGCGCTACTCCCACCTGGGCTGGGCGTATCGCACGCCGCAGGGGCCCTGGCGCGTGGTGCACAAGCTGAACGAGTGCGGCACCGCCGTCGGGGCGGTGTACCGCCAGGGACTGGGCATGGTGAGCTACCCCTGGAGCACGAAGTACCAGCAGTCGAACCAATGGGCCATCGAGACGCTGGCAGCGGCCATGGAGCCCGCCACGGTGCGCACGCGCGATCAGGCGCAGGCGTGGCTGCGCTGGAAGGGGTACGAGCCCACGGTGCTCAAGATCGGCGCGCTCACGCGGCTGGGCGGACGGGTCACGGCTGCGAACGTGGCGTTCGACGACCATCCGGACAGCGAGCGCTTCGCCAACCGCATCGCCACGGTGACGGTGGACTCCACCCTGGCCTGGCTGCAGCGCGCGCAGCTGGCTTCGCCACCCGTGGTACTGCCGCCGCCTTGAATGCGCTTCCCCCTGGCGCTGGCGCAGGTGCCTTGGGTTTATAGTCAAAACAGCCGATACCGCCGTATCCATTGCGGTGGTTGCTATTAAATTCATAGTAATTCAATGTTGAGGAGTCGACCATGAGCAAATCCCTTCGCCTGTCGGAAAAATGGTTTCGACGCGGCCTGTGGGTGGTGTCGCTGGTGTTCGCCAGTTTTCTGATCGGGCTGGGCGGCACGGTCGTGGACGACCTGCCCAAGGTCGAAGCCACGCTGCAGCTCGACGATTTCCTGGACCGCCCTGCCGCGCATGCGTTGCGCACCGAGGTGCGCAACGCGCAGCAGGCCGAGGAGAGCGCCCAGACGGCGCTCGACCAGGCCCGCCTGCAGCGCGCCAAATCGCGCAGCGAAACCGCCGCCGAGCGCGAGACCTTCAACAACTGGCTGGCCACGCGCAGCGCCACCCAGCAGTCCGAGCACAACCCCGAGGTGGTGCAGCGCACGAAAGCGCTGGACGCGCTCAAGCTGCGCGAGCGCCAGACCCAGCAGGCGGTGGAGGCCCAGGAGCAGGCCGCGCTCGATGCGCGCCAGGCGGCCGAGGCCGCGCAGCAGCGACTGTCCGCGCTGGAGCAGGGTGGCTACGAGCGCATGGCCGTGCAGCAGCGCAACGTGCAGCTGCGCGTGTTCCTGTACCGGCTGGCGCTGACCCTGCCGTTGTTGGCGGTGGCCGGCTGGCTTTTCGTCAAGAAGCGCAAGAGCACCTATTGGCCTTTCGTCTGGGGCTTCATCTTCTTTGCGCTGTTCGCGTTCTTCGTCGAACTGGTGCCGTACCTGCCCAGCTACGGCGGCTACGTCCGTTACGTGGTGGGCATCGTCGTCACGGGTCTGGTGGGGCGCTACGCCATCGTGGCGCTCAACCGGTACCTGGAGCGCCAAAAGCGCGCCGAAGCCCTGCCCGACCAGGAGCGCCGCAAGGAGTTGAGCTACGACGTGGCGCTGGCACGGCTGGCCAAGAGCGTATGCCCCGGCTGCGAGCGGCCGGTGGATCTGAAAGACCCCACCATCGACTTCTGCCCGCACTGCGGCATCGGGCTGTTCGACCACTGCGGCACGTGCAATACCCGCAAGAGCGCCTTTGCCCGGTTCTGCCACGCTTGCGGTGCGGGGGCCAGCCGAGCGGGCCTGCAGGGCGAACCGGCCCCCGCCAGTGCGGCCCCACCGATTGCGGCACGGCCTTCGGAGGGTGGCGTGGCGCCGGCCGGTTGACGGAACGGGGCTACGCCCGCATCCCTTTTACAGACCCGTGGTTGCCATGGCCGCCAACGCGGCCTGGCGGTCGAATGAGGGCGTCAGCTTCCCATCACGACGGGACCGCCTTTCGCCAGGGCGCGCTGGTAGGCCGGGCGCTCGCGCATGCGGGCCTGGTAGGCCTGCAGGTGCGTGTAGCGGTTGGCATCGACGGCGCGGCTCAGGGCGGCTTCCACGGCGAAGCTCATCTGGAAATCGGCCATGGTGAGGTCGGGCCCCGAAAACCAGCGGTTTTTAGACAGATGGTCTTCGATGAAGGCCAGGGCCGTCGCCAGGTTCGGGTCCACGAGCTTTTGTTCCGCCTTGCCGCACACGGCCCGTGCGATGGGCCGCACGAAGAACGGCATGGGCTGCTTGGGCAGCGTTTGAAAGACCAGCTTCATCAGCAGCCAGTTCATCAGCGAGCCTTCGGCGTAGTGCATCCAGAAGCGGCACTGGCGGTGTTCGGGCGTTCTGCGGGCGGGCTCCAGTTGCGCCGGGTCGCCAGACGCCTGCCCTCCGTAGGTCTCCACCAGGTATTCGATGATCGCGCCCGATTCGGCGATGACCGCATCCCCTTCGGTGACGACCGGCGACTTGCCGAGCGGATGCACCTTGCGAAGCGCCTCGGGCGCGAGCCGCGTGCGCGGATCGCGCTGGTAGCGCTTGAGTTCATAAGGCACGCCCAGTTCTTCGAGCAGCCAGAGGATGCGCTGCGAGCGCGAGGTTTCGAGGTGGTGGACGGTCAGCATGGCGCCATCGTAGCGGGACGCTGCGTGGTGCGGCATCGGCAGCGTCCCGCAGCGGACATGGCGCCGGCCCTTGCGAGGCAGCGCTGGCAGCGCGCCGCCAGGGACGACGGAGTCAAACCCCGCGGGCGCGATCGGCAGCGAACTGCTGGCGGAATTCGCCGAACCGGCCCGCATCGAGCGACTCGCGCACCTCGCGCATCAGGTTCAGGTAGTAGTGCAGGTTGTGGACGGTGGTGAGCATCGGGCCCAGCATTTCGCCGCAGCGGTCCAGGTGGTGCAGGTATGCGCGGCTGAAGCCGCCGCGGCCACCCTGGTCCCATGCCACGCCCCCGGTGCCCGCGCAGGCATGGCAGGTGCAGGTGGTGTCCAGCGGCTGGTGGTCGGCCTTGTGGCGCGCGTTGCGCAGCTTCAAGTCGCCGTAGCGGGTGAAGATGGTGCCGTTGCGCGCGTTGCGCGTGGGCATGACGCAGTCGAACATGTCCACGCCCTGCGCGACGCCCTCCACCAGGTCCTCCGGCGTGCCCACGCCCATCAGGTAGCGCGGCTTGTGGGCCGGAAGGCGGTGCGGGGTGTGCGCCATGATGCGCAGCATCTCGTCCTTGGGTTCGCCCACCGAGACGCCGCCCACGGCATAGCCCGGGAAATCCATGGCCACGAGCCGCTCCAGCGATTCCGCACGCAGGTTCTCGTACATGCCGCCCTGCACGATGCCGAACAGTGCGTTCGGGTTGTTCAGGCGATGGAACTCGTCTTTGCTGCGCTGGGCCCAGCGCAGGCTCATCTCCATCGAGGTGCGCGCCTCGCGTTCGGTGGTGAGGTGCCCCTTGGTTTCATAGGGGGTGCACTCGTCCAGCTGCATCACGATGTCGCTGTTGAGCGTGGTCTGGATCTGCATGCTCACTTCGGGCGACATGAAAAGCTTGTCGCCGTTCACGGGCGAGGCGAAATGCACGCCCTCTTCGGTGATCTTGCGCATGGCGCCCAGGCTCCACACCTGAAAGCCGCCGGAATCGGTCAGGATGGGCTTGTTCCACTGCTCGAACTTGTGCAGGCCACCGAAGCTCTGCATCACGTCCAGGCCGGGGCGCATCCACAGGTGAAAGGTGTTGCCCAGGATGATCTGCGCGCCCATGTCGTGCAGGCTCTGCGGCATCACGCCCTTGACGGTGCCGTAGGTGCCCACGGGCATGAAGATGGGGGTCTGCACCACGCCGTGGTTCAGGGTGAGGGTGCCTCGGCGCGCGTGGCTCGTGGGGTCGGTGGTCAGAAGGTCGAACTGCAGCATGGCGCGCATTGTCCCAGACGCACACCGGGCCGTCCCGCTGCGGGGCGCCGCTACACTGGACCGCACTGTCCGCCCGCGAGCCGGGTGCCTTGCGGGCGGACCTCTCAGACCTCAGGAAAGGACACGGACATGCTCAAGATCCTCATCGCCGTCGATGGATCGGACCTCTCGCTGGATGCGGTGCATCACACCCTGGCGCTGCTGCGGCAGGGCCTGCGCGCCAGCGTCGTGCTGGCACACGTGCAAGAACCCGCCACGCTTTATGAAATGGTGGTGTCGCGCGACCCGGACCTCATCGCCGCCGCCAGCCTGGAAGCCGGCCTGCACCTGATGGCGTCTGCCCGTGCGCTTTTCGAAGCCGCTGGCGTGCCCCATGAAACCGAAGTGGGTGTGGGTGACGTGGCCAACACGCTGGTGGAGATCGCCGAGCGCCATGGCTGCGGCATGCTGGTCATCGGCGCGCGCGGCCATGGCGCCATCAGCAGCGCATTGCTGGGGTCGGTGTCGCAGGCGCTTGTGCATGCCAGCCAGGTGCCGGTGACCATCGTCAAGCACGCGGAGGTTCTGGAAGCGGTGGATATGAATGCAGAGGGCGGCGAGGAAGCCCTGGGCTGAAAGGCTTGCAAGCCCGCCAGCAAGGGCCGGGCGGGCGCGAAGCGCGGCGGCCGCTGGCCGATGCAGCGGCAGCGCCCTGTGCGTCAGGCGGCTTTGCGAAAGGGCTCGCTGGAGCGCTGCAGCTTGCCGTGTGGCAGGCTGGCCAGGCGCTTGAACATGCGCCGGCAGTAGCCGTTGATCCACAGGCATTTGTTGAGTTCGTCCACCGGCAGCGGGCCGGAGACGACGACGATGTCGTTGGCCACATCGACCGCCCCCGCCGCGCGAAGGCGCCGGCGCGTGTTGCTGGCCCAGGACTGGATGCGGGACGGCGTCCCGTGCTGATGCACTTCGCCGGTATGGGCGTCGAATGCGATGGCCACGGTGTCCGTCTTCAGCTTGAAGCGACGCTCGCCCGTGACGGCACTCGGTGCCTCGCGCATGTCGTACAGGTAGTAACTTCCAGCCTTGAGCTGATATTGCATGTCCATGTTTCGTCCTCCGAGGGGCATTGTCCTGGGGGCTTGGACCGGCAATGGTGGAGAAAGCGGCGTGAAAACGCCTCTTATTCCAGAGTGGGTGCGCGGGGCCTCGCGGACTGCGATGTGCGTGCATTGTGTCGGCGCGGGTGCGCCGATTCAAGGCAATCGCCGGAGCAAACGGTAACGGGATGTGATGCACCGGGCCCCACTGCGCTTGTGCAAGTCCCGGCTGCAGGGGCGCTGCGTCAGAAATCGACCAGGCTCAGGCCGACGCTGAACACCGTGCGCTTGCGGTTGTAGTCGATCATGCTGTCGCCGTAGCCGCTGAACAGGGCGGTGTGCAGGCGCAGGTTGCTCTTGCTGCCGCCCAGGCCCTTGCCCAGGTTCTGCAGCCATTCGATGCGTGCCGAGCCGCGCGGCGTGGAGGCCAGCGAATGGCGAACGGTCACGCCCACGGTGTTGTCGCGGTCGTAGTTCCAGTTCACCTGCAGCTCGCCCCGGCCGATGTAGTCGCTGATGCCCGGGTTGTCGTCGCTGTCGGCGCCTTCGCTCAGGCGCTTCCAAAGGCGTGCATTCACGCTCCAGCGGTTGTCCAGTTCCATGCCGGTCATCAGGTACACGCGGTTCCAGCTGCGCGAAAGGGGCAGGCTCTGGCCGTTGGACTGGTGCACCAGCCCGATGCCGCTGTAGCGCCAGCGCCAGCCGAAGGGCAGCTTGGCGTCGGTGGGGTACACGTACATCACTTCCGGCTCGTGGTCGGTGGCGCGGAAGGGGCGCGAAATGTCGGGGCTGAACAGCTGCCAGTACGACTGCTGTGTGTAGCCCACCCACACCGAGTCCTTGAGCGTGGGGTGGCCCTGCGTCAGCAGCCCCTGCGCGACCTTCGTGCGCACCGACAGCTGAATGCGGTTTTCGGTGGTCCGGTAGTCCACCGCCGATGTGGCGTTGTGATCCGCGACGGGCGAGGTGGGCTGGCGGTTCACGTTGCTGCCCTTGACCACCGAGACGCTGATGGGCCGGTAGCCGCGGAAGCGGAACGTGCCGCAATCGCTGCCCGACTCCAGCTCCCAGAAGCGCGACAGCGTGCTGTACTGCTCGTCGCGGCAGCCTTCCACCTGGGCGACGTCGATGAGGCGGGTGGCTGGCAGCGTCGTGTCCACGGGGGTGGGCGGTGCGGAGCTGGCCGTGGTGTTGCCGCCTTGCGCGCTGGCCGACGCTGCCGGGGCTTTCCAGGCCTGCTGGCCCGCCCACTGGTCGAAGCAGGCCAGGCGCGCGGTGCTGTCGCCCGCGATGGCCGTGCAGCGGCGCCAGGCTTCGCCCGCGGCCTCGGCGGAGGCCGCAGGAGGCGTCTGCGCCAGTGCGGCACCTGCCGGTGCGCACAGCGCAAGCGCCAGCGTGCCCAGATGCCGCGGCATCATTGCCATCCGGACTGCTTGCGCAGCCCGAACGGGACGGTGGTGTGGTGTTGTACGTTGTTCCATGTTCCTCGTATCTCCTTGCCGCAACTGCCTTGTGCCCGCTGGCCGATCCAGGGGGCGTTGATGTTTTTGCCGTCGTCCGGTGCGGGGCTGAATGGGGCGCCCTGCTGCTGCACGGTGCCACGCACGCTCTGTGCCAGCCCGGGGTGCTGGCGCAACGCGGTCATCGCCGCCGTGGCGCCATCCGCTTTGGCGATCGCCGGCCAGACTGCGGCGTGGGCACGGGGCCGGCGGGTCATGGCGTGGCGGCGCCTGCCGCGGTGTTCTGCGCCTTGCGGGCCGCGAACTCGGCGCGAAGCGCCTTGAGTTTTTCGCGCGGGTCCTCGCGGGCGGTGTTCTTGTCCAGCGCCATTTCGGCGATGAAGCGGCTGGGTTGCGCGTTGACCATCTCGCGGCCCTTCTTGCGCTTTTTCGTCCAGCTCACCGCCAGGGTGCGCTGGGCACGGGTGATGCCCACGTACATCAGGCGCCGCTCTTCCTGCAGGCGCTGCAGCGTGTCGTCGCTCACCTTGAGCTGCCGGCCCTCGTCATCGTCGAGCTTGAAAGGGAGCATGCCTTCGGTCACGCCGACCAGCACCACATGCGGCCATTCCAGGCCCTTGGAGGCGTGCAGCGTGGACAGCGTGACCATGTCCTGGTCTTTCTCGCGCTCGCCGATGGTGGACAGCAGCGCAATGGTCTGCGAGACCTCCAGCAGGCTCTTGGTTTCCTTCACGACGACGCTGCCCGAGGTGTCGTCGATCTGGCCGCCAGCGCGCTGCGCCATCCAGTCGCAGAACTCCAGCACGTTGCTCCAGCGCGCCGCGGCGACCTTCTCGCTGTCTTCGCCGTCGTACAGGTGCTTTTCGTAGTCGATTTCCTTGAGCCAGTCGGCCAGGAAGGCGCGTGAAGCCTCGGCGCCGTGCGTGTGGCGGGCGCGGTATTCGAGATCGTTGATGTAGCGGCCGAATTCCATCAGCCCGTCCAGCGCGCGCTTGGGAACGGCCGCAGGCAGCATGCCGTTGAACAGCGCGCCGAACATGCTCAGCTTGTGCTTGTTGGCGAATTCGCCCAGCGTGCCCAGCGTGGTGTGGCCGATGCCCCGCTTGGGGCTGGTGATGGAGCGCAGGAACGCCGGATCGTCGTTGTTGTTGATCCACAGGCGGAACCAGGCGCACAGGTCCTTGATTTCCGCGCGGTCGAAAAAGCTCGTGCCCCCCGACACCTTGTACGGAATATTGGCCTTGCGCAGGGCCTTCTCGAAAGGCTTCGCCTGGTGGTTGGCGCGGTAGAGGATGGCGAAGCTCTTCCACGCCGGCGGCGGGTTGGCCGCGGCGCGCAGGCTCTGGATGCGGGCCACGGCGCGCTCGGCTTCGTGCTCTTCGCTGTCGGCATCCACCACCCGCACCGGCTCGCCTTCGCCCAGTTCCGAGAACAGGGTCTTGGGAAACAGCTTGGGGTTGGGCTGGATCACGTTGTTGGCCGCCCGGAGGATGGCGCTGGTGGAGCGGTAGTTCTGCTCCAGCTTGATCACCTTGAGCTGCGGAAAGTCCACCGGCAGCTTCTTGAGGTTGTCCAGCGTGGCGCCGCGCCAGCCGTAGATGGACTGGTCGTCGTCGCCCACGGCGGTGAAGCGCGCGCGCTTGCCCACCAGCAGTTTCAGCAATTCGTACTGCGTGGCGTTGGTGTCCTGGTATTCGTCCACCAGCACGTGGCCCAGCACTTTCTGCCATTTGCTGCGCACTTCGGGGTGGTCGCGCAGCAGGCGCAGCGGCATGCCGATCAGGTCGTCGAAATCGACGCTCTGGTAGGCAGTGAGGCGCTCTTCGTAGCGTGCCATCAGCACGGCGATGCTGCGCTCGTTGTCATCGGCGGCCTGCGCCAGCGATTCCTGGGCGTTGAGCCCCATGTTCTTCCACTTGCTGATGGTCCACTGCCACTGGCGCGCGGTGGCCATGTCGGTCGTGCCGCCGGCCGCGTCCTTGAGGATGCCGGTCACGTCGTCCGCATCGAGGATGCTGAACTGGGGTTTGAGCCCCAGCACCTTGCCGTCTTCTCGCACCATGCGCACGCCCAGCGCGTGGAAGGTGCACACCAGCACGTCCTTGGCGGCACGGCCGATCAAGCCCTGGGCCCGCTCGCGCATTTCGGCGGCGGCCTTGTTGGTGAAGGTGATGGCGGCGATGCGGCGCGGCTCCAGCCCCATTTCGATCAGCCGCCCGATCTTGTGGGTGATCACCCGCGTCTTGCCCGAACCCGCACCCGCCAGCACGAGGCATGGCCCCTCGGTGTAGTGGACAGCCTGGAGCTGGGCGAGATTGAGACCGGCGGACATGCGGAAAGGAAAAAGGGGGGCGTGGGCAGGCGCCGGCGAGGCACGAAAATGCACCGCTTCGCAGGAGGAAACGGCACTGGAGCGCGCAATGATACTGGCAGCGGCTGCAGGCAGGCAGGCCGTTTTTCGACGTGGTTTTTTGGTCTTTGGGTGCCGAATTTTGGAATTCGCCAACACAAAAAACATTTTTCACATTTTTAGCAAATTTCTGATTGATGTATCAAGATGCATCCCCATACTGCCCCATCTGTTTGATTTGATTGGGACCACCGCCATGCGCGATGCGTCAGCGGGTGTGGCTGCAGAGATGCTCATCCCTCTTTTCTATGAACGGTTCAGCAAGCTGTTCAGCGTGGTGGCCCGCAAATCGCTGCTCGAATGGCGCGAAGTCGCCACTGCCGATGCCCAGGCGCTGCTGGTGGACGACGCCAGCAAGGTCCAGCCCGGCTGCCAGGCCCCTTGCCTGGTCTGCGTCGGCGGCTCCTTTCCTGAAAAAGCGCCCCAGGCGCAATGGATGGCCCGCCTGCAGTCCGGCCATACCGTGGCGGACCTGATCGACGTGCTCGACCGGGCGGCCGTCTTCCTCGTGGACTGGCGTGCCCGCCAGAAGATGAGCGGCGCTGCGGCCGAGGCTGTGGCCATCACCGCGCGGATCGATTTCTGCGCCCCCCACCAGCGGCTCACCGCCTCGCTGTGCATCGCGCTGTCCCGGCTGGACGGCGTGGGCACGCACGGTGTGGCGGTGGCCGTGCGCCGGGCCTTGCGCGGCATGGCGACCAATCCCATGCCCTGGTCCATCGCGCTGGGGGCCGTGGCGTCGGCATTGCAGTGGCGGCTGCCCGGCCCGCTCGACCAGACGGTGGCCATGCTGGCCGGCGCGGCATCCCCGGTGGCGCTGTTCACCATCGGCGCCGTGCTGGCGCGCTCGCAGATGAACCAGCACGACCGCGTGCCCGCGCGCGACTACGTGCCGGTCGCGCTGGCCAAGCTGTTCGTGCAACCGCTGCTCGTCTGGGGGGCGGGGCATGGCGCGATCGCGGCGGGGGTGCCGCTCACGCCGTTCGCGCACACGGTGCTGGTGCTGGTGCTGGTGCTGGTGCTGGTGCTGGTGCTGGTGCTGGTGCTGGTGCTGGTGGCGGCGCTGCCCAGTGCCGGCAACGTGTCGCTGCTGGCCGAGCGCTTCGGCGCCCACAACGGGCGCATCGCGCGGATCATCCTGGTTTCCACCGCGCTGGCGTTCCTGAGTTTTTCGGCCGCCACCGCAATATTCACCTAGGCATTGCGCTATAAATTTAATAGCAATTGCGTGTGGGGCGGGCTGCGGCGCATGGTTCAGATCGCCAGCGGGTCCACGTCCACCAGCCACCGGATCAGCCCTTTGTGTTCCGGCGCTGCGCGCGTGGCATGCAGCAGGGGTTGCCATGCCGCCAGAAACCGCTGCAGCGCCGTGCGGCTGTTGCTTTCGAGCAGCATCTGGGCGCGCTCCACGTTCGCCACCCGCTGGATCGCCAGCGGCACCGGCGGGAACAGCGTGACGTGCTCCAGCCCGGGCAGCGCCTGGGCCTGCGCGGCGGCGCTGGCGGCCGACAGAAAAGCCTGGGCCACCTCCTGCGTGCGGGCATCGGCGCGCACCAGCGCCTGGTAGGCGAACGGCGGCATGGCCGCCTCGGCGCGCTCGGCCAGCTGGCTGTCGGCGAACGCGGGGTAGTCGTGCCGCCGCAGGGCTTCGTACACCGCGTGGTCGGGGTGGTAGGTCTGTACCCACATTTCGCACTGGCTGCCCTGCTCGGCGATGTACCGGGCATCGCGCCCGGCCCGCCCGGCGGCCTGCAGCAGCAGCGCGAAGAGGCGTTCGGGCGCGCGGAAGTCGCTGGAGAACAGGGCGCCGTCGGGCTGCACGGCCGCCACCAGCGTGATGCGCCGAAAGTCGTGCCCCTTGGCCACCATCTGCGTGCCGACCAGCACGTCGACCTCGCCGGCATGCACCTGGGCCAGCTGGGTTTCGAGAGAACCCTTGGCCTTGGTGGTGTCCGCGTCGATGCGGGCGACGCGCGCCGCGCGGCGCTCGGGAGTGATCACATTGCGCAGCAGCGCGGCCAGTTGCTCCTCCAGCTGCTCGGTGCCTCGGCCGATGGGGGCGATGTCGGGATTGCCGCAGCCCGGGCACGCGCGCGGCACCCGCTGCGCATGGCCGCAGTGGTGGCAGCGCAGGGTGCGGTCGATCTTGTGGAAGACCTGGTGCGCGCTGCAGTGCGGGCAGTCGCTTTTCCAGCCGCAGTCGCTGCAGTGCAGCACCGGCGCGAACCCGCGCCGGTTCAGCAGCACCAGGCACTGCTCGCCGCGCTCGACGCGCTGCGTGATGGCCGCCAGCAGCGGCGTCGAGAACACGGCCCCGCGCGGCTGCTGGCCCATGTCCACCAGCCGCACTCGGGGCAGCTCGCCCGCGCCGATGCGGCTGGGCATGTGCAGCCGCCGGTAGCGGCCTGCGGGACCGTCGGCGTTCGCGGGGCGGCTGGCATGCCAGCTTTCGAGCGATGGCGTCGCCGAGCCGAGCACCACCTTGGCGCCCTGGTCGCGTCCGCGCCAGATGGCCAGGTCGCGGGCCGAGTAGCGGGCACCTTCCTGTTGCTTGTAGCTGGCATCGTGCTCTTCATCCACCACGATGAGCGCCAGGCCCGGCATGCTGGCGAACACCGACATGCGCGTGCCCAGCACGATGCGTGCGGTGCCCGCATGCGCCGCCAGCCAGCTCTTGAGCCGCTGCGGATTCGTCATGCCGCTGTGCAGCGACACCACGCTGCCCGCGCCGTAGCGGGGCGCGAAGCGGGCGGTGAAGCGCTCCTCCAACTGGGGTGTGAGGTTGATCTCGGGCACCATCACCAGCGCCTGCGCGCCGGGGTCGGCCTCCAGCGCCTCCTGCACGCACCGCAGATACACCTCGGTCTTGCCGCTGCCCGTGCTGCCGTACAGCAGGAAGGGGCCGGCTTCGGCGGCGATGGCGGCGCGGGCGCTTTCCTGCTCGGCGCTCAGGGCGACATCGGGCAAGGCTTCGCCGCCGTCCAGTGCCTTGGCCGGCCGGCGCAGGCGGCGGGCCAGTTGCTCGGGGCCCAGGTCGCGCAGTTGCGGCGGCAATGCAGCGAGCGCCACTTCGCCCAAGCCCCGCTGGTAGTAACGGGCCGTGAACGCCACCAGCCGTCGCCATGGCGCCCCCAGCGGCGCCACGCCCTGCAGCACGGCAGCGACCTGTCGCGTGGCCAGCCCGGCCGGCAACGGAGGGGCATCCCCGGCAGGAGCGTCCCAGACCACCCCCAGCACCTCGCGGGTTCCCAGCGGCACGCGCACCAGCGTGCCGGGCGCCAGCGGCCGATCGCTGGCGTAGCTCAGCAGATCCCCCACGTTGCTGTGGGAGGGCGTCTGCACGGCGACCTGAACGATCACCGAGTCGCGGTCAGGGGGGGCGGGGGTTACGGACACTTGTTCAGGTGAGATGGCGATGCACGCGCTAAGTGCTTGATTCGTCGGGGCTTATGGCGCCGTTGCTGTTTTCTGTGGATAACTTTGTTGACATCCCGTGCGGGCACCTCTTCGGGTACTTTCCGCTCCAGCCCGGCAAGAGATTGTGATTGCTCCAAGGACCAGTGAAAAATCGTTATGAATCAATGATCTATCAAAATCCCCTCGAAAATCCCGTCTGGCCCTTCAAGCCACCGCCCATGCTGCACCGCATCACGGCTCTTGTGCATAAGTGGGCATGTCGAACGCTTGTCAAGGGCACTTCTTGTGCTAGGCGATGGCGCGAAGGTGGGGCGATTTCTTCAATGGGTGCTCCAAGTGCTTGATTTGGCGAGGATTTTGGAGAATTTCAGAGTTTCTGTGGATAACTTTGTTGATATCCCCGCCTCATCGGCCCGCAAGCCTTGTCCACACGTGGGTTCGTTACATTGCCCGGAAAATCGGCATATTCGGCAAGTCTTTATGAATCAACGGCTTACGGGTGATGCCTGATATTTTTATCTGAGGTGGAAAAGATTTCTGGTGGTACAGCCCATGCGCCAACGTGGTGCGCGTTGTGTGTATAACTCCAGCGCTGCACCACTCCCTGTCAAGCCTGGCGCAGGCGCCGGGAATGCGAGTGCACGGTTTCCACGAGCGCCGCCACGTGTTCCGGTGGCGTGAACTGACTGATGCCGTGGCCCAGGTTGAAGATGTGCGTGGGGCCGGTCGTGGTGCGGTCGGTGTGGGGCGCGCCGAAGCTGTCGAGCAGGGCGCGGGCCTGCACCGCGATCTGTTCGGGCGGGGCGAACAGCACGTTGGGATCGATGTTGCCCTGCAGCGCCTTGCCGGGGCCGCCCACTGCACCGCCCACAAGGGCGCGCGCGCGGGCCAGGTTGGCCGTCCAGTCCAGGCCCAGCACTTCGCAGTCCAGCGGGTTCATGGCGTCCAGCCAGAGTGCGCCGCCCTTGGTGAACACGATGCGAGGCACATCGGTGCCGTCCGCGCCGGTGCGCTTGAGTTGCGACAGCACGCGTGCGGTGTATTCCAGGCTGAAGGTCTGGAAGGCGCCATCGGCCAGCACGCCGCCCCAGCTGTCGAACACCATGACCGCCTGGGCTCCGGCGTCGATCTGGGCATTGAGGTAGGCCGCCACGGCATCGGCGTTGATGGTCAGGATGCGGTGCATCAGGTCGGGGCGGCTGTACATCAGCGTCTTGACCAGGCGGTAGTCGTCGCTGCCCTTGCCCTCCACCATGTAGCAGGCCAGGGTCCAGGGGCTGCCGGAAAAACCGATGAGCGGCACGCGGCCATTGAGCGCCTTTCGGATGCTGGTCACCGCGTCGAACACGTAGCGCAGCTTGTCCATGTCCGGCACGGCGAGCGCGTCCACCGCGGCCTCGTCGCGCACCACCTTGTCGAAGCGCGGGCCTTCGCCCTCGGCGAAGGACAGCCCCAGGCCCATGGCGTCCGGCACGGTCAGGATGTCGCTGAACAGAATGGCCGCGTCGAGCGGGAACCGTTCCAGAGGCTGCAGCGTGACCTCGGTGGCGTAATCCACATTGGTGGCCAGCCCCATGAAGCTGCCGGCCCGCGCCCGCGTGGCCTTGTACTCCGGCAGGTAGCGGCCGGCCTGGCGCATCAGCCACAAGGGGGTGTAGTCGGTGGCCTGGCGCCGGCAGGCACGCAGGAAGGTGTCGTTCTGAAGGGGTGCGAAGCTCATGCCCCGATTGTCGCGTAGCCGCGGACGAGGGTTTTTGCGCCAGATCCATGCCCCGATGAACGAGCCGCTGGCCGGGTCGCCGCCGTCACTCCGCCGGGGTGTCTCCCCGCAGGCCGGCCGCTCCCGCCTCCGCCAGCCGGGTGACGAGCGGGTGGATCACCTTGCGCGCGCTGTAGATCAGGTGAAAGTGTTCATGCACGTCCGGCGTGGCGCCCACGGGTTCCAGCCCGTAGGTGCGCTGCAGGTGCTCGCCCAGCAGCAGGGGCGCCGGCATCACGCCCATGCCCGCGGCGGCGAAGGTGCTGAGCAGGGCGCTGTCCTCGAACTCCCCGGCCAGCCGCGGGCGAATGCGTTCACGCTCCAGCCAGTGGTCGATGCGGGCACGCAGCGCCGCGTGCGCGGTGGGCAGCAGCACGGGAACCACGGCCAGGCTGTGCGGAAAGTTCTGTGACGCGGGGCGCGCCCAGAGCGGCGGGGCGTACCAGCCGATGGCGCTGGTGCCCAGCAGCTGGCTCGTGGTGCGCAGGGCCGGATTGGGCGGCGCGGAGCGGTCGGCCAGCACCGCGTCGAGCTTGTGCAGGGCGAGTTCGGCCAGCAGGGGCTGGAATTCGCCATCGTGGCACAGCAGGCGCAGATGGGGTTCGTCCAGCACGGGGGTCAGCAGCCGATGCACGGCCAGTTTGGCGATGCCGTCGGAGATGCCCAGGTTCAGCCGTACCACCTGGCCGCTGGTCGCCTCCCGCACGCGCTGGGGCAGTTGCTCGCCCAGCGCGAAGATGTGGTCGGCCTCGTGCAGCACCGCCACGCCCGCGTCGGTGAGCACGAGGTTGCGCCCCTCGGTGCGCAGCAGGGTCACGCCCAGGTCTTTTTCCAGGGAGCGGACCTGGGCGCTGATGGTCTGCACCGCCATGTCCAGCCGCTCCGCCGCGCGGGCCACGCCGCCCTCCTTGGCGACCACCCAGAAATAGTACAGGTGGCGATAGTTGAAGCTTTGGCTCATGGCGAGGGCGGGTTGGGAAAATGGAATGGTTCGGAAAAACCGAAGTGATGGTATCGGGAAGGCATCTTCTTTTCTCGCCAGGGCGGGCCCACAGTCCGGTTCGTTCCTCTCATTACTTTTCCAACAAGCCATGAACCAGCTACCCATTGTCCTTTCGCCGCCCCCGGCGCTCCTGCAACCGCCGCTCCCGCGCAGCACAACTTTCTTCGGAGGCTGAGCCATGGAAACCATTGGAACCTGGTGGATGTGGGTGGGCTTCGCCGTCTTCGTGGTCGTCGCGATCGGCGTGGACCTGTTGGTCATGGAGCGCCAGGGTGCTCACAAGGTGACCACCAAAGAGGCCGTGGGCTGGAGCGTGCTCTGGTTCTCGCTGGCTTTCGTGTTCGTCGGCATTCTGTGGTGGTACCTGAACGGCTCCCAGGGCCGGGAGGTCGCCAACACGGTGTCGATGCAGTTCATCACCGGCTATCTGGTCGAGAAAAGCCTGTCGGTGGACAACATCTTCGTGTTCCTGATGCTGTTCAGCTACTTCGCGGTGCCAGCCGAATACCAAAAGCGCGCGCTGATCGTCGGCATCATCGGCGCGATCGTGCTGCGCACGGTGCTGATCCTGGCGGGCGCCTGGCTGCTGTCCACGTTCCACTGGCTGCTTTATGTGTTCGGTGCATTCCTCGTCATCACCGGCGTGAAGATGTGGCTGGCGGCCGGCAAGGAGCCCGACATCGCCACCAACCCGGTGCTGAAGTTCCTGCGGGGCCGCATGCGCATCGCGGACAAGTTCGACGGCGAGAAGCTCACGACGATGATCGGCGGCGTCAAGCACTACACGCCCCTCTTCGTGGTGCTGGTGCTGATCGGCACGACCGACATCATCTTCGCGGTGGACAGCATTCCGGCGATCTTCGCCATCACGAGCGATCCGTTCATCGTGCTCACCGCCAACATCTTCGCCATTCTGGGACTGCGGGCGCTGTACTTCCTGCTGGCCGATCTGGCGAGCCGCTTCCACCTGCTGGCGTACGGTCTGGCCCTGGTGCTGGTGTTCATCGGCGCGAAGATGCTGCTCATCGACGTGTACAAGATCCCGATCGGCTATGCGCTGCTGGCGACCGCAGGCCTCATCGCCGGCTCCGTGATCGCTTCGCTGTGGACTTCGCGCGGCAAGCCCCGCGAAACCCCCGCCTTGCCCCACGACCCCCGCTGACCCTTCAAGGAGAGCCCCGCCATGTCCATGGTCGAATCGATTTTGCTGTGCCTGCTGGTCACCCTGGTGATCACCACGTTCGTCAGCTGGCGCTCGGGCAACGAGCGCCGCGACGTGAAACTGCTGGCAGGGCTCGCCGCCCTGTGCGGCGTGGGGGCTGCGACCGCACTGGCGGTGTGACGCGGTCATTCCCGCGATCAGAGGCGGCCTTCGGGCCGCCTTTTCTTTGCCCTGCAGGGTTCGGGCGCGATCAGGCGGGCGATTTGTATTTGATCGAGCAGCCGTAGGGCTGCGTGGTCGCGGTGGTGATCGGCTTGCCTGCCAAGGCGTCGGCCAGGCCGGCCTTCACGTAGTTGGTGGCCTTTGCGATGTCGGCCGGGCGTGCCGAGGGAATGCTGTCGATGCCGCCGGCATACACCAGCGTTCCCTTCGGGTCCACGATGTACAGGTGCGGCGTGGTGCGCGCGCCATAGGCGTGGCCAGTGGTGCCTTCTTCGTCCAGCAGCACGGCGGTGGGCACGGCCTTGCGTTCGGTGAACCACGCAGCCAATTGGGCCGGCGCCAGGTAATCGGCGCTGGCCTTCTCCGTGGAGTTGACCGCCAGCCAGACCACCCCCTGGTCCACCGCGCCTTTTTGCGTGGCTGGCATGTTGCCGCTGTCGTAGTGCTTGCGCACGAAGGGGCAGCCGGGGTTGGTCCATTCCAGCACCACGTGCTTGCCTTTGAAATCCGACAGCCGCACGGTCTTGCCGGTGGCGTCTTTGAGGCTGAAGTCCGGTGCGGGCTGGCCCACGGTGGCGGCGGCCTGGGCAGCGCCCGCGGCAAGGAACAGGCAGGCGAAGAGGGTTCGTCGAAGCATGGCGTTTCTCCTGTCGAGGCAGTGGGCGGGCAGGGCGATGGCCGGCACAGTGTCGCGCAGCCTTGTGCGCCGATGCGGCCAAAACCCCGGCGCAGGCAGGGCGATGCCGCCGGTTTCAGAGCCCGGCGATGGCCGCGCGCACTTCCTGCACGCCCAGGATTTCCGACAGCACCACCGGCGCGCGGCCCGGCGCCTGCAGCACATAGACCGGAACGCCGCTGCGCCCCAGTTGCGCCAGCGCTGCCGTGATGGCCGGATCGCGGCGCGTCCAGTCGGCGCGCAGCAGGGCCACGTTCTTGGCGGCGAAGTCTTTCAGCACGTCCTCGTGGGCCAGGGTGGTCTTCTTGTTGTACTGGCAGGTCACGCACCAGGCGGCGGTGTAGTCCACGAACACCGGCTGGCCCTGGGCCACCAATTGCTCGGGCAGGCCGGCCTGCCACGGGCGCCAGCCGCCCGCCGTGGCCGCCGCCGACGCGGTGGTGGCAGGGCCGGGCGCGATTTCAATGACTTTCGGGCCCCACGCCGCCGTCATATATGCCAATGCTGCTATCGAAAAAGGAGCGATCGCCCAGCGCGTGCGCCCTGCCAGCGTGAGCGCCCAGATGGCCATGCTGAGCATGACCAGGAGCGCCAGCAGCGCCGCTGCGCCGTCGATTCCGCTTTGCTGGCCCAGCACCCACACCAGCCACACCACGGTGGCGAACATGGGAAAGGCCATGAACCGGCGCAGCGTGTCCATCCACGCGCCGGGCCGGGGCAGGGCGCGGGCCACGGCCGGCACCCAGCTGGCGGCCAGGTACGGCAGCGCCAGCCCCAGGCCCAGCGCGGCGAAGACGGCCAGCGCCTGCGCGGCCGGCAGGGTGGCGGTGAGTCCAAGCGATGCGCCCATGAACGGCGCGGTGCAGGGCGATGCCACCGCCACGGCCAGCACGCCGGTCAAGAAGGCATCCAACGCCGGATGCCGCGCCTGCAGGGTGGCCACCGAGCTGGGCAGAAAGCGCCCGAACTCGAACACGCCCGCCAGATTCAGCCCGACCACCGTGAACAGCGCGGCGAGCAGCGCCACCACACCGGGCGACTGCAGCTGAAAGCCCCAGCCCACGGCCTCGCCCGCCGCGCGCAGCGCCAGCATCAGCGCCCCCAGCGCCATGAAAGACAGCACCACGCCCGCCGTGTAGGCCAGCCCGCCGATGCGGTGGGCGCGGCGGTTCTGCGCATGCTGGGCGAAACCGACCACCTTGATCGCCAGCACCGGGAACACGCATGGCATGAGATTGAGGATGAGGCCCCCCAGCAACGCGCCGGCCAGCGCGGCCATCAGCGTTGCCAGCGGTGCCGCCGTGACCTGTGGCGCGGCCGGTGGTGCGCCGCCGCCCTGGGCCGCATTCGCGCGCAAGGCGGCTTCGAGTGCGGGCGAGACGCCGGCCATCGGCGCCGCCTGGGGCCAGCCGCCCTCCACGGGCAGTTCGGCGCGCCAGCCCCGCCCGGCATGCGCCAGCACCACGGGCATGGGCACCGGGCCGGCGCTGCGCTGCGCCGACAGCGGCACGCGCGCCGTCCACACATCGCCCTGCCAGGCCTGCGTCCAGTCGGCGGCGGTTTCGATCACGCCCGCGGTTTCGGGAAAGAACTCGAGCGCCTGGCCACGCAGCGCGGGCGGCAGGCCCGCCACGGTGAGCGCGATGGCGTTGCCATCCACGCGCGCGCTGCTGGCCGCGCCGCCGCCGGCAGGGGCTGGCACAGGTTGGGGGTGGGCCTGCTGCGCGGCTTCGAACGCCCCGGCATTCAGCGCCGTGGTGCTGCGAATCGGCAGCTGCAGGATGAACTCGCCCTCTTCAGGAATGCATTCCTTGCGGCACACCAGCCACGAGGCGCGCAAGTGGAAGGTGGCGGTGCGGGCGAGCGGCCCGGGGGTGAATGCGCTGGAGACGGTCATGGGCACCGGCAGCAGCACCGTGCCCTCGTAGCCGTAGTTGGCCAGGTTGCCGATGGGGATCTTGCGTGGCACGGGCCACGCGATGGCTCCGGCCTCGATGCCGGCGGGCACCTGCCATTCCATTTCGGTCGGCAGGCCTGAATCGCCCGAATTCATCCAGTACGTGTGCCATTCGGGCTGGTGCGTGATCGACAGCCCCAGCCAGAGCGGCTTGCCCGGTGCCACGCCGTCGGGGGCGTGCGCCACCAGTTCGGCCTGGACGTGGGGCGTGGTGACGGTGCTGCTGCTGCCGCTGGCGCCTGCGGCCGTGGTGGCAGAGGACGTCTTGGGGTTGAATTGGGCTCCAGCGCTGATGTGGAAAGCGCTGGAAGCTATCAAAAAAAGAGCGGGCAGCAAGCGCTGGAGCAGGCGGTGTGACATGTCGCAGGTGGGAGCCCCAGCCTCGTGGTTTGGTTCCTGGGCCGGGCTCAGGCCGCGAAGCCGAGCACCACGCGGCGCGACATGGCGCCTTTTTTCTCGATCTTGGTCAAGACCACGGCGCCGATCTCGCCCGTGTTCGCCACATGCGTTCCGCCGCAAGGCTGCAGATCGATCTGCAGCGTGCCGGCGTCACCGGCCGCATCCACGGCGCCGCCCACGCGCACGGTCCGCAC
The DNA here is from genome assembly GCF_030159055.1 of Acidovorax sp. SUPP3334. Classification (GTDB taxonomy): domain Bacteria; phylum Pseudomonadota; class Gammaproteobacteria; order Burkholderiales; family Burkholderiaceae_C; genus Paracidovorax. The sequence continues at coordinate 22,937 of NZ_BQXQ01000035.1, forward strand.
CTGGCCCGTGCCGCGCGGGGGCTGCACGCTCATGCTCTTGACCAGGGCGGGGTTGGCGTCCAGCTGCGCGTCGTTCACCGTGCCCAGGGTCACGGCGTGGCCTTCGGCCACCAGGCGTGCGATGCCGGCGGTGAGCGCGTCCTTGTCCAGCGCGCCATCCATGTGAAAGTCCAGCCGTGCGTAGTCGGGCGTGATCGAGCAGCCGTTCACCGGCTGCGCCACCAGGTGGCACAGCAGATGGGTGGTGGTGTGAAAGCGCATCAGCCGGTGGCGGCGCTCCCAGTCGATCCGCGCGGTGACGGGCTCGCCCACGGCAATCGGCGCCGCTTCGCCAGGGGCCGGCACATGCACGATGGCGGCCGTGGGCTGGCCTTCGGCGTTCTTGCCCTTGCGTGTGTCGGCAATGGCCACCGTGCTGCCGTCCGCCCGCCCCAGCACGCCGCTGTCGCCGGCCTGGCCGCCCCCCAGGGGGTAGAACACCGAACGGTCCAGCACGATGCCGCCGTCCGGCTGCCCCGCCACGACGGTGGCCTGGCATTCGCGCAGGTACGCGTCTTCGCGGAACAGGTCTTGTGTGGACGGGGCGGAAAGGGCATCGGGCGTCATGCCGCCGATGGTAACGGCGTGCCCGGGAAGGAGCGGAGCCGCCCGGTTTCTTCCGACGCGGGCGCTGGGGCTCTGCAACTGCGGGGTGCCGACGGCGCCCTTCAGACCGGCTGGCTCGCAGGCCGCACAGGCACAGTCACGGGATCGGGCACGGGAGCGGCCTGCGCCGGCGTGCACACGGGCGCGGGCGGCAGCCCGCCCACCTCGGCCGGCGTGGCGACCGATCACGACTGCCTCACCCTGCACATCGCCGGCCGGCGCGAGGTGCGCTGGCATTTCGAGCGCGCGGCCGACGGCGAGGCGGTATCGGTGGCCGTGGAGGGCGAGCGCAGCGTGGACGACGGCTCCATCGCGCACGAATGGGCGCTGGCGGGCGGCGGCATCGTCTACAAATCGGCCATCGACGTGCGGGCCGACCTGCGCACGGGCGCCCTGGTCGCGCTACTGCCCGATTGGCTGGGCCAGCGCTACGCCCTGCATGCGGTGTTGCCCAGCAACCGCTTCGTGCCAGCGCGGGTGCGGGCGCTGGTCCACCACCTGGCGCAATGCTGCGCAGCCCTGGCGGCCGAAGAGTCGGCGCAGCACGGCGGCGCGGCATGCGTCGCCCTGCCTTGATGCCGCAAGCGACGCGTCGCGTCCAAAAATAAAAAGCCCCACGGATGGGGCTTTGCACAGGTCGTTCGAGCGCCGCCGCGGTTCAGAACTTCTCCCACCCGTCGTCGGCCGTGGTCGCCGTCGCGGGCTGTTTCTTCAGCCGGGCAGCGGGCAACGACGCCTGGGGTTTGCGCGCGGGAGCCGCCACGGTCCGGGGGGCGGTGGTCGAGGCGCGCGGCAGGGCCGGCGCCGGTGCTGTCCGGCTCTTCGCCTGCACCTGGCGGATGACGGCCCCGGAGGCCGATTCGTCCAGGCGGAACACACTGACGATTTCCACCAGGCGCGAGGCTTGGTGGTTCAGGCTGTCCGCCGCCGCGGCCGACTCTTCCACCAGCGCGGCGTTCTGCTGCGTCACCTGATCGAGCTGGTTCACCGCGTCGCTCACTTGCGAAATGCCCTGCTCCTGTTCGTGCGTGGCGGCGCCGATCTCTCCGATCAGGTCGGCCACGCGGCGGGCCTGCTCGACGATCTCGTTCATGGTGGCCCCGGCTTCGCCGACCAGTGCCGACCCTTGCTCCACCGTCTGCACGCTCTGGCTGATCAGCGCCTTGATTTCCTTGGCGGCCTCGGCGGACCGGCCCGCCAGGCTGCGCACTTCGCTGGCCACCACGGCAAAGCCCCGGCCCTGCTCGCCGGCCCGCGCCGCTTCCACCGCAGCGTTGAGCGCCAGGATGTTGGTCTGGAAGGCAATGGAGTCGATCACGCCAATGATGTCGCTGATCTTGCGCGAACTGGCCGTGATGTCTTCCATGGTGCGCACCACGTTGCTCACCACCTCACCGCCCTTGGACGCGGTGACGCTGGCCGAGGTCGCCAGTTGCGATGCGGTGCGCACCGTGTCGGCGTTTTGCTTGACCGTGGAATTCATCTCTTCCATCGACGCGGCCGTCTGCTGCAGGTTGGACGCCTGCTCTTCGGTGCGCTGGCTCAGGTCGGCATTGCCCGTGGCGATCTGGCCCGCCCCGGTGGCGATCGATTCGCTGCTCTCGCGCACCTGGCCCACGATGCCGCTCAGGCTGGTGCGCATGGCGTTCATCGCGGCCAGCACGCTGTGGGTGTCTCCATCGCGCAGTTGCACGCCGACCGCCAGGTTGCCGCCGGCCACCTGCTGTGCGATCTCGGAGGCATAGGCCGGCTCGCCGCCCACCTGGGCCTTGATCTGGCGGGTGATGGCCCAGGCGACCAGGCCGCCCGCTGCGGCTGCGATGGCGGCCAGCGCCAGCATCAGGTTGCCGGCCGACGCGGCGCTTTGTTCGGATAACTCCGCGGTGCTTGCCGTAGCGGCCTTCTGGTAGGCGATCACATCATCCAGCGCCTTGAAATAAGCCGCCTGCGTGGGCCGCACCGGCCCGAGGAGCTGCGCGCGCGCCTGCTCGTTCTGGTTCGCCATGCCCAGATCCACCGCCTTGTTCAAGGCATCCCTGTAGGCGGGGCGCGCCTCGCCGATCTTCGCAAAAAGGGCGCCGGCTTCAGGGGTGGACATGCGTGGGCCCAACTGTCCGAGCAGTTCCACATTGCGGGCCTGCGTCTGTTCGATGCGACGCTTTTCGTCTGCCATTTGCGCTATGTCTTCCAGCAGGGCGATATTGCGTGCCGCGCGGGCGGCGGTATTGATCCCGTCCTTCATTTCCTGCAACAGCAAGAGGGTGGCGACGCGGTCGTGCGACAGCAATTTGATATTGCCCCCCACCTGGTCGAGCTGAATGCGGCCAAAGGCAGCGACCAGGAAGCCGATGGCAATGACCAGGGCGAAACCCGAGCCCAGCAACGTGCCCAGTTTCATGCGTTGAAAAACGTTCATAGCGGCGACCTTTGTGCGGTATTCAAGAGACCCAGTGGGCCGGTATGTCGCAAAAGTGTCAATATGTAATTTTTAACCGACCATTTAAGTTTCATATAGACGCGGCGCTTGCTACGGTGCGCCCTGCCAGGGAGCGTGCCGTGGTTCGTTGCAAGGCCAAGGCGCCACAATCCGCGCTGTGGGCTGCAGGCTTTTGCTTCACACCCTGCCTTTGCGCCCAGCCTTGACGCCCTGCCTGTCCGTCCCAGCAGCCCTTCACCGCCGATGACCACCACCCGCCCCAATCTTCTTTTCATCCTGGCCGACGACCTGGGCTACGCCGATCTGGGCTGCACGGGCGCACGCGATGCCTATAGCGTGCCGGTGGATGTGTCTCCACGGTTGGACGCACTGGCGGCTGCCGGACTGCGGTGCACGCGGGGCTATTCCAATTCGGCCGTGTGCTCGCCCACGCGGTTCGCGCTGGCCACGGGCCGCTGGCAGTACCGGCTGCGGGGCGCGGCCGAAGAGCCGCTGGCCAGCGTGCATGGCGACAAGGTGCTGGGCCTGCCGCCCGGCCATCCCACGCTGCCGTCGCTGCTGCGCGATGCGGGCTATGCCACCGCGCTGGTGGGCAAATGGCACCTGGGCTACCCGCCGCATTTCGGGCCGCGCATGTCGGGCTACGACACGTTCTATGGCTTTCACGCCGGCGGCTCGGATTACTTCGCGCATTGCGATCCGCGCGGCCGGCCGGATTTCTGGGTGGATGAAACCGCCCAGGCCGAGGAGGGCTACCTGACCGACCTGCTGAGCCGCCGCGCGGCGGATTTCGTGCGTGAGCAATCGGTCGACCGCCCGTTCCTGCTGAGCCTGCACTACAGCGCTCCGCACTGGCCCTGGCTCACGCGGGACGACCGCGCCGAGTCCGAGCGCCTGGGGGGCTTCGGCAAGCACATCGACGGCGGCAGCCTCGAAACCTACCAGCGCATGATCCACCACATGGATGAAGGCATCGGCTGGGTGCTGGATGCGCTGGAGGAAAAAGGCCTGGCCGAGAACACGCTGATCGTCTTCACCAGCGACAACGGCGGCGAACGCTACTCCGACAACTGGCCCTTCGTCGGCCAGAAGATGGACCTGCTGGAGGGCGGCATCCGCGTGCCGCTCCTGGCCCGCTGGCCCGCGCGCATCGCACCCGCCAGCATGAGCGACACGCCCAGCCTCACCATGGACTGGACTTCCACCTTCCTTGCCGCCGCCGGCGTGGCCGCCCACCCCGACTATCCGCTGGACGGCATTGACCTGACGCCGCTCTTCGCCGACCCCGGCTGGTGCCCGGCGCGCGATCTGTTCTGGCGCATGAAGCACCGCGAGCAGCGTGCGCTGGTGCGGGGACGCCACAAGTATCTGCAGGTGGATGGCGTGGAATACCTTTTCGATGTGGTGGCCGATCCCCGCGAGCGGGCCAACCTGCGCGAGCGGGAGCCGGCGCGCCTGGCCGAACTGCGTGCCGCATGGCAGGCCTGGGACGCGGCCTTGCCGCCCATTCCCGACGAGGCCAAGGTTTCGCTCGTGTTCACCCGCAACGAGCTGCCGCAAGCGACGTTCTGACCGGCCCGCCCTGCGCCTTTTTCCTTTCCGCATGCCTTCTCACCCCGCCTGGCCCATGACCCCATCGCCCTCCGTGCCCTCCGTGCCCTCCGTGCCCTCCGCGCCGCCCGTGTCCTCTGCGCCTTCTGCGCCGTCCAGGCACCCCTCCCGTTTCTGGGCCGAGTGGTCCGCGCGCGATTTCGCGCAGGCCCAGGCATCGGGCCTGGCCGCCGAAACCGTGGCCGTGCTGCCGGTGGCGGCCATCGAGCAGCACGGGCCGCATCTGCCGCTCAGCGTGGACGCCGCACTGCTGCAGGGCGTGATCGATGCCGCGCTGCCCCTGCTGCCGGGCCACCTGCCGGCCGTGTTTCTGCCGCCCCAGAACGTGGGCCTCAGCACAGAGCACACGGCGTATGCGGGCACCCTCACGCTCAAGCCCGCCACCCTCATCGCGCTGTGGACCGAACTGGGCGAATGCGTGGCCCGCGCGGGGTTCAAGAAACTGTTGCTGCTCAACGGCCACGGCGGCCAGGTGAGCGTGATGGACATCGTGGCGCGCGAGCTGCGCCTGCACTGCGGCCTGCTGGTGTACAGCGCCAGCTGGTTCAGCCTGCCGCTGCCCGAAGCGGTGAGCGGGCTGTTCAGCGCCGACGAGCACCGCTTCGGCATCCACGGCGGAGAGATCGAGACATCGATGATGCTGCACCTGGCGCCCGGCACGGTGCGCATGGACCATGCGCAGCATTGGCGATCCACCTCGCAGGACCGAGCCGAGCGCTACGCCATTCTTGGCAACGGCAAGAGCGCCAAGATGGGCTGGGCCATGCAGGATTACCACCCGGCCGGCGCGGTCGGCAATGCCGCCGGCGCGACCGCCGAGAAGGGGCGTGCGGTCGTGCAGGCCGCAGCGGCGGGACTGGCGCAGTTGCTGGGCGAGATCCACGCGCTGCCGCTGGAGACGGTCGTGGCCCGCGGATCGCTCTGAAGCGCTGCCGTGCTTGCGCACGGCTCCCATGGCACCGCAGTGCAGCGGCGCAGCGGCGTCGTAAAGATCAAGCCAGCGGAAGCGCGATGCCCGATTCGGCAAACACATCGCGAACGACCGACAGCCCGTTGAGCGCTGCCGGAAACCCCGCATAGACCGCCATCTGCATCACCACTTCCACGATCTCGCCCGGCTTGCAGCCCACGTGCAGCGCCGCATGCACATGCACCCGCAGTTGCGGCAGGGCGTGGCCCAACGCGCACAGCGCGGCCACCGTGGCCAGCTCGCGTTCACGCAGGCCCAGGCCTTCGCGTGCATAGATGTCGCCGAACGGAAACTCCAGCAGGTAGCGCGCGAAGTCGGGAAACGACTGCGCCAGCCCATCGACCACCGCCAGGCCCGCCGGGCCATCCACGGCATTCAGCATGCGCATGCCGCGTTCGCAGCGCTCGGTGCTCATCGTGCGCCCCTCGGGGGTTTGCAAGGTTCTGCGCCGCGTGAGGGGTCGGCCCTGAGGACGCGGTAAAAGGCCATGATGGTCTCCTGAAAGGTGTGGAAGCCGCTCAATGTAGAGAGGGTGCGCCGCGCAGGCTATGACTGGTTTAGTGATACCTTTTTGATATGAAAAATCTACTCGATTCCCGCTCGCTCGCGCTCTTTCTGGCGGTGGCGGACGCACTGAGCTTTCGGCAGGCGGCCGAGGCACTGCACCTGTCGCAGCCGCCTTTGAGCCGTGCGATCCGGGAGCTGGAAGAGCGCCTGGGCACCCGGTTGTTCGACCGCGACACGAAAGGCGTGAACCTGACCGATGCGGGCCATCGGCTGGTGCCCTACGCGCGCAGCATGGCGAAGCTGCTGTGCGACGCGCAGGCCGCGCTGGCAAACCCCGGCATGCCGGCAACGCTGCGGCTGGGCTTTACCAGCGCGGTCGAGCCCGGCTGGTTTCGCGGGCTGGCGCAGCGGGTGCAGGCGGCGCACCCCGGCACCACGGTCTCCACCGTTTCCGACACGTCTCGGCGGCGGCGGCGCGGCCGACAGCGCCGCTGAACCGCCGCAACCCGCGTGCTGGAGCGGCATCTTCGCCATGGCGCTGTGCGTGTTCGCGCTGATCGCCTCGGAGTTCATGCCCGTCAGCCTGCTGACGCCCATGGCCGCCGACCTGGGCGTGACCGAAGGGCTGGCCGGCCAGGGCGCGAGCGCTTCGCGAACGATCTGGTTCGTGATGTGCGGGCCATAGAAATCGCTGGTGTCGATGTGGTTCACCCCGCGTTCCACCGCCTCGCGCAGCACGGCAACGGCCGCCGCACGGTCCTTGGGCGGCCCGAAAACGCCGGGCCCCGCAAGCTGCATGGCCCCATAGCCGAGGCGGTGGACGGTGCGGTCGCCCAGGGTGTATTGGAGAGAGGGGGCCGCGGGGTGCGTGGTGCGGGTCATGGCGGTGCTTTCGGATGGAAGTGAATCGGGGCGGAAACAGGCGGGAGGCCGGCCAGGCACCAGCGCGTGGGGGAAGGCGCTCCCGGAGCCTTCACGAAGTCTAGAAAGCCCGGCACTGTTTGATAAGCCAACATAATCGGCACAGGCTGTGCAGGATTCAAAACAATGGACATAGACCTCGGCGATCTGAACGCCTTCGTGGCGGTGGCGCGGGCCAAGGGCTTTCGCGATGGCGCACGCCTGAGCGGCGGCAGCGCGTCGGCCCTGACCGAGGCCGTGCGCCGGCTCGAAGCGAAGCTGGGCGTGCGGCTGCTGCACCGGACCACCCGCAGCGTGGTGCCGACCGAAGAGTGGCTGCGCCCCCACCTGGACAGCGGCGCGCTCGAGCCGGTGCTGGAGCCCTGGTGGCCGCGCTTTTCCGGCCCGTTCCTCTACTACCCGGGCCGCCGTCTGGTGCCTGCGCCGCTGCGGGCTTTCGTGGACTTCATCCAGGCCCGCCCCTGAACGGGTGCGCGCCCGGGTTCAGGCGTGCGTCACCCAGCTCGCGTGCTCTTCGGTATCGAGGTGCGGCAGCGTGTTGAACGTCTGCAGCATGAGCCGCTTGGGGGCGATGCTGAATTCGGTCACCGCGCTGTTGCGGATGCGCATGTTCAGGGCAATGGTCACCTCCGGCGGCGTGCTCAGCACCTCGCCCACGGCGGTGGAGATGGGCCCGCCGCTGGAGACCAGCAGCACGTTGTGGCCCACGTGCTGGCGGCGCACGTGCTCCAGCGCCGCACGGATGCCGCTGGAAAACGCCACCCAGCTCGGCATGCCCGCCGGGCTGATGGTGCCGCCCATCCACTGCGCCAGCGCATCGCACAGCAGCCGGAAGTGGTGCTTGTACAGCTCCGGCGTATCGGGCCGGGGCAGCGGGTGCGGGTGGATCGCGGTGATGAGCGCGGCGCTGTCGTACTCGTTCAGGCTGGGCAGGGCCAGCGCATCGGGCGCGATCTGCAGGCCCTCGGCGATGCCCTCCAGCGTCTGCGCATGGCGGCGCAGCGTGCCGGTGATGACCGCGTCGAAGCGCACATTGCGGGCCCGCCAGTACTCGCCCAGGCGCACCGCCTGCTCGCGCCCGCGCGGGCTCAGCTGGTCGTAGTCATCCGCGCCAAACGAGGCCTGGCCGTGGCGCACGAGGTAGAGGGTTCCCATGCCGGCGATTCTGGGCGGGGCCTGCGCACGCCTTTGTCTCGCGAGTGACGATTGCTATAATTTTTATAGCTTCATGCCCTAGTGCTGATTGCTTTGGAAGGCATTTCGATGCAGGTGTTGTGCCGAATCCGCAGTTCACAGCACGCCGGCGAACATCGGCGCATCCACATTCCCACCCGTGAGCGCCAGCCCCACGGCCAGTCCGGCCAGCGATGCGCGCTCCTGCATGGCGGCGGCGAACGCGGCGGCGCCCGCGCCCTCGGCCACGTTGTGCGTGTCGGTGAACAGGTCGCGCATGGCTGCGGCCACCTCGTCGTCGGTCACCTTCACCACATGGTCGAGGTGCGGGGCCAGGATGGCGAGCGCGGCGGGGTCCGCCACGCGGCAGGCCATGCCGTCGGCCAGGCGCGTGGTGACTGGCGCTTGCACCACATGGCCGGCGGCGATGGAGTCGGCGTAGGTGGTGGCGTGCGCGCTCACCACGCCGACGATGCGCACGCCGTGCCCCAGCGCGCGCTTGGCCGCGATGGCCGAGCAGGCGCCCGACCCTTGGCCGATGGGCACATACACCACCGCCAGATGCGGCACCGCGCGCAGGAACTCCCACCAGTACGTGGCCACGCCGCGCAGCAGGTCGGCATGGAAGCTGGGCACCATGTGCGCGCCGCGCTCGGCCGCCAGTTGCATGGCGTGCTCGCGCGCTTCCTGGAAATCGTCGCCATGCTCGATCAGCGTGACGCCCAGCGCACGCATGGCGGCGTTCTTTTCGACCGAATTGCCGCGCGGCACGACGATGGTGCAGGCCACGCCGTGGCGGCGCGCGGCCCAGCCCATGCTCTGGCCGTGGTTGCCGCGCGTGGCGCTGACCACTTCGCGCGGCAGGGCGCCGCGGCGCGCGAGCTGGTCGAAATACGTGAGGCCGCCGCGGATCTTGAACGCGCCCACCGGCGTGTGGTTCTCGTGCTTGAGCCAGCATTCGGTGCCCAGCCGCTCGCTCGACAGCGCCCAGCGGTACTGGGGCGTGGCGGCGAAGTCCTGGTACACGACCTGTGCGGCGGCTTCGATGTCGGCCAGCGTGGGCAGCGCGGCCATCGCCTGCACGTCGTTCGTTTCGGCCAGGCCGGGGCCGGGTGGCGTCTTGGGCAGGGCGGCGGTGGTGGTCATGGGTGGCTTTCTTTTCGGTGAGCGGTGCAGGGCCGGGCGGTCGGTCGCGGTGGCCGCTGCACGGCGGGGTGGGCTGGAGGGGATATCAAAGGGGTTGGCAGCGCCATCACGCCGCTTCGGAGGCGCCCAGCGTGACCGGGCCGCTCGGGGTGGACAGCAGCGCCTGCAGACCGGGCGCGGCCGCGGGCGACACGGCGATCTGCGCGCTGAAGCCGATGGCGGCGCAGGCCGCGGCCAGCGCCGGGGCGTCGGGGTGGTTGAGCTGCAGCGATTGCAGTTGCACGCCGCTGGCGGGCAGGCTGTAGCAGGGGTGGCGGTCGCCCCACTGGATCAGCGTGGGCAGGCAGCCGCCCATGAGGCGCTGGCCGTCCGGCCGCACGGTGATCTGCCACTGCAGCAGTCCGAGCGGCGTGGGGCGGCTGGCGGTGATGACCTCGCCGCGGTCGATGCCGTGCGCGGCCAGCGACGCGTGGGCGGCGGCCACGTCCCGGACCGAGGCCACCCAGTGGATCCACTGCGGGCCGTCACGCGCCACGCGGGCTTGCAGCGCGGCGTCGTCCATGTCGAACCAGCGTGCCCTCGCGGGCCGCGCGGCGGCGGCGGGATGGATGGCGATGATCTCCAGGTAGGCGCGCGGATGGGCGGCGCTGCTGATGTTGATCAGCCGGTTGTGCGTGCCCATGAGCGGGTGCTCGCCCCCGGGCGCCGGCACCACGCCCAGCGTGTCCTGGCACCACCGCACACCGCTTTCCAGGTGGTCGGCCATCACCACCAGATGATCGATGCCGGTGTCGGGCAGGTTCACAGCAGCACCTCGCCGTTCACGCAGGTGACCGATCCGCCACCGATCCAGATGCGGTCCCCGTCCTGCTGCACATGCACGCGGCCGGCGCGGCCGAGCGCGGTGCCCTGGCTGGCGATGTAGCTCGGGGGCGCCAGATGGGCGCCGATGAGCCACTGCGCCAGCGCGGCGTTCAGGCTGCCGGTCACCGGGTCTTCGGCCAGGCCGTTGTTGCCGGGGAAGAAGGCCCGCACTTCGAAGGCGATGTCGTCTTCGGCGTGCGAGCCCACCACGCCGACCTTGCCGCGCGGCCCCACGACGCCGACGTCGAGCTTCGACAGAATGGCGCTGTCGGGCTGCAGCGCCAGCACCTGCTCGGCGGAGCCGAGCATCACGCCGCGCCAGTTCGGGCCGTTGTCGCACCACGCGTGCGCCACGATGTCGCTGCGTTCGATGCGCAGCCCGCGCGCGATCAGCGCCACGTCCGCTTCCGGCAGCGGCCCGCTTTTCAGCAGCGGCGGCGCGGCGAAGGCCAGCCGGTCGCCGTCACGGCGCAGCGTGATCAGGCCCAGGGCGCATTCCTGCACCACCACGCCCTCGGTTTGCGGCTGGCCACCGGCCTCCAGCCAGGCGTGGCAGCTGCCCAGCGTGGGGTGGCCGGCGAACGGCAATTCGCGCCCGGGGCAGAAGATGCGCACGCGGTAGTCGGCCCCCGCGGCGCGGCCCGCTTCGGTGGGCGGCAGCAGGAACGTCGCCTCCGACAGGTTGGTCCAGTTGGTGAAGTGCTGCATGGCCTCGGTGGAGAGGTCCGATCCATCCAGCACCACGGCCAGCGGGTTGCCGAGATAGGGATGCTGGGTGAACACGTCGATTTGTTTGAAAGGGCGTTGGCGCATGGTGTGAACGGTGTGGTGAAAAGGTGAAAGGAGGACGTTGCGAGAAGCGGTTGAAGAAGCGGTGAAAGCGGCTGTCGAAAACGGCGTTGGCCCAAGCGTGCAGCGCCATGCGCCCATGCGGCGGCCCGGCGCGGTGCGGCGTCCGGTGAGAACGAGGCGGTGCCGCGCGCAGTGGCTGCGGGATGCGGCGCGCGGTGGCTGGAGCGGTCAGCCGCTCGGGATCGCGGGGTGCGGGCTCGGCGGCGGCGTGGCGGGCGGGCAGCGGCTCATAGGCGGGCGGTTCCCTCGATGCAGGTCAGGCTGCAGCCGCCGACCCAGACCTGGGCCTCGGCGTCCTGCGTGATGTGCACGCGGCCGGCCCGGCCCAGGCTTTCGCCCTGGGCCACCAGGTAGTTGCGCGGCGCCCGCCCTTCGGCGATGAGCCACTGCGCAAAGCTGGCGTTCAGGCTGCCCGTGACCGGGTCTTCCGGATTGCCCATGGGCGCCGCGAAGGCGCGCACCACCACGCCGGGCCGGGTGGCATCGGCGGCCTCGGGGCCGACGTGGATCACGCCCACGTCCTGGCCCAGGTCTTTCAGGCGCGCGTGGTCCGGGCGCAGGCGGTGCACCGTCTCTGCACTGTCCAGCACCAGGCCCAGCCAGCGCGGCCCGTTGTCCAGCATTTGCGCCGCCTCGATCTGCTGCGGCCGAATGCCCAGCGCCCCGGCGATGAGCGGCACCAGCGCGGGGCTGGGTTCGCTGCGGCGCAGGGGCGGCGCGGCGAAGGCCAGCCGGCCGTGGCTGCGCTGGATGCGCACCAGCCCCGCGGCCGATTCCTGCACCACCGTGGCGGCATCGTGCGGCTCGTGGCCGGCCTCCAGCCAGGCATGGCAGGTGCCGAGCGTGGGGTGCCCTGCAAAGGGCAGCTCGCCCCGGCGCGGCGTGAAGATGCGCACGCGGTAGTCGGCCCCGGCCGCGCGGCCGGCCTCGGTGGGCGGCAGCAGGAACGTGGTTTCCGACAGGTTGGTCCAGGCGGCGAAGCGGCGCATGTCGGCGTCGTCCAGGCCCTCGGCGTCCAGCACCACGGCCAGCGGATTGCCGTCGCCCGAGCGCTGGCTGAACACATCGATCTGCTTGAACGGGCGCTGGCGCATGGCGAAGGAAGGTGCGGTTCGGTCGTTGAAGAAAAGGAGGGTCTGCGGGGCGGTCAGGCCAGCGGCAGGTCGATCACGCCGCGCGCGCCGGGCCGCCCCTGCAGGTTCAGGTACCACGCGTCCAGGTGGGTGCGCGCAATCCGGTCCTGGGGCAGGCCCCACCAGCGGTGGATTTCACAGCCCACGGCGATGTCGGCCATGGTGAAGCGCTCGCCCGCCAGGTAGGGCTGCTGCGCCAGGTGCGCGTCCAGCAGGTCCATCAGCGGCTCGGTGGCCGCCACCGACCGGGCGATCGCGTGGCGGTCGCGCTGCGCTTCGGGCGTGCGCACCCATTGCAGGAAAGCGTCCCGCCCGGCCGGGTTCAGCGTGGTCTGCTGCCAGTCCATCCACTGCTCGGCGACGAAGCGCGTGCGCAGGTCCTCGGGGTAGAGGGTGCCGCTGGCGTGCTTGGCGCACAGGTAGCGCACGATGGTGTTGGACTCCCACAGCGTGAAGCCGTCGTCCTCCAGCAGCGGCACCAGCCCGTTGGGGTTGAGCGCGAGGAACTGCGGCTCGCGCACCAGCCCGAACTGCCCGCCCGCATCGGTGCGCTGCAGCTCCAGGCCCAACTCCTGCATGGCCCACACCACCTTGCGCACGTTGATGGACGACAGGCGTCCCCAGAGCCGCAGCATGCGTTACGCCTTCTGGGCGACGCGCGCCCGGATGGCGGCGGCCAGCGAGCCCACGCCGGTGCTGATCTGTTCGGCGCTGGCCGTCACGAACGACAGGCGCAGCGTGCGATGGTCGGCGTTGTCGGCATAGAAGGCCGCTCCCGGCACGAACGCCACGTTGCGGTCCACGGCCTCGGGCAGCAGGTCGATCGCGCTCATGCCCTCGGGCAGCCGCACCCAGAGGAACATGCCGCCGTCGGGCGTGTTCCATTGCACGTCCAGGCCGGCCATCTCGCGCGTGAGCGCCTGCAGCATGGCGTCGCGCTGCTGCTTGTAGAGCGCGCGGATGGTGGGCACATGGCGGCCCAGGAAGCCGCCCTTCATCACCTCGTGCACCATGCGCTGGTTGAAGCCGGGGCTGTGCAGGTCGGCCGCCTGCTTGGCCTGCAGCAGCTTGGGGAACACGGCCTTCGGCGCCACGATGAAGCCCAGGCGCAGGCCGGGGGCGAGCACCTTGGAGAACGAGCCCAGGTAGATGCAGCCTTCGGGGTTGCGCGCGGTCAGCGGGGCCGGTGGCGGCTGGTCGAACCACAGGTCGCCGTAGGGGTTGTCTTCGATCAGCGGCAGGTTCAGCTCGGCCGCCTTGGCCACCAGCGCGGCGCGGCGTGCCTCGCTCATGGTGCGGCCGGTGGGGTTCTGGAAGTTGGGCAGCACGTACAGGAAGCGTGCCTGGCCGGCGCCCGATCCGGTCTTGTGGGCGAGGTCGTCGATCTGCATGCCTTCGTCGTCGCTGGCCACGCTCACCACGTCAGGCTCCATGGGCGCGAAGGCCTGGATCGCGCCCAGGTAGGTGGGCGTTTCCACCAGGATGCGGCTGCCCGCGTCGATCAGCACCTTGGCCACGAGGTCCAGGCCCTGCTGCGAGCCGGTGGTGATGAGCACCTGATCGACGCTCACGTCCCAGGGCAGGAAGTCGGCCACGGCCTGGCGCAGCGGCTGGTAGCCCTCGCTCGCGGCGTATTGCAGGGCCGACGGGCCGTCTTGCGACAGCACGGCGCCGCAGGCCTTGGCGAAGGCGTCGATGGGAAAGGTCTTGGGGGAGGGCAGGCCGCCGGCGAGGCTGATGATGCCGGGCTTCTCGGTCACTTTCAGGATCTCGCGGATCACCGAGGGGTTCATCTTCGCGGCGCGTGCGGCCAGTGTCCAGTTCGTCATTGAATGCATCTCCAGGGGACGCCTGGTCTCGGGGCGCCAGGGGGTCGTCGTTGAGAAAGCCGTTGTGCGGCGGGTGGCGGGCTTGTGGGTAGGCCCGCCGGGAAAGAGCTTAACCGCGCATCGCTGCGGGTCCGGGGTGAATGGGCCGGGCGGGGCGGACGGGCGCGCGCCGCCCGATGACCACCGTGGCCATCACGGCGGCACCGAACGCCAGGCTGACGCCGTCGAGCGATTCGCCCAGCAGCGGCACCGAAAACAGCATGCCCAGGAACGGCTGCACGAGCTGGATCTGGCTCACCCGCACGGTGCCGCCGAGCGCCAGGCCCCGGTACCACGCGAAAAAGCCCAGCCACATCGAGAACACCGACACATAGGCCAACGCACCCCAGGCCGAGGCCGGCATGGGCGCCGTGGGCCACGACCATGCGCCCAGGGGCAGCGTGGCGGGCAGCGAGATCACCAGCGCCCAGCAGATCACCGACCCCGACGGCATGCGCTGCGACAGCCGCGCGCCATAGCCGTAGCCCACGGCGGCGCACAGCACGGCCGCCAGCAGCAGCAGGTCGGCCGGATGCAGCGACAGCCCCGCGCTGCCCGAGCGCAGCACCGCGAACGTGACCACCATCGCCGTGCCCAGCAGGGCGCACAGCCAAAAGCGCGGCGAGGGGCGCTGGCGGTGCAGCAGCGCGCCCACGCCGGCCGTGGCCAGCGGCAGCACGCCGATGATCACGCTGGCGTGTACCGCGCTCACGTGGCGCATGGCCAGCGAGGTGAGCAGCGGAAACCCGAACACCACGCCCAGCGCCGTGAAGGCGAGCGGCCGCCATTCCTGCGGCTGCGGCCAGGGCGCGCGGCGGGCCCACAGCAGCAGCGCCGACAGCACGCCGGCGATGGCCGCCCGGCCCATGGCCATGAACAGGCCGGACATCTGGGGTGCCTCGGGCGTGCCCACGGCCAGCCGCGTCATCGGCAGGGTGAAGGCGAAGATCACCACGCCCAGCAGGCCCCACAGCAGGCCGCGCGTCTCGGGCGACTGAAGGCCCGCCGGCGCGGCCGGCAGGGGGGTCGGGGCTGGGGCGCTCGACAAGGTCATGGGGTGCGTCATGGGGTGCGTCATGGGCGGGGTCCGGGTTGGGGGCACGGGTTTTCAGGGGTGGCAGGGCGGCCGGTCATGCCTTCACCATCCAGCCGGCCGTGATCACCAGCACGAGTGCCATGGCGCGGTTGAACCACAGCAGCCGGCGGCCCTGTGCCAGCCACTGGCGCAGCAGCGCGCCCGTGGCGGCATACAGCAGGTTGCTGCTGAACGCGAACACCACCATCACCGGCAGCACCACGCCCAGGCGCGCCAGGCTGTCCTCGCGCCCGGCCACCCAGCCCGCCACGATGGTCAGCGCCAGCAGCCACGCCTTGATGTTCACGAACTGCATCGCCGCGCCCTGCCAGAAGCCCACGTCCATGCGGCCGGCCTGGGCCTGGCCCAGCTGGGCGCTGCGGCTGAGCTTGAACGCCAGCCACAGCAGGTAGGCGATGCCCGCCACCTTGATCGCCAGGCGCAGCGCCGGCACCGCCACCACCAGGGCGCCCACGCCGCCCGCGCAGACCAGCAGCAGGGCGCTCCAGCCCACGGGCACCGCCCACACGAAACGCATCGCATGCCGCAGGCCACGGTTGGCGGCCAGCGCAGTGGCCAGCGTGGTGTTGGGGCCGGGGCTGAAACTCATGGCGGTGGCCAGGGCCAGCAGGGCGGTGAATTCGACGAAGGGCATCGGGGGGCTCGGAGGTGGTTGCTGCCAATGGTGGAGCAGAGTCCATTACAGTTGCAATACAGTTATTTCGACAATTGCATCATCTGTACTGGTGTTCGCATCAGCACAGTGAAGGAGCTCCCATGCTGACCCGCACCGCCCGACGTTCCCTCACCGAGCAACTGGCCGAGCGCTTCGCCGAGCGCATCCGCGCCCGGCTGCTGCCCGCCGGCGCCCGCCTGCCCTCGGTGCGCGAATGCGCGCGGCTGCAGGGCGTGAGCGCCTATACGGTCGTGGCCGCGTACGACCAGTTGCTCGCGCAAGGGCTGGTGGAAGCGCGCAGCCAGCGCGGCTTTTATGTGCGAGACATTGCACAAAAAGTGCCTCCAGCGCATATTCCCCTAGGGGGCATTGCTATGAATAACGTAGCAAACGACCGCAAGTCGTCCCCCGTGCTGTCCCCGCTGCCTTCGGGCTCGTGCGTCAACGCCACGGCGCTGATCCGCGGCATGTTCCACCAGGCTTCGAGCCACCCGCAGCCGGGGGCCGGCGTCTTTCCGCGCGACTGGCTGGAGAACACCTTCATGGGTGCGGCGCTGCGCAAGGTCTCCAGCGGGCGCGCCTTGCAAGACAGCTCGCTGCAGTACGGCGACCCCATGGGCGAGCCCACCCTGCGCGAGGTGGTGGCCCGGCGCCTGCAGGGCTTCGGCGTGCCGGTGCAGGCCAGCCAGGTCATCACCACCCTGGGCGCCACGCACGCGCTCGACATCGTGAGCCGCACCCTGCTCAAGGCGGGCGACACCGTCATGGTCGAAGAGCCGGGCTGGTCGGTCGAATTCGCGCGGCTCGATGCGCTGGGCATGCGCATCCTGCCCGTGCCGCGCGGCGCGCAGGGGCCGGACATCGCGGTGATGGAGCGCTACTGCGAGGTGCACGCCCCCAAGCTCTTCGTGAGCGTGAGCGTGTTCCACAACCCCACCGGCTACTGCCTCACGCCGGGCAGCGCGCACCAGGTGCTGCAACTGGCCGGGCGGCACGGCTTTCACATCGTCGAAGACGACACCTACAGCCACATCGCCCCCGAACACGCCACGCGCCTGACCGTGCTGGACGGCCTGGCGCGCACCATCTACGTGAGCGGCTTCGCCAAAATCCTCGCGCCCAACTGGCGGGTGGGCTACCTGGCCGCCCCGCCCGATCTGGTGGAGCCGCTGCTCGACACCAAGCTGCTGTCCACGCTGACCACGCCGTCGCTGCTGGAAAAGGCCATGGCCCTGTGCATCGAACAGGGCATGCTGCGCCGCCACAGCGACCGCATGCGCCAGCGCCTGGCCCAGGCCCGCGCGCGCAGCGTGCAACTGGCGCTGGAGGCCGGCTGCACCTTCGCGGCGGAGCCGGCCGGCATGTTCGGCTGGGTCGAGACGGGCGTGGACACCGACGTGCTGGCCCAGCGCATGCTGGACGAGGGCTACCTGCTCGCGCCGGGCGCACTGTTCCATGCCAGCCGCCAGCCATGCACGCTGATGCGCATCAACTTCACCACCACCCAGGACGCGGCGTTCTGGCGCGTGTTCCAGAAACAGGCGGCTGCGCTGGCGGGTGGCGTTCGGGGGTGAAGGGAATGGGGCAGTGGATGGTGTGAGGGATTTGGCGCTTTTTGACCGTTAAACCCGCGCAGTTTGTTACAATTGGAGGCATTTTCCCGCGTTCGGGGGGATTTTCGCAGGGAGGAATGTGCTCTGCCGCGCACTATCATTCGGCCCATTCCAATCCGACCCACCGGCCTTGACAGGCCGCTGCACCCATGACACGCCGAGTCACCATCCAGACGCCCCTGGGCGAGCAGTTGCAGTTTCGCCAGCTGCAGGGCAAAGAAGCGCTGAGCGAATTGTTCTCCCTGGACGTGGACCTGCTGAGCGAGAGCAAGTCCATCGATCCCAAGGCCCTGCTGGGTAAAAGCGCCACCGTGGTGGTGGAAACCGAAGGGGGCGGGCGCCGCTACCTGGACGGCATCGTCACCCGCTTCGGCCTGCAGGGCCAGGACCACCGCTTCTACACCTACAAGGCCCGCCTGAGCCCCTGGCTGTGGCTGGCCACGCGGCAAAGCGACTTCAAGATCTTTCAGAACAAGACCGTGCCCGACATCATCGAAGAGGTGCTCGGCAAATACGGCTACCCGCTGCAGCGCAAGCTCACGCAAAGCTACCGCACCTGGGACTACTGCGTGCAGTACAACGAGACCGACTGCGCCTTCGTCTCGCGCCTGATGGAGCACGAGGGCATCTACTACTTTCACGAGCACAGCGCCGGCCAGCACGTGCTCACCCTGGCCGACGACATCGTCGCCTCGCACAGCCCGCTGCCCGGTGCCGCCGTCATCCCGTTCTACCCGCCCGAAAAGGCCGCGGTCGCCGACAAGGAGAACATCCACGCCTGGCAACTGGCGCAGGAGATCAAGTCCGCGCGGCACTACAACGACGACTACGACTTCAAGAGGCCCAAGGCCGACCTGTCCAACATGCGCCAGACCCCACCGGGCCACGCGCACGACAGCCACGAAATGTACGAGTGGCCCGGCGGCTACACCGAATTCAGCGACGGCGAGAACTACGCCCGCTCGCGGCTGCAATCGAGCCTCACCGGCCACAGCACCGTGCACGGCGAATCGCGCCACCGGGCGCTCGCCCCCGGCTACACCTTCACCCTGGAAAACCACCCCCGCGAAGACCAGAACCAGCAGTACCTGCTGACCGGGCTGCAATACCACTTCAAGGAAAACCCCCAGGTCAGCGCCGTCGCGCCCGGCCCCAAGGGAACGCCGCAGGAAGAAGGCTCGTTCCAGAAATTCACCCTGCAGGCCCAGCCCACCAGCCTGCCCTACACCCCGGCGCGCACCACGCCCAAGCCCAAGACCACCGGCCCCCAGACCGCCGTGGTCGTCGGCCCGCCCGGCGAAGAAATCTGGACCGACCAGTACGGCCGCGTGAAAGTGCAGTTCCACTGGGACCGCATCGGCGCCATGGACGAAAACTCCAGCTGCTGGGTGCGCGTGTCCCACCCCTGGGCGGGCCTGAACTACGGCAGCATCCACATCCCGCGCATCGGGCAGGAGGTCATCGTGGACTTTTTGAACGGCGATCCCGACTACCCCATCATCACCGGGCGGGTCTACAACGGCATCCAGATGCCGCCGTGGAAGCTGCCGGACAACAAGACGCAGTCGGGCACGCTCACCCGCTGGAGCAAGGGCGGCGGCGGGGCGAGCATGCTGCGCTTCGAGGACAAGAAGGGCATCGAACACCTGGAGCTGTCCAACACCTACGGCAACACGTACCTGAACATGGGCTACCTGATGCACCAGGGCAGCGGCTCGCAGCGCGGGTACGGCTTTGAGCTGCGCACGGACCTGTGGGGCTCGATCCGGGCGGACAAGGGCCTGCTGATCACCACGTACCCGCAGGACTTCACCTCCAAGGTGGCGAACAACAATCCGGATGGGTTCGATCAGCTGGGGGACGGGCTGGCGGGGACTGCGGCGTTGATGCAGGAAGCCGGACAGGCGGTGGACGCCATGAACAGCGCCATCGGTGCCATCAACGGGCTCAAGACTTCGCACATGATGGAACTGAGCGCAGGCATTGCCGCCATGACCGGAGGCAAGGCAGCGGTTTCGACGTTGTCCAAGGCCGCCGCGGCGCTGTCTGCGTTCGGCGGCGGGGCGGGCGGCGACGGCGGTGGTGGCGGGCCCGAGATGCTGCTGCCCTCCAACACCGACCCCGCCATGCCGCAGGCGCAGGCACTGCGCGAACTGTCCAAGGACATCACCAAGCCGATCGTCTCCATCGTGAGCCCAGAGGGGCATTCGATGATCAGTCCCAAGCCCATCGTCATCAGCTCGGGACAAAGCGCATCCATGCATGCCAAGGAGCACATCACCGTCTCCAGCGGCGCGCAGCTCACGCAACTGGCCAAGAGCGGCATGCTGACCCACGTGTCCGAAGGCGGCCAGCGCAACACGGTCGCGCAGGGCGATGTCGCGTCAGAAGCGCAAACGGGCAACATGAATTTGACCGCCCAGCACAACATCACGCTGGCCTCCAAGGCCGATACGGCATCGGTCATCGGAAACCAGAATGTGAATGTGCAGGCAACCAGCGATTCGGTGCTCATCAAGGCCGCCAAGCACATCCGTTTGCAAGCGGGCGAGAGCATTACCCTGACCATTGGCGAGGGCGAAGGCCAGGCGTCTATCAAGCTGACCGACCAGGGCGTGGTCGTCATCAAGGGCAAGAACGGGCTCATCGATCTTTCTGAACTGCTGGACGTGCACGGCGCGCCCATTCAACTCAATTGCTCATCCGGTGAGTAAGGCGGGCCGCCGCCCGCCGATCGATCGCTTCTTCCCCCATAAAACCGAAAGCACGGAATGCAGTTTCATATCCAAGAGGGCACGTTCGAATTGCCCGCAGGCCTTCAGGACAACAGCATGAACATGCTGATGACGGGCACGAGCGGGCTGGACCTGAGCTTGATCGTGACCCGCGACCGCCTCGAAGCGGGCGAAAGTTATGGCGCTTTCATGGAGCGCCAGATCAAGTCCGTGACCCTGCAGGTGAAGGATTTCGAGATCACGGAGAGGCACGAGCAAAAATCTGCAGCCCAGGATGCACTCATCGGGCTGGAGGTTTCGCAGAAGTTCAAGCAAAACGGCCAATGGGTTTATCAGCGCCAGCGCTCGTGGCTGCTGCCGGACAAAGTCCGGGTGCTGGTGTTGACGGCCGCGTCGGTGGCGCCCATCACCGACACGCAAACGCAGCGCTGGAAAACCATCTGCGCCAGCTTCCAGCCACGCGAGTGAGTCTGCCGCTGGGCAGGGCATCCGTTGCCTTGCAGTCCCGTGCCAATGCGCACCGTGCAAATCGCCTTTTGCCAAACCATCCATGAGCCAATTCCCGCAAGCTGCCCGTCTCCATGACCCGATCGCGCACAGCAATGCCAATTCCCGGCTGCTGGCAAAAGTGGTGGGCATCGCTGCCGGCGCTGCCATTCTGGGCGCGGTCTGCGCCGGCACCATTGCGGCGGGCGTGGCGGCCGGTGTGGCCGCTGTTGGCACGGTGGTCAGCGGTGGGCTGGCTGCGCCCATTCTGGTGGGCGCCGTGGTGGCCACCGGTGTGCTGGCTTCGGTGGCAGTCAGCATGGCAGGTGGAGCCATCGGCGAAAAGATTGCAGATGCGATCGTTCCCGAGAGTTGGGAGGTCACCGGCAAGATCCTGACGGCCTCTCAGGACGTGATCATCAATGGCAAGGGTGCCGCTCGGGCGACCGACGAGGTGCCGCTGGACGAGGTCGAATGCGGCAAGCACACCATCAAACCCGTCAACCTGATTGCGCAAGGAGCGGCCCAGGGCCCTAAGCAAACCATCATCAACGACGCACTGGCAGCGCGCAAAGGCGACAAGGTCATTTGCGGAGCGTCGATCCATGAAGGGTCCGCCAACGTCTTCATCGGCGGTGAACCGGAAACCGTGCGGGACTACGACGACGAAGTGTCGTTCGCCTTGCGTGCGGCACTTTTCGTGCTCGAAGCCCGCCGGTTCTATAAGAACGTCAAGTGCTTCTGGAAGATGGCCAAAGACCCCAGGGCCGTCCTGAAGAACATCGACTGCCTGATGAAAGCGGCACAGGCAGCCGGCTCGGCCGCCATGACCGTGCCCACCATTCTGAGCAATCCCGTGCACATCGCGACCGGGGCCAAGCTGCTATCGGATGGCAATGACCTGGATTTCGTGTTGCCAGGCGTGCTGCCCATCGTCTGGCAGCGCACTTACAACAGCCTGGACCTGCGCACGCAAGGCCCCTTCGGCCAAGGCTGGAGCACCCCCTACTGTGTGCAACTGCACCTGGGCATCAATGCGCAGGGGGAGCCGACGGTCACCTACTTCGATATGGACGGGCGCGATGTCACTTTTGCCGCTCCGGCGCACGGGGAGGGCCATTTCAGCGTGGCGGAAGGTTTCGGCGTTTTCCGCAGCGAGGGCGGTGATTACTTTGCGGTGACCGGCGATGGCCAATACCAGTGGTTCGGTGCACCTGAAGATGCCGTGCCGGGCGGAACAGGAGGCCAGGGCGTGCTGCAGTTGCGGCGCATCGAGGACCGAAACGGCAATTTCCATGCCCTGCGCTACGACGCGCAGTACCGGCTGACCCATGTGGCGGACAGCACGGGCCGGCTGCTGGAGTTCGAATATGCAGAGGGCAGCCGCCGACTGCGGCAGGTCGTGCTGCGCATCGGCGCGGAAGACGAAACACCGGAAGTGCTCGTGCGCTACCGGCATCACCAAGATGCCGGCCAGTCCCAACTCGCGCAGGTGATCGACCGCAACGGTGAAGTCGTCCGGCGCTTTGCCTACGACCAGGGCCACATGATCAGCCACCGCCTGCCCACGGGGTTGGTCTGCCACTATGCGTGGGAGCGGTTCGATGCCGCGCTGGGCGATCGCAAGGGCCCGCACCTTCGGGTGGTGCAGCACTGGACCGACGACGGCGAGCGATATCAGTTCACGTATGACTTGGCGAGGCGGACCACCGGCGTTACCGATGCCCAGGGCCGAACCCAGCATTGGACCTGGAATGCCGATCACGAGATCGTCTCTTACACCGACGCCCTGGGCCGTGTCTGGACCCAGGCATGGAGCGACACCAGGCAGCTCTTGCAGCACACCGATCCCATGGGCCAAACGACGACGTGGACCTATGACGACGCAGGGAACGTCACCGCTGAGACCGACCCTCTTGGCCGTACCCAGCGCATGCGGTGGACACCGGCCCCGGCCTGCCTGCTGCAGTCGAGCATCGATGCCGCAGGCGCCGCCTGGAAATACCGCTACGACGACTACGGCAACCTGCTCGGCGAAACCGATCCTCTGGGGCAGCAAACCACCTATGCCAACGATGAGCGCGGCCTGCCACTGGTCATCACCGACGCCCATGGCGGGCGAAAAAAACTGGCGTGGGACACCCGGGGCCTGCTGACGGCCTACACCGATTGCTCGGGAAAGACCACCCGCTTTACCCATGACCGCCGCGGCCATCCGCTGACGGAAACGGATGCGCTGGGGCAATCGACCCGCACCGAACACGACGCGCAAGGCCGGTTGCTGCGCATCACGCTGCCCGATGGCAGCGCCTACCAATACCGATACAACGCGGCGGGCCAGTGCGTCATCGCCACCGACGCGATGGGGCATGGCACGAGCTACAGCTACAACGCCCGCGGCCAGTTGATCGGCCGCACCCGCACCGTGGGATCGCAGCACAGCAACATCCAACTGGGCTACGACGCAGCCCACCGATTGGCCGTTCTCATCAACGAAAACCGACAGGCTTACCAGTTCGCCTATGACGCCGCAGACCGGCTCGTCAGCGAAATCCGAATCGACGGAACCCGGCAGGTTCTGGAACGTGACGCTGCAGGCCAGGTGGTCGGGGTGACGGAATACCCCATGCCCGGCGGGGGTGACGAAGTGCCGGGCCATGCTCCGGTACAGCCGGTTCACACCCGTCTGGTGCGTGACGCAGGCGGCCAACTGGTGCAAAAAACGGTGGCACCCCTTGCCGGCGAGGCCGAAGAGGCCGAAAGGGCCGCAGTGCAGACGCACACGTTGTACGCGTACGGCCCGGCCGGGGAACTGATGCAGGCGGAAGAAAAAGCCGCGGATGGGCAACTGCTGTCGCGCCATGCATGGCAGTACGACAAGGCGGGCCAATTGCTGCAAGAAACGGCGGTGCACCCTGTGGTGCCCGGCGCCCCGCACAGCAGCACCGTCCGCTACCAGTACGACGCGCTGGGCAATCGCATTGCCACGGTGCTGCCCGATGGACGTACCGTCAACCACCTTTACTACGGCAGCGGGCATCTGCACCAGATCAACCTGGACGGCGCCATCGTGGCGGACTTCGAGCGCGACGACCTGCACCGAGAAGTGCTGCGCACGCAGGGGCGGTTGGCCAGCCGGTTCGCCTACGACGGTGCAGGCCGCAGAAGCGCGGCCTGGGTACGCCCGGCCATGCTCCGGGTCGGCAATGGCACTGGCCAGTGGAGCCCGCAAAGCGCCGAGTGGAACACGCGGCTGCAGCAGCCGGGCCTGGATGACACCCTGCTCAAGCGCTACGACTACGACCGCAACGGCGAACTGCAGAGCCTTCACCACAGCCGCAACGGACAGACCCGCTACCACTATGACGCGGGTGGCCGCGTGACCAGTGCGCAGCACACCGGACAGCCGCAACTCAACGAATCCTTTCACTTCGACCCGGCAGGCAACCGGATCACCGCCCTGGAGGCCGCCGCACTCGTGACGCAGGGGCGTGGCTGGGTGCGCGACAACCGGGTGAAGGTGCTGGAGGACAAGCGCTACGACTACGACGGTTTCGGCCGGCTGATCCGCAAGCGGATCGGTGCACATACCGAGCAGCACTTCCGGTACGACGCGCAGCACCGTATGACGCATGCGGCAGTGGTGCGTGCAGGAAGCAATGGCGAGCCGATGCGGCAAGTGTTCTGCTACCACTACGACGCGCTGGGGCGGCGAATCGCCAAGTCGGATGATTTCGGTGCCACGCTGTTCACGTGGGAGGGCATGCGGCTGCTGCAGGAGCGCCGGGGTGAAAGCACCAGCACGTACCTGTACGAGCCTGAAAGCTACAGCCCGCTGGCCCGCATTGACGGTCTGGGACGAATCGAGCCCCACCCCGCGGCGCAGCATGCTTTCGGGGCGAATGCGAAAGAGGGGAAGGCACAGTCTGTTCCGACGACGAATCCAGATTGGGGAGACCGGTTCAACGTGGTGGCGGCCAACGACGCGGATGAAGGCGGCACATCCAACGCGCTGCCACCGGAACACAACTCCGGCAGCAACACAGCCGTGCCCAATGCGCAGGTGTACTACTTTCATAACCAGCCCAACGGGCTGCCGGAAGAGTTGAGCGATCACCGGGGCAACCTGGTCTGGCGGGCGCAGTACAAAACCTGGGGAAGTGCCGTCACGGAAAGCTGGCAGGCCTTCGACGACGTGGGGCGGCCGCTGGGGCAGGCCATTGCCGGCGGGCAAGCGGCAGCGCCGCAGAACCTGCGCATGCAGGGGCAATACCTGGATCGCGAGACGGGACTGCACTACAACACGTTCCGGTATTACGAGCCGGAGGTGGGAGCATTCACGACGCCGGACCCGATTGGGTTGGCGGGCGGGATGAATCTGCACCAATATGCGCCTAATCCGATTGCTTGGGTTGATCCTTGGGGGCTGGCGCCAAATACAAAAGCTCCGATATCGCTCCCCGATGGCTATAGAGGCAGGACAGATAGATTTAATACTTCATCTGGAACCTCCTTCGAAACTCACGTTTATGCACCTAATGGAAAGGAAGTAGGTGTATATGGGCCAGATGGTTTTTTCAATAAGCACGGCACAAAGGGAAATCAGGTCGTAATACCTGAGAAGGTATTTAATGCTTTAAATGGAATTAATGTGGATGAATTGAGAAAAAATGGTGGATTGCCGGCAAAGGGAACACCTGGTAGTAGACGTGCCGTCAGGGAATACACAGAAAAAATCCGTGCAGGAGGTAGTTCCGGAGTTTCCCCAAAGCCAGGTTGCTAAGGATCAATGAAGTGAAAATAGTTAAATGTGAGGTCACGAAATCCGGCTACTATTTGGATAGTAGTGGTTATGGAAAATATCTAGAGAATAATAAAGATAAGTTTCCTGTGAAAGCATATGCTTTTGCCTCCGCTGATTGGCATTATGATCATCGCGATGAGAAATGCCCCCATGATGCAAAAATCAATAGCATAACCGCAAAAGAATTTTTAAAAAATGACTCGTCTGAAATTGGTTTGACTATTGAATTAGAGGGGGCGTATGGTGGTAAGGTTGAAATTTTTTACTATGGCGTTCAATCATATCTTGTGAGAAAAAGAAAAACTAATTGGCCTTTGGGTGAAAGTACTCATGGCGAATGGTTGATAGATGAAATTACAATTAGTGAGGATGGCTTATTGAGTCATGAGATCGCATTGTCCGATGGGCGAATATTTATAAAATTCCATGATTGCGATTTTAAATTCTTTGGGAATTAGATAAGTAATCTATGCCAAGATGAATTTTATATAGCGCATCAGTGCACATACCGAGCAGCACTTCCGGTACGACGCGCAGCACCGTATGACGCATGCGGCAGTGGTGCGTGCAGGAAGCAATGGCGAGCCTGTGCGGCAAGTGTTCTGCTACCACTGGGAGCCTCTCACAACCCATGTTTGACGAATCCCAATAGGGACGAGTGGGCGCCAGCAGCCGTTTGAATGCGTGATGAGGGCCTGCGGCGGTCTGCGCCTTGTGCATGATGGGCCTTGCAGGCCCGG
>NZ_BQXQ01000036.1 GCF_030159055.1 Acidovorax sp. SUPP3334
GAGCACCTGGACGCCATCGCCGATCAGATCAACGACAGGCCCAGGAAAGGCCTCGGGGTACGATCACCTCTGGCGGTCTACCGGGAGTTGCTCATCAACAGCCCGCAGCACTCCACCGAGATTCATTGAACCCAAGGTGTTGCACTTCACTTTTGAATCCGCCCTCCCTGATTTTTGAAAAGGGGATTTTTCAGGTGAATTTATGCAGGGTTAATGAATGATCGGCCTTTAAGGTAACTCAAGGTTAACAACCATCACGGAAAAAGGCCTGCGCGGACACCCGCGTAAATCAGTTGCGCCAGGCGAGCGAGCGGGCCTCGCCCTGGATCACCGGGGCCTGGGCATTGAGGGTTTCGCCCGCCAGCACGCGCTCGTACATGCGCAGGTAGTCGCGCGCCATGCGCTCGGCGCCGAAGTGGCGCACGGCATGGTCGTGGCAGGCCCGGGGGTCGAAACGGTTGGCGCGCACCGCCTCGGCCAGGGCGCCGGCGTTGTCGGCCAGCACGCCGCATTCCGCTGGCACCAGCTCGGGCAGTGCGCCGTAGGGGGTCGAAAACACCGGGCAGCCGAAGTACAGGCTTTCGATGACCGCCAGGCCGAAGGGCTCGTGCCAGCGCACGGGAAAGATCAGCCCGCGCGAGGCATTGAGCCGCTCGGTCTTCTGCGCGCCGCCCACCATGCCGAAGAAATGGATGCGGCGCGACAGCGTCCAGCGAAAGCCGCGGCGAAAGTTGATGCGGTCGCCGCCCAGCACGTCGAGCTCCACGCCCGCCAGTTGGGCCACGCGG
This sequence comes from Acidovorax sp. SUPP3334, assembly GCF_030159055.1. Taxonomy (GTDB): domain Bacteria; phylum Pseudomonadota; class Gammaproteobacteria; order Burkholderiales; family Burkholderiaceae_C; genus Paracidovorax. The sequence continues at coordinate 789 of NZ_BQXQ01000036.1, forward strand.
ATCGCGCCGCTCACGTTCTTCACGCGCCACGCGGCCTTGCCGAGGAAGTGGTAATGGTCGCGGGGCCGTGCAAAGTCCACGGCGCCGTAGCTCTCCCACTGCAGGCCGTTGTAGACGAACTCGGTGGAGCCGTAGCGCGCCGCGTGGTCGCGCGAGAGGAACACGGTGTTGCGCGGCAGCGGCTTGGGCTTTCGGGCGTTGCCGTGCTCGGTGACGAGGTAGGGCGTCGCGATCTCGGTGCGGGGGTTGAACTGAAAGTGCGTGATGTCCACGTCGGCGGGAATCTGCGAGTCCCACGGCGCATCGGGCCGGATGGGCAGCACGGCGCCGAAGTCGCAGGTGGAGCCTTCGGGCACGAGGTAGCTCACGCGGTGGCCCAGGCGCACCAGCATCTGGCCCAGGTCCCAGATGACCCGCTCGGTGCCGCCGTAGCCATAGACCGGGATCGGGGAATTGTTGACGAGCAGCACGTGCATGGCGGAACCCTTTATTCGGTCAGGCGGGTGGGACGGAATGCCCCGAAGCCACCGCGGGCGCGGTGGATGCCGACGGCCGCAGCCGCCGCCGCAGCGCCTCCCGCTCCCGGCCCTGCAGGATGGCCAGCACCAGCATGCCCATGAACAGGTAGAACATGGTGCCGCTGTTGTGGCCCAGGAATACCTGGGTGAAGCCGAAGCCGATGTAGCCGATCGGCAGCAGCACGCCCACCAGCCGCAGGCACAGCACCTGCGGGTCCATGCTGCCGTCTTCCGTGGCGCGGCAGACGCGCCGGCGCGTGGGCCAGAACAGGGCCAGCGGCACGGCGTAGAACAGCAGCAGAACCGCCACGCCCGGCAGGCCGCGCTTGGCGAAGATGTCCAGCACTTCGTTGTGCGCGTGGCTGAACTGCAGCACGAACGGATGGGCCAGGCCGGCGGCCACGCGCCGCTGCTTCTCGGCCTCGTAGCCGTAGCGGCCCCAGCCGGTCAGCGGCCGGTCGATGCCCATGGCCCAGGCCAGCTTCCAGTGGGCCAGCCGCTGCCCGACCGAGCTGGCGGCATCGCCCTTCGATTCGTATTGGGTGATCTCCTGGCGCGCCTCGTCCACGCGGCTGCGCACGTCGTGCGCGTTGAGCGCCATGAGCCCTGCCGCGCCCGCGAGGATCAGCGCCACGCCGGCCATGGCCAGCCTGCGCTGGCCGCAGCGGGCCTGCAGCCAGGCGCAGATGGGCAGCGCCAGCGGCAGCACCAGCCAGCCTCCGCGCGACTCCGACAGCAGCGAGCCTTCGAAGCCCAGCAGAATGCAAACGACCCAGCCCACGCGCTGCCAGGCTTTCCAGCGGCTCCACTGCACGAGCAGCGTGGTCGAGCACATCAGGCCCAGCAGCAGGCTCAGGCCGCCGAACTGGATCGCGTTGGTATAGCCGTTGGCGCGCAGCAGGTGCAGCACGCCGGTCTGGTAGATGCCGATGAGGCCCGCGCCGCATGCGCCCACCGCCAGGCCCCACCAGAGCCAGACGGCGCGGGGCGGATAGGCCAGCAGGTAGAACAGGCACGGCAGCGCCAGCAGGTATTTGGAGGGGCGGTCCAGGTTGGACCAGCCGCCCTGGGCGGGATCGAAGTCGAGCGCCCACACGAAGCCCATGGCCACGATGGAGGCGAAGAGCCACCACGCGTGGCGCCCCGGGGGCCGGCGCAGCCACACACCCGCCGTCGCCAGGCTGCACAGCAGCAAGACCGCCGCGCCCCACGAATAGCCGGAGCGCAGCCACAGCGCAAGGCCCGGCACCATGAAAGCCGCCACGCCGGACAGGCGCTCAAGAACATCCGAAGGTTTCACCGGCGCACGCTCTCGCTCAGGCGGTCCCGGTCGTACGCCAGCGCTGCGTACCGGAAGAACGCTTCCAGGGCGACGAACAGGCAATACAGAAAGCCGGCGCCGCCGCACAGAAACCCCAGCCGCAGCACATAAAGGCGCACGAACATGCTCGTGCCCGACGCCAGGCCGCGCACCACGCCGCCGCGCTTGCCGGCCGCCGCCCGCTTGGCGGCGCCCAGCATGGCGTACTGGGTGAGCTTTTCCAGGCTGCCGCGCACGGTCTCGCGCGAGTGGTGCAGCAGCTGCGCCCGCATCATGTGGCGGGGCACGCCGGGCTCGGTGAGCACGGCTTCCTCGTGGACCACGCCCACGTACTCGCGCACCATGTCGCGGCGAAACAGGCGCTCCACGGTCGAGGTGGTGCGCAGATGGCGCAGTTCGTGGCCGAAGGCCACCATGCGCCAGCGGATCTTCCAGACCGCGCGCTCGCCCGAGCGCACGATGGACTGCAGCTCCTCGCGAAAGGAAGGCGTCATCACCTCGTCGGCGTCGAGAAAGAAGATGTAGTCGCCCGTGGCATGCGCCAGCAGCCGGTTGCGCTGCACGGCGAAGCCCTGCCAGTCGGGATAGGAATGCACCTGCGCGCCCAGGCGCTGGGCAACGGCCACGGTGTCGTCCGTGCTGCCGCTGTCCACCACCACGATCTGGTCGGCGAACGAGGCGCTCGCCAGGCAGGCACCGATGCGGTGGCCTTCGTTCATCGTCAGCACCGCCACCGTGAGCGTGGCCCGTGCCACGCCGCCGTGTTCAGCCGGCATCAATCAGTGGCCGGAATGAACGCGCTCTCCCGCCTTCAGGCGGTACACCGTGCCGCAATACGGGCATTTGGCCTCGCCCGTGTGGGCGACGTCCAGGTACACCTTGGGGTGCGTGTTCCAGATCTTCATGTCCGCCTTGGGGCTGGGGCAGAAGACGCCGCCCTGGGGGTTGAGGTCTTTGGCGACCAGTTCGACGATGGCTTGCGACATGTTCTTCAGACCTTGGTGAGCCAGTGGGCGTATTGGGGGTTGCGGCCGTTCACGATGTCGAAGAAGGCGCTCTGGATCTTTTCGGTGATCGGGCCGCGCGAGCCGCTGCCGATGGCGAGGCGGTCGAGTTCGCGGATCGGCGTGACTTCGGCGGCGGTGCCGGTGAAGAAGGCTTCATCGGCGATGTACACCTCGTCGCGGGTGATTCGCTTTTGCACCAGCTCCAGGCCCAGGTCCTTGCAGATGTGCACGATGGTGTTGCGCGTGATGCCGTTGAGGGCGCCCGCCGACAGGTCGGGCGTGTACACCACGCCGTTCTTGATGATGAACACGTTCTCGCCCGCGCCCTCGGACACGAAGCCGGAGGCATCCAGCAGCAGGGCCTCGTCGTAGCCGTCGTCCAGGGCCTCCATGTTGGCCAGGATCGAATTGGTGTAGTTGCTCACCGCCTTGGCCTGCGTCATGGTGATGTTGACGTGGTGGCGCGTGTAGCTGCTGGTCTTGACGCGGATGCCGCGCTGCATGCCCTCTTCGCCCAGGTAGGCGCCCCAGGCCCAGGCCGCCACCATCAGGTGGATCTGGTTGCCCTTGGGCGACACGCCCAGCTTCTGCGAGCCGATCCAGGTCAGGGGGCGCAGGTAGCACGATTCGAGCTGGTTCTCGCGCACCACGGCCTTCTGGGCCTCGTTCACTTCTTCCTTGGTGAACGGAATGGTCATGCGCAGGATCTTGGCGCTGTTGAACAGGCGCTCGGTGTGCTCCTCGAGGCGGAAGATCGCCGTGCCGTCGGCCGTCTTGTAGGCGCGCACGCCTTCGAAGGCGCCGCAGCCGTAATGCAGCGTGTGGGTCAGCACATGGATCTTGGCGTCGCGCCAATCGACCATCTGGCCGTCCATCCATATCTTGCCGTCACGGTCGGCCATCGAGGGAGCTACGGGACTCATGGGTTTCCTTTGGAATTGCTGGAAGTCGCAAACCCGCGATTTTACGAGTCTGCGGGCATTCCGGCGCCAGGGCCCGGCACGTCGCCCTCTTGCACGGGCCGCACGAGTGCCCATTGCGCCAGCTTGCCACCCCGGAACTCGCACGTCACGTGCGACTGCGTGCCGTCGGTCCAGCGGTAGCGCTCGGGCTCCTCGCCGTCGGCCGACAGGGGCTCGCCCAGCGAGCGCGTCATGGCCACCACGTGCATGAGATTGACCCCCTTGCGCAGCTTGGCGTTGAGCATGACGGCGCTGCCCACGTGGCCGATGGGCCGGTCGGCCGCCTTGCGCATGACGTTCATGAGCCGGGTGAAATGCAGCATCGCCCACATGAACAGGCCGCCGCCCACGGCCAGGACGCCCTGCCAGGCATAAGAGCGGTAAGCGGCGAAGACCAGCACCGCGATGCCCACGGGAATGAAGAGGTTGCGCAGATTCATGGGGCGAGATTGTCCTATGGCCGCCGAAGCCCGCCGGTGTGGATGGTGCGTAGGGGCTTCAGCCCATGCCGCGCACCACTTCCATCGCCTCTTCCACCCGCTCCACCGCATGGATGGTGATGCCCTCGATGGGCTTTTTGGGCGCGTTGGCCTTGGGCACCACGGCCACGCTGAAGCCCAGCTTGGCGGCCTCCTTCAGCCGCTCCTGCCCGCGCGGGGCAGGACGCACCTCGCCGGCCAGGCCGACTTCGCCGAAGGCGATGAACCCGCGGGGGAGTGCTTTGCCGCGCAGGCTGGAGGTGATGGACAGCATCACCGCCAGATCGGCCGCCGGCTCGCTGATGCGCACGCCGCCCACCGCGTTCACGAACACGTCCTGGTCCATGCAGGCCACGCCGGCGTGGCGGTGCAGCACGGCCAGCAGCATGGCCAGCCGGTCGCGGTCCAGGCCCACCGACAGGCGGCGCGGGCTGGGGCCTCCCTCGTCCACCAGCGCCTGGATCTCCACCAGCATGGGCCGCGTGCCCTCCAGCGTGACCAGCACGCAGCTGCCGGGCACCGGCTCGCTGTGCTGGCTCAGGAAGATGGCGCTCGGGTTGGTCACGCCCTTGAGGCCCTTCTCGGTCATGGCGAACACGCCGATCTCGTTGACCGCGCCGAAGCGGTTCTTGATGGCGCGCACCAGGCGGAACTGGCTGTGCGTGTCGCCTTCGAAGTACAGCACCGTATCGACCATGTGCTCCAGCACGCGCGGGCCGGCGAGCGCGCCTTCCTTGGTGACATGGCCCACGAGGATGATGGTCACGCCCGAGGCCTTGGCCGCCCGCGTGAGGTGCGCCGCGCACTCGCGCACCTGGGCCACCGACCCCGGCGCGCTGGTGAGCTGGTCCGAATACACCGTCTGGATCGAGTCGATCACCGCCACGGCGGGCTGGGTGGCGTCGATGGTGGCCAGGATCTTCTCCAGCTGGATTTCGGCCAGCACGTTCACCTGGCTGTGGTCCAGGCCCAGGCGGCGTGAGCGCAGCGCCACCTGGGCGCCGCTTTCCTCGCCCGTCACGTAGAGCGTGGGCAGGCCCACGCGCTGCAGCGCGTCCAGCGCCTGCAGCAGCAGCGTGGACTTGCCGATGCCCGGGTCGCCGCCGATCAGCACCACGCCGCCCTCCACGATGCCGCCGCCCAGCACACGGTCCAGCTCGTCGATGCCGCTCGGGGTTCGGGCGATGTCGGTCGCCTCGATGGCCGCCAGCGGCATCACGGCCTGGGCCTGGGCCAGGCCCGAATACTGCGGCGCGCTCAGGCGGTTCTTGCCCGGGCCGGCCTCGGCCACGGTTTCGACCAGGGTGTTCCAGGCGCCGCACGCGGGACATTTGCCCAGCCAGCGCGGGCTGGTGCCGCCGCATTCGGAGCAGGTGAACAGGGTTTTTTCTTTGGCCATGGCAGGAAGCGGAAAAACGCGCAGGGGCGATGAAACAAGAAGGAAACGAGGGATGCACCGCGTTCGGCAGGCGGCCGGCACAGGGCCGAAGGCGCGAGGCCCGACGGACCGTATCGGCCCGCGGGAGCCCGCTGAGCAGGCCTGCCGGGAGCGCACGCGGCGCCTGGAAGTAAGCAATTGCGATGTCAACCCTATCCTACTCCGCAGTTCCGAAGCCCTGCCTAGCATGCTCACTCCAGCGGCAGTCCGCCGTACCCATCCAAGGAGATAAACCGATGTTCAACACCAACAAGACCCCTGCCCCCGCCTCGCGCCGCTGGCTCGCCGCCGCCCCGCTGATCGTCGTGTCCGCCCTGGCGCTCACCGCTTGCGACCGCAACAAGCCGGCCGACACGCCCACCAATTCGGCGCCAGCCGCCACGCCCGCGCCAACGACCCCTGCCACCCCCGCACCCACCACGCCGGCCACCCCTTCACCGGTCATGGGCGCGTCTTCCGCATCTTCCTCCGCACCCGCAGGCGGCGCCGTGTTCGGCGGCAGCAAGCCAGCGCCGGCCACGTCGGCCTCGGAGCCCGCCAGCGACGCCAAGTGATCGCGCGCTGGCCGCGCTGCCCCCTACGGAACACCCCGTACGCCGTGGGCAGCGCTTAACATCCACCGCTTCGCGGCCGCACGGCCGGTCATGCACAGGTGGATGTTTCGATGAAAGCATGTATCTATGGCGCGGGTGCCATCGGCGGCTGGCTCGCCGTGGCGCTGGCGCGCACGGGCTGCGAGGTCGCCATGGTGGCCCGCGGCGCCACGCTGCAGGCGCTGAGCGCGCACGGCCTTCGGCTCGTTCAATCCGATGGCACGGTCCACACGGCGCCGGTGCGCGCCCAGGCCGACCCGGCCGCTTTGGGCGTGCAGGACCTGGTGGTGCTGGCGGTCAAGGCGCCTGCGCTGCCCGACGTGGCGGCCCGCATAGCCCCGCTGATCGGCCCGCACACCCTGGTGCTCACCGCCATGAACGGCGTGCCCTGGTGGTTTCTGGACGGTTGCGGCGGCCCCGTGCAGGGGCGGGCGCTGCAGTCGGTCGATCCCTCGGGCGCCATCGCCCGGGCGATTCCGGCCGGCCAGGTGATCGGCGGCGTGGTCCACACCAGCTGCTCGCTCGACGCGCCCGGCGTGGTGCGCCACCATTTCGGCAACCGGCTCATCCTGGGCGAACCCGGCGGCGCTCCCACGCCGCGGCTGCAGGCGCTGGCCGATACGCTGCAGCGCGGCGGCATCGAGGCCGAAGTGTCCCCCCGCATTCAGCAGGACGTGTGGTTCAAGCTCTGGGGCAACATGACGGTGAACCCCATCAGCGCGCTGACCGGCGCCACCACCGACCACATCCTGGACGACGACCTGGTGCGCGCCTTCACCTCCGACGTGATGCGCGAGGCCAAGGCCATCGGCGAGCGGCTGGGCCTGCCCATCGACCAGCAACCCGAAGACCGCCATGCCGTGACCCGCAAGCTGGGCGCCTTCAAGACCTCGATGCTGCAGGACGTGGAAGCCGGCAAACCGCTGGAGATCGATGCCCTGGTGGGCGCCGTGCACGAGCTGGGCCGCCTCACCGCCGTGCCCACGCCGCACACCGACGCCCTGCTCGGCCTGGTGCGGCTGATGGCGCGCGAGCGCGGCCTGTACCGCACCCGGGTGACACAGCGCCGTGAACTCCTGAAAACATAGCTGCTTGTGCTTTATGGCAGGCGTTTTCCACGCTACAACGCATTGAACCCTTTGAATCACAAGCGCTACCAGCTTCTTTTTTTATAGCAAACCGCATTGAAGAGCCCACCATGCCGTCTCCACTGACCCTCTATTTCGCCCCTGGCACCTGCGCACTCGCCGTCCGGATCGCGCTGGAAGAAGCCCAGGCGCCCTACCAACTCCAGCGGGTGGATTTCCGCGCCCGGCAGCAGCAATCGGCCAGGTACCTGGCCCTCAACCCCAAGGGGCGCGTGCCGGTGCTGGTGACGGAAGAAGGCATCGTGCTCACCGAAACCCCGGCGCTGCTGGCGTATATCGCGCAGCGCTTTGCCTCGGCCCAGCTGGCGCCCACCGATGCGGTCGGTTTCGCGCGCATGCAGGAAGTGCATAGCTATTTGGCCTCGACCGTGCACGTGGCCCACGCCCACCGCCCGCGCGCCAGCCGCTGGGCCGATGAGCCCGAGGCCATCGTCGCCATGCAGACCAAGGTGCCGCAGAACATGACGGAATGCTTCGCGCTGATCGAACGCCACTACCTGCAGGGTCCCTGGGTGCTGGGCGAGGCGTACTCGGTGACCGACGGCTATCTCTTCACGATGGCCAGCTGGCTCGAAAGCGATGACGTGGACATCGGGCAGTTTCCGAAAGTGCAGGAGCACTTCGAGCGCATGGCGGTGCGCTCCGCCGTGCAACGCGCGCTGGCTGAGTAGCCAAGAGGCGAAGGTGCTCGACTCGCCGGATTCGGCACGGCCCTATGACACCCAGAGGCGGCTCGGGCCGCCTGGCTGGGGTAACGGCACGGCTCAGTTCACCTTCAGCAAACGCCAGTCGATCCGGTTGTCCGCGCGGTGAACGATCTCCACCTTCTGGGTGGCCGCCCACGGAATCACCTGGTTGTACAGCGGGATGTGCGAGATGAGCTGGTGGTCCTGCACCAGCGCCTGCTCGATCAGGCCGTTGCGCGTGGCGGTGTCGGTTTCCTTCTTGATGCGTTCGATCAGCGCGTCCTGCTGCGGGTCGCTGAAGCGGCCCAGGTTGAAATTGCCGTCGCCCCCGGCACCAGGCGAGCGGATCAGCGACTGCAGGGAATAGAACGCATCGAACGTGGGCACGCCCCAGCCCAGCAGGTAGATGCTGGCCTCGTTGCGCTGGATCATCGGGAAGTAGGTGGCGAACGGCAGCGAGCGCAGCCTGGCCTTCACGCCCACCTTGGCCCACTGCGCGGTGATGGCCTGGCACAGCTGCTCGTCGTTGATGTAGCGGCCCGCGCTGCAGGCGAAGTCCACGTCGAAGCCCTGCGGGTAGCCCGCATCGGCCAGCAGCTTCTGGGCCGCAGCGGGATCGTAGGGCCAGCGCACGTCGGCCTTCGGGGTCCAGCCGTTCACCTGCCGCGCGATGATCGCGCCGGTCGGCTGGGCCAGGCCGCGCAGCACCACGCGCTGGATGGCGTTGATGTCGATGGCCTGGTACAGGGCCTTGCGCACGCGCACGTCCTTGAGCGGGTTCTTGCCCTTCACGCTGGAGTTCTGCAGCTCGTCGCGGAACTGGTCCAGGCCCAGGAAGATGGTGCGGTTCTCGGCGCCGTCGAGCACCTTGAGCCCGGCGGTCTGGCGGATGCGGGGCACGTCCTGCAGGCTGGGGTCGAGCACGAAGTCCACCTCGCCCGACAGCAGCGCGGCCGTGCGCGTGGCGTCGGACTTGATGGGCGTGTAGACCACCTCGGTCACGTTGCCGCCGAACTGGCCCTTGCCCCACCAGTGCGGGTTGGCGGCCAGCACCAGCCGCTGGTCCGGCGACCACGACTTGAGCACGAACGGCCCGGTGCCCAGCGCGTTGCGGTGGGTGTAGGGCTCGTCGCTGGTCTTGATGTCCTTGGGGGTGCCTGCGTTGTTCTTGTCGGACCAGGCCTTGCTCATGATGCGCAGCTCGGTGAGCTGGTTCACCAGCACGGGGTTGGGCACGTCGGAGACGATGTCCAGCGTGCCGGCGTCGATCACCTCGACGCGGTCGATGCCCTGGGTGTACACGGCGTAGTTGGAGGTCTTGGCCTTGGCGCGCTCCAGGGAGAACTTCACGTCGTCGGCGGTCAGCACGGAGCCGTCGCTGAACTTCACGCCCTTCCTCAGCGTGATGCGCAGTTGCGTGGGGCTGATGCGCTTCCATTCGGCGGCCAGCTGCGGCTCGGGCTTGAAGGTTTTGCTGTTGTATTCGACCAGGGTCTCGTACACGGTGGAATGGATGGCGTTGTTGGGGCCGACGTTGTGGGCATGCACATCCCAGGTGGAGATGTCGGCCGAGCGGGCGAAGCGGAAGGCGGTGGCCTGTGCGGCCATCGGGGCGGTCACGGTCAGCACGGCGGCGGCCACGGCGGCCGCCAGGGAAGTCGAAAAGCGCATGGTGCAAAAGCCCTGAAGAAACGAACGGTGCGGGCACTATGCCCGGCGTTCATGGGTTGGCGAACGACTTGATCGTTCTAACGTTATGCAGGCCGTGGCATCGGGGCACCGCGCAGCGCAGCGCAACGACGCCGCCGCCCATCGCGCACCATCGCGCAAATCCAAGCTTCCATTTCAGCGCCCGCGCAGCATTCGCACGGCTTGCGGCAAGGAATTGGCGTGCGGCAGGAAGTGGTCGATGGTCCAGCCGAGCACCACGGCGCACAGCAGCGCCCCGAGCAGCGGCTTCCAGGTCAGCCGCACGGCGGCCGACAGCCACCCGGCCCGCTCCACGCCCATGGCCGCGCGCGCCGTGGCGTAGGAAAACGCCAGCTCCACCGCCACCGCCAGCAGCACGTCGAAACCGAAATACAGCAGCGCGAGCGCGCCCGCGCCCAACACCACGGCCGCGCCGATGAGGAAGATGGCCACCACGGGCACGATCACCACCGCGCCCTCGTCCGCACCGCTGGCGGCATCCAGCGCCCCGCTGGCCACGTCACCGAGGCCATCGCCCAGGCCGCTACCCAAGCCGTCACCCAGGCCATGACCCAGGCCGCCGCCGAAATCCCCGCTCGCCCCGCCCCCGCCGAAGTCCCCGCCGCCCCCGCTGCGCGGCCAGGGCGCACGCACGCCACCGGTGGGCAGGTCGGGCACCAGGTCGATGCCGTCCGCCAAGCCACCGTCGCCGCTGTCGCCGCCGTCGCGCCGGCCCGGGGGTCGCACCAGCCATGCCGCCCAGGCCCGCAGCACCAGCAGGTAGGCGAGGTAGCCCACGCCCAGGGTGATGCCGTAGCGCAGCGCGAGCGAGTCCACGCCCATCACCCTCTGCACGTGCGAGGTGGCCCACATGAGCGCCATCATGAAAGCGCCGATGCACCAGCCGTGCAGGTGCAGCCGGTGGCGCTGGCGCAGGGTGTGCACCAGTTCGCGGTCGGGCGCCTGCACCCGCCGCCAGGTCGAGGCCTTGCCGGGCCGGGGTGCCGGGGCGCGCTGGCCGGGCCGCATCAGGCCACCGCCACCGGCACGCGCGGGGCCAGGGCACACATCAGCTCCCAGCTCACCGTGCCGGCCGCGTGGGCCACTTCGTCGATGGAGAGCACGGCGCCGCTGGCGGCGCGCCCCCAGAGCGTGGCCTCGGCGCCGAAGCCGGCCTCCACGCCCGCATTCAGCACCGGCGTCAGGTCCACCGTGATCATGTCCATGCTCACCCGGCCCACCACGCGCGTGCGCACGCCGTTCACCAGCACCGGCGTGCCGGTGCCCGCGTGGCGCGGGTAGCCGTCGGCGTAGCCGCAGGCGATCACGCCGATGGTGAGCGGCGCATCGGCCGTGAAGGCCGAGCCATAGCCCACCGTGCCGCCGGCCGGCACGTGCTGCACCGCGATGACGCGGGCCGAGAGCGTCATCGACGGCTGCAGGTTCCAGTGGGCGGCGTCGTGCTCGGGATAGTCCGGCGCGCCGCCGTAGAGCACGATGCCGGCGCGGATCCAGTCGCCGCGCACGCGCGCATCGACCGCATGGCGCAGGGTGGCCGCGCTGTTGCACACGCTTTTCTCGCCGGGCAGGTCCTGCGTGGCGGTGTGAAAGGCCTGCATCTGGTGCGCGATGCCGCGGGGGCCGTCGGCGTCGCTGAAGTGCGTCATGTACGAGATTTCGTCCACCTGCGTGAGCGCGTTGAGCCGCGCCCAGGCCGAGCGGTAGCGCGCGGGCGTGAAGCCCAGTCGGTTCATGCCGGTGTTCATCTTGAGGAAGACGCGGTGCGGCGCCTGCGTCTTGTGCGCGGCCAGCCAGTCGATCTGCTCGTCGCAATGCACCGCGTGCCACAGCCCCAGGCGCGAGCACAGCTCCAGGTCGCGCGGCTCGAACACGCCCTCCAGCAGCAGGATGGGGCCGCGCCAGCCGAGGGCGCGCACACGCTCGGCTTCGGACAGATCCAGCAGCGCGAAGCCGTCGGCGCCGCGCAGCCCCTCGAACACGCGCTCGATGCCATGGCCGTAGGCATTGGCTTTCACCACGGCCCAGGCCAGCGCGTCCGGCGCACCGGCGCGCGCGCGCTCCAGATTTTGTTGCAGTGCAGCAGTGTGGATGGTGGCTTGGATGGGACGCGGCATGGGCTTGATCTGCGGAGCGAAAAGGAAGGAATTCTGGCATCGCCCTCTGGAAACCGCGTGATATAACCGCCAGTCACTTGCACCGGGTTCCGATATTTAACAGGGCATCAGGCCAACTGATGCACCCAACAGCCATTCGATGAAGCGCGGTTTCTACACCATCATGTCGGCGCAGTTTTTCAGCTCGCTGGCCGACAACGCACTTTTCGTGGCCGCCGTGGAACTGCTGCGCACCAACGGTTCGCCGGAATGGCAGCGCGCGGCGCTCGTGCCCATGTTCGCGCTGTTCTATGTGGTGCTCGCGCCCTTCGTGGGCGCCTTCGCCGACGCGCTGCCCAAAGGCAAGGTCATGTTCTTCAGCAACGCGATCAAGGTCGTGGGCTGCCTCATGATGCTGTTCGGCTCCCACCCGCTCATCGCGTATGCGGTCGTCGGCCTGGGTGCCGCGGCCTACTCGCCGGCCAAGTACGGCATCCTCACCGAACTGCTGCCGGCCTCGCAGCTGGTCAAGGCCAACGGGTGGATCGAGGGGCTGACCATCGCCTCCATCATTCTCGGTGTGCTGCTGGGCGGCCAGCTCGTGGGGCCCGCCATCTCGCACCTGCTGCTGTCGGTGGACCTGCCCTTCGTGGACACCGGCGTGGACACCGCGGCCGAAGCGGCCATCGCCGCGCTGATCGCGCTGTACCTGATCGCCGCGTGGTTCAACACCCGCATTCCCCACACCGGCGTGGAGATGCGCCCCCTGCCCCCCCATCCGCTGGCGATGCTGCCCGACTTCTGGGCCTGCAACAACCGCCTGTGGCGCGACAAGCTGGGCCAGATCTCGCTGTCCACCACCACCCTGTTCTGGGGCGCGGGCGGCAACCTCAAGTTCATCGTGCTGGCCTGGGCGGCGGCCGCGCTTTCCTACAACACCACGCAGGCCTCGGCCCTGACCGGGGTGGTGGCCATCGGCACCGCCGTGGGCGCGATGGTGGCGTCCATGCGCATGCGGCTCGACATGGCGACCAAGGTGATCCCGCTGGGCATCGCCATGGGCCTGCTGCTGGTGCTGATGGTGTTCATCAAGAGCATCTGGATCGCCATCCCGTTCCTGATCCTGCTGGGTGGCCTGGGCGGCTACCTCGTGGTGCCCATGAACGCGCTGCTGCAGCACCGGGGCCACAACCTGATGGGCGCGGGCCGCTCCATCGCGGTGCAGAATTTCAACGAGCAGGCCTGCATCCTGGCCCTGGGCGCGTTCTACAGCCTGTCGCTCAAGATGGGGCTGTCGGTCTTCGGGGCGATCACCGCTTTCGGTCTCGTGGTCGCCGGGGTGATGTGGCTCATCCGCCGCTGGCACCAGCACAACTGCGTGCGCTACCGCGAAGAGGTGGACCACCTGCTGCACCTGGCGCGGCACGACCACCACCACTGACCCCGGGCGCCGACGCACCGCCGGCCGGACGGCTTGCCGTGCTGCGGAATGGAAAGTACAACTTAACCACAGCCTGACATAGGGCCGTCTCGATTCCAAGGCAGAGAATCGGCCGATGCTGCGGCCCTTTCCTTCACATGCTCTCTCGACTGCCCGGCGGACGCACGGCTGCCGTCGCGCCACGATCTTCCATGCCCTCGCCGCTACCCGTTCTGGCCCTGCTGTTCAACGCCTTCGTCTGGGGGCTGGCGTGGTGGCCGTTTCGCGTGATGCACGGCGCGGGGCTGCACCCGCTGTGGGCGACCGCGGTGATGTACTGCGCCATCCTGCTCGGCCTGCTCGGCCTGCTGGCGCTGCGCCCCGGCCTGTGGGCCCAGGTGCGCCAGCACCCGCAGCTGTGGCTGCTGGCCCTGAGCTCGGGGCTGAACAACGTGGCGTTCAACTGGGCCGTGACGGTGGGCGACGTGGTCCGCGTGATCCTGCTGTTCTATCTCATGCCCGTCTGGGGACTGCTGCTGGCCTGGCGCGTGCTGGGCGAGCGGCCCACGCCCATGGCGCTGCTGCGGCTGGCCCTGGCCTTGACGGGCCTGGTGCTGGTGCTGCTGCCCGAGGGCGCATCGCCCGCCCGGCTCTGGGACAACCTGTCGATGGCCGACGGCCTGGCACTGATGGGCGGGTTCACCTTCGCGCTGACCAACGTCACGCTGCGGCGGCTGCACGCGGTGCCGGGCCAGGCGCGCATGTTCGTGATGTTCGGCGGCTGCATGCTGATGGCGCTGGCGGTCGCGTGCATCGGGCGGAAGGCGGGCATCGTGGAGCCGTTTCCCGCGGTGAACGCCACCTGGGCCGTCACGGCCGCCCTGCTGGCGGTGGCGCTGTGGCTGGGCAACGGGGCGCTGCAGTTCGGCGCGTCCCGGCTGGCGGCAGGCACCACGGCGGTGGTGCTGCTGTCCGAGGTGGTGTTCGCCAGCGTCTCGTCGGTGCTGCTCGCTGCCGCGCAATTGCAGCCGCGCACCTTGCTGGGGGGCGGGCTGATCGTGTTCGCGGCCCTGCTGGCCGCCCTGCGGCGCTGACGCGGCGCAGGGCGCATGCCCGGCACTTGACCGATTCGCACCCCGCGCCGCGCCAAGCACCGAACGCCGCAGGCAAGAAAACGGCTCTCACCGCCGTATTCAATGTGTCCAATGCTATTAATTCAATAGCAAATGCTTTATATGCACCCGCGCCGACCGGTCGCCGGTATAGTTATTGCAAGTTACACCCCAGTTACGCAAAGAGCGGCGGCCGTTGCCTTGCATTCGCAGGCCGGCTTCCCTCGCTACCGGAGATCTTTGTATGAAACGTCGTTCATGGTGTGCGCTTTTGCTGGCGCTCGGGCCCCTGGCTCTTTCGGGCGGGGCGTCGGCGCAGGCGCGCTGGACCCTCGCGACGGGCTATCTGCCCGAGGTGTTCCACACCGTCAACCTGCAGCAGTTCGCCAAGGAGGTGAACGAACGCACGAAGGGCTCGCTGGTCATCGACGTGCGGCCCGACAACAGCGTGGCCAAGCTGTCGGAGATCGCGGGCCAAGTCAGCGCCGGCAAGATCGCTGCCGGCGAAGTGCTGCTGAGCACGCTCGCGGCCGACACCAAGCTGGCCGGCGCCGACGCCATTCCGTTCATCGTGGGCAGCTACGACGACGCGCTGCGGCTGTGGAAGGCGCAGCGCCCCGTGCTGCAGGAAGCGCTGGATCGCCAGGGGCTCGTGCCGCTGTACGCCGTGCCGTGGCCGGCCCAGGGCCTGTTCACCACCAAACCCATCCGCCACGCCAGCGACCTGCGCGGCGCCAGGATGCGCAGCTACAGCCCCAGCACGGTGCGCATCGCCCAGCTGATGGGCGCCACGCCCGTGGATGTGCCCACCAAGGGCATCAACCAGGCGGTGCTGGACCGGCAGATCGACACCCTGTTCACCTCGCCCGTCACCGGCGTGGAGAACAAGGTCTGGGAGCTGCCCATCAAGTACTTCTACAACGTGCACGGCTGGTACCCCAAGAACCTCGTGTTGGTGAACAAGGCGCAATGGCAGGCGCTGCCGGAGGCCACGCGCAAGATCGTGCAGGAGGCCGCAGACAAGGCCCAGGCGCGCGGCTGGAGCGCGAGCGATGCGGCCTCCAGCGCGTCGATCGCGGAACTCGCCCGCAACGGCATCAAGGTGGAGACGCCCGACTTCGAGCTGCGGCGCGAACTGCGGCGCCTGGGCGAGCAGTTCTCGCTGGAATACATTCGCGAGACCGGCGCGGACGGCAACCGCATGATGATTCCGTACTTCGCCGGAGAGGCTGCCGCCGCCAAGACGCCGTGACGACCGCGGCGCTGGCTGCGCCGGCGCCCCGATCCACCGACCGTTTTGCAAGGATGCCCGCCATGACCTGCGCCTACGACTTCGAAGCCCGGCAGATGAACGGCCAGACCGTGCCGCTGCGGCAGTACCAGGGGCAGATCCTGCTCATCGTCAACACGGCCAGTGCCTGCGGCTTCACGCCGCAGTTCGCGGGGCTGGAGGCGCTGCACCAGCGATACGCCAGCCAGGGCCTGGCGGTGCTCGGGTTTCCCTGCAACCAGTTCGGCCGCCAGGACCCGGGCAGCAACGACGAGATCGCCAGCTTCTGCCAGCTCAACTACGGCGTGAGCTTTCCGATGATGGCCAAGATCGACGTGAACGGCGCACAGGCCGACCCGCTGTACCACTGGCTCAAGGCCGAAGCCCCGGGGCTGCTGGGCACGAAGGCCATCAAGTGGAACTTCACCAAGTTCCTGATCGGCCGCGACGGCCAGGTCCTGCGCCGCTACGGCCCGCGGGACACGCCGCAGTCGATGGCGGGCGACATCGAGGCAGCCCTCAAGCGCTGAGGCCGGCCGGCGCGGCGGCCACGGGCTTTTCGAGGTCGATGATCGCCATCGGCACCTTCTTGTAGGCCAGGTAGTCCCATTTCAGATACAGGAACTGTCCCCCGTCGGGTTGCGGGACCATTCCGTAGAAAGCCGGTCGCGGCGCTTTGGCATTGGTGACGATGAACTGCGCGGCGCGCATCAGGTCCTCCGTCTTGACCACGGCCATCGAACGCAGTGGGCCGCCCTGGCCGCTCAGGTACGCCTGCACCGTGAGGTGCGGGAACACGTAGCCTTCCTGCCGGGCATTGAGCGCCATCAGCCGCTTTTGGTATTCGGTCTCCGCGCCCGACGGGCGGGAATAGCGGATGGTGAAGCTGCGGTGGTTTTCATCGGTCCACTGCACACGGCTGGCCAGGCCCCGCAGCGCGCCGGGCTGGTTCATCACTTGCCAGGCATCGATGCCGGCCAGAAGATCCAGTTCGTCCTTGAAGTCGCGCGAAGCGTTGGCCTCGACCGAACGGATCTTGCCGCCTCCCACCAGCGGATCGTGCTGAATGGCGGGCCATACGATATTGGCGAAGTCCGCGGCGCTGGCGGACAGGTTTTTGAGCAACATGGTTTTCCTCCCGCGGGGATCTTAGCCGCCAGCGATTCGGCGACAGGAAGGCACCAGGCGCCGCGCCCGTTTCTGCAGGTTAGGCAGGTTCGGAGCGGGGCCTCTTTCCGTCAGCGCTGCGGCTGCGGATCGCCGCGCACCACGAAGTGCCGCGAAAAGCCGAGCGGCCGCGCCACGCCCTTCGGATCGGACACGAAGGGCATCCGAAAGCCCGGGGTTGGCAAGATCTCCACGCACCAGTCGGTGTCGCCGATGAAGCGAAAGCGCACGGCATTCCCCCCCTCGACCCCGATCAGCGAGAAACTGCCCGTCGTGTAGGCGCCGCCGAGGGTGGCCGCGTCCAGGGGCTGCCACTGCCCGTCGAACAGCGCGATGTGCAGCAGGTCTTCCTGCGGGATGTCGTCGGTGGTGAACAGCAGATAGAAATCGCGCCACTGGAAGGCCGCCTCCAGCACCACGCCGTCGGCACGCGACTCGGTGGGCTGGCCGTGCACGGTGATCCGGCTTTGCAGCGGGGCATCGCCGCCAGCGCTCGGCAAGGGCGCCAGGGCGACTTCGGCGCGGGTGAGGTTGCGCATCGCAGGCCCGCCGCTCACCACAGGAAGTCCACCCCGAAAGCCGCCAGCGCCCCGCCCACGAAGGCGCCGATGGCCACGCACGCCGGGGCGCCCGGGCCGCACGCCAGGCCCGCGAGCGCGCCCCCCGCGATGCCGCCGCCGATGCCGGCCCCGGTCACGGCGACCTCCTTGCCGGCCGCGGCGGTCTTGTCGGTCGCCGTGGCCACGTTGTAGACCGACAAAGCGATGGACAGCACGATCAGCCCCCGCCCCGCGCGCGACAGGCTGCGCATGGTCTGCGTCACGCGCGGATTGGATTTGCCGGCCGATTTGACGATCTCGCCATAGACCGCGTTCTGCTGCGCGGCGGTCAGGCGGTCGAACTGCACGGTGGGCCCGTGGATCTGCTGGGCCTTGCGGGCGATGAGCTCGTTGAGCGTCTTGCCCTCGGCCTTGAGGCTTTGCGCCATGGCCCGCCCGACCGGCGTGCTGCGCCCCCGGATGATCTCCATGATGGTGTTGCGCGCCTCCTGCGCCTGCTCGGCCGCCTGCGCCCAGGTGATGCGGCCGCTCATGGCCTCGAACTGCAGGTCGTTCGCCATCGCCTGGATCTGCCGGGTGTAGGCCAGGCGGGCCGAAGCGTCCAGCGAAAGGTGCGCCCCGGCATTGGCCACCTCGGCCTTCAGGGCCTGAATGGCCGAGTCGAAGGCGGCACGGTCTTTCGGATCGTCGTTTGCCATGGATTCTTGTCTCCTTCTCTGCTCTGGATGCGGTGCGTTGGGGGGCCGGTGGACGACCAGGGGAGGCCAGTCGCGGCTTTGTTGTGTGGCACCGGTGCGTGGGGACACGCACGCTGCCGAAATTAACCGCCAGCGCCCGATTTCTGGCGAAACCATTGGTCAAAGAAGTTTCAAACCGTGTGAAAACGGAACGGCTTGGGATGGGGCCGCAGCGCTTGTTGAAGGACGACGCACGGCAGCCCCCTGGCGCCAGCCTGCCGGCCGACTTGACAGGCCATGGGCCAAAAAGGCCTCCAGCGCATATTCCACTAGGGGATACCGCTATAAAAACAATAGCTTACATCGAGCAGCGCCCGGACACCGGGCACCCATTTTTCAACCGATGGCCGCTGCCCTGAAAGGCCGGCCCACTTCAAAGGAGCTTCTCACCGCCACGAACATCGACATGGTGGTGCGCGACAACGTCTTTCGCATGGACACGCGGACCGCGGACCTGCAGACGGCCTGCGAGTACCGCGGCACCTACCGCCTGTCGGGCGAGGGCCTGGACTCGGAAGGCACGCGCACCTGCACGGCCCCCAGCGGCACCACGAGCGAGGCCTACCGAGCCGAGCAATTCACGGTGGACCGCAATGGCCTGCTGCGCAGCATGGTGCGAACCGCATCCGGCAGCCGGTCTATCTTCCTGGGGGCTTGCTGGAACGGGCGCCTTTCCTTTGCACGCAGCCCGAACTGGAGCTACCACGCTGAAGCCACCGGCGGATCAGCCGGGGCCTGAGCCGGGGCCGGGTTCGGAATCCGCCCCGGCGCGGCGCCGGACCTCCCGCATCATGTCGGCCAGGGTGCGGCCCGGCTCCACCGCGAAGCGCTCCGGCCGCACGTCGAGCGACACGATGCGGTCCACGCGAAAACCGCGAAAGTCCTCGCGCAGTTCGCACCAGCTGGACAGCGTCCAGACCCTGCCCCCGTAAAAGCAACCCAGCGGCCGTACGCGGCGCTCGCTGGGGCGGCCCAGTTCGTCGGCATAGTTCAGCCGCACCACGTTGCGGGACTGCACCGCCTCGCGCAAAGGCCGCAGCAGGGCCTGGGTGCGCGGGTCCACCGCCATGGCCGGGGCGTAGAGCGCCTGCGCTTGGGCAGCGGCGCGCGCTGCGGGCGGCAGCACCGACAGGATCTTGCCCAGCGCGCTCTCCACCTGGACGGACAGGCCGGTGTCCAGCCAGGACTGCGCCAGCCGGGCGGCAGCGACCAGCGCGTTGGCCTCGCCCTGGCTGAACATGAGCGGCGGCAGGTCGAAGCCCGCGCCCAGGCGGTAGCCCACGCCGGCTTCGCCCTCGATGGGCACGCCCTGGTGCTGCAGGTCGGCCACATCGCGGTAGATGGTGCGGGCCGACACCTCCAGCCGCTTGGCCAGAAAGTCGGCCGTGGACAGCCGCCGCCCCCGGATGAGCTGGACGATCTGGAACAGGCGGTCGGCGCGGCGCATGGACGATGGCGGTCGAACGATGGAGATCGAAGGAGAAGCGTTCAGCCGAGCACGCCGATATAGACGGCGACCCGGTCCGGCCCTTCGTACGCTTCGAAATCGACGGCGAAGCGGCGGCGCACCGGAGGTTGCTGCTGCTGCTGTTGAAAGTAATGCCAGATGTCGATCCACGTGTCGATCACGGCCTGCGGCAGCGTGCCCTGCCGGCGAAACACGAGGTATTCGCCGGCCGGCACCGCCACCTGCGTGAAGCGGGGCGCCACGGGCACGTCAGGTACTTCAGGCACGCCGGTCGCGCCGCCGAGCGCCACGCCGGCCAGCACGTCGAAGTCACCGTCCTGGTCCGAGGCGTAGTGGCTGTACACGCCCATCACGCGCGGCTGCAGCGCACCGGGCTGCACCTGCTGCGCGATGCCTTCGGCAAAGAACCGCTGCCACAGGGCGCCGAGGCGGGCCTGCGCTGGGTCGCGTTCATCGCGGTTGTTGGTGCGCGTGGCGATGCCGGCCACGGTGAACGCGCCGACGGTTTCGCGGGTAGGGGTCATGGGGAAAAACTCCAGAACGGAAATGGAAAACTGCGGCGCTGCACCCTCGGTGCATGGTGCCAGCCGCTGCACTGCAGGGCGATGCAGGACGGGCAGCGGGCGCACCGGCCCGCATGCTACCGAACCGCGCCGCCCATCTGGTTGGAAAAAAAGCGGCTGCGCTCGGACGCGGCCAGCGCGATCAGCGCGCCATGGCGTGCAGCCCGACGGTGTTGCCCTCGGTGTCGCACACGTTGGCGATGAAGCCGATGCCGTTGGGCAGTTCGATGCAGGCGTCGATCACGCGGCCGCCAGAGGCCGCGATGCGTGAGACCGCGGCGTCCAGGCTTGCAGTCCAGGTAGATGCGCGTGCCGGCATCCGGCGCCACCTGGCGGCCCTCGATGAGGCAGCCGCCCGTGGCAGGCCGGTCGTAGGTGAAGACGGCCAGCGGATCGCCACCGCCGAAGGTCTGCCGGTGCATGGGGCGGCCGAGCACTTGTTCGTAGAACGCCTGCGCGCGGTCGAGATCGGCGCAGGGAATCTCGAACCAGGTAATGGCGCTGGTCGCCGCAGCGGGCGCGGCGCAGGAGGTGAAAGCGTGGGACGGTGCGGAAGTGAAAGCCATGGAGAAAGGTCCTTTCGGTCGTTGTTGCGAAGGACTCCATGGTGCGGGGGGGCTCCTGACAGCGTCATGTCAGTGGTGTGGCGCCCGAGCACCCACACCACTGAAAAAGCCCGCCCCCGCTGGCGGACTGACCAGCTGACGCGCTGGCGCGTTCAGGCTTCGACCGGGCCTTCCGATGCGGCTGGCGCGTCGAAGGCGTCGGGCGCATCGGATTCCTGCGGCGCCGCTGCTGGCGCGGCAGCGGGTGCGGCACGCAGTTGGCGGGCGCGGTGCAGCGAGCGTTCGGCGGTGCGCGGGTCCATGCCGTACATGTCGGCAAACTGCGCCACCGTGCTGCCGCTGGCCTCGAAGGCCCGCAGCAGCGCTTCGGCCTTGGCATCGCGCTCGGCCACTTCGGCGAAGGCTTCGTCCAGCAGCGCATTCGCGGCTTCGTCGCGGCCGCGCACCAGCGTGTCGTAGGCCTCGCGGGTGAGGCCCGAGGCTTCGTAGGCCAGCGCGATGCGGCGGCGCAGCTTGGCGGTCATGTCCTCGCCGTCGCGGGGCTTGCGGCGGCGGAACACTTCCAGCAGCGCATGGTGCACGTGCTCGGGCGCCATGGCCTCGACGGCATTGCCCTGCAGATCGTGGCGCTGGCGGCCTTCGGCCACCGCTTGCAGATAGCGCGTGGAGCGGGTGTGGATGCCCAGAGCGAGCTTGAGCGCATCGCGCTCGAACACCTCGGGGTGCGCTGCCAGCAGGTCCTGGAAGATGCCGCGCTTGAGCGGCAGGAACTGCGCGCCGAACAGGTGCGGGTACAGCGCGGCGAGCTGCTCCAGCGCCGGATGCGTGCGGCGCGGGCCTTGCGGGCCGGCGCCCTTCGGGTTCTGGGGGGCGGCCTGCGCTGCGGGCGCCGTGCCCGGCGCGCCTGCGCCGCCGGGCTTGCGGCGGTTGCGGCCGCCGCGGCGGGACGCGGGCCGGTCGCCGCGCGGTGCGGTGTCTTGCGCCGCTTCGCCGCCCGCCGGTTCGGCGGAGACGGGCGATTGCACTGCGGCAGTGTCAGGGGCGGTCGCAGCGGCATCGGTCCCGGCCGGTGCGGTGGGGGCCGGCGCGGGGACGTTGTTCTGTTGTTCTTGTGCGGTCACAGGGTCGGTCATGGCGAAGAAACGCGGTTGGTGCGCGGCAGCGCGGCGGTCAAAACCCGCCATCATGCCAGCCTTGGTGCGCGCAGGGTCAGCGGGCCGCGGCCGACAAGGCCTCGTCCAGCACTTCGATCCAGTGCCGCACAGGAATCGCCGTGCCGCTTTGCAGGTGGGTGATGCAGCCGATGTTGGCCGAAAGGATGGCCCCTGGCGGCTGCTCGCCGAACGCCTCGCCCAGCGCATCGAGCTTTCGGTCGCGCAGCGGATAGGCCAGCTCGGGCTGCAGCACCGAGTAGGTTCCGGCCGAGCCGCAGCACAGGTGCGATTCGGTGCGCGCCACCCGCACCCGAAACCCCAGTTCGCTCAGATGGCGCTCGACGACGCCGCGCAGTTTCTGGCCGTGCTGCAGCGTGCACGGCGGGTGGTAGGCGAACAGCGTGTCCGGCGGCACCACCCGGCCGTGCAGCGTGCCGGCCAGCTCGGACAGCAGTTCGGGCAGCCACTCGGACAGGTCCTGCGTCATGGCGCCGATGCGCGCGGCGCGCTCGGCATAGGCGGGCTCGTCCTTCAGCAGATGGCCGTAGTCCTTCACCGTGACGCCGCAGCCCGAGGCGTTCATGACGATGGCTTCGATGCCGCCCTGCTCCACATAGGGCCACCAGGCATCGATGTTGGCGCGCATCTGCGCCTTGCCGCCCTCCTGGTCGTTCAGGTGAAAGCGCACGGCGCCGCAGCAGCCGGCCTGCGGGGCGATCACCGCCTGGATGCCTGCCGCATCGAGCACGCGCGCCGTGGCCGCGTTGATGTTGGGCGCCATGGCAGGCTGCACGCAGCCCGCCAGCATGAGCACCTTGCGCGCGTGTTCACGCCCGGGCCACGTACCGGCCGCCTGCGGCGCCGGCACCTTGGCGCGCAGGCTTTTCGGCAGCAGCCCGCGCACGGCCTGGCCGGCTTTCATGGCGGGGCCGAACAGCGGCGAGGGCAAGCCTTCCTTCAAGGCCCAGCGCACGGCCCGCTCGCCGATGGGGCGCTCGACCTTTTCATCGACGATCTTGCGGCCGATGTCCACCAGGTGGCCGTACTGCACGCCGCTCGGGCAGGTCGTCTCGCAGTTGCGGCAGGTCAGGCAGCGGTCCAGGTGCAACTGGGTCTTGCGCGTGGGCTGCTCGCCCTCCAGCACCTGCTTGATGAGGTAGATGCGCCCGCGCGGGCCATCGAGTTCGTCGCCCAGCAACTGGTAGGTGGGACAGGTGGCGGTGCAAAAGCCGCAGTGCACGCATTTGCGCAGGATGGCTTCGGCCTCGCGGCCTTCGGGCGTGCCCTGGAATTCGGGAGCGAGCGTGGTTTGCATGGCGTGTCTCGAAGGGTGGGAAGGCCGTCACCGGGCCGGGGCGGCCGTAGCGCAGCGGGTGCAGGGGCAGACGCAGGGGCACGGCGCTACCGCCCGATGTCCATCCGGCCGGGGTTGAAGAGGCCCGCCGGATCGAAGGCCTGCTGGAGCCGGGCATGGATTTGTGCCAGCGCCCCGGCAGGATTTGGATCAAAACGTGCCGCTGCCGCCGTATCCACTGCGCTGGGTGCTATGAAAAGCGAAGCACCTCCCCCGACCGCCAGTGCGGCCTCGTGCAGCGCGGCACCGTCGCCCAGCGGGGCCTGCACCCAGCGCAGCGCGCCGTGCCATTCGATGAGCGGCGCCAGCGTGCCCGCAGGCAGCGCCAGCACGGGCGCGGCGGCCGGCACCGACAGGCGCCACAGCGCCAGATCCGGGCGGGCGACACGGCCGGCGAACCACGGCAGGGCCTGATCGCGGCAAGCCTGCCAATCGCGCGCGGCGGTGGGGGGGGCCACACGCTCGCCACCCATGCTGCGGCATGCGGCCTCCACGGCAGCCACCGCCCCGCGCAGGCGCACCCACAGCGACCCGGTGCCGCCCGCCCCGCCCTCCCAGCGGCTGGCATTGAGCGGCAGCGGCTGGCCGCCCCACGCCTGCAGACGGCGCAGCGCATCGGCCTGGTTGTTTTCAAAGCGCAAGGTGACCTCGGCCGGCGGCACCGGCAGCACCTTGAGGCTGACCTCGGTGATCAGGCCCAGCGTGCCCCAGGCGCCCACCATGAGCCGCGAGACGTCGTAGCCGGCCACGTTTTTCATCACCTGCCCGCCGAAGCGCAGCAGCTCGGCCCGGCCGTTGATCAGCTCCAGGCCCAGCACGTAGTCGCGCACGGCGCCCACGCTGGCGCGCGCCGGGCCCGACAGGCCCGCGGCCACCATGCCGCCCACGGTGGCGCCCGGCCCGAAATGCGGTGGCTCGAAAGGCAGGCATTGGCCCTGGGCGGCCAGCGCGGCTTCCAGGTCGGCCAGGGGCGTGCCGGCGCGGGCCGTGACGACCAGCTCGCTCGGCTCGTAATTCACGATGCCCGAGAGCGCGGAAGTGCTCAGCCGCTTGCCGTGCAGCGCCGCGCCGCCATGAAAGTCCTTGGTGCCCCCGCCGCAGATGCGCAAGGGGGTGCGCTGGCGGGCGCTTTCGCGCACGCGGTCGAGAATGTGGCTGAGGGCGGAATCCATGGCGTGGATCGTACCGGCCCGCTTTTGCCAGCGGGGCGCGGCGGGCCGTGAATTTTTTGAACGCCGTGCGTGAATCCCGGCGCGTGGGTCAATGCCAGTCAGTTAAACACTGAGTGGATGCGAAACCATCCGCAGGAACGCAAAGTAGCGCATCGCACTGGACAGCGATTCGGCTGGAGAGACTACGGCGCAATGCGGCGGGTCGAGCCCGCCTGCTCAGTCACCCATTCCAGGCTCTTGCCCTTGACGCACAAAGCCGGATCGCGCACCCAGTCGGTGAACCACATGGTGGGGTGGCCCTGCAGTTCTGAGCACACGGTATAGCCCACGCTGGGCATGTAGAAGCGCTGGGCCACCGACGTCACCGGGATCAGCACCATGGCGATCCCGCCCAACAGCACGGAGATCGTGAAGACCCGCTCGAATGGATAGATGACCTTATCGCTCGCGGGAATTGCCCTCATGCAGCTTATTACCGCCGCCAATATGCAGAAGACAGCGATGAACGGCGTGACCTGGGAGGCCGGCGCTATCCGCACCACAGGCGCGCGTGCCGCGATGGCTTCAAACGTCGGGATGACTGCATGCCATACCGCCCAGATGCAGCTCGCGGCGACTCCAATGAAAAGCGGGACACCCCATATCAAAGCTCTTCGGACTTTTTTTACTTCAAACATGGTCAATCGATTTTTTGACTAATAGCGCAAGCAACTGATGCGGCAAAGCCAATCCTTCATGCCTTGGTTAATCGCCTGACCCATTTCTGATTTCTTCTGCTCGACAGCAGTGCGGAGATCGTCTTGCCATGACTGGACCTTGGTGTCGATGTAATACACGCCTTGGGCCGTTTTTTCTGGCAGCATTTTCAGACCGGCAATGGCGTTGCCTTTTATCTTGTATTCGTTGTCTATCAGGTTCAGCACGATGCCGCCTCCGATAGCGACAACGGCCATGGCGATCAAAGGTGTGACAGCCACTGTCGTGACCAACGTTCCCAGTCCCGCAGCGATGCCATAGGCCACGAGTCCAGCCAATCCGCCCTTCACTGCCTCCACGCCGATACCGCCCACCAGGTCGTACATGGTCTTCTCGTCGTTGAACATGAAGTCCATCAACTCGATACCCGTGGATACCACCACACCCAGCATGAAGCCACCCTTGGCAATGCCCTGAAGGCTCTTGATCCCAAGGCCGAGCTGCAGCATCTTTGGATTGGTTGCCAGGTAACGGGTGCCCTGCAGGGCACTGCTGCGCCGTGCCGAATAACCTTTGATGATGATGTACGTGCCTGTCGCCGTGGTCTTGATATAGCTGCCGATGCCGGCCATGCCGATGGCGTTCAGCGTTTTGGTGATGGCAAGCGCATCATTGGCTCCCTGCGCTACCGGCCCAACCCACGGCTCACTTGCGTTGGGACTGAACTCCTTTTGCCAGTACTGGCCGAAGCTGGATTGGGACAGCATCTTGCGCAGGTTGAATTCCAGCGCCGCGTTGTTTCTGGCCTTGTCCTGCAGGATGCTCATGTACTGACTCTGTGTCAGCACCAGGACGTCCACCTGGTTCTTGTCCATGGACTGGGCCAATGTTTGCCCGTAGCCTGCGTTGAAGAACGTGGCCGCCAATTCTGCGCTCATGCAATCCTCCCTCAAAGATTTTTTTCGGGGCGGATGCTAACCACAGGCGCAAGCGGGACGGACGCCTTGATGCAACAAGGTGTTTAACCGGCTTTTCACCGTGCCAGAAAGGCACGCGGGCGCGTCTTTCCTGCCGGCTTGGTCAGGCGAGACCGGCGGGCAACTGCGCTTCTTCGTACCAGTTCACGGGCAGGCCGGCGACCGGCTGGCGCTCGCCGGCGGCCAGCAGGTGGCCGGAATGGGGAAGGCGCTCCAGCTCATCGGCAGGGCGGCCCTGGCGCGCGGTCGTGACGAACAGCGTGGCGCCATCCTGCCCATCGGCGGCCAGGCAGGGCATGGTCGGGCACAGGGCCGGCACGGCGATGTCGGCCACGATGCGTCCCTCCGGCGAGAGCCGCAGCACGCGCCCGCCCTCGTACATGGCGCACCAGTAGTGGCCTTCGGCGTCCACCGCAGCGCCGTCGGGCCGCCCGCCGTAGCCGGGATCGCCGGGTTTCCAGCCCTCGGGCTTGTGCGCGAAGGTGTGCAGCACGCGCGGCGCCCCGACGGGGTTGCCCGAATCGTCGCAGCGCCAGGCGCGGATCACATGCGAGGGCGTGTCCACCCAATACAGCGTGCGGCCGTCCGGCGACCACCCCAGGCCGTTGGCCGTGGCCACGCCGTCGAGCACCTGGCGCACGCCGGGCGCACCGGCCTGCCGCCCATCGACGCAGTACAGCGCGGCGACGGGCTGCCGCGGCCCCGACGCGGGTTCGTGCACCGTGCCCACCCAGAAGCGGCCCAGGGCGTCGCATTTGCCGTCGTTGGCGCGCTGCGTGGACGGGTCGATGGGCAGCCGGGCGATCGGCACCAGGGGCCCGCCCCAGGCCGTGGCCCGGCACAGGGTGTCCCGCAGCGCGATCACCAGGCCGCTGGGCTCGCCCGCGGTGCGGGCCGGCGCGATGCAGCCGGGCTCGGACGGCATGGCCCAGCGTTCGGCCCGGCCCGAGGCCGGGTGCAGCCGGCAGAGCGCGCGCCCGGCGATGTCCACCCAGTACAGGCGTGATTCGATCGGGTGCCAGAAAGGCGATTCGCCCAGTTGGTCGGGCTCGGAAACGGCGGGGCGCCAGTCCATGGGCATGTGGGGTGTCTCCTGGAAATCCGCACCATTATTCGCGGCACGCCCGCCGCGGCCAAAAAAAAGGCCCACCTTGCGGCGGGCCCAATGTCCAGGAGGAATATCTCGCTTGTTGTCGCACCGCCGCGATGCCACCAGTCACCGCGGCAGGGATCTCGCAAATCAGCGGTTGTAGGCGGTTTCGCCGTGCGACGTGATGTCCAGGCCCTCGCGCTCGGCTTCTTCCGGCACGCGCAGGCCCACCAGCAGGTCGGCGATCTTGTAGGCGATGAAGGCCACCACGCCGGACCACACGATGGTGACCAGCACGCTCTTGAGCTGAATCCACACTTGTGCGCCCATGGCGAAGGTGTCGGGGGTCAGGCCGCCCGTGCCGCCCAGGCCCTGCGATGCGAACACACCGGTCAGGATGGCACCGATGATGCCGCCCACGCCATGCACGCCGAACACGTCGAACGCATCGTCGGCGCCCAGCATCTTCTTGAGGCCACCCACGCCCCAGAGGCAGACCACGCCGGCGATCAGGCCGAGCACGATGGAGCCCATGGGACCGACGAAACCGGCGGCCGGCGTGACGGCCACCAGGCCAGCGACGGCACCGGAGGCTGCGCCCAGCATGGACGCCTTGCCCTTGTGCAGGGACTCGCCGGCCAGCCAGCTCAGCGTGGCGGCCGCGGTGGCCAGCACGGTGTTGATGAAGGCCAGGCCTGCGGCGCCGTTGGCGGCACCGGCGGAGCCGGCATTGAAGCCGAACCAGCCCACCCACAGCAGCGAGGCACCCACCATCGTCAGCGTCAGGCTGTGGGGCGTGAGCGCCTCCTTGCCGAAGCCGATGCGCTTGCCCACCATGTAGGCGCCCACCAGGCCGGCGATCCCGGCGTTGATGTGCACCACGGTGCCGCCGGCGAAGTCGAGCGCGCCGTCCTTCGCCAGAAGGCCGCCGCCCCACACCATGTGCGCCATGGGGATGTAGCTGAAGGTGAACCACAGCACGGCGAAGATCAGCACGGCGGCGAACTTGATCCGCTCGGCGAACGAGCCCACGATCAGCGCGACGGTGATGGCCGCGAAGGTGCCCTGGAAGGCCACGAACACGTATTCAGGGATGGTCGGCAGCGCGCCCGAGAGCGTGTCCGGCGCGATGCCCTTGAGGAAGATCTTGTCGAAGCCGCCGAAGAACGTGCCCTCGCCGCCGAACGTGAGGGTGTAGCCGTACACGGCCCACAGCACGCTCATCAGCGAAAAGATCACGAACACCTGCACCAGCACCGACAGCATGTTCTTGGAACGGGCCAGGCCGCCGTAGAACAGGGCCAGGCCCGGGATGGTCATGAGGATCACGAGCAGGGTCGAGGTCAGCATCCAGGCCGTGTCGCCCGAGTCGAGCTTTGGCGTGGGGGCTGCGGCCGGTGCAGCCGCTGCGGCGGCTTCGGCCGGTGCGGGCGCTGCGGCCATTGGAGCGGGAGCCGCAGCGGGCGCAGCGGCAGCCGGTGCCGTCGCGGCAGCGGGTTCGGACGCGGCGGGTGTCTGGGCCAGCACGGCAGTGCCGGAGGCCATCAGGCTCAACCCCAGCAGGAAGGAAGCAAGCATTTTTTTCATGGCGTTTTCTCTTGGGTCTGGTGAGAGGCGCGGGGGGCCGGGCCTTACAGGGCTTCCTTGCCGGTTTCGCCGGTGCGGATGCGAACGACCTGTTCCAGGTGGCACACGAAGACCTTGCCGTCGCCGATCTTGCCGGTGCGGGCAGCGCCTTCGATGGCTTCGATCACGCGGTCCACCAGCTCGTCGGACACGGCGGCCTCGATCTTCACCTTGGGCAGAAAATCGACCACGTACTCGGCGCCGCGGTACAGCTCGGTGTGGCCCTTCTGGCGGCCGAAGCCCTTGACCTCGGTCACCGTAATCCCTTGGACCCCGATGTCCGACAAGGCTTCGCGCACCTCGTCGAGCTTGAAGGGTTTGATGATGGCTGTCACCATTTTCATGTTGCTTTTCTCCATTGGAGGCACCCCTCGGCGCCTGTTGTCTTTACAGGGTTTTCGTGAGCGCAACGATCAGGCGCGACTTGTTGACCGGGCCGAAGAAGGCCTTCTTGTTGGCGCCCACCACGGCAGCCGACAGGGACAGGCCCGAGCCGAAGTCGTAGGCACCGCCCACGCTGTAGTCCATGTAGTTGGGCACGCCCAGGTCCTTGATGTCGCTGGCAAAGCGCGTGAAGCCGACGGAGGCCTTCAGCGTCGTCTTGGGGGCCACTTCCTGGGCATAGGCCAGGTTCAGGTAGCCGGTGTTGCGGCCCTTGTTGCTGGTCGTCTTGGCCGCGGCCCAGCCGAAGTAGTCCTTGGAGATGGTGTGCGAGTACTTGGCCGTCAGCGGGCCGTAGGTGGCGGCGCCGTACAGCTCGGTGGTGTTGCCGACCGAGTTGCCGGGGTAGGCATAGGTCAGTGCGCCCAGGTCCAGGTCCACGTCGCCGGCCTTGAATTTGTAGCCGCCGTAGAAGTCCATCTCGATGGAATTGCCCGGCAGCCAGTCCACGCTGGAATTCCAGTTGCCCACGTACCAGCCGGTGTCGCCGAAGCTGTAGTCGAACCCGCCCTGGATGGCCGGCTTGACCGCCTTGACCCGGCTGGCGTCCTGGTCCTGCCCACGGAACTTGTAGTTGGTGGTCAGGCTGACGTTGCCCGTCAGTTGCGCGCTGGCCAGCAGAGGCAGGGCGACGACGAGGGCGGCGCTCAAGGACTTCATGGATACACGGGGCATGGTTCCTCCGGGGTGGCTGATTAGGGATGAACCCGTTCAAAGCATGGACCGTGCCATGCCTTGTCGGCGCTCTCCTGCAGCCATCCCACCGGCGAAGGCGATATGCCAAAAGTGGTTACACGCCATGCAGAGGGGTAACGTTTTGCACCATTGCAGTGCCGATTCCGCGCAAACCCGGCTTGCGCCCGAGTCGGCGCACCGTCTTGGGGACGACAGGGCAATGCGCACTGCCTTGGGCCATTGCGCCCGATTCGAGGCCCCCTGACCGTGCCGTACCTGGGCGCGGCACGGTCAAGGGTGCATTCGGCAGAGCCCGTCAGCGCGTCGAGCGGGGCTTGAGCCAATGCAGGGGATGGGGCCGCTCGCCATCCGCAGGAAGCACGGCAGCGGCCGTCTGCGGCATCGAACGCAACTCGACATGGACCCCGCGCTCCTGCGCGTGGGCCACGAAGTCATCCAGCGCTTCGCGGATGTCGCGGTCCATGAAGCCGCAGTTGCAGCCGTCGATCACCAGGGAATGGCCCGGCTTCACCCGGTCCAGGTAGCGGCGCAGCGTGGCCTTGCTGAAGAACGACACGTCCTTGCTGAGCCGCATCAGATGCACGTTGCCGTCGGAGATCATCGTCAGCGCGCCCCGCGTGTTGGCCTGGATCAGGAACAGCATGCTGCACGCCAGGCCGATCAGGATGCCGATGAGCAGGTCGGTGGCGAGAATCGCCCCCACCGTCACGGCGAACGGCACGAAGACCGACCAGCCTTCGCGCCACACGGCCGCGATCATGGCCGGCTTGGCCAGCTTGAAGCCGGTGTGCAGCAGCACGGCGGCCAGCGCCGCCAGCGGCACCCACTGCAGGAACTCCGAAAGGAACAGCACGCTCGCCAGCAGCAGCAGCCCGTGGAACACCGCAGACAGGCGGGTGCGCGCGCCGGACTGGATGTTGGCCGACGTGCGCACGATCACCGCCGTGATCGGCAACCCGCCCAGCAGGCCGGCCAGAACGTTGCCCACGCCCTGCGCCTGCAGTTCCCGGTTGGGCGGCGCCACGCGCTTGAGCGGGTCGAGCCGGTCGCCGGCCTCCAGGCTCAGCAGCGTCTCCAGGCTGGCCACGACGGCCAGCGTGAAGGCGATGGTGTACACCTCGGGCCGCGCCAGCGCCGACCAGTCGGGCGAAGCGAGCTGCGACCACAGCGCGCCCAGGCTGTTGCCTTCGGGCAAAGCCACGCGTTGCGATTCGGGCAGCGCCACCGACGGCTCGGTCGCCATGGCGATGGCCTGGTAGGCAATGCCCCACAGCACCGCCAGCAGCGGCCCGGGCAGCCGGCCGATCAGCGGCAGGCGCTTGGCCCAGGGGGAATCCCAGGCAAACAGGATGGCCAGCGCGCCGGCAGCGATGATCACGGCGCTGCCGGTCACGGCACCGACCAGCCGGCCCAGGTCGTCGAAACCGTCGATGGTGGGAGGCACCAGGCGCATGGCCTGCTCGCCGGAGGCGAAACCGAACGCCACGGGAAGCTGCTTGAGGATGAGGATCAGGCCGATCGCGGCCAGCATGCCCTTGATGACCGGCGAGGGAAAGCAGGCGCCGATGTCGCCGGCCTGCAGGCGGCCGAACAGCCACTGCAGCGCGCCGGCGATCACCACGGCGACCAGGAACGCCTCGAAGCTCCCCAGCTTGACGATCGCATCGACGACGATCACGACCAGCCCGGCGGCAGGGCCGCTCACGCTGAGCTGCGAGCCCGAGAGCCAGGCCACGACGAGCCCGCCCACGATGCCGGAAACCAGCCCTGCCAGCAGCGGCACGCCGCTGGCCAGTGCGATGCCCAGGCACAGCGGCAGAGCGACCAGGAAAACGACGAGGCCCGCGGGCACATCATGGCGCCAGTGGGCCAGCAGGCCGGTGGCCGATGCGTCGGCACCGGGGGTGCGAAGGGTGTCTTGCATGGTGAGGACTCCTTCGCGTCAGGCCGCTGCGGCCAGTTGGGTACTGCTGGCGTCCACTTCCAGCACCTGGCGCAGGCGCCCGTCGCGCAGCGCATAGACCCAGCCCAGCAGCTGCAGGGGTTGCCCGCGTTCCCACGCGCGCCGCACCTGCGGCGTGGCGGCCAGCGTGTGCACCTGTTCGGCGACGTTCAGTTCGACGAATCGGCCGACCCGGGCCGCCAGTTCCTCGGCAGATTCGGGATCGGGAGCCGCGTCGCCGTCGATCTCGCCAGCACGGCGGCGGTAGAGGGCCCGCAACGGCCGCAGGTGCTCGGCCAGGTAGTCGCCCCGCGCCGGCACCGCACTCTCGGCCGGCACCAAAGCGGCCCGGACCCCGCCACAGCCCTCGTGGCCGCACACGATGACGTATTCGACCTGGAGCACGTCCAGCGCGTACTGGAGCGCGCTCATGATGTTGGGGTCGTCGGGCCGAACCAGGTTGGCCACGCTGCGGTGCACGAACAACTCGCCAGGCAACGCGTTGGTGACGCTCTCGGCCGGCACCCGGCTGTCGGCACAGCCGATCCAGAAGACGCGCGGCTGCTGCCCCGCCACCAGATTTTCGAAAAATGCCGGATCGCGCGAGGTCATCTCGTCGGCCCAGGCACGGTTTTGAAGCATGAGACGCGTGGTCAGATCCATGGAAACCTCCGTGTTAGGTAGATGCTGCAGTGCAACACGGTATTAGGCTAGATCAAAAATCGCACCCATGTAAATATGGGGTTTTTATTTTTCATTTGCTTTCGTGTGACACGGAAAAATGGGTCGCAGCCTTGCTCCATCCCATCCGATATAAGGAAAATTTATTTTATTCATGCTGCGAAATCGATATTAAAACCACCAATAAAGTACAGATATGTACATTATTAAATGGTGGTTTATCTTTATCGAAAGACCCTTCGATGGCATTAACCCTTGAATGTCTGAGGCCGTCCGCGATTAACCCGGATGAACGCTTGCGTTCCGAGGAACGCTGGGGCATCGGAAAGCAAAGTCGCTGCGTCCTGACGCCCTGTTTCTCTTGCTCGCACCTTGGGGAACTGGAGTCTCAATCCAGGCAATCACCGCGTTGGAGGCCATTGCCGCCGCGTCGGCAGGGGTGATTGCCTATATCCTCGCCTTTCGAAATTCAGGCGCGGGCTGCGAGCCGGCGTTCCAACGAGGGGAGAGAATCAAGATGGGTCTTGCTTTGGTGCAAAGTCGGGCATTGCTGGGACTGCAGGCGCCGAATGTGACGGTCGAGGTGCATCTGGCCAATGGACTGCCCAGCTTCACGCTGGTCGGTCTGGCGGATGTCGAAGTGAAGGAAGCCCGGGAGCGCGTGCGCTCGGCCCTGCAAAATGCCGGGCTGGAATTCCCGAATAACAAGAAAATCACGGTCAATCTGGCCCCGGCCGACCTGCCCAAGGATTCGGGTCGGTTCGATCTGCCGATTGCCCTGGGCATTCTCGCGGCGAGCGGGCAGATCGACAGCGCGCGCCTGGCGGGCCATGAGTTCGCCGGCGAACTGTCTTTGTCCGGCGAACTGCGCCCCGTGCGCGGCGCGCTCGCCACCAGCCTGGCCCTGCGGTCGGCCGGCGTGGCCGTGCGCATGGTGCTGCCGCCCGGCAGTGCCGAAGAGGCAGCGCTGGTGCCCGGCATCGAGGTGTACCGGGCGCGCCATCTGCTCGATGTGGTGCAGCACTTTCTGCCGGCTTCGGGCAACGCCCCGGTCGAGCCGGCGGGCGATGGCTTCGTGCGGCTGCAGGCCTCGCCCCTTCGGGCCGGCGCACCCGAGGCAGACCTGGCGGACGTCAAAGGCCAGGCGGCGGCCAAGCGGGCGCTGGAAATCGCGGCGGCCGGGGGCCACGGCCTGCTGCTGGTGGGCCCGCCAGGATCGGGCAAATCGATGCTGGCGCACCGCTTTGCCGGGCTTCTGCCGCCCATGAGCGTGGACGAGGCCTTGGAGAGTGCCGCCGTCGCCAGCCTGGCCGGGCGGTTCGGGCCGGAAAAATGGGGCGTGCGGCCTACGAGTGCGCCGCACCACACCTGCAGCGCCATCGCCCTGGTGGGCGGAGGCTCACCCCCGCGCCCCGGCGAAATCTCGCTGTCCCACCACGGCGTGCTTTTCCTGGATGAATTTCCCGAGTACGCACGCAGCGCGCTGGAGGCGCTGCGCGAGCCGCTGGAGACCGGCCGCATCACCATCGCACGGGCTGCGCAGCGGGCGGAATACCCGGCGCGTTTCCAGCTCGTGGCGGCCATGAACCCCTGCCCCTGCGGCTTTTTCGGCTCGGGGCAGCGCACCTGCC
Organism: Acidovorax sp. SUPP3334; assembly: GCF_030159055.1. Classification (GTDB taxonomy): domain Bacteria; phylum Pseudomonadota; class Gammaproteobacteria; order Burkholderiales; family Burkholderiaceae_C; genus Paracidovorax. Next base: position 35,067 of record NZ_BQXQ01000036.1, read on the forward strand.
GCTGCACGCCCGATCAGGTCGGCCGCTACCAGGGAAAGCTCAGCGGCCCGCTGCTGGACCGCATCGACCTGCACGTGGAGGTGCCGGCGCTCCCTGCCGATGAGTTGCTGCAGGCCCCGCCCGGCGAGGCCACGGCGGCGGTGCGCGAGCGCGTGGTGCGGGCCCGGCAGCAGGCGATCGACCGCCAGGGCCAGCCCAACCAGGCGCTGCAGGGCCAGCAGATCGACACGCACCTGGTGCTGGACGACGCGGCTGCGCGCTTCCTGCAGGCGGCGGCAACCCGCCTGGCATGGTCGGCACGCAGCACGCACCGGGCGCTCAAGGTGGCGCGCACGATTGCCGACCTGGCGGGCGCCATCGCGATCGCGCCCGCCCATGTGGCCGAAGCGGTGCAGTACCGGCGCGTACTGCACCGCGGCGCCGCTTGAGGCCTACAGGAACATGCCACCCGAGGCCTCGATGCGCTCGCCGTTGACCCAGCGGCTGGCCGGCAGCAAAAGCGAGGCGATCAAGCCGCCGATGTCGTCCGGCAGGCCCACGCGGCCGAGCGCGGTCTGCGAGGCGATGAAGGCATTCATCTGCGCGTTGTCGCGCACCGCGCCGCCGCCGAAGTCGGTCTCGATGGCCCCCGGGGCCACCACGTTCACCGCGATGCCGCGCGGGCCCAGTTCCTTGGCCAGGTAGCGCGTGAGCACCTCCACCGCGCCCTTCATGGCCGCGTAGGCCGCGAAGCCCGGCAGCGCGAAACGCGCCAGGCCGGTGGACACATTGACGATGCGGCCCCCGTCGTTCATGAGCGGCAGCAGCTTTTGCGTGAGGAAGAACACGCCTTTGAAATGGATGCCGACGAGCTGGTCGAACTGCTCTTCGGTCGTCTCCATGAAGCTGGCATGGATGCCGATGCCTGCGTTGTTCACCAGAAAGTCGAAACGCTCGCGCTGCCAGTGCTGCGCCAGCGCTTCGCGCACCTGCCCAGCGAACGCCGCGAAGGAGCCGCTTTGCGAGACGTCGAGCGGCAGCGCGATGGCGCGGCGGCCCAGGCTTTCGATCTCGGCCACGGTGTCCCGGGCTTCCTGCGCCTGCGTGCGGTACGTGAGGATCACGTCGATGCCCTGCCGGGCGATGTGCAGCGCGGCATTGCGGCCCAGGCCCCGGCTGCCCCCGGTGACGAGGGCGATGGGCGAGGCGGGGGTTGATGGGGTCGGAGAAGTGGAAGAAACCGAAGAAGCGGTCATGGCGGGCCTTTGAAAGCAAGGGTTGGAGGGTGAGGGGTGAATCAGAACGCTTTGCAGTCTATTGAGCGGCTATCCTTCGATAAACCCTCTGAAACCGATCAGTTTGTTCACCCCAGCAAAACAATGAACCCTCTTGACCGCATGCTGGTGTTCGTCCGCGTGGCTGAGTTGTCCAGCTTCACGCAGGCGGCCGACGCTCTGGGCATTCCGAAGGCCGGGGCCTCGGTGGCCGTACAGCACCTGGAAAGCCAGCTCGGCACACGGCTGTTGCACCGCACGACGCGGCGCGTGCAGCTCACGCAGGACGGACAGGCCTATTACGAGCGGTGCAAGAATCTGCTGGCCGATGTGGACGAACTGCAGTCCATGTTCCAGCAGCAAGGCGGCGAAGCCCTGCGCGGGCGGGTGCGCATCGACATGTCCACCGGCGTCGCGCGCCGCGTGGTCCTGCCGCAGTTGCCCGGCCTGCTGGAGCGCCCCCCCCCCGCCTGGAGATCGAGATCAGCAGCACCGACCGCCGCTTGGACCTGGTGCGCGAAGGTTTCGATTGCGTGGTACGCGTCGGCGCCGTGGCCGAGCCCGGCCTGGTGGCCCGGCCCCTGGGGCTGTTGCGCATGGTCAACTGCGCCAGCCCGGAGTACCTGGCGCGCGCCGGCACGCCGCAGTCCCTGCAGGATCTGGCGCACCACCACCTGATCCACTACGTGACCACGTTGGGCGCGAAGTCGGGCGGCTTCGAGTACCTGCACGATGGCAAGACCTCGCGCCTGCCGATGGCGGGGCCCATCACGGTGAACGGGGCCGAGGCGTACCAGGCCGCCTGCCTGGCGGGCCTGGGCATCGTGCAGGCACCGCTGGTCGGCATGCACGGCCACCTGCAGCGGGGCACGCTGGTATCGGTGCTGCCCGGGCATCCTGCGCCTGCGATGCCCATCACCCTGCTCTACGCGCACCGCCGCCATCTGCCCCGCCGCGTGCGCGTGGTGATGGACTGGATGGCGCAGGGGATCGAAGGCTACGTGGCCCGCATCGATGCGCTCGCCTGAGGCGCAGCGCCACCGCCTGGGCCCGGCTGGCATAAGCACATGCCCAGATGCCATAAGGCCGCAGGCCCGGTTTGCCTGACAATGTGCGGGTTTGCCCGCATGGCAGGGGGCAGCCCAGGTCGCGCGACGCGTCCACACGCCACCGGCCCTGCCCCTGACGGTTTCTTTCGTTTCACACCCAATCTGCCACCATTCCATGAGCGCATTCAACGAAGAACGAGTCCTCTCCGTCCACCACTGGACCGACCGCCTGTTTTCCTTCACCACCACGCGCGATCCCGCGCTTCGGTTCTCCAACGGCCACTTCACCATGATCGGCCTCAAGGTGAACGACAAGCCGCTGCTGCGGGCCTACAGCATCGCCAGCGCCAACTATGAAGAGCACCTGGAGTTCCTGTCGATCAAGGTGCCGGAGGGCCCGCTGACCTCGCGCCTGCAGAACATCCAGGTGGGCGATTCGATCGTCGTGGGCAGAAAGCCCACCGGAACGCTGCTGATCGACTACCTGCTGCCGGCCAAGCGCCTGTACCTCATCTCCACGGGCACGGGCCTCGCGCCCTTCCTGTCGGTGATCCGCGACCCCGACACGTACGAGAAGTTCGAAGAAGTCGTGCTGGTGCACGGCGTGCGGGAGGTCAAGGAACTGGCCTATCACGACTTCATCACCGAAACCCTGCCCAAGCACGAGTTCCTGGGCGAGACGGTGGCCAGGCAGCTCAAGTACTACCCCACGGTGACCCGCGAGCCGTTCCGCAACCAGGGCCGCATCAACGACCTGATCGAAAGCGGCAAGCTCTTCACCGACCTGGGCGTGCCGCCGCTGGACCCGCTGATCGACCGCGTGATGCTGTGCGGCAGCCCCGAAATGCTGGCGTCGCTCAAGGCCATCCTGGAGCACCGCGACTTCGAGGAGGGCAACACGACGAAGCCCGGCGACTTCGTGATCGAACGCGCGTTCGTCGAGAAGTGATGCGGCCTGCGAGGCCCCAGCCGGTGCCCATGCGGGGCCATGGGTTGGGCCCTCCAGGAAATTGCTATTAAATTAATAGCAATATGCCCTAGTGTTTATTGCGGTGGAGGCTTAAAACACCTCAAGCCTGCTCAGCGGAAAAATCGACGGGGCCACGCCCACTCCGCGCCCTGACTCCTCAGCCCATGCAAAAAGGGCGGCCATGGCCGCCCTTCCTTTCGATCACGGACCGTTCGGTCCGATGATCAGTAGCCGTTGTTGGCCACGCGCATCGACTGCGCGCCCTACGTATAGCTGCCCTCGCCCTGCTGCGACGATGCGCGGCTGTCCACGCGGAAATTGCGGCCTTCGACGCGCATCGGCGTGCCTTCGGCCACCGGCTGCGAGCGCGTGAAGGTGCGCACCGAGCCGTCTTCCATGCGAACGCGCATCTGGTAGGCCGTGGTGGTGCGGGTGCGCTGCTCCACGGTGTGGCCCAGGTAGCCGCCGCCGACGGCCCCCAGGACCGTCGCCGCCGTGCGGCCCGATCCCTTGCCCACCTGGTTGCCGACCACGGCCCCCAAGACGCCCCCCGCCACCGCGCCGACGCCGGTGGCCGGTGCGGCCTGCTGAACGGCCTGCACGGATTCGACGCGGCCGCAGATGTTGCACACCGGCGCCTGCATGGCCACCGGACGGCCGGCGCTGGCGGGAGCGTCGTAGCCGCCGCCGTATCCGTTGCCGCTGCCATAGCCGCCGCCTGATCCGCTACCGGTCTGCGCCTGTACCGGTGCCCGGTTCACGATGTTCTGGGCCAGGGGTTGCACCGGCCGGGCGGGTGCGGCGCCAGCGCGTTCGTTGATGACTTCGGATTCCGGCGTGCGCTGCGCACCGGGGGCCAGTTGGGCGACTTGCGCGGCGGGCTCGGCCGGCGCGTTGCCGCGCTGCTGCACGACCAGGGTGGCTCCCAGCGCCAGCACACTCACGCCCAGGGCGCCGACGGCGGCCCAGAGCCATTTGACGGAAGCGCCTCCGGCAGCAGCCGAGGCATGGGTGCCGGTGGACGGCGTGAGCGAAGGATCGTTTCGGATGATGAGACTCATGGTGTTCTTCCTTCTACGGGTATTTTGCAGGTAGCGTACACGCGGCCCTGCTTCACACACGGAGGCGTTCTGTAAACGAAGTAAGTAGCTGTACGCCTGCTCGGTCGTGCGCCCGCAGGCCGTGGCAGGGGTGTGCGCCAGCCGCCACACTCACCCCACTCACCCCACTCACCCCTCAATTCACCCCAAATCGGCAGGTTTGCAGGAGGCTCTCAGAGGGCAGCACAGATCCGCATTGGAGTGTCCGGCTGGCGCTATGCGGCGCGGCGCGTTCTACCCCGAAGGGCTGGTCCAGGCCAAGGAGCTGGCCTTCGCCTCGCACCAGTTTCCAGCGATCGAGCTGAACGGCTCGTTCTACGCGCTGCAGCGCCCGACCAGCTATGGGCACTGGGCGGCAGACACGCCCGACGGTTTCGTCTTCACCGTGAAGGCGCCGCGCTACATCACCCACATCCTGCGGCTGCGCGACGCGCGTGCGGCGGTGGCCAATTTCTTGGCGTCGGGACTGTTCGCGCTGGGGCCGAAGCTCGGGCCCATCCTGTGGCAGTTGCCGCCCAGCCTGTCCTTCGACGCACGGCTGCTGGAGGAATTTCTCGCCCTGTTGCCGCACGACACGCAGGATGCGGCCGCCCTCGCCCAGGAGCGCGAAGACCGCTTGCGGGGCCGCGAGCTGCTGAAGCCCGCCTGCCCGTGGCGCGTGCGCCATGCCCTCGAAGTGCGGCACGACAGCTTTCGAGACCCGGACTGCATCGCATTGCTGCGCCGCCAACGCGTGGCACTGGTGGTGGCGGACACCGGAGGCCGCTGGCCCGAGCTGGGCGACGTGACCGCGGATTTCATGTACCTGCGGCTGCATGGGGCCCAGCAGCTTTACGCCAGCGGCTACAGCGATGCGCAGATCGCCCACTGGGGTGAGCGCATCCGCGCCTGGTCCCATGGCCAGTCGCCGCACGGCGTGGCTACGGCAGCCCTGCCAGCGAAAGACATGCCGGCCAAAGAGCGCGACGTGTTCTGCTTTTTCGACAACACCATGAAAATCCACGCGCCCCAGAACGCGCTGCGGCTGGCGCAGTATCTGCAACTGGGCACCCGGCTCAAGGCCGCGCCCCACGGGGGCTGAGCACGCTGCCGGGCCCGCGGGGGAGTTCTTCAGCGCTTTGCCGGGGGCCCTTCCAGGTTCTCTTCGCGCACCTCCTGGAAGGCGCGTGCGCAGCTGGCCGAGAACAGCAGCACGGCCGATGAAAAATAGATCCACATCAGCACCACCACCAGCGAGCCTGCCGCGCCATAGGCCGACACCACGGCGGCCGTGGCGAGGTACAGCGCGAGCAATTGCTTGCCGACAGTGAACAGGATGGCGCCCACGACGGCGCCGAAAACCAGGCAGATGAGTGGTGGCTTCTCGCCGCCCCCGATGCGCATCAGCCCCACGAACAGCAGCACCGCGATACCGAAGGCCACCATTTCGTTGGCGACCTGCAACAGCGGGCCCGTGGCGATCGGCGTCCGTGCGCTCGCCCAGGTGACCACCACATGGATCACCGTGGACACGACCAGCGAGATCAGCAGCAGGAACCCGATGGCCAGCACATAGGCCAGGCCTCGCACCCGCAGCGATGCCATGCGCCACCAGGCTTTTTGCTCCTGCACGGGCGGTGCGCCGCGCGACCACAGCCGCTCCAGCGCCGACTGCAGTTCCACGAACACGCCCGTGGCGCCGGACAGCAGCAGCACGAACCCCGCGATCGAGGCGAGGCGCCCTTCCGACGGCTCGCGTGCGCTGGACAGCGCCAGCTGCACCACTTCGGCCACGCGGTCGCCCATCACGCCGCGCACCTGGCCGACCATGGTGGTTTCAAGGTAGGACTTGTCGATCCACCAGCCCAGCACGCCCACCAGGAGCAGCAGCACCGGCGCAAGGCTCAATAGCCCGTAGAACGACATCGCCGCACTCATGCGCAGCCCGTCCGCATCGAGCCAGAGATTGGCCGCCCGCACCAGCGGCATGATCGGGCTGGCGAGCGCTTTGGCGCGCTCGATCCATGGCGTGAGGAACGAAGAAGACATGGCGCCCATTGCACCCCATGCCAGAGCTGGCAGGTGTCGGCGCAGTTCGCCAGTCCGTTTTCAAACTCCGCCGACCTGGCCCATGGCGGGGTCGGACACCGAGTCCTTGCCCGTTTCGATGCGGCCCGCGAAACGGCGCTGGAAGGCCGGCGCAGCGCTGCAACGCACCACGAAGTCGTACCAGTTGCCGCTGTCCCCCAAAGGCCAGGCCAATTCCTCCACCGCGCCCGGATCGACGCTGCGCGTCCACGGGCCATCCGCGCGGTAGGCCATGGCCTGGGCGGAGAACGTCATGGCGCGGCTGCTGCGGTTGTACAGCTTCACCCGCACCTGGGGCGGGCTGCACAGCTCGTAGCACACCTGCACTTCCGGGCCGCCCGCAGCGCCCTGCTGCTTCAGGTCACCGATGAATTCGCGGTGGTAGCCATTGGGGCCGAGCACCCACAGGTGGTATGCGCCGCCGTCGGCCGCCGCGTTCCAGACGCCATTCAGGGTCTTGCCCGATTCGACGACGTAGCGGCGCGGAATCCGGTCGAGGTGATTCTTGTCATAGACGTGGAACACCGCTGCGGTGCCGGCCTTGCCGGTGTTGGCGAACAGCAGCGTGACCGTGCCCGCGCTGGCGCTCACCTGCGCCGTGGTGTGCAGCTCGTAAGGCAGCGCGCGCGAGGGCCGCACGCCTTCGGCCTGCGCGGGCAGGGCGGCGCCGGCCGCCGCCGTGGGCTGGGGCAGCTTGGCGGCCTGGGCTTGCGCCGCCACCCGGGCATCGACCGCGCTCTTGTTGGTGCGGCCAGCGAGGGTCGGCAAGGTTTCGGTGTTGGGGTTGACGAAGTTGAAGCAGCTGGTGAGGTCTCCGCACACGGCACGGCGGTAGGCGCTGACCTGCGGCTCGGCCACGCCGAAGCGCTTTTCCAGAAACAGCAGCGTGGAGGTGTGGTCGAACACCTGCGAATTGACCCAGCCGCCACGGCTCCACGGCGACACCACCCACATCGGAACGCGGGGGCCAGGGCCGTAGGGCTTGCCGTCGGCCGGGGGCTGGCTCGCCGTGGCGGGCTGGAAGTCGTGGTATTCCACGGCCACGTCGGCCGCTGGCAGCGTGCAGGCGCCCGCCAGGCTGCCATCCGGATTGCGCGACGGCGCCGCAGGCGAAGGCACGTGGTCGAAGAAGCCGTCGTTCTCGTCGAAGTTGATCAGCAGCACGGTCTTGCTCCAGACCTCGGGGTTGGCCGTGAGCGCATCCAGCACTTCCTGCACGTACCAGCCGCCCTGCGCAGGGCTCGAAGGCCCCGGATGCTCGCTGTAGACCGAAGGCGGAATGATCCACGACACCTCGGGCAGGGTGTCCTGGCGAATGTCCTCGCGGAAGGTTTCCAGGAAGCCCTGCGGCATGGTGTTGCCGAAACCCTTGGCGAGGGGGCTCAGCGCGTCGTCGATCCGGGCGTCGTAGAACGGGCCGGCGAGTTCGACCGGCTGCGTGATGTCGGTCTTGGCGACATAGACGGGCTTGCGGTCCGCGGGCATCTTCTCGATCTCGGCGCGCCAGTGGCGAAAGCCCATCATCTCGTTGCAGCCGAAGTTGTCGATCAGGCTTTGGTACACCTTCCACTTCACGCCCGCTTTTTCCAGCCGGTCGGCGTAGGTGGTCCAGGTCCAGCCGTCGGTGGACGCGCCGATGTCGTTGCCTCCGTTGAACTGGTTGTTCAGGCCCGCCACGCGCACCTTGGAGCCGTCGATGGGGCTGATGCCGTTCGGGCCGTTGGTGCCGGTCCAGTAAAAGAGCCGGTTGGCGATGGTGCCGGTGTGCATGCCGCAGTGGTATTGGTCGCACAGCGTGAAGGCTTCGGCGAGCGCGCGCTGGAACGGCACTTCCGCCGTTTCGTAATAGCCCATCGACAGCGGCAGCTTGGCGTCGGGCCACTTGTACATGCGCCCATGGTCCCAGGCCGCCTGCGAATCCACCCAGGTGTGGGGCGTGCTGCCGGCGCGCTGGGCATTGCCCTTGGCTTCGTCCAGGCGGTAGGGCACGTAGGTGCTGGCGGGAGACGTCTTGGTGTACGTCTGGTAGAAGACGTTGCGGCCGTTGGGGGTGGGGATCGGGAAGCGGTCACCGAATCCTCGCACGCCCTTGAACGTGCCGAAGTAGCCGTCGAACGAGCGGTTTTCCATCATCAGCAGGACGACGTGCTTCACGTCCTGGAGGGTGCCGGTCACGTTGTGGGCTTCGATGGCGAGGGCGCGCCGGATGGCGGGTGGAAAGGCGGTGAGCGTGGCCGAGGCGGCGCCTACGCCGAGCGCGGTCGTGAGGAAATTGCGTTTGGAGGAATCGACGGTCATCTGGAGGATTCTTTCTTGTCCGTGGGGCGGTGCCCGCTCAGGGCTTGGGTGCGCAATGCGTGTCGGGATTGGCGCAAGTGGCGGACGCCGCCGGGGCGTTGGCGCCGCTGCCGCCCTTACCGCCGCCGCAGCCGGCCAGCAACAGGGCGAAAACGAGCGTGCCGGCGCCCAGCAACGGGCGGCCGATCCGGGACAGCGGGGAGTGCTGCGTGTGCATGGTCATGGCAGTGAGGGAATGAAGGAACGAAGGCCTTCATTCTTCCTGCCGACTGTGGCGCCGCAGTGACGGCGATGTGACTCGGCCCTAGCGGCCGGCCAGCATGCGGGTCAGAGATTGGGCGCGAGCAGGCGCCGCAGGATGCCTTCGTCCATGCCGCGCCGCGTGGCAGGGTCGTGGTATCTCAGCCAGTGCGCATATCCCAGTGATCTAGATGTCGAGTTGCAATAGGTTATACCCGGCAAGTCGGGAAGCTGGAGGTCTGTAGCCCAAGGCCGAGTGGGGCCTCCTGGCGTTGTAGTAGCTCAGGAACGCAGGCAACCATGCTGTGCGTTCCTTGCT
>NZ_BQXQ01000037.1 GCF_030159055.1 Acidovorax sp. SUPP3334
CGCTCTTGCACTCGCTGCTGTTCATCTGGGGGCGTAAATTCGCAACTGAACTACGGCCACAGACCGGCTGCATCCTGAGCCAACGGCTGTGGGATAGCAACATTGAAATACCAATTTAGCAATCCCCAAAAAGGCTTGAAGCGCTCGCGAAGGCCGGCAGACCTGGCAAGGCCGAACCGGACCGCCCGCCAGCGCGGCCGCCGGTGCCTGCCCGCGTCAGACCGGCGTCATGCCGGCGTCAGGCCGCCATGGGCCGCGATGCGCGGGCCCGTGCCGCCACGCCCGCGCCGACCACGCCGGCCGAGGCCACGCCCAGCACCAGCGCTGCCGCAGACCCGTAGAAGATGCCATGGGCCGCGCCCCGGTCCAGCAGCGCCCCGAAGATCGGCGCCGCCACGCAAAAGCCCAGGTCCAGGCCCGAATACACCGTGCCGTACACCCGCCCCGTCGCTCCGGGCGGCGCGGCGCGCTTGATCAGCATGTCGCGCGAGGGGCCGGCCAGGCCGGTGCCCAGGCCGGCGATCGCGGCGAACGCCACCGCGCCCATGCCGGGCAGCCAGCCCGTGCCCACCAGCAGCAGGAGCACGCCCGTGGCCAGCAGGCACACGGTGATGATGCCCTCCAGCCGCGCCACGCGGCCGGCGAGAAAGCCGCCCACCACCATGCCCGCGGCGCCACACAGCATGTAGCCCGTGACCACCATCGACGTCACGGCCAGCGGCAGGCCGTACATCTGCTGCAGCGCGGGGCTGGCGAAGCTCTGGATCGCGCTCAACGCGCAGGTGGTCCAGAAAAAGAACGAGAAGCACAGCCACACCGAAGGCAGCTTCAGGAACGCCATGGGGTGCTCGGCCACGGCGGCGGCGCCGGCGGCCCCGGGCTTGGGCGCCGGGGCCCAGGCGCCCTGGCGGTCGTCGAGCGCGTCGCGCTGCCACACCATGACGGCCAGCACCACCGCCGCCAGCGCGGCACCGCACAGGCAGGCGATGCGCCACGACCCGGTGGCCGTGGCGATGCCGGCCATGAACACCGGTGCCGTGGCCCAGCCCAGGTTGCCCGAAATGCCATGCACCGAAAAGCCGTGTCCCAGGCGCTGCGGCGACACCCGCTTGTTCAGGATGGTGAAGTCCACCGGGTGGAAGGGCGCATTGCCCAGCCCCGCCAGCGCCGCCGCCAGCACCAGCCCCGCATAGCCGTGGGAAGTGCCGGCCACGAGCCCCGCCACCGCGAAGCTGGAGAGCGCGAAGAACAGGATCGGCCGGGCACCCACCCGGTCCACCAGGAAGCCCGACAGCGCCTGGCCCACCCCCGAGATGATGAAGAACACCGACACCAGCAGCCCGAGCTGCGAGTAGTTGAAGCCGAACTCCGCGATCAGGAACGGAAACAGCGGCGGCAGCAGCATGTGAAAGAAGTGCGAGGAACCGTGCGCCAGGCCGATGAGGCCGATGGTGCGGGCGTCCTGGCGCAGCGTGCCTGCGGGCGCTGCGGCGGGGGGATGTGCGGTGGAAGTCATGGCAGCGATCTTAGGCAGGCGCGCGGCGGCAGGTTGACGATAGACTGCCAACTTCTATCGCGAACATGCCAAGCACCCGATCTTCCGCACTGCCGCGCACCGCCCGCGCGGCCCACTCCGCTGCATCCGCGAGCGCAACGGCCGCGCCTGTCGCGCCTGCATCGCCTGCTTCGCGCGCCCGGCGCGCCGTCTCGTATGTCAGCTCGCTCACGCCCGACCTCTTCGTGCCGAGCGCGCAGCGACCGGTGCGCGCCAAGACCCGCTGGCTGCCGGCCGACACGCAGGTGCTGCCGCACAGCCACCCCTGGGCGCAACTGGCGATCTCGACCACGGGCGTGATCCACCTCACCGTGGCGCAGGGCACCTACATCGTTCCCCCATCGCGTGCGCTGTGGATTCCTCCGGGCGTGGAGCACGCGGTGACCCTGGTGCAGGACGCCGACCTGCGCACGCTGTACCTGCACCAGCCGCGCGGACGGTGCGGGCCGGGCAGGGCTGGGGGCGTGCAGCGCGAGGCGGACGACCCCGCCTGGCGCCAGTGCCGGGTGCTGGAGGTGTCGGAACTGCTGCGCGCCCTGGTGCGCGAGATGCCGTGCGAGCCCGACGGCGCCGAAGTGCCGCCCACGGCCGAGTCGCTGCGGCGCGAGCGTCACCTGAGCGCACTGATCTGCGACGAGGTGCGCCGCGCCGCCGCCCTGCGCCTGGGCGTGGACCTGCCGCGCGACAAGCGCCTGCTGCACCTGTGCGAGGCCGTGCTGGCCGACCCCACCCGCCACGCCACGCTGGAGGACTGGGCCCGCGACACGGGCGCCAGCCCGCGCACCGTGGCCCGCCTTTTCCACACGGAACTGCGCAGCACCTTCACGCAGTGGCGCCAGCAGGTCATCCTGTCCAAGGCCGTGGCGCTGGCGGCCACGCGCGTGCCGGTGGGGCAGATCGCCGCCGAACTCGGCTACAGCGCGAGCGCCTTCAGTGCCATGGTGCGGCGCGCGGTGGGGCAGACGCCGGGGCGGTTCCTGGGGCAGCAACAGCACCCGCAGCAGGGCCCGGGAACGGAGCCGAAAGAGCGGCATTGACGTCCTGCGCGCTCCCGCTTTCGGGCGCAGGCGGTGACCTGGGGGCCGGCGAGGCGGTGTATCGTCGCGCGACATGACCATGACCCAGCCCTCCGACATCCACAGCTACGAACCGCGCCGGGGCCACGGCCTGCCGCACGATCCCTTCAACGCCATCGTGGGGCCGCGCCCCATCGGCTGGATCAGCACGCAAAGCGCGGCCGGCGTGCGCAACCTGGCGCCCTACAGCTTCTTCAACGCCTTCAACTACGTGCCGCCCATCGTGGGCTTCGCCAGCATCGGGGCGAAAGACACTTTGGCCAACGTGCAGGCGACCGGCGAATTCGTGTGGAACCTGGCCACGCGCCCCCTGGCCGAGGCCATGAACCAGAGCTGCGCCGCCGTGCCGGCCGACGTGGACGAGTTCACGCTGGCAGGCCTGACACCGCTGGCCTCGCAGAAGGTGACGCCGCCGCGCGTGGCGGAGAGCCCCGTCACCTTCGAATGCCGGTGCACGCAGATCGTGCAGTTGCAGGGCGCCGATGGCGCCACCGTGCCGACCTGGCTGGTGCTGGGGGAAGTGGTGGCCGTGCACATCGACCGTGCGCTGCTGAAAGACGGCGTGTACGACACGGCGAACGCCGGGCACATCCTGCGCGCGGGCGGGCCGGCGGATTACTTCACGGTCGGGCCGGAGCAGCGGTTCAAGATGTTCCGGCCACGCTGACGGACGGACGCGGCCCCGCTGCCCCGCTGCCCCGCTGCCCCGCAAGGTGCCGGGGCCGCGCCTCAGCCGCCGGTGCGCCGCCCCAGCCGCCCCAGCCGCGCCACCCACGGCACCGCCACCACCGCCAGCAAGGCGACCGCAGCCCCCGCGAAGGCCACGCTGCCCACGCCCCACAGCGGAATGGCCGCGCCGCCCAGCACGGCGCCCAGCGCGATGCCTGCGTTGGCGGCCGATACGTTGATCGTGCCGGCCAGCGCCTGGGCCTGCGGTGCCGACTTCATCACGCGGATCTGGCAGACGGGGTAGAGCGCCGTGTTGGCCACGCCCCAGACCGCCAGCGCGGCGGCAAGCCCGGCCGTCCAGGGCGCCAGCACGACGGACGCCACCATGCCCACGGCCAGCAGCGCGCTGAACGCGGCGGTGGCGGCCAGCGGCCGGCGGTCCACCCACAGGCCGCCCAGCCAGTTGCCCGCCAGGCCCACCGCGCCGAAGCCCATCAGCCACCAGCCGACGTGCCCGGGCGCGATGCCGGCCACCTGCTCCAGCACCTCGGCCAGGTAGGTGTAGCCCGTGAACATGGCGGTGAACACGGCCACCGACAGCAGCGCGTTGCCGGCGAACGCCGGGTTGCGCAGAATGCGCGCCTGCTCGGCGAAGGGCACGCGGGTGGCGGTCCTGGCCATGGTGGGCATGGCGATCTGCAGCAGCACCGCCACCAGCAGCGACAGCGCGGCCAGCAGCCAGAACGCGCCGCGCCAGCCGATGGCGTCGCCCGCCAGCGTGCCCAGCGGAATGCCGAACAGCATGGCGCCCGAGATGCCCAGATAGACCCGCGAGACGGCCCGCCCGGCGCGCTGCGGCCCGGCCAGTTGCGCGGCGGTGTCGCTGGCCGTGCCCCAGAACACCGGCAGCGCCAGCGCGGGAATGACCCGCGCGATGGCGAGCGTCCACAGGTTGGGCGCCATCGCCGCCAGCGCGTTGGAGGCCGCGAACAGCACCAGCACGCCCAGGAACAGGCGCTTGCGCTCGATGTGCGCCAGCAGCGCGGTCAACACCGGCCCGCACAGCATGACCACCACGGCGAACAGCGTGACCAGCTGGCCCGCCGCCGACACCGACACGCCCAGGTCGCGCGCCAGCGCGGGCAGCAGGCCGACCATGAGGAATTCGGTGGTGACGATGACGAAGGCGGCGACGGCCAGCACGGTGATGGAGGCCTGGCCGCCACGGGCGGGGTGTGTGCCGGCGCCGGGCGCGGCTTCGGCCTGGAAGCCCTTGGCGGGGGCGGCCGGGGACGTGTGGGGAGGACGAGCGGACATGGAGCGGAAGGCAAAGAGCGGAGACAGGAGGGAAAGCAGCGGCCGGACAAAGACCAGCACGGATCGACGCAGTAGGTTATTGAAGACTGCGGTTCCGCTGTGTGATGTTTTTTCCTGATTGAATAGAATTTCATTCTCTAATCGGCAGCGGCGCAGGCCACCCACCGTGCCGACCCGGCATCCCCATCCCCTCCCCCTCTCCCTCTCCCTTCCGCCAGTTCGCCAGCCCCGCCATCTCCCGGACACCCCCTCCATGCACAGCTCCGAACGCCTCAAGGGCATCGACGTGTTCGTCACCACGGTGGCGGCCGGCAGCTTCACCGGGGCGGCGGACCGCCTGAACCTCACGGCGTCGGCCGTGGGCAAGAGCATCGCCCGACTGGAAGCGCGGCTGGCCACGCGCCTGTTCGAGCGCACCACGCGCAAGCTGCAGCTGACCGATGCCGGCGCCGCGTTCCACCGCGTCTGCGTGCGCGTGCTGGACGACATCGAATCGGCCGAGCGGGTGCTGGCCGAGGACGCCACCGAACCCTCGGGCCGCCTGCGCATCGACCTGCCCGCCACCTTCGGCCGCCGGCAGGTGATGGGCTGGCTGATGGACTTCGCGGTCGCGCACCCGGCCGTGCAGCCGCACATCTCGTTCACCGACCGCTTCGTCGATGTGGTGGACGACGGCATCGACGTGGCCGTGCGCATCGGCGGCCCCGACCTGTGGCCCGCGAACCTGGGGCACCGCTTTCTGGGCCACGAGCGGCTGGTGCTGTGCGCCGCGCCCGGCTATCTGGAGCGACGGGGCACGCCCCGCACGCTGGCCGATCTGCCGCAGCACGACGCCATCACCTACGGCCGCGCGGACGGCACCAGCAGCCCGTGGCTCATCGCCACCCCGGGCGGCCTGACCGAGCGCCGCGCGGTGGACGGCCGCGTCGTCGTCGGCAACGCCGAGGCCCAGCTCGACGCCGTCATCGCCGGACTGGGCGTGGCGCAGATGGCGACGTGGCTGGCGGGCGATGCGCTGCGCGCCGGCGCGCTGGTGCCGATCCTGGCCGTGCAGGACATCGACGGCCTGCCGCTGCACCTGGTGTGGCCGCTCGGCAAGCAACTGCTGCCCAAGGTGGACGGCTTGTTGAAGCACTTGGCGAAGCACCTGCGGATTCGCTGAGGCGATGGGTGCCGGCCCGCCTTCGGCCGGGAAGGCGGCGCCGCCTTGACCGCCTTGACTCAGCGGTAGCATGGGGGTCGTTCAGTGCTCCAGCGCTTGTTGGAAAAGCGCTAACAGCTATCATTTTCATAGCAATTCACGACCATGGAGCAGCGCCTACGGCCTGGCGCCTTGTCGCGCGCTTGCCGGCCCCTTCATCGGACGCGCTTGGGCTGGCCTGCAGCGCTTATGCTGCCTGCCGCGACTTGCTCGCTTTTTTTGACCTTGGCGCCGTGCCTGTCCTGCTTGAAAGCAGGCGCGCGGCGCCGCATGCGGAAAGCACGACACCATGAACTCCACCCGACTGATTGCCATCGTTTTGATCGTGGCCGGCGCCCTGGGCCTCGCCTATGGCGGTTTCAGCTACACGAAGGACACCACCGTCGTGAAGGTCGGCCCGCTGGAAATCTCGGCCAAGGAAAAAGAGACCGTCAACATCCCGCTGTGGGTGGGCCTGGGCGCCATCGCCGTGGGCGGCCTGCTGCTGGTGATGGGCGCGAAGAAGTGATGCGGCAGCAACGCACCTGCGGTGCCGGGTACGTTGCCCGGTGCGGGGCCGATGCGCTGAACGGAGCCCTGCGCGCATGAGCGCCGCCGCCACCGCGCGCCGCTTCATCGTGCGCTGCTGGTTCGGCCTGCTCTGCACCCTGCTGGGCCTGGTGCCTTTGCTGGTGCTGCTGGTGGGCTGGCCGTTGCTGCGCCTGCTGGGCTGCGAAGGCAACGAGGGCAGCGGCATGCAATGCGCCGGCGCGCCGGGGCTGTCGGATGCCGCGTACACGGTGCTCATGGTCGGCGCGTGGGGGTCGATGTTCACGCTGCCCTCGGCGCTGGGGCTGTACGTGTGCGGCGCCGTGGTGCGGTGGGTGATGCGCTCGCCGATGCAGCGGTAGGCGGCGGTTCAGCCGCCCACCATTTCAGGTCACTCATGGGACGTACCGAATCGGGGAAAATGATTGGCTGCAAAATCCTGCGCTTGCCAATTCTTAAGCACAGATAACCTGCTGCATCGTGATACCAGCTTTCAATCATTCTCACGTTTTGCCTCCTTTCGAGGGAGAGCGTTTGACCAGCGCGCACAGTTCGCCCTATGTGGTGACTACTGCAGAGTTCGTGCAGCGCTTTGCCACCAATGCGGTACGCTGCACAATCGTTGATGGGTTCATGCGCTACCGCGCCGAACTGCGCGTCCTAGGGTTTGTCCAAGGATTTCAGTGGCTCGACGGTAGCTTCGTTGAAGATGTCGAATCTCGTGAGGGGCGCGAACCTAGGGATATGGACATCGTGACTTTTGCTCATCCCCCCGCAGGTATGAGTAATGCACAGATCAGGGACATGATGCGGTCCCGCCCAGAACTCTTCGATCAAGATCAGTGCAAAGCAGTTTTCCGATGTGACACTGCACTCGTCAACCTATCCACCTCACCAGAATGGCTTGTGACGCAGACTCGGTACTGGTATGGCCTCTATTCTCATCGTCGAGGTGATGCATTGTGGAAAGGCATCTTGCAGTTGCCTTTGGACTCGAATGATCTCGAAGGGAATCAAATGCTAGCGGGACTGAATTTTGAAGGAGAGAACAATGCTGGCGCAGCTTGAAAGGCAATTCCTTCAGGCCGACCTTGCGCAAGCTCGGCAGCTACTCGTCGAAGCAGGAGCGCATGACGACCCTTTCGCAGAAAGCCAATATAGCCAGCGAGTGGCGCGACTTGAGCGGCAGTTGACCGAGCTTGCTGTACAAGCCGAAAGTGCTCCGACCGGGATTGCCTTGTTTTTTGGTGGAAGGCCGGTGATTGGATCGCATGGCATTAAGGCTGCCTTCGGAACGCAGGCAGTGGGCCAGTTTCAGAAGTTGATCAGCCAGCGTTACGCGGCAGCAGAAATGGGGCCTTTGGCGTCACGCGGGCGAGTGCCAATGAGTGAGGAAACGCAGCTTCTTGTCACTGATGTAGTTCGAGGATCTTTTGGATTTGTTCTGCAAGGGAATCAGCCAGAAGAAAGTGACTCGACGCTGAAACAGGTAGTGGATGAGGTCGCTGATACCCTCTGTCGAATGGCCAGTCTGGACGATGCTCTGTTTGATGAAGCCTCCGCCGGGGTTGACAGTCGGCAGCTCGGCGCATTAAGAGAGTTTTTCAAACTCCTAGACGATGAAGGGGCAAGCTTGCGTGTCGTGGAGGGTGAGCGGGATTTCGAGTTAACAACGCAAGCGGTACAGCGGGCTCGCCAACGTGCCGACGCCCTTGTGATCGAAGATCGTCTTGAAACATTTGAGGGCGAAATCATCGGATGGGCCGAATACTCCCTTCGCTTCGAAGTGCTCCTACATGCTGATAGAAACGTGATCGTCGGTTCGATGTTGCGTGAAGCAATGCAAAAGCTGCTTAACGAAGGAATTAATCCATTGCATCAGCATGTTCGCGCGAGCGTCAAGGTGCGCGAAGTTAAGCTACGCAATCGAGCTCCTCGGAAAACTTTTGTGCTGCAGTCAGCTGAGCGCATCGGAGCCCCACTAGACTGGGCGGTGAGGGCAACACAACCATCAATTCCTACGTTGTTGAACGATCACGACGCGAACTCTTAGTAGATGGTCAGCGGTGCGTAGTCGCTGAACTCACTTCGTCGTTTGTATGTGACGCCTCCGCCCTGGCCAAGCCAAGGGTTGCCAAGTGTTAACTGGTGTGCCAGCTGGTTTGGCCGCCGGAAGGCCCCTGGTGGAACACCAGGTCGTCCACCGGCTTGCCGCCCACCAGGTGGCTTTCGATGATGCGGTCCATGTTGGCGGGGGTGACGTCGTAGTACCAGGTGCCGTCCGGCTGCACGCACATCACCGGGCCACCCTTGCAGGCGGCAAAGCAGCTCACGCGGCTGCGTTTGACGCGCAGCTCGCCGTCGTTCAGCCCGGCGGCCTTGAACTTGTCGCCCAGGCTGTCGAACAGGGCCTGGGCCTGGCCGTCTTCCGCGCAGCGCGGGCCGGTGCAGATGAGGATGTGGCGGCGGTAGGCGCCGATTTTTGGCTTGATGGCCACGCGCACCCCTTCGGGCGCTGCGGTGGCGGTGTCAGCGGCGGTGCCGGTGGTGGGGTCTTGCTGGCTCATGCCTCTTCCTCGGTGGTGGCGACGGCCTCGGTGGCCAGGGGCTGGGCCAGGGTGTCCTGAATGTAATCGGCCGGCAGGCGGTGGCGCCGGGCCAGGGCCTCGATGCTTTCGCCGGCCGCGTGGTCGAGCTGCAGATTCTCCAGCCAGCCGTTGAGGCCGGTGGAGAGCGAGCGGCCCGGGCGCTCGCCGGCCAGGGTGGTGCCGCCGCCTTCCACGTCGTACTTGTTGGCGTAGCCGCGCGGCGTGACCATCAGGCCGTGCCGCACGATGGTGTTGCTGTTGCCGATGAGCACGGTGCTGAGCATGCCGATGTCGGCATCGCACATGGTGGCCAGCGTGGCGAACTCGATGCGCTCGCGGCGGCGGTAGGCGCTCTTGACGATGGCGACCGGCGTGTCGGGGCTGCGGTGGCGCAGGAAGAGGCGCTGGGCTTCCTCGATCTGGCGCGTGCGGCGGCCGCTCTTGGGGTTGTAGAGCGCGACGACGAAGTCGGCCAGCGCCGCTGCGTCGAGCCGGCGCGCGATGGTGGGCCAGGGCGTGAGCAGGTCCGACAGCGAGATGGCGCAGAAGTCGTGCGTGAGCGGCGCGCCCACGCGGGCCGCGCAGGTGTTGATGGCCGAGGCGCCGGGCACGATCTCCACCTCGATGCCGCCGGGCTCGACCACGCCGTGCTCGTCGAAGGCGGGCGGCGTCCAGCCGGCCTGGAACAGCACCTCGAACGTGGGGCCGGCCATGCCGTACACGCCGGCATCGCCCGAGGAGATGAGCGCGACCTTCTTGCCCTCGCGGGCGCGGGCCAGCGACTCGATGGCGCGGTCCAGCTCTTCGGTCATCGACTTGCGGATGATCTCCTTGCCCTCGATGAGATCGGCCACGAGCTTGATGTAGGTGACGTAGCCGATGATGGTGTCGGCCTCGGCGATGGCCGCGCGCGCGCGGGCCGTCATGTGGTCGGTGCTGCCGGGGCCGATGCCCACGAGCATGATTTTTCCTGCGGACATGTGCGCGGGCTCCTCAGGCGGCGGTGGTGCGTGCGGCGCCAGCGCCGGGGGCGGTGACGCGCTGCAGCGTGCGCTCGTCGATGCAGGCGGCCAGCCAGCGGCTGCCGCGCAGGCGGCGCGCGCCCAGCAGCAGCGCGATGGTGAGCAGCGGCTCGACGGCCACCAGGCTGGCGTAGGAGGCCGCGAACAGCGCCCAGTCGGCCACCGGGGCGGCATCGCTGCTGATCGACAGCCAAAAGCCCACCATCAGCGTCACGCCCGCGTAGTACACGGCGTCGAGCTTGAGCACGTTGGCCACGCTCAGGCGCTGCATGCGCCGGCCCAGCGCGTGGTGCGTGACCACCAGCGGCACGGCCAGGCTCAGGAAGTTGATGGCCAGGTGCGCCAGGTCTTGCGGCTCGAAGACCAGCGCCTGCACCAGCAGCCCCAGGCCGAACCCGAACAGCGTGGGCACGAAGCCGAACAGCAGGTAGATGGGCATGGCGCCCACCAGGTGCAGCTCCGATGGGCCCACGGGCAGGTGCCAGGCCTGCATGAGCAGGCTGAAGAAGAACGCGGCCAGCGCGGTGCGCAGCCAGGCGGTGGGGCTTTTGAGCAGGCCCATGGCGTGCGCGCCCAGCAGCGCCGACGCGGCGGCCGAGGCATAGGCGATCTTGTCTTGCGAGAGGATGCCGATTTCGATGTGCATGGTGTGAACCTTTCGGACGGGGTAGGAAGAGAAAAACGGGAATGAGAAAGAAGGTGGACAGGGGCGGTCAGCCGGTGCCCGCGGCGATGCGTGCGATCGACACCGTGGCGTTGCGTCCGTCGTCACCGCGCAGCCGGTGCTTTTCGACCAGCAGCGCCCGCGCATCGTGCGCGGCACCGGCCGCCAGCAGCGCCGCGGCTTCGCTGACCGAGGGCGTGCCCATGTAGCGCAGCACGGTGTCCGACGGGTTGGGCACCGGCACGGCGGCCAGTTGCGCAGCGCTGTACCAGCGCAGCGGCCAGCCGTGGCGCGCCGCCAGCGAGAGGAAGGCCGCTTCGTCGGCCTTGGCCTCGATGCTGGCCGCGACTGCCACCTGCGCGATGTCGGCGCCGGCCTGGGCCAGGGCCGCGCGCAGGCAGGCCTCGACCGTGGCCTCGGGCGTGCCCCGGTCGCAGCCCAGGCCCACGGCCAGGCGCACATCCAGAGGCTCCCCTGAGCGCGCAGCCGGGTACTCATCCGGGCGCAGGTCGGCGGCGGAATGCGCAGCGCTCATGCCGGGGCGCCGTCCACCGGCGGGCGATAGACCACCAGGCGCTCGTGCAAGGCTTCCCACTGCGCGGGTGGCACGTCGGCATGGGTGACCCACAGCACCGCGCGGTAGTGCGCCAGATCGACATCGGCCAGGCGGTCGAAGCAGGCGATGTTGGCGGGCAGCGGCGTGGGCCGGTTCCACCAGTCGCGGCGGCCGGCCTCCTGCACGACGGCGATGGGCTCGCCGTTGACGACGTGGGCCGACACGCGCGTGATGTTGATCTTGGGCGCCTCCACGCGCCAGCCCAGGTGGCGCCCGAGGATGTCCACGGGAATGGTCTTGCCCACGTCCGACGCGGTGGTGAGCACGGGTGTGGCGCCGATCAGCGCGGCGATGCGCTCGCTCCATTCGTTGGCGCCGCCCACATGGCCCGACAGCACGGGGATGACGAACTGGCCGGCGTCGTCCACCACCGTCACGCCGGGGTCCTCGTCTTTCGACTTCAGCACGGGCGCGATCAGGCGCACGACGGCGCCCAGCGACACGAAGAACACCAGTTGGTCGTAGCCCGCGAAGAGCGGCGCGATCTCGTCGCGCAGCGCGCCTTCGTAGGCCCGCACGGTGTTGGGCAGGCCCTCGAACGCGCTGGCGAATTTGGCGGCGGTGCACACATGGGCCTGCGGCACGTCGCGCGCCAGTTGCGCGGCCTGCGCGGCGCCGTGGCGCGTGATGGCGACGAGGCACACGCGCACCGATTCGGGCGCGATGGCCGGGGCGGAAAGCACCACGGGGGCGGTGGTTGGGGTCATTCGTTGGGCTCCATTGCGGCCGATGGGAAGTCCGCTGCGCCGAGGGGCGGCGCGGCGGGCGAGGTTTTCTTGAGGCAGCCCTTGATGCGCTCGCCCCGGATGCGGTGCGGGTTCTTCACCACCATGAGCGAGAGGTAGCTGACCCTGGTGCCGCGCAGTGCGGGCAGGTCCACGCCGTTCACGCTGCGCTCGTCGGGTGCGCCCACGCGCTCGATGAACTGGGTGTGCGGCAGCAGCTCGCGCCGGGCCAGCCAGTCGATCAGGTCGTCCATGAGTGGCTTGACCTTCATCAGCACCAGCGTGTCGAAATCGGTCAGCAGGCGGTCCACAGCGCTCACGCCGTAGGCGGCGGGCACGATGGCGATGGTGTCGTCCTGCTCGGCCAGGGGCATGCCGCGCGCGGCGCAGGCGGCGGCGAAGGCGTTCACGCCAGCGATCACCGGCGTGTCGATGCGCGCATCCAGCGCACGCACGGTCCGCGCCAGGTGGCCGAAGGTGGCGTAGGTGCTGGCGTCGCCCTCCACCAGAAACAGCACGTCCTGCCCGGACCGCAGCCAGGGCAGCACGGTGTCGGCCGCGCGCATCCACGCGCGGGCCAGCTTGTCGCCGTCGTGCGTCATGGGAAAGAGCAGCGTCTGGTGCGCGGCGGGCGGCACCAGGCCCGCTCGCTGCACGATGTCGAACGCGTAGCTGGGCGTCTTGGTGCTGCGCGCGGGATAGGTCCACACGGCGTCGGGGCGCTGCAGTTGCGCCCACGCGGCGCGCGTGATGAGGCCGGGGTCGCCCGGGCCGAGCGACACGCCGATCAGGCGGCCGAGCGTGGGGTGGGCGGGTGCGGTGCCGCCGGTCATGCCGCGCCCTCCCCGGCCGATGCTGC
This sequence comes from Acidovorax sp. SUPP3334, assembly GCF_030159055.1. Lineage (GTDB taxonomy): Bacteria > Pseudomonadota > Gammaproteobacteria > Burkholderiales > Burkholderiaceae_C > Paracidovorax. The sequence goes on from NZ_BQXQ01000037.1 coordinate 12,821, forward strand.
CGATGCAGCCGATGCAGCCGATGCAGCCGATGCAGTCTGCGGCGGGGCCGCCTGCGCGCAGACGATCCACACCGGGTTCTCGGCCGCCATGCGGTGCATGTGCAGGATGGGCTTGCTGCGCGCGGCCTGCAGCTGCAGCACGTCCCACGCGGCGCCCGCAGCCTGCAGCGCCTGCGTGGCGGCGGCCAGGTTCTCCAGCGTGACGAAGTTCATCACCAGCCAGCCGCCCGGGCGCAGGCGCGCCAGGCACAGGGCGATCAGCTCGGCCAGCTCGCCGCCCGAGCCGCCGATGAACACGGCGTCGGGGTCGTCCCATTCCGCCAGCCCTTCGGGCGCCTTGCCCTGCACCAGCGTGTGATTGGAAACGCCGAACGCCTGCACGTTCTGGCGCGCGATGGCCGCGTCGGCCTCGTTCTTTTCGATGGCCCACACATGGCCCTGCGGGCACAGGCGCGCGGCCTCCAGCCCCACCGAGCCGCTGCCCGCGCCGAGGTCCCACACACGGCTGTCGGCGCGCAGCTGCAGGCGCGCCAGCGACACGGCGCGCACCTCCTGCTTGGTGATGAGGCCCTTGTCGGGCTGGCGCTGGTGGTAGGCGGCATCGGCCAGGCCGAAGCGCACCGGCACGGGCCGCGGGCGCGTGCGCACCAGCAGCACCACGTTGGGGTCGGCGAAGGTCTGGTGCGCGGCGTCTTCGGGCGCGAGCTCGGTCCACACGCGTTCGTCGGCGGTGCACAGGCGCTCGGCCACGGCCATCTGGAAGTCGCCGCCCTGCCCTTCGGCCAGCAGCAGCCGCGCGATGCGGTCGGGCGTGTTGTCGGGGCTGGTGAGCACGGCCAAGCGGTCGTGCGCGCGCAGGGCCTGCGCCAGCGCATAGAGCCCGTGCGAGGGCGCCGCGCCCTGCTGCCACTCGCCCGCGTCCCTGGCGTGGACGGAGACGATGCGCGCGTCCTGCCAGGCCAGCCCCAGCCGGGCGCAGGCCAGCTGCAGCGTGGAGACGTTGGGAATGACCTCGATGGCCTCGATGCACAGGCGCGAGGCGAGGTAGCTGGCGATGCCGTGGCACAGCGGATCGCCGGTGGCCAGCACCACGCTGGTCTGCTGCGCCTCGCGCGCGGCGGCGATCCAGCCGGGCACGGCCGAGAGCTGGCCCGTCAGGTCGCGCCGCGTGGCGCCGGGGGCGATGTCGTCCTCGAACAGCGCCAGCGTGCGGGCCCCGCCGATCACGAGGTCGGCGCGGCGCAGCAGCGCGAGCGCGGTGGCGCCCAGGCTGGCCGCGCCATCGTCGAGCACGCCGATCACGCGGCAGGGCTGGGGGTCGGAAAGTCGGTCGGGCGGGATCATGCGATGGTGGCCGGGCCGCAGACGGCCTCGGTGATCTTGGTGCCGTCGAAATCGCAGACGAGCACGGTGAGGTGAAAGCGGTCGCCGTAGCGGTCGGGGGCGGTCAGGGTGCGCACCACGGCCTGCGCCAGCGCCGTGTGAAAGGCCGGCCCCAGGCCGATGGCCTGCATGCGCTCGGCGCCGAAGCGGGCGGTTTCGGCAGCGGCGATCTCGGCGCAGACCTCGGGCGGAGCGCCCACGCGGGCGGCCAGGCCGGCCAGCAGTTGCGTGTCGACCTCGGCCCGGTTGGCGTGGGTGATGGTCTCGCCCTGCGCTATTTTCGTGAGCTTGCCCACCATGCCGCCGATGACCACCTCGCGCAGGCCCTGCGCCACGGCCTCGTCCAGCGCATAGCGAAGGAAGTCGCCCATCTGCACGAAGCACGCGGCGGGCAGGCCGGGGCGCTCCTTCATGGCGAACTGCTCGGTGCGCCCGCCCGTGGTGAGCACCACCACGCCGTGGCCCAGCGTGGCCGCCACCTGCACGCCCTGCACCACGCTGGCACGGTAGGCGGAGGTGGAATACGGCTTCACGATGCCGGTGGTGCCCAGGATGGAGATGCCGCCCAGAATGCCCAGCCGCGCGTTGAGCGTCTTCTTGGCCATCTCCAGGCCCTGCGGCACGGAGATGGTCACTTCGAGGCCGGCATGCACCAGCAGCGGGCCGCCCACGGCGCGCACGTTGTCTTCGATGTTGCTGCGCGGCACCGGGTTGATGGCCGGGCCGCCCACCGCCAGGCCCAGCCCGGCCATGGTGACGGTGCCCACGCCGAAGCCGCCCGCCAGCCGCACCGCGCCGGCATCGCCGGGCAGGACGCGCACATCGGCGGTCAGGTGGGCCTTGTCGGTGCAGTCGGGGTCGTCGCCCGCGTCCTTGATGACCATGGCGTGCGCGCTGGCGCCGTCGCAGCGGCCGTCGTTCACGGCAAAGCGCACCACGTCGCCGTTGGGCAGCAGGCAGTCCACCGCGTCGGGCACGGCGCCGTGCACCAGCCCCAGCACGGCGGCGCGCGCGGCGGCCGCCGAGCACGCCCCGGTGGTGAAGCCGGTGCGCGTGCCGCGGCGCACGGTCTTTTCCATCATGGCGATGGCGCCTGCGGTGCGGCCGCCTTCTGGCGCGCTTCGGCCAGTGCCAGCAGCGCGTGCAGCGCGGCCACCACCAGCGTGGAGCCGCCCTTGCGGCCGCGAATGACGATCCACGGCACATCGGCCACGCCCGCCATCAGGTCCTTGGATTCGGCGGCGGAGACGAACCCCACCGGCATGCCCACCACCAGCGCCGGGCGCAGGCCCTCTTCGCGGATCAGCCGCACCAGCTCGATGAGCGCCGTGGGCGCATTGCCGATGCCCACGATGGCACCGGCCAGCAGCCCCTGCCGGTGCGCCTTGCGCATGGCCTGCACGGCGCGCGTGGTGTCTTCGGCCTGGGCCTGCGCGATCACGTCGGCGTCGCTGATGAACTGGTGCGTGCGCATGCCGAAGTGGCCCAGGCGCGGCTGCGACAGGCCCGAGCAGATCATCTCCACATCGGCCACCACGGGCGTGCCGCCGCGCAGCATGGCGGCGATGCCGGCCTCCACCGCCTGGGGGTGGAAGTCGGTCAGGCCGTTGAACTCGAAGTCGGCGTTGGCGTGGATCATGCGGCGCACGATGGGCCACTGCTGCGCCGTGTAGGGATGCGGGCCGGCCTCGGCGTCGATGACGGCGAAGCTGTCGTGCTCGATGGCCTGGCCGGCGCGCGTGAGCTGCTCGGTGACGGTGTTGACGGTGCTCATGCGGCGGCTTCGTGCGGGTGGCCGTGCGGGTGGCCGTGTTCGTGCCCGTCGTGGGCGTGCGGATGCGGATGCGGATGTGCGTGCGGGTGCGCAGGGGACGGTGGTTGCGGGTTCGCGGGTGGGTGCCGGTGCACGACCACCTCGGCGCTCGCCACCGCTGCCACCGTTGCGGGCACGGTGGGCTGCACCGCCGGCGCGTGGGCATGCGTGTGTTCGTGGCTGTGGCCGTGCCCCAGCTCGTGGGCGATCTCGCGGTACTTGCAGCCGTCGCATGGCAGCAGGCTGCCGGCCACGCCGCCCAGCAGGTCGTTCACGCGGGTGTCCAGCAACTCGAAGATCTCGCGCTCCAGCCCGAAATGCTGCGACTGGGCGAAGCGCACCTGCGGGTACTGCGCGCGCAAATGCTCCACCTGCCGGGCGATGCGCTGCATCAGCGTGCCGGTGTACAGGTAGTAGGGCAGCACCACGATCTGCCGCATGCCCAGCAGCACCTGGCGCTGCACCACGCGCTCCAGCCGCGGCCAGGTGATGCCGGTGAAGGCGATCTCGACCAGCTCATGGTGGCCGTCTTCCTGCAGCCAGCGCGCCATCTTGGCCACGTCGCCGTTGGCCTGCCGGTCGGACGAGCCCCGGCCCAGCAGCACGACGCCGGTGGTGGTCGGGTCGGGCATGTCCAGTGCGTTCATGCAGCGGCGCAGCTGGCGCTGCAGGATGGCCAGGATCGGCTCGCAGGCGGTGAGGTGCGGGCCGTAGAGAAATTCCACGCCCGGACAGTGCGCGCGCGCATGCTCGATGGCCTCCGGGATTTCCATCTTCACGTGGCCGGCCGCGTTCAGGATGAGCGGCAGCACCAGCACCCGGTCGCTGCCCTGCGCGGCCTGCAGCAGGCCGTCGTGCAGGCCCGGCGGCGCGAATTCGATGAAGCACACCTCGATGCGCCACGCGGGCTGGCGCACGCGCCACTGCGCCACGAAGGTGTGGATCTCGTCGTTGCCTTCGGGCTCGCGCGAGCCATGGCCGATCAGCAAAATGGTGTTTTTCATGGGGCGCGTTCGAGCGGGGGTTGGGGTTCGCGGGCAGGCTCGCTGGCCTGGCGGAAGCGGTGGGTGAAGCTGGCGTCGTACAGCTTGGACTTGGTCAGTTGCGGCCACTGGCGCGCGCCCAGCGTGGGGCTGGCGATCACCATGGCCTGGCTCACCACCTTGGCCTCGCGGCAGCGCTCGCGGATGTCGGCCAGCGTGCAGCGCACGATGAGCTCCTCGCCCGGCCAGCTGGCCTTGTGAACGACCAGCATGGGCGCGTCCTCGGCCCAGCCGGCTTCGCGCAGGCCGGCCTGCACCTTGTGCAGCAGCGTGATCGACAGGAAGATGCACAGCGTGCAGTGGTGGCGCCCCAGCTCGGCCAGCGACTCGCCGGGCGGCATGGGCGTGCGGCCCTCCACGCGCGTGAAGATCACGCTCTGCGTGACCTCGGGCAGCGTGAAGCTCTCCACCGCCGCCGCAGCCGACGCCATGGCCGAGGACACGCCGGGCACCACGCGCACCGGCACGCCCGCGGCGTCCAGCGGCTGCACCACCTCGATCAGCGCGCCGTACAGCGCAGGGTCGCCCGTTTGCAGGCGGATCACGGTGTCGTGCTTTTGCGCCTGCAGGATGAGCCACGCGGCCATCTGCGGCAGCGTCATGTCCTTGCTGTCGGCAATGGTGCAGCCCGGCGGCGCCCAGCGCGTGGCCGCTTCGTTCACGAGCGAGCCCGCGAACAGGATGGCGCCGGCGCGCTCGATGAGCGCGCGGCCCTTGACCGTGATGAGTTCGGGATCGCCCGGGCCGGCGCCGACGAACCAGACAGTGCCGGGCGTCATGGCCAACGGGCCGGCAGGCATGCCAGCGCAGAAAAGATTTGCATGGGGACCACAGGAATGCATTCGCCCGGACCCCTGCCTCCCCGCAGGTTCCGTGAAATGGTCCGCGCTGCCAAGGCATGAACCTTGGCAGCGCGGCCCCCTGTCGGCCGGTCTCCGGGCTGGCGAAAACCGATGGGCCCTTCCCAGATGCCGAGGCATCCAGTGGGCACGTTCCACCGGGTGAAGGCGAGGCCTTCTTTCGCTTACCGTTGCGGGGGCAGCCCAGGTTGGGGAGCATTCCTTGGCGGACGCGCCCTCCCTGGTTCCCGTTTAACTGCGCGGTCGCAATGACCGCGCGAGCACCAACGGGGCGCAGTATAGATCGATTGCAGGTGTTTTGGGCTGCTCGCCCTAGTGATACATGCGCTGACAGCTATTGATTTAATAGCACCCAACACAAGCCTGTTGAAGGATTCCGAAGAGATGTGACGATCGGTAACCCTGTCGCCAGCCCAGCGGGCAAGCACCCGCGGATGGCGGCGGACACGGCGAGCGGCGGCCGTGTCTGCCTGTGGCGCACCGGGTGCGCCGGGCGAGACGGTTCGCCGTCCCTCCCGGTGGCGCCGTGCTCAGCGCGAGAGCGCTTCGGACGTCGCAGCGTCCACGCGGCCCGTGATCGGCAGGCCCTGGCTCTTTTGGAAGCTGCGCAGTGCGGTGGCCGTGCGGGCGCCAGCGGCGCCGTCGGGCGTGCCCACGTTGTAGCCCAGGGCGTTCAGGCGCTCCTGCGCCTCGCGCACCGACATGGCAGGCGCCGCGCCGGCGCCGGCCGGGGCAGGCACGCCGGCACGCGTCTGCGATGGCGCGGCGCCGCCGTCCACGCCCAGGCGTCCACCGCCGCCCAGGCCCTGGCCCTGCACGCTTTGCGCCTTGTAGTTGCGCAGCGCCACGACCATCTGGTTGTAGGCGTCCATGAAGGCAGCGGTGAGCACCTTGCCCTGCGCCGTGTTCTGGTAGCCGCCCACCGCGCCGCCGGCCGAGCCGCCGAACAGGCCGCCGAAGCCGGCGAAATCGCTCTTGGAGGCGCTGCCTTCGGAGGCCGAGATCTGCACGCCCGAGCGGTTGTCCACCAGGGTCAGCATGGCGCTGGCTTCGCGCGTCTTGAGCCCGCCGCCCAGCGCGCCGATGGCACGGCCGCCGCCGCCGCCGATCAGGCCACCCAGCACGCCGCCGATGCCGCCGGCATCGCTGTTGGAGAACACGATCTCAGGCGACAGGCCGTAGTCGGAGGCGACCATCTGGCCCTTGCCGAAGTTGCTGCCGCCGCGCATTTCGCCGGACTGCATGAGCGCGCGCTCGCGGTCCATGGCGGTCATGCCGGAGGCGCTGCGCTCCACGACGATGAAGCAGTTGGATTGCTGGATCAGCAGGCGCAGCAGGTTGGCCGTGGGCGGCAGGCGGTATTCGTTGCGCAGGATGGTGTACCAGCCGGCCTGCTGGTTTTCCACCAGCGAGACGGTGCCCAGGGGCGCGGCGCACTTTTGCAGGTCGCTGCTTTCGTTGGCCGTGGCACCGCCGGCGGCCGCGCCGGTGGCGACCGTCTTGGACTCGGCACTGCCCATCTTCATGTTGGTGGTTTCGCATCCCGTCAGCAGGACGGCGGCGCAGGCGGCGGCCAGCAGTGGCAAGGTCTTCTTGGACATGGGAGGGTTCCTCTCAGGGAAAAGGGTGGAGGCGACGCCTCATGGGCAAGGCGGCACAGAACAAGGGGCAGCGGCCGCAACGCCAGACCTGCCAGGGAAGGCGACGGATCATAGCGCCGCGGCCGGGCGGCTGGCTACCGGCTGGCCGCCCATGCGATAGACCCACACAGCGTGCCCGCCATCCGGCTGCAGCCGGGCATGCGGCGTGGCGCCGGGAACCTCGAACGCCAGGCTGACCAGCCAGGTGCCGGCCGCCATCTCCGCCTGTGCCTTGGCTGCAGCCCGGGCCATGCTTTCGGGGCGCTGGAACAGGTACACCATGGCATACCCGCTCCAGTCGTCGTGCCAGAGATCGCCACGGCGCACCGTCGCCCAGGGGCAGCGCAGCGCGCACAGCAGGCGCAGCGGCACGCTCCACTCCACGCCCTCCAGCCGGGCCGCGGGGTAAACGCGGCGCAGGGCCAGCAGGCCGTCGCCCAGGCCGCACCCGGCATCGAGCACCCGTGCGCCCGTTGGCAGCGCCACCGCAGCGGACAGGCCGCGCAGCGCATCGTGCGGCGTGGGAAAGAGGGGCGCATCGCGCCAGGCGTTGAGCGGGTACACCAGCAGCAGCAGCGCCAGCGGCACCAGCCAGGCCCAGGCCGGCACGCTGGCCGCGCCCGACAGGGCCAGCGACAGCGGAAACCCCGTTGCGATCAGCCCGCGGCGCCACCAGCCCTGGCCCAGCACGCTGGCGGCCGTGCCGACGGCGCAGGCCACGACCAGTGCCGCCACCGGCACGACCCGGCCTTGCAGCCCGAGATAGACCAGCCATGCGGCGGCCCAGGCCAAAAGGGCGGGCAAGGGCCAGGGGAGTCGGGGCATGAGGGACAGGGCGTCGATGCGAACGGGGCGTGCGATCACGAAGAGACGATCACAAGGGAGTTTAGTGAACGGCCGACTGCGGCGTCTTCGCCACAAAGGCCACCGCAGGGTGTAACGCCGGGCACCCGGAACGGGCTGGACGGATACCGGCTTTTACAATGTTCCGTTGCCCTCGCGCACAGAACACGCGCAGAACCCCGTCAGCGCGCCTTCCGTTTCCCTTCATACCTTCCTGCCAAAGGCTTCTTTTGCGCTCGCCCCTCGATACGCCCTTGCCCGCACCGGGCCCGTCTTCGGAACCACCGCTGGTGGTGGACCTGGACGGCACCCTCATCCTGACGGACATGCTGCACGAATCGTCGCTGCAGCTGCTGCGGGACGGGCCGTGGCGCGTGTTCGCCATGCCCCTGTGGCTGGCGCGTGGCAAGGCAGCCCTCAAGCACGAAATCGGCCGGCGGGTGCGGATGGACGTGGCCACCCTGCCCTACAACGAGCCCTTCGTTCAGTGGCTGCGCGCCCAGCACGCGGCGGGCCGCCGCACGGTGCTGTGCACCGCCTCCGACCGCACGGTGGCGCAGGCCATCGCGGCCCATCTGGGCTGTTTCGATCAGGTGATGGCCAGCGACGGCGCCACCAATCTCGCGGGGCCGGCCAAGGCGGCGGCGCTGGTGCAAGCCTTCGGCGAGCGCGGCTTCGACTACGCCGGCAATTCCCAGGCGGACGTTCCGGTGTGGCAGGCCGCGCGTTCGGCCATCGTGGTCAATGCCCCGGGCGGCGTCACCCGCCAGGCCGAAGCGCACGGCAACGTCGCCGGACGCTTCGATCGTGCTCCGGCGGGCCTCAAACCCTGGCGCAAGGCGTTGCGGCTGCACCAGTGGCTCAAGAATCTGCTGCTGTTCGTGCCGCTGGTGGCCGCCCATCGCCTGGCAGACGGCGAGGCCTGGGGCAGCCTGCTGGTGGCCTTCCTGGCCTTCAGCCTGTGCGCGTCGTCGGTCTACGTGGCCAACGATCTGCTCGACCTGGAAAGCGATCGCCGGCACCCGCGCAAGCGGATGAGGCCTTTCGCCTCGGGCGCGCTGGCGGCCTGGCAGGGCGTGGCCCTGGTGCCGGTGCTCACGGCGGCGAGCTTCGTGCTCGCGTGGCAGGTGGGCGTGGGGTTCTTCGGCTGGCTGCTGGGGTATTTCGCCATCACCTGGGCCTATTCGCTGGCGCTCAAGCGCTGGGTGCTGGTCGACTGCATCGCGCTGGCGGTGCTCTACACGCTGCGCATCGTGGCGGGCGCCTACGCCATCATGCAGCCGCTGTCGTTCTGGCTGCTGGCGTTCTCGGGCTTTCTCTTCCTGTCGCTGGCGTTCGTCAAGCGCTATGCCGAGCTGATGGTGCAACAGGCCGCAGGCAAGACGCAGGCGCACGGACGCGGCTACCTCACGTCGGACGCGCCCATCGTTCAGAACCTGGGCATTGCCGCCGGCTACACGGCCGTGGTGGTGCTGGCGCTGTACCTGAACAGCGAATCGGTTCTGCTCATGTACCGCGCGCCCGAGATGATCTGGGCCGCCGTGCCGGTGATGGTGTTCTGGGTGAGCTGGATGTGGCTGCGCGCGGTGCGCGGCGAGATGCATGACGACCCGCTGGTGTTCGCCTTCAAGGACCGCGCCAGCCTGGCCGCCGGCGTGCTGTTCAGCGTGGCGATGGTCGCCGCGGCGCTGGGGCTGCCTTGGTAGCCGTCCGCTCCTGGGGCCGGCTGACCGCCGATGAGCACGACGTGCGCGTGCTGGCGGAACGCCCGCTGGCCCACCTGCCGCTCGCCGCGGGCCAGCACGGGCTGGCGTTCGGCATGGGCCGAAGCTACGGCGACGTGTGCCTGAACCCGGGCGGCGCGCTGTGGTCGCTGCGCGGCCTGGACCGCTTCATCGCCTGGGACGAGGCCACCGGCGAGCTCACCTGCGAAGCGGGCATGCTGCTGCGCGACATCCAGCGCACCTTCGTGCCGCGCGGCTGGATGCTGCCCGTCACCCCGGGCACCCAGCTGGCCACGGTGGGCGGCGCCATCGCCAACGACGTGCACGGCAAGAACCACCACGTGCACGGCTCCTTCGGCGACCATGTGCAGGAACTGCGGCTGCTGCGCACCGACGGGCTGTCGATCCGCTGCGGCCCGCAGCTGCACGCGGACTGGTTCGCCGCCACCGTGGGGGGAATGGGCCTGACCGGCGTGATCGCCCAGGCCACGCTGCGGCTCAGGCGTGTGCCCGGCCCGTGGCTGGACACCGAAACCCTGCCCTACGGATCGCTCGACGAATTCTTCGCCCTGGCCGATGCCTCCGAGGCCGGCTGGGAGCACACCGTCTCGTGGATCGACTGCCTCTCGGGCGCGCGGGCGGGCGCCACGCGCGGCATCTTCCTGCGGGCCAATGCCGCCCCGCCCGAATCCCAGAGCGGCGCCGCGCCGAAAGACCGCCAGCGCACCGTGCCGTTCGCGCCACCCGTCTCGCTGGTCAACCGGCTGAGCCTGCGCCCTTTCAACGCGGCGTACTACCACCTGAACCGGCGCCGCGCGGGCCGTGCCCTGCAGCACTACGAACCCTTTTCCTATCCGCTGGACAACCTGCAGGAATGGAACCGCATCTACGGCCGCCGGGGCTTCTACCAGTACCAGTGCGTGGTGCCCCGCACGCACGGCCCCGATGCCGTGGGCGCGCTGCTGCGCGAGATCACCGCGTCGGGACAGGGCAGCTTCCTGGGCGTGCTCAAGACCTTCGGCGACCGCGAAGCGGTGGGCCTGCTGAGCTTTGCGCAGCCGGGTGTCACGCTGGCGCTCGACTTTCCCAACCTCGGCGATCGAACGCTGCGCCTGTTCGACCGGCTCGATGCCGTGGTCGCCCAGGCCGGCGGGCGGCTGTACCCGGCCAAGGATGCGCGCATGCCGCGCGAGCTGTTCGAGGCCGGCTACCCGAAGCTCGCCCAGTTCCTTCCGTACCGCGACCCGCACATCCGCTCGGCGATGTCGCTGCGCCTCCTGGGCGACTGACCGGTGCGCGCCTTGTCACCACAAAAACGAACGAACGATTTCACCGCCAACATGCAAAACAACCACCACAACGGATCGCAGACCATCGCGATCGTCGGCGCCACGTCGCTGATCGCCCAGCACTGCGCACGCCAGTGGCTGCAGGCCGGCGGCATAGGGCGCATGGTGCTCATCGGCCGCGACGCGGCCCGCCTGCAGGGCGTGGCGGACGATCTGCAGGTGCGCCAGCCCCAGGCCCGCATCGAAGTGCTGGCCGGCGATGTCACGCAGGCGGCGTCCGTCGCCGCGCTGGTGCAGCATCTGGCGGCCCAGGGCGTGCCGGACGTGGTGCTCATCGCCCACGGCAGCCTGCCCGATCAATCCCAGTGCCAGAACGATCTGGCCAGTGCCGAGCAGGCCATGGCCGTCAACGGCCTGTCGCCCGTGCTGTGCGCCGAAGCCTTCGCCGGCGCGATGCTGGCGGCCGGCCACGGCACGATCGGCATCATCGGCTCGGTGGCCGGCGACCGCGGGCGCAAATCCAACTACGTCTATGGTGCCGCCAAGGGCCTGGTGGAGCGCTATGCCGAAGGCTTGCAGCACCGCCTGGCGGGCACGGGCGTGAAGGTGGTGCTGGTCAAGCCAGGGCCGACCGACACACCGATGACGGCGCACCTCAAGGCGCGCGGCGCCAAGCTGGCCAGCGTGGAGCAAGTGGCCCAGGCCATGGTGCGCGGCATGGCCCGTGGCACGCCCGTGGTCTATGCCCCGGCGAAATGGGCGCTGATCATGGCCGTGATCCGCAACCTGCCGCGCGCCATCTTCCACAAAATGGATATCTGAGCCATGCGGTGGACCCCTGAACGCCGCCGCCACTGGGCGGCGGTGGCCCTTGTGGGCTATGCGGCGCTGTTCGCACTGGCGACGGCCGTGGCGGCCTGGCGCACGTTCACCGCTGTCCCGATCTGGGACATGTGGGGTGCGGTGGACTTCTATGCCGACGTGCGCGACGGCGGCGGCTGGAGCGCCTGGTGGAGGCTTTTCAACGAGCACCGCCTCGTGCTGTCCAAGGCGCTGTTCTGGATGGAGTACCGCTGGTTCGGTGGTACTCAGGTCTTCCTGATCGCGGTCAACTACCTGCTGGTGGCGGGCAGCATCGCCACGTTCTGGGCCTTCCTGAAAGCGCGGCTGGGACCGATGCCCCGCGCCACCTCGGTGTCGGCCCTCGTGCTGCTCTCCGTCTGGCTGACGTCTTGGATCCAGCAGGAAAACCTGACCTGGGCTTTCCAGAGCCAGTTCTTCCTCGCCCAATGGCTGCCGCTGGCCGGGCTGTACTGCCTGTACCGCGCCACGCAGTCTCCACAGAGCCTGCGCTGGTTCATCGGCGGCTGCACGCTGGGCGTGTTGAGCATCGGCACCATGGCCAACGGCATCATGGCGCTGCCCATGATGGCGCTGTACGCCGCCGTCGCGCGCATGGGCTGGCGCCGTGTGGCGGTACTGGCGTTGCTGGCCGCGCTGGGCATCGGTGCCTACATGGCGGATTTCGTCGCGCCGACGCCCCGGCCCGGCCTGCTGGCAGTGCTCATGGGCCGGCCGCTGGGCATGCTGCAGTACACGTTGCAATACCTGGGCAGCCCGTTCCAGCACCTGGCCCGGCAGATGGAGGCGATGTGGATCAGCCAGGCCTTCGGCGTGCTGTTCACGGGGCTGACGCTGGCCCGGCTGGTGCCTGCGCTTCGGGCCCCGCGCGCCCATGCGCTGGAGCTGTCGCTGCTCACCTTCGTCGCCTTCGTAGCGGGCATCGCCTTCGCGACGGCCAGCGGCCGCCTGCAGTTCAGCATGGAAGGCTCGCTGTCCAGCCGCTACACCACGCCCACGATGATGGCGTGGGCCGCCCTTGGCGTGTTGTACGCACCCCGCGTGATGGCCCTGCGCGGTCTCGCCCGCGCCGGCTTTACCCTGCTGCTGGTGGCCGTGCTGGCCCAGATGCTGGCGATACAGATGCGCGAAACCAAGCGCAACGACGTGGCCCACCTGCGCATGACCGGAGCCCTCGCGCTCGCGATGGGCGTGCATGACGAACGCCGCATCGGCATGCTGATCTGGGACCGGAACCTGGGCGAGCTCATCGTCGCCAAGGCACAGCGGCACGGCCATTCGATCTTCGGCCAGCCTCCGCTCTCCGACGCCGCCACGGCCCTGGGCTCGCACGTGGACGTGCCGCCCGCCCGCTGCACGGCCTTCGTGGACTGGGTGCAGCGCGTGCCTGGCGACGCGCGCTTCGTCTCGGTGAGCGGCGCGCTGCTGCCCGATGGCGAGGGACCGCCGCCCGAATCGGTGCGCCTCGTCGCGCCCGACGGCACCGTGGTGGGCGTGGGCGTGCCCCACCGCTGGCGCAAGCTGAGCGCGCCGGGCGGTGCCCACGCGCCCGCGCGCTACCTGACCTTCACCGCCTACCTGAAGGCGACGCCCGAGACACTGCCGGCCACCGTGACGCTGACCGCGCCCGGCACCGAGTGCTCGGTGGCCCTCAAGGTGCCGCAGCCGCAATGAGCGTGCACACCGCCTCACCAGACATCGCTGAGAAAAAGACTCCCATGAAGAACGCCAAAATCATCCTGCCGGGAGGCGCCGGCCTCGTGGGCCAGAACCTCGTGGCCCATCTGAAGCTGCACGGCTATCACAACCTGGTCGTGCTGGACAAGCATGCGAGCAACCTGGCCATCCTGCGGCAGGTGCACCCCGACATCGTGGCCGAGGACGCCGACCTGGCCGAGCCCGGCGCATGGGAGCGCCACTTCGAGGGCGCGGACGCAGTGGTCATGCTGCAGGCGCAGATCGGCGCGCCGCAGGCCGACCCGTTCGTGCGCAACAACCTCACCTCCACCGGCCGCATCCTGGCGCTGATCCAGCGCCACCGCATCGCGCACACGGTGCACATCAGCTCGTCGGTGGTGGAGTCGGTCGCGCAGGACCACTACACCGAGACCAAGCGCGCCCAGGAAAAGATGGTGCTGGACAGCGGCATTCCCTGCGTGGTGCTGCGGCCCACGCTGATGTTCGGCTGGTTCGACCGCAAGCACCTGGGCTGGCTGTCGCGCTTCATGCGCAAGGTGCCCGTGTTTCCGATTCCCGGCAGCGGCCGCTACATGCGCCAGCCGCTCTACGCGGCCGACTTTTGCCGCATCATCGTGCGCTGCATCGAGGAGCGCCGGGTGGGCGGCGTCTTCAACATCACGGGGCTGGAGAAGGTGGACTACATCGACATCATTCGCCAGATCAAGGCCGCCACGGGCGCCGGCGCCTGGATCGTGAAGATCCCCTATGGCCTCTTCTCTCTGCTGCTCAAGGTGTGGGCGCTGTTCGACAAGGACCCGCCCTTCACCGCCGACCAGCTCAAGGCGCTGGTGGCGCACGACGAGTTCGAGGTGATCGACTGGCCCGGCATCTTCGGCGTGCGCGCCACGCCCTTCGCCGAGGCCATCCACGAAACCTTCAACCACCCGGAATACAGCCGCGTGGTGCTGGAGTTCTGATGAGCGCGCAAACCCCCTCTCCTTCCGAGGCCGCGGCCGCAACGCCGGGGCAGCGCATCGCCGTGCTGGGCGCCGGCCCCATGGGCCTGGCCGTGGCCTACCAGCTCGCGCGCGATGGCCACCGGCCCGTGGTTTTCGAGGCCGACGACCGCGTGGGCGGCATGACCGCGATGTTCGACTTCGACGGCCTGCCCATCGAGCGCTACTACCACTTCCATTGCACCTCCGACCACGCCTTCTTGCAGATGCTGGACGAACTCGGGCTCTCGGACAAGATGCGCTGGCGCGCAACGCGCATGGGCTACTGGTTCCAAAAGCGGCTGCAACCCTGGGGCAACCCCGTGGCCCTGCTGCGCTTTCAGGGCCTGGGCCTGGTCGCGAAATTCCGCTACGGCCTGCATGCCTTCCTCTCCACGAAGCGCACCGACTGGAAGCCGCTCGACGGCGAAGAGGCCACGGGCTGGATCCGTCGCTGGGTGGGCAAGGAAGCCTACGAAGTGCTGTGGCGCCGCCTGTTCGACTACAAGTTCTACGACCATGCCGGCAACCTGTCCGCCGCGTGGATCTGGAGCCGCATCCGCCGCATCGGCCGCTCGCGCTACAGCCTCATGCGCGAAAAGCTCGGCCATTTGGATGGCGGCTCGGTCACCTTGCTGGACGGCATGGTGGCGGACATTCGCCGCCATGGCGGCGAGATCCGCCTGTCCACGCCGGTCACGCGCGTGCGCATGGACGCCACGCGCGTGCAGGGCCTTGAAACCGCGCAGGGCTTCGAGGCCTTCGACAAGGTGGTGAGCACCATCCCCCTGCCCTACGTGCCCCGCACCATGCCCGACCTGCCGCCCACCCTGCTGGCGCAATATGCCGCGCTGCAGAACATCGCCGTGGTCTGCGTGATCGCCAAGCTGCGCCAGCCCCTGTCCGGCAATTTCTGGGTCAACGTGAACGATCCGGACATGGACATTCCCGGCCTGGTCGAATACAGCAACCTGCGGCCGCTGCAGGAGTCGGTGGTGTACGTGCCGTTCTACATGCCTGGCGAGCATCCCAAGTTCGCCGAGCCCGACGCGGCCTTCCTCGACAAGGTGCGCCGCTACCTGAAGACCATCAACCCGAAGCTGCAGGACAGCGACTTCCTGGCCCTGCGCGCCAGCCGCTACCGCTACGCGCAGCCCATCTGCCCGCCCAACTACCTGGACAGCCTGCCGCCCGTGCAGCTGCCGGTGCGTGGCCTGTGGGTGGCCGACACGTCGTACTACTACCCCGAGGACCGCGGCATCTCCGAGAGCATCGGCTTCGGGCGCCAGATGGCCGCGCAGGCCGCTGCGGCGCGGGTCTAGGGGCCGCTCATGCTGGCGCAGTTCCGATCCCGGCAGTTCGTGGCCTTTCTGGTGACCGGCGGCGTGGCCGCGCTCGCCAACTTCATCGCGCGCATCGTGCTCAACCAGTGGATGCCGTTTTCCTACGCCGTGGTGCTGGCCTACGGCGTGGGCATGGTCACGGCCTTTTTGCTGGCCCGCGCCTTCGTGTTCCAGGGCAGCCAGCAGCCGGTGCACAAATCCGCCGGGTTCTTCGTGCTGGTGAACCTGGTGGCCGTGGCGCAGACCTGGGCGGTGAGCCTGCTGCTGGCACGCCAGGTGCTGCCCGCGCTGGGCGTGACGGCCTTCGTGCCCGAGATCGCCCATGCCGTGGGCGTGGCCGTGCCGGTGTTCACCAGCTACCTGGGCCACAAGCGCTGGTCCTTCGCCGACCGCGCATGAAGCCGGGCCACGCCGTCGCTGCGGCCGGGGCCTGCACGGCGGCCTACGTGGTGGCCCTGGCCTGGGCCGATGCGCGCAACCAGGTCTTCGCGCAGTTGCCGCAGGTGCTCGCCTGGATGCCGTCCATGGCGGGCCTCGCCTTCGCTTCGTACCTGCTGCGCTACCTGCGATGGCGCTGGCTGCTGTCGCGTGCGGGGCACTCCGTGCCCTGGGGGCCGGGCTTTCTCGGGTACCTGTCGGGCTTTGCCTTCACCGCCACCCCCGGCAAGGTCGGCGAACTGGTGCGCGTGCGCTATTTCTCGCGCCATGGCGTGCCGACGGCGCGCACCGTCTCGGCCTTCGTGTACGAGCGCGCGTTCGACCTGCTGTGCGTGGTGCTGCTGGCAGCGCTGGCCATCCCCGCACTGCCGCTGTTCGCCGTGCTGGTAGCCTTCGTGGCGGGCATGATCGGCGCCGTCGTACTGGTAGCGGCACGGCCGGCGTGGCTGCTGCGCAGCGCCGCCTGCCTGCGCCGCTGCGGCTGGCCGCGCGTGTCGCGCGCGGTTAGGGCCTTGGCCATGGGGCTGGCGGGCTGCAGGGCGTGGCTGCATCCGCTGGACCTGGGCCTGTCCCTCGGCCTGGGGCTGATCGCCTGGGGCGTGGTGGCGCTTTCGTTCGCCTGGCTGCTGCGCGGGCTGGGCATCGATCTGCCCTGGCGCGATGCGGTCTCCCTCTACCCCACGGCCATGCTGGCCGGCGCCGCGTCCATGCTGCCGGCCGGCATCGGCACCACCGAGGCCACCCTGGTCGCCCTGCTGGCGCTGCAGGCCGTGCCGATCGGCCTGGGCACGCTGGCCGCCGTGGGCATTCGCGTGGCCACGCTGTGGTTCGCGGTGCTGTGCGGCTTCGCGGCGATCGCGGTGTTGGAGCACCGGCGCGGGCCGGCCTGAACACGACGCTCGATGCCCGCGCGGCATCACCCGACAGGGGCCTCCACGGCGGCTTGCACGGGCTTCAACGCCGCCTTCTGCGCCTGCAGCACGTCGGCCGTGATCGCCGCCTTGTGGCGGTGTGCGGTAGCGGCCTGCGACAGGATCTTCCACAGCGCATCGTTGCCGGGCGACATGTGGTCCAGGATGCCGCTGGCGATCAGGTCGGCCGGATTGCGCAGGCCCACGGCCTTCCGCTCCAGCGCCTGGTTGGATGGCGGGCTGCCGTCGCTGGCCAGGGCGGTCGCTGTCGATGCATCGAAAAACTCAGGATGGAACTGCAGGCCGATCAGCGGCGCCCGCGGCTGGGACGACTCCACCGCCATGACGGCGCGCCAGGCGGTGTCGCCCGTTTCGGAGGGGATCGTGCGGCGCAGGGCGGTGCGCAGGTCCGGCCGCGCCTGTGGATCGTCGATCACCGCCTGGTGGTGATAGACGGCCGCGCGGATGTCCTGCAGCGCGGTGCCGAAGACACCGATCTCGGTCTGCGCGGCCACCGGAGCGCTGGCCCCCTGCGACGCGGGGGCCCGGTCGTCGTCCAGGGTCCGGACGCCCACCTGGCTCCCCACATGCTGCTGCAGCGCCGCGCCGAAAAAGACGTTGGTCATCTGAAAGCCGCGGCAGATCGCCATCAGGGGCACGCCCCGGTGAAAGCACTGGTGCAGCAGGCCCAGTTCGAGCACGGACCGCCGGTAGTCGCCGCTCCAGTCGGTCTGCGGCGCGGCCGGCTGGGCATAAAGGTGCGGCGAAATGTCTTCGCCACCGGGCAGGACCACGGAATCGACATGGCGCGCGAGGACCTCGGCCTTCGCCAGAATCTGCGCGATCTTGGGCAGCGACTCAGGGTTCGCGAGGGCGTCGCTCACCAGGCGCTGGGCCAGCGGCCTGCCGCCGGACGGCTGCGCGGCCAGGCGATCGAGATGGGCATCGACCTCTGCGTCCACTGCCGCCGCCTGCAGCGAGGCCTCTCGCATCTCGACCCGCAGCGGCAGGGTGCCGGCCACGGCAGCGATCTTGGCGCCCACGCGCGGCACCGTGATGCCGCGCACATCGTGCGAGACCAGGGTGGCCGTGGTGGGCCGCGTGAGGCGGGCCGTCTTCTGCGACGCGGCATCGATGCGAAACCGTGCCTGGGTGCCCAGGAACACCGTGTCGGTCAGATCGGAGGCCTCGATGCGCGCATCCCCCACCGACGCGCAGAGGAAATGCGTTCCCGGCATCTTCACGCCCTTGAACACCGAGCCGTCCTGCAGGCGCGCGTCTTCGAAACTGCTGCCGTGCAGATGGCTGGCCTCGAAGCGGACACCGCTCAAGGTCGCATTGAGGAACATCGCCTCCTGAAAGCGGCAGCCGGTGAACTGGCTGTCGCGCAACTGGGCATGGGCCAGCGAAACCTCGTTGAACTGGCAGCCCTGGAAAGCGCTGCCTTCGATGCGCGTGTCCGCCAGCGAACTGCGGTCGAAGCGGCAGTCCTCGAAGGCCACGCCGGACAGATCCCAGCCGCGCAGCGATGGGCTGCCTTCCAGCAGTTCGGCGCCCCTGAGCCGGGGCGCATGGCCCGCAGCGGCCAGTGCCGCGGCCAGCGAGGGCCGGCCTGCATTCGCTGCTGCCGGGTGATCGATCGCCGCCTGCAGCAATTGGCGCAGCAGCGCCGTGTCGCCCGGCCCGCCGGGGCGGGCATTGCCGCCGGCATGGGCGTGACCGCCCGGCGCGAGCAGCGCCGTCAGCGCGGTGCGCAGCCGCGCCGTTTCTGCGCCGAAAGGACGGGGCTCGCGCGCCGGCAGGTCCGGATGGCCGGAGGGCCCCGGGGACGCCGGCCCGCTTTTGCTGGCCGCCGCTGCGCCGTCGCCGCTGGTGGGTTCGGATTGCCGATGCTGGAGCTCGGCAGCGTTCAATGACACTTTCATGGTGGGCCTCCCTGTTCGCCGGCCTTCCTGAGCAGCACAGCGCCGCGAGTGAAGCGATGCCGACGGGGGGTGATCTTTGAACACGGCGATGGCAGGGTCAACGCATGTTTTCGCATAAGGCCCAACGCAAAGCGCTGCAGCGGCGGCACGAGCCCGACCGCCACGCCAGCCCATCGGCCCACCAGACCACCGCCCCACTGACCCGCTGGCGCGTCAGTGGCCCCGCAGGCGCTCGATCAGCCCGTTCAGCGCGTCGACCGAACCGAACTGGATCGCCAGCTCGCCCATCTCTTCGGTGCGGCTGCCGCGCTTGACGCGCTTTTTCACCCGCACCTCGACCTCGGCCATGAGCAGGTCGGACAGATCTTCCTCCACCCGCTTGAGGTCGCGCGACTTGGCGTCCTTCTTGGGCTTTTGCGGCACCAGGCTGAACTCGGCGCCGATCTTCTTGACCAGGGCCTCGGCCTCGCGCACCGACAGCTTCTTGGCGGCGATCTGGTTGCCCGCCGTGATCTGCGCCGCCCGGTCCAGCGACAGCAGCGCGCGCGCATGGCCCATGTCGATATCGCCGGCCATCAGCATCGTCTGCACCGGGTCGGCCAGGTTCAAAAGGCGCAGCAGGTTGCTGGCGGCGCTGCGCGAGCGGCCCACGGCCTGCGCGGCCTGCTCGTGCGTGAGGCCGAATTCCTTGACCAGCCGCGACAGGCCCTGCGCCTCTTCCAGCGGGTTCAGGTCTTCGCGCTGGATGTTCTCGATGAGCGCCATGGCGGCCGCCGACTCGTCGGGCACGTCGCGCACCAGCACCGGCACGGTGTCCAGCCCCGCCAGCCGCGCCGCGCGAAAACGCCGTTCGCCGGCAATGATTTCATAGCGGCCCGCGTGGTCGCCCTGCGCCAGCCGGCGCACCAGGATCGGCTGCATGATGCCCTGCGCCTTGATCGACTCGGCCAGCTCGTACAGCGCGCCCTCGTCCATGCGCGTGCGCGGCTGGTACATGCCGGGCACCAGTTCGGTGAGCGCCAGCGTGCTGGGCGTGCCTTCGGGCGGCGTCGGGGCGGCATCGCCTTTTTCGGCGACCTTGGGGCCCAGCAGGGCTTCGAGGCCGCGGCCGAGGCCCTTGGGTTTCTTGGTAACCATGGAAAGTGCTTTCTGTTGTGCTTCGATAGAGGGGCCGGCCCGGTGGGGCGCTGGGTCTTGCAGCGGCCGGCCGGACAAAGGAATTCATCGATCAGCGGGGGATCGCCAGGACATGGCCAGAGCGGCGCGAGGGCGGCAGGCCCGCGTTGGCAGGCATCATGCCGACGGCCCAGGCGTGGGCGTGGGCGAGGGCGTGGATGAAAACAGCGACTGCAGCAACGCCCTGCCCTCGGCCCAGTCCCCCAGGCCCGACTCGGCATTGATGTGGCCGAGCGCGCCCGCATCGACGAAGCGCGCGCCCCAGTCGCGGCCCAGCCCCTGCACGCGCTCGAAGCTGCAATACGGGTCGTTGCGGCTGCCCACCAGCACGGCGGGAAACGGCAGCGGCTGGCGCGCGATGGGGGCCCAGCCGGGCAGCAGGGGCGCGACGTCGGGGTGCTCGACATCGCCCGGCGCGACCAGCAGCGCACCGCGCACCCGGTGGGCGTTCTTCGAGTGCGCCGCCCACCAGGCGGTGAGGATGCAGCCCAGGCTGTGCGCCGCCAGCACCACGGGGCCGTCGGCGTCCACCACGACCTCTTCCAGCCGCGCGGACCAGTCGCCGCGCAGCGGATGCATCCAGTCGTGCTGCTCCACGCGCCGGTCGCCGTGCAGGCGCTCCCAGCGGCTTTGCCAGTGGTCTTCCCCGGAGTTCTGCCAACCGGGTAGCAGCAGCACGTTGTCTGGTTTCATACTATGTTTTTGATAGCAAAAAGGGCAATGAATACGGCGGCAGAGGGGCGATTCGATTCAAAACCCGCTGCGGCTGGCTACATGCGCTTGACGCGCTTGACCATCTCGCGGGCGAAGTCCACGAACGCCTGGCTGCCCTTGGCGGACGGGTCGAACACCACGCCCGGCAGGCCGTAGCTCGGCGCCTCGGCCAGGCGCACGTTGCGCGGGATCACCGTGTTGAACACCTTGTCGCCGAAATGGTCCTTGAGCTGCTCGCTCACCTGGCTTTGCAGCGTGATGCGCGGGTCGAACATCACGCGCAGCAGGCCGATGATCTGCAAGTCCTTGTTCAGGTTGGCGTGCACCTGCTTGATGGTGTTGACCAGGTCGGTCAGCCCCTCCAGCGCGAAGTATTCGCATTGCATCGGCACGATGACGCCATGCGCGCAGCACAGGCCGTTCAGCGTGAGCATGCTCAACGATGGCGGGCAGTCGATCAGGATGAAGTCGTAGTCCGCGTCCACCTCGGCGAGGGCTGCCTTCAGGCGCCGTTCGCGGTGCTCCAGGGCCACCAGCTCGACCTCGGCGCCGGCCAGTTCGCGGTTGGCGCCCAGCACGTGGTAGCCGCACTTTTCCGACAGCACCGCCGCCTCCTTGATGGAAGACGACTCCAGCAGCACGTCGTACACGGTCAGCTCCAGCGCGCGCTTGTCCACGCCCGAACCCATGGTGGCATTGCCCTGCGGGTCCAGATCGACCATCAGCACCCGCTGGCCGATCTTGGCCAACCCCGCGGCCAGGTTGACGCAGGTGGTGGTCTTGCCCACCCCGCCCTTCTGATTGGCAATGCAAAAAATCTTGGCCATGGATGCTTTCGTTTCGCGAATTTATTTGGTGAGGGCCAGCTTGATGCCGAAGCCGATGAGAAAGACGCCGGCGATCTTTTCCAGCACGCGCGCGATGCGCGGGTTGGCGCGCATGCGCTCCGCCAGGCGGTGGGTGAGCAGCACGACGATCAGGCCGTACACGAAGGTGAGCGCCGCGATGGTGGCCGCCATGGCGCCGAAGGTCAGCAGGCCCTGATGGCGGGCCGGGTCCACGAAAAGCGGAAAGAACGCCATGTAGAACACGATGGCCTTGGGGTTGAGCAGCGTGATCCATGCCGCCTGCTTGAAGTAATGCCGTGGCTCGATGGCGATCACGGGCTGGCTGCCGGGCCGTGCGGTCAGCATCCGAAAACCCAGCCACGCCAGATAGGCCGCGCCCAGCCACTGCACGGCATGAAAGGCCGCCGGGTAGGACGCCAGGAGCGCCGCCACACCGGCCACCGCCATCCACATCAACACCTGATCGCC
Organism: Acidovorax sp. SUPP3334; assembly: GCF_030159055.1. GTDB lineage: Bacteria > Pseudomonadota > Gammaproteobacteria > Burkholderiales > Burkholderiaceae_C > Paracidovorax. The sequence continues at coordinate 34,775 of NZ_BQXQ01000037.1, forward strand.
GGCCATGACGCCCAACGTGGCGGCCAGCCCGGCGCGGATGCCGCCCTTGCCCGTCGAGGTGATGAGCGCCAGGTTGCCCGGGCCAGGAATGGCGAGGAACAACACGATGGCCGCGACGAACGCGCCGTAATCTGCTACGCCAAACATGAAAGCCCCCCGAAAACTGGAGGAGCGAGTTTAAGCGACCGAAGGCGCCGCGCCATCCGTTCGCCGCATCCAGACGATGCAACGCTCTGCATCCAGCCCGGGCACTGCCAAGGGTTCCACGTGAAACACCTGCACATCCGGCGACAACGCGGCGATTTCGTCGTCGGGCCGCTTGCCCTTCATGGCCAGCCACACCGCATGCGGGGCCATCGCGCTGCCGGACCACGCGGTGAAATCGGGCAGCGATGCGAAGGCGCGGCAGCTCACCAGATCGTAGGGACCGGCAAGGTTTTCGACGCGGGCATGGATGCCATGCAGGTTGGGCAGCCGAAGCGTCACCGCTGCCTGCTGAATGAACGCCGCCTTCTTGGCCACGGTATCCACGCAGTTCACGTCGAGGCCCGGGCAGCAGATGGCGAACACCACGCCCGGCAGCCCGCCACCCGAGCCCACATCCAGCAGCCGCGGCGGCAGAGCCGGGTTCGCGTCGATGCCGGCAGGCACCAGTGCCAGCTGGCGGCGCAGCGGCGGCACGGCCGCCAGGCTGTCGAGCAGGTGGTGGGTCAGCATTTCCTGCGGATCGCGCACGGCCGTCAGGTTGTACACCTTGTTCCACTTCTGCAGCAGGGCCAGAAACTCCAGCAACTGCGTGACCTGCCCGCTGGTGAGCCCCAGCCCCAGGGCCTGAGCGCCTTCGGTCAACGCGCCCTGCAATGCCACAGCGCTCATGCCGGCACCTCGTCGGGGGCCGGCGCCGTGGTGAAGCCCTTGAACCCGCCCCGCTTCAAATGCACCAGCAGCAACGAGATGGCGGCAGGCGTCACCCCGGAAATGCGCGAGGCCTGGCCCAGGGTTTCCGGCCGGTGCTTTTGCAGCGTCTGGCGCACTTCGATGGACAGGGCCGGCACCTGCAGGTAGTCCAGATCGGCCGGCAAGCGCAGCGTTTCGAAATGCGCGGCGCGCTGCACCTCGTCTTTTTGGCGGTCGATGTAACCCGCGTACTTGGCGGCGATCTCCACCTGCTCCACCACCGGCAGCGCCAGCTCACCCAGTGTTTCACGTGAAACGTCCGCAGACGCCAGCCGGCCACCATCCATGCCCATGAGGTCGCCGTAGGCCACATCGGGCCGGCGCAGCAGATCGAACAGGTTGTATTCGTGCTCGATGGACTTGCCCAGCACGCGGGCCGATTCGGCCGCAGGCAGGCTGCGCGGGTTCACCCAGGTGGTCTTGAGGCGCTCTGTTTCACGTGAAACCGCATCGCGTTTGCGGCTGAACGACTCCCAGCGCGCATCGTCCACCAGGCCCAGTTGGCGCCCCACTTCGGTCAGCCGCATGTCGGCATTGTCTTCGCGCAGTTGCAGGCGAAACTCGGCCCGGCTGGTGAACATGCGGTAAGGCTCGGTGACGCCCTTGGTGATGAGGTCATCCACCATCACGCCCAGATACGCCTCATCGCGGCGAGGCAGCCAGGCGCCGCCGAAATCGTTGGCCTCGCCCTTGATCTGCCGGCACTGCAGTGCGGCATTGATGCCCGCGAACAGGCCCTGGGCAGCCGCTTCTTCGTAGCCGGTGGTGCCGTTGATCTGCCCGGCGAAAAAGAGCCCTTGCACCTGCCGCGTCTCGAACGTGCTCTTGAGCGAGCGGGGGTCGAAGTAGTCGTATTCGATGGCGTAGCCGGGCCGCAGGATGTGCGCGTTTTCCAGCCCCGCCATGCTGCGCACCAGTTCGTACTGGATGTCGAACGGCAGGCTGGTGCTGATGCCGTTGGGGTAGAACTCGTGCGTGGTCAGGCCTTCGGGTTCCAGGAAGATCTGGTGGCTGTCCTTGTCGGCAAACCGGTTGATCTTGTCTTCCACGCTGGGGCAGTAGCGCGGGCCGACGCCCTCGATCTTGCCGGTGAACATCGGGCTGCGGTCGAACCCACTGCGGATGATGGCGTGCGTGCGTTCGTTGGTGTGCGTGACCCAGCACGGCATCTGGCGGGGGTGCATGGCGGCGCCGCCATAGGCATGCGCCATGAAGCTGAACACCGGCACCGTGCCCTCGTTCACGCCGCCGGGCATGCCGTCGCCGGGCTGCTCCTCGCACTTCGAAAAGTCGATGCTGCGGCCATCGATGCGCGGTGGCGTGCCCGTCTTCAGGCGGCCCTGTGGCAGCTGCAGTTCCTTCAGGCGCGCCGACAGGCTGGCCGCCGGCGGGTCGCCCGCCCGGCCCGCGGCGTAGTTGTTCTGGCCCACATGGATCTTGCCGTCCAGGAAGGTGCCCGCCGTGAGCACCACCGTGCGGCTGCGAAACCGCACGCCCACCTGCGTGACGGCACCCACCACGCGATCGCCCTCGACCATCAGATCGTCCACCGCCTGCTGGAACAGCCACAGATTGGGCTGGTTCTCCAGCATGCGCCGGATGGCCGCCTTGTACAGCACCCGGTCGGCCTGCGCGCGCGTGGCCCGCACCGCGGGGCCCTTGGAACTGTTGAGGATGCGGAACTGGATGCCGCCTTCGTCGGTGGCCAGCGCCATGGCACCGCCCAGCGCATCCACCTCCTTGACCAGATGGCCCTTGCCGATGCCGCCGATGGAGGGATTGCAGCTCATCTGCCCCAGCGTTTCGATGTTGTGCGTGAGCAGCAAGGTGCGCTGGCCCATGCGCGCGGCGGCCAGCGCGGCTTCGGTGCCGGCATGGCCGCCACCGACGACGATCACATCAAATTCCTGGGGGTACAACATGGGACTGCTCCGGGGCCCCGCAGGGCCGTTCATCGACACGGACGCCGCCGCAGGGCGCGGGGCGCGCCCGCCAGCACCGGCGCACGGGCCGGCCCTGCCGGGCTGGAAAATCCTGGATTTTCCCACTTCGGGCCCGCCCCTGCCATCGGTGCTGTTTCACGTGGAACCAAATCTGGCGCAGGGATGGTTTCTTGCAGGTTTCCTGCTGAAGGGGTGTGATTCAATCGCGGCCATGCAAAAACTCCTCGTCTTCGCGGGCAGCACCCGCCAGCAATCGTTCAACCGCCGCCTGGCGCGCGCCACCGCCGACATTGCGCGCGATGCCGGCGCCGACGTCACCTTGCTCGAACTCGCCGATTTCGACATCCCCATGTACAACGCCGACCTCGAAGCCGTCGGCACGCCCCCCGACGTTCTGCGCCTCAAGGCAGCGATGGATTCCCACCCGGGCTGGATCATCTGCTCGCCCGAATACAACGGCAGCTACACGGCATTGCTCAAGAACACCATCGACTGGGCCTCCAGCCCGGTGGCCGGCCACCCGGACTGGAGCGACGGCACCCGCCCCTTCCGCGGCAAGGTCGTGGGCATGCTCAGCGCGTCCAACGGCGGTCTCGGCGGCTTGCGCTCGCAAAGCCACCTGGCACCGCTGCTCATGAACCTGGAATGCTGGCTGGCGCCACAGGCGTTCGCCCTGGGTCTGGCCGCGAGCGCCCTGGACGATCAGGGCGTGCTGGTGCACGAACCCCACCGCCAGCGCGTGCGCGCCGTGGTGGATCAGGTGCTGTGGGCTGCCGAGCGCCTGGGCACCGCCAGCGTGACAGGCCCCGCCGCTTGATCCGCCAAACACTCGACTCAAAGGCAAAATGGCCTCCAGCACAATATCCACTAAGGCACATAGCTATTAATTCAATAGCAAATGCATGGAAATAACCTGCCGCCCCGGTTGCGGCGCGTGCTGCACGGCGCCGTCCATTTCCAGCCCCATCCCCGGAATGCCGCAGGGCAAGCCAGCCGGCGTGAGATGTGTGCAGCGCGACGAGCAAGAGCGATGCAAGATTTTCGACCACCCCGAGAGGCCGGCTGTCTGCGGCTCTCTCCAGCCGTCCCCCGACATGTGCGGCGACAGCCGCGAGCAGTCTATCCGCTGGCTTGGGCAGATTGAGGCCGAGACGGCGCTGAGGCGCTGAGTGTAGACTGCGACCGACTTGCAGCCCGTCGCGAAGGACGAGACGGTCGAAGGAGATACCTTCCACCGCCACAAAGGGCGGCACGGCGGCTCAAGGTCGCTAGGGCGACACGCCACCTTGCGGGCTGGACGCCCCCTCCTCATCCACCCCAATACGCGCCCCAGCCCTCCGATCTTCCCTGTCGGCAAGGCCCAACGGTCGGGCACCCTGCGAGCGGAACGCCGACCGAGTTGCCTTGCAGGCCCCTCCATCGGCTCGGGCTGGACGCCTTGCCTCACGGCTTCGCGGCGGCCCCTGCGACTCGCCCCTGCCGGTAAACTGGCTATATGCACAGCCCACAAGCGCAATCTGACGACGTTCTCTCGTTCTTCTCCGGTGCCGGAGGCTTTTCGTATGGATTTGCATTAGCTGGGTTGAAGCCGCTTTGTGGCGCAGAGATTGACCAAGATGCGTGCGCAACCTATGAACGAAACGTTGGTAGCGACTGCCATAACGTTGACCTTTCGTCCATAGACCCTGAATACTTCCGAAAAATAACCGGTGGGCGTGCCCCCTTTGCCGTTATCGGCGGGCCTCCTTGTCAAGGGTTTAGCACGGCCGGGTCGCGCGACTCAAGCGACCCTCGCAATCGCCTGATATTCAACTATTTGAACATCGTTGACCGGCTACGTCCGCGCTGGTTCATATTCGAGAATGTTGAAGGCCTGCTTACGTCCGGACATGGCGCTGCTGTTTCTTCTCTTGTCAAAGAGTTTCTGCGGATTGGGTATTCGGTTCGGGTTCAGAAGGTCAATCTTGCTGCCTACGGTGTGCCTCAAACGCGAAAGCGCGTTTTGATAATCGGGAATTGCTTGGGGATTGACTTTGAGTTCCCGGCGGAAACGCAGTCGTATGCCTCCGGGAAGTCAAAGAAGCATAGTGGTAAGCCTTTTGCTCCTACGCTTGACGAGGCGCTGGCAGGTTTGCCCATGGCAGGCAAATCTCGGCAGGAGAAACTAAACTATTCGTCCGAAGTTCCAGTCAATGAATTCGACGAGAGAATGAGGTTGGGTAATGAGGTTGGTCTTTTGACGGAGCATTTTCAGAATGTGGATGTCAAGGATTCCGAAATGTATTCGCTTCTTAGGCCGGGTCAGACGATGAAGGACCTGCCTCAAGAACATTGGCATGAGAGCTTTAAACGTCGTGCCTTCCGACGTGTGCAAGACGGGACCCCAACCGAGAAACGGGGTGGCGCTCCATCGGGGGTAAAGCGCTTGACTGGTGACCTGCAGAGCCTAACTATCACCGGAGCTGCGTCCCGAGAATTTATTCATCCACATGAGAATAGGCCATTGACTATTCGCGAGTGCGCAAGAATTCAAACTTTCCCGGATGCATATTCATTTTCGGGCAACGCTGCGAGTGTCATTCAACAGATTGGAAATGCTGTTCCACCGTTGGCAGCATCTGTCTTTGCCAAGCACCTGAAGGCGCTCGACGGGCAATTTGGCTCGGGGGTCGGCTTGCCGCGTAATGGTGATGCGCGACTTCTTGGATACATGCTTACGGAAGCATCCGGTATGAGTGAGGCACTTCAGAAGACCGAGTCGCTTCTGCGGGGTATTCAACAACAACAACAACTTGAATTCAGCGAACTATGAGTGAAACCCCATTACGACTTTCTGCGGAAGAGTCGAAGTTTCTGACCAAAGTGACGACACTAGGTTCTGCTACAGCGCTACCGGTGGTGATGAGTCAAGGTGAATTTGCAAAACTCATCGGCGTGGTCTACTACGATACGGAACGTTTCCCGGAGCTTGAGAAGACGCACCCTGGCCTGGCTGCAAAGATAAATCCCGGGGTTGATTACTATTGCGTTCCAGATGGTTGGTTTGAAGCACCGATTCCATTGGAGGAGCTTGAGCATGTGTCGTTGATGCGCCAAGCCGCAATTGATATACCGGACTTTGTTACTTATCTTAGGTGTTTATCGGAGTTGCACAAACGTCGGACGAAATACTCCAAGATTTTGTCCGCTCAACCAATGCCGACAATGGTTCAGGTGTCTCCCCGTTCACTCATGGAGTATGGGCATGTCGAACCTGAAGCCCTTGCCTCATGGTTGACCTGGCGAAAATTCTTCTATGACCTAGATAACAGGTCGGCGCAGGAGACAGGCTACCTTTTCGAGCCTATTCTTGCAGCCGCTATAGGCGGGGAGCCCAAGGGCTCCCGTTCCAAGGTCGTCAAACGCACCGACGACCCCTCGAAGGGACGTCAGGTGGACTGCTGGAAGGCGGTGCCTGGGAGGCCACCGTTGGCTTATGAATTTAAACTACGAGTGACCATTGCGGCTAGTGGACAAGGGCGAATTGGCGAGGAGCATCAGTTTGCTGTTGACTGCAAGACCTCAGGCGCCGTCCCCGTTCTAGTGATATTGGACCCAACTCCAAATCCGACCATGGCCGGCCTGAAAGCTGTGTATGAGGCTAATGGGAGCCTCTCACAACCCATGTTTGACGAATCCCAATAGGGACGAGTGGGCGCCAGCAGCCGTTTGAATGCGTGATGAGGGCCTGCGGCGGTCTGCGCCTTGTGCATGATGGGCCTTGCAGGCCCG
>NZ_BQXQ01000038.1 GCF_030159055.1 Acidovorax sp. SUPP3334
ATCGCTCCTCGTCAGAGAGCGCCAACTCGACCTTCGGTCTGCCCATTCTCATCGCGGTATCTCCGGTTCCAACATACCTCAATGGTATGCACGATTAATGCCAGAAAATAACGGGACGGGACACTAGTGCAACGGCTGCAGGCAGCGCGCCGGGATCTGCGGTTGCCAGGAGAGCTCGCGAAGCTCGATCGATTCGATCTGATCATCCTGGATGACCTGAGCTACGCGCGCCGCGATCAGGCTGAGACCTCGGTGCTCTTCGAGCTCATTGCTGAACGCTACGAGAGAAAGAGCATCGCCATCACCGCCAACGCACCCTTCTCGGCATGGGACGAAGTGTTCCCCGACAAAGCTATGACGATCGCCGCGGTGGATCGCCTGGTTCATCACGCAACGATCCTGGAGATGAATGTGGACAGCTACCGCCGTCGCGCTGCGTTGCCGGCTCGCCGGCAACGCAGCGCGACGACAACTACTCAATGAACATGCTCGACCGCGCCGCTCAAGATAATTGACGCCGGACGCTCAGAATAGTTGACGCCGGGCAGGCGATCGACGGCCGATGCCGATGCCGATGCAGCAGCCAACCCACCGAGCCTGCGCTGCACTTCGCGCAGCACGATGCCCAGCACCGTGCGCTGGCGCTTGAGCACCTTCTTCAAGCGCTTGAACTGTTTGGCGTGCGCATAGCCACCGGCCCTGCGGCGCAGGTGGCTGCCCTCGAGCGCGAAGGTCTGCTTGAGCAAGATGCCCATGCGCCTGGCGGCGGCCACCACCTTGGCACGTGCGATCTCCAGCAGGCGGGAGTCCACAGGGTGGGCGATGGCCTTCTCCTGGACGGTCGTGTCCACGATCACGCGCTCGAACTCTGCGGGCTTGATGGCCTTGGCACTCACGGCGGTGTCGATGGTGGCCTTCAGGAGCTCTTCGACGCCGGCTTCGCCCAGGGTCGACCGGAAGCGCCCGATCTGGGTCGCGTCGCAGGGCAGCCGGGGTTCGTAGAAGGTCATGCCGCTGAAGAACTGCCACTGCACGTTCTCGGCCCATCGCTCGACGAGCTCTTCGTCGCTGAGCTTGTAGGCGTGCTTGAGGTACAGCAGGCTGGCCATGAGGCGAATCGGAAGACGGGGGCGACCAGCAGCGGCAATACCAGAGCCGGCCATCTGCAGCGCTGGCCCAAAAAGATCGTCGTGCTCGACCACCTTGCCGGAGCGGACTCGGCGTGCGAAGTACGGGGCCAGCACAGCTTCGATCTGCGTCCACGGAAGGCGACTCGCCAGCACGGCCAGAGGGTGGCGAAGGTCGATCATCTCGGCCAGGCGGGGGCGGAAGAAATCGGGCGTGTCGGTGGGCTCGGGCATGCGCAAATCCCTCAGAAATCAGCTGCCTGTTCAACGGTTCCTGGGGGATTCGGTGGACCGCAACAAGCAAAGAATCCAGCGTTCATGAGGGGTGCAGGAGTTTTGCAGGGCCGACTACAAAAAGATGGGAATGGATTTCTGCGTTTGCTGATTCCATTAGGACCTGTTAACACAATCGCAGTCCATCGGCGATCAGCGCGAAGCTGATGAAGCCGAGGAACATCACGTCGAGTTTTTCGAAGCGCGAGAAGATGCGGCGGTAGCCCTTGAGCCGGCGGAACAGGCGCTCGACCTCGCTGCGGCGCTTGTACATCTCGCGGTCATACTCCCACGGTTGGATGCGGGTCTTGAGCGGCGGGACAACCGCAATGAAGCCAGTTGTCGGGTCTCGTTGCCTTCATAGGCGCGATCCATGAGGAGATGAAGCGGCCTGCTCGGTGCGCCAAGGCGACTGAGTAACTCCCGCCCCGCCGGTGCATCGTGCGCCTGGCCTGGCCTGGCCTGGCCTGGCGAAAACTAGAACGTTATGGCCGTTCGAGCATCCGCGGCAACCATATGAATTTTGGTGTTCCATCCGCCTCGGGACTTGCCGATGGCCTGCGGGCCGTTTTTTTTAGCGCCCCGGTGCCATCCGGATGCACCTTGATGCTGGTGCTGTCCAGCGACACGGCTTCGATCTTGATGCGCACCACCTGAGACTGCTGCAGTGCCTGGAACAGCCGGTCCATGACGCCCGACTTTGACCAGCGATTCATCCGCGTGTAGATGGTGTGCCAATTGCCGAACCGTTTGGGAAGTCCGCGCCACTTGCAGGCGTGCTCCGCGACGTAAAGGATTGCATTCAACACATCCAGGTTGGATAGGCTGACGTTGCCCCGTTGCGTGGGCAAGCAATGCTCGATCTGGGCGAACTGCGCTGGTGTGATTTCCATCCATGGATTTTCTCGCAGTTCGCGTAGTCAAGTCAATTAGTGTTAACAGGCCCTAATGCAACAAAGCCGGTTTGGCCAGTGAGCGATGGCTGCTTTGGACTTGTCGCAGCACCTGCACGTCAATCTCACGATCACGCAGTGGCCGGTGATGCCGTGGTTTATGCGCACTGCAATTTCTTGAATTGATCGATATAAAAATCAAGACTTTCAGTCACGACATGGTCGTAAAAGCCCCCCAGCTTTTGGTTCAACTCGTCAAGCCCGAACCGGACCACATTGCGCTCAATGTGGCCGAAGTCCATGTAACGCGCTCTCGGCTGGTTCTTCATCACCACGCAAAAGTGATACCGGCAATCCCTCGCGGAGAAATCTTGGAGCAGTTTCTTCAAGATTTCTGTTCCAGCCTTAAATTTGCGTTGCAATTGCGTCTTGTCGATGTCGGCGCTGCGCTGGTTCTTGAATTCAACGAAGTAGAAATCCTTGCCCCCGGCGTGTATGGCATCGGGTGAAGCCGGGATGGGATCAGCGCCGAGCCCCCGCACGTAGGCATCAAAGTCGTAAACCTCGCCCGTCGTTTCGTCACTGCAGAGGTGGACATCGTTCGCGTCATCAAAGCTGGTGGCTTTGAACGTGGACAAATGCGGCCCCAGTTCTTGCGCCAAGTGCTGCCGCAGGCTGTATTTATTCATCGCGTAAGTCCTCGGCATCCATTTGTCTGAAAGCTTCAAATGGCTCGGCAAGCACGCTAAAAATGTCGCTCAGGCGGTCTTCATCTCTGATGTTCTTTTCCTTGGCCAGGGCAAATCGTGCCTCAGTGGCAAGTTCCGCTCGGTCCACGCCGCGTTTCAGGGCCTCAATCAGGTAGGGGCTGTGCGATGAAACCAATACGTACACACCGCTTTCCACCAGCTTGATCAGCACCTCTGCCAGCTTGAGTTGCCACTTGGGGTGCAAGTGATTCTCAGGTTCGTCAAAGATAAGAACCGTGTCTTTGGCGACAAACTCATTAGCCACCAGCATCTTCAGCAAGCCAAACACTTTGATGCCACTGGCGGTGTTTTTGATGGAGATGGCAGCCCCGCTCGGGCGGCGAAACACAAAGTCGCGCTCGGTTTTGTCGTAAGCCACCTCACCGTCGATCAGCGCTTGCAGGTTGGCGAGCACATGGTATGCCCCCGTCGCATCATTTGGGCTGAGCAGATCGAATGGCAGTACTGGTGTGCGGAGCTTTTCAAACAGGTCTTTGGTGTGCAGCGTGGTGAATGACTGACCTAAGCGGTACGGGGCCGCCCGACGTTGGTCCATGTCCAGCAGGGTCTGGCTGCGGGCTAGAACGTCATGGTGGTTCAAGATGAGCGGCGAATCGATGAAGGTGGCGTCTTTCAGGGCCACGGGCTCCACTTCGCCCATCAGACGCACGCGATCGTCTGTCACCACGAGGTCAATCAGCGTCAGGTCGTTCTCAAGCAGTTGGATGCGCCCTTCTTTCGCGCCTTGCAGCAGCAATGAGGCGTCGAACTCCGACGCGAAAACTTTGTTGAGCGCGTTCTCAATAGATTGCTTGATGTCCTCGGGCTGATCCAACTTGGCCTCAATTTCATCGCGCAGGGCGATGACTTCTTGCCTGTCCTCTGCTGACAACTCTGCCAGTGCAAGGACCCGGTCGATCGATTCGTCGATGGAGGCCAGCTGCTCTTTGGCATTCAGGCGGTGTCTCGATGACATGTGAATGCCCCTCAACACGTCCAGCACTTCGGTGCTGGTGTGTCTGAGCGCTTCGCGCAATCGGAAGTAGATCTCCTCTCTCTTCTCGCCGACCCAGAATTCCTTGGACTCTTGCAAGTCTTCCCGGTAGCGGTTGATGGCCTTGACGATGCAAAAGACGATCTTGCCGATCGTGCTCTTGCCGTTGTCGTTTTCACCAGCGATCACGCACAGCTTGCGCAGAGAAATCTCGGCGTGCTGAAGCAAGCCGATGTTGTCAAGAATGAGTTTCATGATGCGGTTCCTTGAAAGCTGGGTTCACGTCGAGTGTTGCAATCGCGACCACCGAGCGGGGTATGCGACGAGTCGGTCCACCATCCCTTTGCCGGTGCCGAGCTTGGTGGCGTCGTTGAAGTCTGGCATGTCAGCCAGCTTGTTGGCTGCGGCCAGCGGGCCAACTATTCTTTTGTTGATCTGGTCGCCAACGTCCGTGGTGCCCTTGAGCGCCACCATGTCGGCAAAGCTGGCTCCGGGCGGGATGGTGATAGGCGCGAAGGGCTGATCAGCGTACTTGTCACTGACGTATTTGATGAACAGCAGCATCAGCACATAGTCTTTGTGCTGGCTGGCATCCATGCCGCCGCGCACTTCGTCGCAGGATGCCCAAAGTGATGAATAAAGCTCGGACTTCTCAATGGCCATAGGGATGGGATGGGGTATTCGTCGTAGAGAACGGTGCTGTGGACTGCTCCGACACTCAACACGTTGACCGTAGCTGATTAGGAGACCGCATCCTCGAAAGCGAGCTAATTTTCTCGTTTAGGCGAACCAATTCAAAGGGCGGTGCCGGTCTACTTCGGGGCGGTTTGGAAAGGTGGAAGCGAAAACACCTCGATGTGAGCTGAAACGCTGGCGAGCCACGTTGAGATCTTGGCCGTTGAGCTTAACTGGTCCTCCGGAACATCAAAAACACCTTTCGGCCGCATGCCTCTGAAAGCCTGACCAATGCGTTCAGAAACTTCTGAATCCTATCGGTAGGATCACGGCATGAAAGTATCGGCCAACTGCTGGAAGTGTCGGAAGGCCGTCTGCATGGCCACCGTCGCCCTGGCGGCAAGGCGGCAAGGCGGCGGTGAGCGTGATCTGTCGAGGCGTGCACTCAAGCACCGCCGCGCTCGCTGTGCGGCCGGTGATGCTGAACACACCGATGTTCGGAACCCTTGAGCCGGTGATCGTGAGCGTCGTGCCGACCAGCAGCAGAGCAGAGGCGCCGGCTGTGAGCGTGAAGCCCGGGCCGAGCAAAACCGGCGCGCCGCAAGTTCTTTCTGTCGCATTAACCCTGCCTTCGCCGCAGAGCGTCGTTACCGCTTGGAGGGAGGAGATTGACGCTCGAGCGCGTCGGTCAGCGAATGGGCAATGTCCTCGGACACCCGTTGTCTGGCCACGGCACTACGGACGAGCTGGAGGCGCTCGGCCGCATCATGCAACGCCTCCTTGATCACGGCCGACGCTTGTCGCAGTCGGCGCGCTTTCTGGACGGGATCTTCTTCCATGGACATGCCAATGGATGGCAAACGGCATTCCCCTTGTTGCTCTCATCCAGCGGGACGGCGCATTCCGCCGCTTCCTCGCTTCGCATCGGGGCCCATCCGTTCGGGCGCGGCAGGTTCGGGCTCGCTCCCGGCGGCACCATGGCATGAAGCCCTCTCATCGCAGCCCCCGGGCAGAAGGCTGCGGTCACCATGCATCGGGAAAAACGGCCATGACATCGAACTTCAGCTTGAATAAATTGCGGCACGCCATGGGCTCGGGCGGCGCTGCGCCCGCCCCCGCACCGGAGGCCAAGACGAGCAAGCCCAGCCGCCAGAGCACGGCCTTTGCCGGGCCCGGCGGGCTTCAAGGCCGGGACGGCGGAGCGCAGAGGGGCGGCATGGCGCCCCGTTCGATGAACGCTTTGCGAGGCCGCACGCCGATGGGCCAGGCGTTCTCCAACGCGGCGCAGCATGCGCGCGACGCCACCCAGCATCTCTCGCAAGGCATGCGGCACGAGGTCAAGCAGTACAAGAATGGTTTTTCGGCTTTACGGGCCGAGTCCCATGAGGCATCCCGGCCGGGCTTCGGCTACGGCGCGGTGGCGCAGCGGCATCGCACCGCGCAGACCGACCACCAGATGCGCTCGCAAAAAGCCTATGCCAACGCGGCCGGCAGTGCGCGCGGGTTCTTCGGAGAAACGGCGCGCGGCGTTTCGCAGGGGGCACGCCAGGCGGCCCGTTCGGTGGCGAGGGACCTGGAACGTTTCGACCCGCGCCGGCTGGCCCACAAGGTTTCGCGCTACGGTAGCGCGGCGCTTCACAAGATGGGCCAGGTGGCCATGATGGGCGTGGGCGGCGCCATGCTGGCAGGCGGCGCCGTGGCCTACGGCGTGAACGCGGGGCGCTACAAGGTGCAGAACATGGCCCATGCCGCAGCCCAGGGCGTCAACCATGCGCTCCATCACATGGACCAAGCCATTCAATCGGCGGCGTACGGGGCGGGGTACATGGCGCAGAACGCGATCAACCATGTGACCTATCCGATCCAGGCGGCGGCACACCAGGCGAGCTACATGGCGCAGAACGCCATCAACCATGTGACCTACCCGATCCAGGCGGCGGCACACCAGGCGAGCTACATGGCGCAAAACGCCATCAACCATGTGACCTACCCGATCCAGGCCGCCGCGTACCAGGTGGGGCAGATGGCGCAGAACGCGATCAATCACGTGGCCTATCCGATCCATGCGGCCGCGCACACCTACCAGTCGCTGGCACACGCCGCCTCGGTGTTCAAGCACGACATGGCGCATTTCAACCCGCACGGCATGCACCACAACTACCAGCAGTACCACGCGCGGCCCCAGTGGTATTGAACGCCGGTGCGATTCCGATTCGCATACCCCGCGCGCCGCTGATGCCGGCATGCCTGCGAGTCCCGATGACATTTCCTGCAAAGGCACCCCATGACCTCCGAATCCCTCGCTGAATCCCCCGTGGACTCCGACGCCCTGCCCCCCGCCGCCAGCGCGGGCGATGCCCCGCCGCTGTTCGATGAACGGGCTTTGCTGGCGCACTACGTGCTGCGCGACTTCGAGCAGGCCGTGGCCAATGTGGAGCAGGAACTGCGCGATGCCGAGCCAGCGCCCGATGCGCCATCGGCGGCACCCGCCACCGAAGAGGACCTGAACGCCATGGCCGAAGAGCGCCGGGCCCTGGCCCGCCAGATCGTGACGGGTGCGTGGCTCAACCGGAACAATCCGCAGTGGGATCCCCTGGAGCCCGATACCCATCGCCCCGACCCGAACGATCCGCTGCTGGCGATTCTCCAGTCCGTGGAAGAGCCCGCGGACTCATAGCGGGCCGCAACCGGCGTGAAGGCAGGGACGCGCGTGGCGCAGCCGCGCCCCGCCGGGGAATCAACGCGCGGCGGGCGGCGATGCCTTCTTTCGCGCGGCGGGCGCCGTTGCTGCATCCATCTCGCGCAGGAGCCGCATGCCGACCAGCGTGTAGCGCGTGTCCGGAGCGTTCCAGTTGCGGTACGCGCAGCGGGCGTACAGCGGCCAGGTGTGCCATGAGCCGCCGCGGCGCACGCGCACATCGCCTTGCGCCGGGCCTTGCGGATCGTCGCGCTGCGACTCGGCATAGGCTGTGTCGCCATGCCAGTCCGACACCCATTCCCACGCATTGCCCACCATGTCGTGCAGGCCGAAGGCATTGGGCGGATAGCTGGCCACCGGCGCCGTGAAGGCGTGGCCGTCGTGGCCCTTGAGCGCCTGGGCTGCCCAGCGGGGCCAGTAGGGCGCGGCGTCCTGGTCGAACGTGTTGGCATGGCGCACGAGGCCTTCGGGGTCGTCGCCGTGCGGGTAGCGGGTGCGCGTGCCGGCGCGGCAGGCGTATTCCCATTCGGCCTCGGTGGGCAGGCGGTAGCGGTGGCCCTCGGTGCTGCTGAGCCAGGCGGCCAGCGCGTGCGCGTCGTGCCAGGTGATGTTGACCACCGGGTGGTCGTCGCCCTGCACGAAGCCGGGGTTGCGCCAGGAATAGCGGCGGTCCCGCCCCTCGAAGGCGTCGCCGCGCCGGGTCTTGGCCGGGTCGTAATCGGGGTTGTAGCCGTAGCCGCCCGTGCCGTCGGCCTCGGATTCTGGGCGGTAGCCCGATGCTTCGATGAACCGGCGAAACTGCCCCACCGTCACTTCGGTCTTTCCCAGGTAGAAAGCGCGGCGGATGCGCACGGTGTGCACGGGCGCTTCGTCGGTCAGCAGTTCGAAGCGCTGGCGCTCCATGAGCGGGTAAGAAGCGGCCAGCGCATCCACGGACTCGTCGCTGCCCATGCGAAAGCTGCCGGCCGGCACGCGCACGAACGGCATGCCGAGCGAGTTCGTCCAGACGGTGGGGGCAGGCGTGCGCGCCTGGGCGGGTGCCGCGGCCAGCGACCCCAGCCCTCCGAGCACTGCCGGCACGCAGTACAGAACACGAAGCACGGATGGGCGCATGGGGGGTTCCCTGAGGCAGCCTGGGGCTGAAGACGGACAGTGTATGCGCGCGCTGGCGCCGGGCGGAGCCTTCAAGCCAAATAAGCCCCCAGCGCATATTCATCTAGGGGATACTGCTATTAATAAGTGAGCAAACCACTGGCGAGCCGCGCGGTCTTTGGCGGGCACGGCTTCGGCACTGTCACCCTCACCCTCACCGCTATCGCCCGTCCTCCCGGCATCACGCCTGCCCGCAGTCGCTTTCAGGTCGGCAGACCGGCTGGCCCCGCATGGCGGCGGCCGGCAACGGCCTGCGGGCTCATCCATTCGGCGATGCGGTCGAGCAGGTCTTGCGGCTCCACGGGTTTGGTCAGGTGCGCATCGAAGCCCGCCGCAGCGGTCCGGGCCCGGTCTTGCCGGGTGCCCCAGCCCGAGAGCGCCACGATGCGCGTGCCGGCCGTGGCGGGGTCGCCGCGCAATCGCGCCGCGACCTCGTAGCCGTCCATCGACGGCATGCCCAGGTCGAGCAGCACCAGGTCGGGTTTCCAGTCGCTGGCGATGCGAAGCGCCTCCGGGCCGCTCGCCGCGCCCATCACGGCGTGGCCCTCCATCTTGACCAGTTCCACCAGGGTAAGCAGTCCGTCGGGGTTGTCTTCGACCACCAGCACGCGGCCGAGGTTTTCGGCCGCTGTGGCTCCGGGCGCTACCGGCGCTGGGGCCGGTGCATCGGGCGCGGCCTCCGCTGCCGCTGCAGCAAGAGGCAGTTCGAGGCGGAACGTGCTGCCCTGGCCGATGCCGGCGCTTTCCACGCCCACCGTGCCGCCGTGCATCTCGACCAGGCTCTTCACGAGCGACAGGCCGATGCCCAGCCCGCCGTGCGCCTTGCGGCCGGTGTGCGACAGCTGGGTGAACAGCTGGAACAGCCGGCCCTGGTCCTGCGGCGGAACGCCCATGCCGTTGTCGGCCAGCTCGACGACGACCCGCGCCCCATCCACGCGGGCGGTCAGCCGGATGTCGCCGCCGTCGGGCGTGTATTTGGCGGCGTTGTTCAGCAGGTTCGTCACCACCTGCACCAGCCGTGCCGGGTCCGCGTGGACGGGTGCCGGCCGGCCCGGCAGCTGCATGCTGAACCGGTGTCCCGCCGCCTCCAGCCACGGCGTGGCGGCTTCGACGGCCTGCTCCAGCAGCGGTGCGATGTCGGTCACCTCCTGCTTCAGGCCGATCAGCCCGCGGTTGATGCGGGAGACGTCGAGCAGGTCGTCCACCAGCCGCACGAGATGGTTCGCCTGGCGCTCGATGACCTCGTGCTTGCGGGCATGGCGGGATGGATCGGGGTCGCGCTTGAGCAGGGTGATGGCGTACAGCATGGGCGCGATGGGATTGCGCAGCTCATGCGCCAGCGTGGCCAGGAACTCGTCCTTGCGGCGGTCCTGCTCGCGCAGCATGGCGGCGTCGCGCACGCGCTCGATGTGGGCCCAGCTGCGGTCCACCACCTCGGTGATGACGCGCAGGTCCGCGTCGGACCAGCGGCGCGGGGTGGACTGGTGCACGGCCATCATCGCCACCAGCCGCCCGCCTTTGACCAGGCCCGCGCACACGATGGCCTTGATGCCGATGGCGTTGAACATGCGGCCGCCATGGTCATCGCCCAGCTCGCGGTCCACATCGTGCACCACCAGGTGGCGCCCGTTGCGCAGGTTGGACGTGGCCTGCGGGCCGAAAAGATCGAGCGAGTACACCCCGGCGCTCGACGGAACGCCCGGACGGGACCAGTCGCTGCGGATGGTGAAGCGGTCGTTGTCGGGCTCGACATCGGCATAGGCGCAGCGCGTGGCGCCCAGGTGCTCGCCCAGCAGTTGCGCCGTGACCTGCATGACATCGACCGCATCGACCAGCGGCCGCGTGGCGTGCTCGATGCGGTCCAGCACCTGAAGGCGCTGCTGAATCTCTTTTTGCAGGGATTCGGCCTGCTTGCGGCAGGTGATGTCGATGACCGTGCCGATGGCGCGGATGCACCGCCCCGAGGCGTCGAACAGGCCCCGGCCCTTGGCGGCCAGCCAGCGCAACCGGCCGTCCTCTTTGCCGATGGTGCGGTATTCGACGTCGTACACCGTGCGCAGCGCCGGGTCCTGGGCGGCGGCGAAGGCGCGGAGCACTTCGGGGGCATCGTCCGGGTGCAGGCAGGCCACGAAGTCGTCGAGCGTCGCTTGCGCCTGCGCGGAGATGCCGAACATGGCCTTGACGATCGCCGGCCAGTACAGCGCGCCGGTGGCGACGTCCACATCCCACAAGCCCACGTCCGCCGCTTCGATGGCCAGCCGCAACTGTTCCTCGCGTTCCTGCAAGGTCTTGGCGTCGGGCGTGGGGTCGGTCGGGGCTGTGTTCATGGAGTGGCGTGCCGGGCGGTGGTTTGCGCTGCCGGATTATGGGTTCAGCCAATCCAACGGCTCCAGCCGGTTCGCGCCCCCGGGCGTCACCCGGATGGCCGCCACCGCCTGGGCGCAGCGATGGTGCGGCGCGGTGCGGGCACGGGCCGCAGGCAAGGCCTATGGACCAAAACAGCCTCCAGCGCATATAAATCTAGGGGATATTGCTATCAATAAGTGAGCATTCGTCTCAAAGCCCGCCGCGCCAGGCGACGGCACCGCCCGGCGCGATCGCCCGCAGGCATCAGGCCGGCTGGAAGTCTTCCTGGTGCGCATCCTTCGCGCCTTGCGGCGCGGGCGCTGCCGGGCCGTGCACTCCGCCTTCTTGCTGCGATGCCGCCGGTGCGCCGCGCTCGGTGCGCTCGGTGCGCGCGGGCTGCGTGGAGGGTGTGGATTGTGCGGAAGGCAAGCCCGTTTCGCCCTGCGGCGCCGCGCCATCGTGCACCACGCGGCCGGCGCGCATGGCCACCACGCGGTCGGCCAGGTGGAAGTAGCGGTCGTCGTGGGAGATGACGACGAGCAGATGCCCCTTGGCCCGCAGCTCGGGCAGCAGCTCGGTGTAGAACAGGTGGCGAAAGGTCGGGTCCTGGTCGGCGGCCCATTCGTCGAACACCAGCACCGGGCGCCCCTCCAGGTAGGCGTGCACCAGCGCCAGCCGCTTTCGCTGGCCGGTGGACAGGTCGGTGGTGGTGAAGACGCCGTCCTTCACCGAGACCTTGTGGGCGATCTCCAGGCGCTCCAGGTACTTCTGGGCCCGGGCTTGCGCGGTGGAGCCCACCGACTCTTCGCCCAGCAGGTCTTCGAACAGGTAGAAGTCCGAAAACACGGTGGTGAACAGCTGCCGGTAGTCGTCCCGCGTTTCGGCGACGACGGGCTCGCCGTCCAGCACGATGTCACCGCTTTGCGGCGCATACAGGCCCAGCAGCAGCTTGATGAGGGTGGTCTTGCCGGAGCCGTTGTCGCCCACCACGAACACGAGTTCGCCCTTGCGCAGGCGCAGGTCGATGGGGCCGAGCACGAAGGGCTCGCCGCCCTGCGGCGCATCGAAGGCGTAGCGCACGCCGCGCAGTTCGATGGCATCGTCCAGCCGGGCGTCTCGCTGCTGCGCCTGCAGCGGCAGGTGCGGCTCGGGGCTGGCGAAGCGGGTGGACAGGTCGGCGATGCGCTGGAACGCCACCTTCGCGCGGCCCACGCCGGGCAGGGCCGAGGCGATCTGGTCCATGGGCCCCTTGAGAAACAGCAGCACCAGCACGAAACCGCTGAGCACGGCCGGCTCGGGTGCGCGCAGCGCGGCCCAGCCGAGGATGAGCGCGATCAGCAGGAAAAACAGCGCCGAGCCGAACGCGGTGGCGACCACGTAGGTGTTGATGGCGCGCCCGTTGACGGTGCGGATGCTGTCCACCACGCGCTCGATCTGCTCGGTGAACATGCGCGCGCGCCGTGTGCGGTGCATGCGCAATTCCTTGGCGCCTTCGCTGATGCCGCGGTAGGCCTTGTGCAGTTGCTCTTCGTATTCCCGCGCCTTCCAGAAGCCCTTCACGCCGCGCGACTGCGCCACCACCTGGATCGTGGCGCCGATGGCCAGGGCCACGATGAGCACGCCGAACAGCGGCAGCGACAGCACCGCCAGATAGATCAGGCAACCGAGCGCGATGGCCACCGCGATGAGGGTGGCGGAGAGCGCGAACACCACGTCGCTGATCATGTCCACGTCCTGCGAGAGCACCGGCATGAGCCGGTGGGTGCGGTAGCGCTCCAGCGCGTCGATGGGCGCGGCGAGGATCTTCTGCGCCAGCCCCTTGCGCACCTGCGCCACGAGGCGCTGGCCCACGAAGTTGCTGGACATGTCGGACACCACCCGGCCCGCCAGCGCGCCCAGGCACAGGCTGATGAAGACCATGAGCAGCCCGCCCGCAAGCCCGCCCGGCGTGTTGAGCACGCGGTTGATGGTGGCCAGCAGCGCGACGGTGGCCGCGCCGGCCCCGATGCCGGTGACGGCGGACAGGGCGATCCACGGAAGGAAGGGCTGGAGCAGGCGCCTGATTTCGTTGGCGTTGCCACGGGAGCCGCTGGGAGGTGTCATGCGAAGGATCTTTCCGCCCCGGTGGCGTGCAACGCCCCGCGGCCCGGCTGGAGTGGAAGGAAAAACGGCGGCCGAACCCGGGCCGCGCCGGGCGCAGCCTGGGAGGGCCTGCGGCAGCGTTTGCGCGCCACCACCTCCGAGACGCAAGGCCGCCGCAAATGTTCACGCGCGGGCAAGACACGCGGGCAGCACCTCGGGCAGAACGTGCGGCGGGCACATGCAGCGCGGCAGCGCGCACATGAAGCGGACACACGCAGCGCTCGATGGCCTTTGCATGAACAGGCGCCCGCCTGCCGCGTCTCGGAGGCATGCCCACCGTGATCCCGCTGCTGCAACCCCTCTTTCCCGGCGCACTGGCAGAGCACGGCACGGGCCTGCAGTGCGCACCGGCGCCGCCGCTGGATGCACTGAACCTGGCCGCGCTGCTGAACGACGCCGACACCCTGGGCGATGTGCTGCTCCGCCAGGCCCGGCACCGGAGCGCGAACCCGAACGATCTGCGTGCGGTGGCGTCGGCGTGGACGCTGCATTACCTCGACCGGCTGCTACCGCCCGTGGTGGCCGCCGCGAGCGTTCTGCAGCATGCGTTACCCGTCGCTGCGCAGGACGTGTGGGTGCGGCTGGACCGGCACGGCACGGTCCAGGACTTTCACATCGGCACGCTCGGTCAGCCCATGCCGGGCACGGGCACGGCCGAACGCTATGGCGACCTGCTGTGGCGCCACCTCGATCCGCTCTTTTCCAGCATCGCATCACTCACGCGGGTGGCGCCCAAGATCCTTTGGGGCAACGCGGCGCGGCGGCTGGAGTCCATCCTGACCCAGGCCGTGGCCCTGGCCGGGCCCGCCACGCCGGCTGCGGCAGACCGCGACGCCTTGCTGCACCGACCGCAGTGGCTGCAGCCCAGCGGCCTGCCGCGCAGCAATCCGCTGTTCGGCCCGCAGCGGCAGGTGCCGCGTGGCGCGGGCGCTGCGCCGGTCACTCTGCACCGCCAATGCTGCCTGTACTACCTGCTGCCCGGCGAAAGCCATTGCGGCGCCTGCCCGCTCGCACCGCAGCACCGGCGCGAGGCCGAGGCGCCGCAGGCCTGAACGGCGCGGCCCCATGGCGCCATGGGCGGTGAACAGATGGGAGCTTCGTTCGTCTTCCCGGCATGGGGCCCGAAACAGCCGCATCCATGGCCGCATCCGTGGCCGTGCCGCGCGCGGGCCAGGGCGCGCCGATGCCCTGACGCGCTGGCGCACCACCCGATCGGTTCATCCACCCTTGAATGGATTCACTCCGCACATGCCCAAGGCAAAACTCGTTTACATCCTTTCCCTGCGCAACGCCGCCGCCGACCAGGCAGGCCGGCACGTGGCCTACAAAGGGGGGCAGCGCTACATGAAGTCGCCCCTGGAATATCTGGCCGAAGCCCTGGACCGGACGCCGCTGGGCGACGCCTATTCGCTGGAGGGCATCGTGTTCGACGACGACCCGCACTCCCCGCGCGATCAGGCCGCGCTGCAGGCCTACGGCTTCGCCTGCGACCCCGCGCGGCCGTGGATCTTTCCGCATGGGCTGCGAGCGCAGGGCAAACCGCTCAAGGACCTGATGCATTCGGTGCCCTCCACCTACCGGCAGTTGCCGCGCGACTCGGCGCAGCGGGTGCCGGCCAAGCGGGATTTCGAACGCCGGCTGCGCGAGCGGCTCGATGGGCTGCAGGCCGACGTGGTGGTGCTGGACGGCCTGCTGGTCATCCTGGACGACCTCGCGCAGCCCGGCAACCCGTACTGGCGCCGCATCGCCAACATCCACCCCGGCATCACGCGGCCCGACTCTCCCTATCAGCGCCGCGGAGCCTGGGCCACGCTGGATGCCCTGCACGGAGCGCGCGGCGAGAAGGTCGTGGACTGGTCCACGGGCGCCACGGTGGCCGTGCCGCCCGTGGCGATGACCGGGGCCTCGTTCCATTACGTGGACGCGGGCATCGATTCGGGCGATGTGATCTTCGATGTGCTCGCCACCCCCATCGCACCGGACGACACCATTCTGGAAATGCGCTGGAACAACTTTCAGCAAAGCCTTTTTCCGGCCCTGCACCAGGGTCTCGCGCTGCTGGCCGAACAAGCGGCCCACCTTCCACAGGAGTTGACATCCCATGCCTGCCATTCATGACCTCATCGGGATCGGCTTCGGCCCGTCCAACGTCGCCCTGGCCATCGCCCTGGAGGAAAAGCGCCATGCCAGCCGCCCGCTGGATGCGCTCTTCATCGAGCGGCAGCCGGCTTTCGCGTGGCACCCGCACATGCTGCTGGAGCAGTCGCACATGCAGATCTCGTTTTTGAAAGACCTGGCCACGCTGCGCAACCCGACCAGCCGGTTCACCTTCATCAACTACCTGCACGAGAAGGGCCGGCTGCCGGACTTCATCAACCTCAAGAGCTTCTACCCGAGCCGGCGCGAGTTCAACGACTACCTGGGCTGGGCCGCGGAGCAGTTCGAGGACCACTGCCTCTACGGCGAAGAGGTGTTCGAAGTCCTGCCAGAGCGGCAGCACACCGGCGGCGCCGCACTGCACGCAGCGGACACGGCGCCTGTCTCGCACCTGCGCGTGCGTTCGCGCAACCGCACCGGCGCGGTGACCGAGCGGCTGGCGCGCAACCTGGTGGTGGGCGTGGGCGGCACGCCCAACATCCCTGCGGCGTTCAAGCCGCTCAAGGGCGACCCGCGCGTCTTTCACTCCAGCGGCTATCTGCAGGGCATTGCGCCGCATGGCGCCGCGCGCCGGATCGCCGTGGTGGGCGCCGGGCAGAGCGCGGCCGAAATCTTCATGGACCTGCAAGGCCGCCCCGGCGCGCCGCAGGTGGATCTGGTGATGCGGGCCCGCTCGATCCGGCCGTCCGACGACAGCCCGTTCGTGAACGAGATCTTCAACGTCGAATTCACCGACTACATGTACAGCCGTCCGCCCTCGGAACGTTCGGCGCTGCTGGAGGAGTTCTGGCACACCAACTACGCGGTGGCCGACATGGAACTGATCCAGCAGATCTTCAAGCTCTTCTATGACCAGAAGGTCGCCGGGGGCGAGCGGCTTCGCATGCTGCGGCGCCAGGCGGTGAATGCCGCCCGGGCCGATGCCGCAGGCATCCACCTCACCCTGGCCGACCAGGACACCGGCCAGGCCAGCACCGTGCGCTACGACGCCGTGGTGCTGGCGACCGGCTATGCGCGCGCGCAGCACAAGGATCTGCTGCAGCCCCTGGCGCCCTATCTGGGCGACCTGCAGGTCGATCGCCACTACCGGGTGCAGACCCCGCCGGACTTCCACCCCGCCATCTACCTGCAAGGCGCCTGCGAGGCTTCGCACGGGCTCAGCGACACGCTGCTGTCGGTCACATCGGTGCGCACCGGGGAGATCGGCAACGCCTTGCTGGCAGCGGCGCCAGCCAGCGCGGCCCGCGCGCGCGGGTCGCTGGAGCCGACGCCGGCGTGAGAGGCCCTGAGGGGCCCTGGAGGGCCCTCGCGAGGCCGTGTGGTGCCATGCTATGATTCAAATGCGAACTATTCGCATTGAAATGGATTTCCGCCGTCGGTCCTGCCGCCCTTTCGCATGAAGTGACCGGGCCAGGGACGCCGCGGCGGCGAGTCCTTTGGTCCGATCATTGGCACTTGCGGGAAGAACACGGCCTCATGCGCGATCTGATCCATGAACTGGTGACCCACTACGGGGATTTGCGCCGGCACCTGACGTACGAGCTCCGGGACCCGCATTACGCGGCCGACATTGCGCAATCGAGCTTCGAGCGGGTCTATGCCCAGGCCGTGGGTGCCGGCCCCGCAGGCCGGTGCGGCACCCTGGACGTGCCAGTGCCTGCGGCCATCGAATCGCCGCGGGCGCTGCTCTTTCGGGTGGCGCGCAATCTGTGCATCGACGACTACCGGAAACGCAAGGTCGCCCAGGACTGGGCCAGCCAGCATGCCGGCACCGAAGCCCACGGGGCGGCGCCGTCCACCGAGTATTTCGCGGCGCAGCGGCAGGTGCTGCAGCGCCTGGTGGCGGCGATCGAGCAACTGCCGCCCCGCCGTCGCGAAGTGTTCCTGCTGTTCCGTGCCTACGGGCACACACGCACCGAAATCGCCGAGCGCCTGGGCATCACCGAGATGGCCGTGGCCAAGCACATGGTGCGCGCCACGGTGGATTGCTCGCGCGTGTTCGCCGAGCTGCGCGCCGGCCTGATCGAGCACCAGAGTCCATCCGGCCGCTCGGGATTCGAGGCCAGGCTGGCCGAAGATTTTTCCTGAGCCTGGCATGTCAGTGGCCAGCGCTCCGCGCGAACGGCTGATCGAGCAGGCCATCGCCCTGATCGTTCAGGCGGACGTCGCACCGGACCCCACCGCCCAGGACGCCCGCGCGGCGCTGGCGCAGTGGCGCCTGCGCTCGGGCGAACACGAAGCCGCCGCCCAGGAAGCCCGCCAGCGCTGGGACGCGATCGGCGGCGTGTCGAGCGATCTGCGCGCGCATTTCGGCGAGGCGGCGGCGGCCATCGCGCCCGGCGCCCCTCGCCGCTCGCGCCGGCACCTGTTTCTGTCGGCCGCCACGCTGGTGGGCACCGGCCTGCTGGCCGGGCGCGGCATGCAGTGGTACTGGCGGCAGCCCGTTTTTACCGCCAGCTATGCCACCCGCACGGCGCAGGTGCTGAAAGTCTCGCTGACCGACGGGATGGACGGGGGCCGCGGCACCCGGCTGGACCTGTCGCCGCAGAGCGCCCTGGATGTGGCCTTGTACCGGCAACGCCGCAGCGTGCACATGGCCCGGGGCGAAGTCCGCTTCGAGGTGGCGCACGAGGCGCACGAGGCGCACGACGCAGGCCGTCCCTTCGTGGTGCATGCCCGCGGCGCACGCATCGAAGTGATCGGCACCATCTTCACCGTGCGCGACCGGGGCGGCGCCATCACCGTGGGCGTGGAACGCGGGCAGGTGCGGGTGCAGCCGCTCCCCGCCGAGGGCTTGGCGGGCGACGCCATCGACCTGCGCCCCGGCCAGCTGCTGGAAATCCGCGAAGGCCAGGCCGCGCCCGTGCGCGCGGTGGACCCCGCCACGCTGTCGCCGTGGCGGGACGGCTGGCTCGTGTTCCAGAACGAGCCGCTGCGCGATGCGCTCGCCACCGTCAATGCGTACCGCGCCCAGCCGATCACGCTGGGCGATGAGAAGGTGGGCGGGCTGCGCCTTTCCAGCCGCTTTCGTGCGGGCGATTCGGCGGCCCTGCTGGCCACGCTGCCCGCCATCCTGCCGCTGACGGTGCATCGCCAGGCCGACGGAAGCGCCGAACTGCGCGCCCGCTGAAAGGCCACGGGGCACCTCGCACCCCGGGCCGGCAACGTTCGGCATGGCGGGTGTCTCCGTTTTTCGCACCGGAACGTCCACAGGACACAAGCACACGCCACGCCCGCCGTCGGGCCGTGGGCCGGACCGCGATGACCGCCGCCCTGCCGTTCGTTTCACCTGGAGTTTCACTGCCATGCCCGCCTTTCCCCGTCAGACCCTGCTGGGCGCCGCGCTCGCCGCCGCGTTCGGAACCCTTCTTGCGGGCGCAAGCCCGGTAGCGCGGGCCCAGACGGCGCCCGCCGTGGCGTCCCAGGCCTTCGACGTGAAGATCGCGGCCCAACCCCTGGGCAGCGCGCTGGCCGAGCTGTCGCGGCAGACGGGCGTGCCGGTGTTCGCCGCAGGCGACCTGATGGCCGGCACCGAATCCCGCCCGGTGTCGGGCCGCCTGACGGTGGAGCAGGCCCTGCAGTCCATGCTGGCCGGCAGTGCGCTGGAAGCCGGTAGCGCCGCGGGCGGGGGATTCGCCATCCGCCGCGCGAGCCGGCAGGCGGCCAGCGGCACGCTGTCCACCGTGGTCGTGAAGGCCGGGGCCGACACCGAGCGGCCCGATGGCCCGGTGGTCGGCTACGTGGCCCAGCGCAGCAGGACGGCGACCAAGACAGACACGGCCCTGCTCGAAACGCCGCAGTCGATCTCGGTGATCGGGCGCACCGAAATGGACGCGCGGGGCTCGCTGGACCTGATGGACATCGTGGCGCAGACGCCCGGGGTTTCGGTGGCCGCCTACGGACCGGACAACCGCGGCTGGGAATACATCTCGCTGCGCGGCTTTCCCGGCAACACCAGCAGCTACCGCGACGGGTTGCCGCAGACGCAGTTCGGCGTGGTCTATCGCATGACCGAGCCTTACGGGCTGGAGCGGGTGGAAGTGCTGCGGGGCCCCGCCTCGGTGCTCTTCGGCCAGGGCGACGCCGGCGGGGTCATCAACCGCGTGAGCAAGGCGCCCAGCGCCGATGCCACGCGGGAGATCGAGGTGCAGGTCGGCAGCTTCGACCGCAGGCAACTGGCCTTCGACGTGGGCGGCGCATTCAGCGAGGGCAGCGACCTGAGCTTTCGCCTGGTGGGCGTGGGCCTGGACAGCAATGACCAGGACCGCTACCCGAACGGCGACCGAATCAACCGCACGCATGCCTACCTTGCGCCTTCGCTGCGCTGGCAGCCGAGTGCCGCCACGTCGTTCACGCTGCTGGGCGAGTTTCTGAAGGACAAGTCGGGCGAAGACCCCTACTACGCCAACTTCTTCGGGCCGGACGGCAAGCTGCGGCACGTGAAATACGGCGACCCGTCCTTCAGCCGCTTTCAGCAGGACCAGTCTTCGCTGGGCTACCAGTTCGAACACACGCTGAACAGCGGCTGGACGGTGCGCCAGAACGCCCGCTACACCGACATCGCCCTGGAGCGCAACGCGCTGTGGGCGGATTCGGTGCTGGCGGACGGGCACACCATTTCGCGCAGCACGCGCACATGGGACGACGGGCTGAAACAGGGCTCCATCGACACGCAGGTGCAAGGCAAGATCAGCACCGGCACGGTGGAGCACACGCTGCTCTTCGGGCTGGACTGGAACCGGATCGAGGGCACGGCGCTGCGCTTTCGGGGCGCGGGCCCCAATCTGGATCTGCTGAACCCCGTGTACGGCATGGCGGTGCCCGCGCCGACCACGCCGATGGCGAATTTCACCCAGAAGATGGACCAGATCGGGCTTTATGCACAAGACCAGATCCGCTTCGGAGAGCGCTGGGTGGCCACGCTGGGCGGGCGCCAGGACCACGTCAAGACCACGACCGACAACCGGCTGAGCGCCCCGCAGCGCACCACGCAGAGCGACGATGCCTTCAGTGGCCGCATCGGGGTGAACTACCTGCTGGGCGGAGGCTGGTCACCCTACGCGAGTTATGCCGAATCGTTCTTGCCCACGAGCGGCGTGGACCTCAACAACAACCCGTTCAAGCCCAGCCGGGGCAAGCAGGTGGAGGTGGGGATCAAGTACCAGCCGGAAGGCGGCAAGAGCCTGTTCACGGCGGCCGTGTTCGACCTGAGAAAGACCAACGTGGTGACTTACGACAACATCACGTCCGACCCCCGGCAGATCGGCAAGCAGCGATCGCGCGGGCTGGAGCTGGAGGCCAAGGCCGAGCTGATGCGCGGGCTGAGCGCCACGGCCTCGTTCACGGTGCTGAATCTCAAGGTGCTGGAAAGCGCGGACTCGAGCGAGCGGGGCAAGATCCCGCCCACGGTGCCCAAGCAGACGGCCTCGCTCTGGCTGGACTATGCGATCGGCGGGGGCTTCGGCGTGGGTGCGGGCGTGAACTACGTGGGCGAGCGCCAGAACGACGAGGCCAACACCTCGGCCGAAGGCGGCTTCACCCTGCTCAACGCCTCGCTGCGCTACGACCAGGGCCCGTGGCGTTTCGGGCTGAACGCCACCAACCTGCTGGACCGCAAGTACAACACCATCTGCTACCACCGCGAGTGCTACATGGGGCGTGAACGCACCCTGACGGCGACGGCCAAGTACCGCTGGTAGTACCGCTGGTAGACCGCTGGTAGTACCGCTGCTGGTAGTACCGCTGGTGAACAAGCCGTGGCGCGGCGCGCTGGCGCTGGCGGCGGCTCACGGCCCGCCTTTCGTCTCTTGCGCGAAAGGCGGGCCGCTCGCATTCAGCCCAGCATGAGGGCGGCTACCGTTGCTGCAGCGCCGAATCGCCGGCTCGCAGCAAGGCCTGGCGGCAACCCTGCAGCAGATCGGCATGCTGGATGATTTGCCGGTGGCTCGCACCGATGGGTGCGCCCTGGCGAAGGCGGCCACCGAGCTGGCGGGCCAACGCCTGCATCTCCGGCACCGGCCGGCCCTCACGCCACCATGCGTGCGGCACGGCTTGCAGCGCGGGAAGCGGCGGCATTGCCTGGATCGCGGCATCCAGGCGCCGATAGGCCATGAACTTTTCCACCAGATCGCCCTGGGCCGCCCCGATGCCCCATTGCGTCGCCAGTGCGTTGGCCGCCTGCGTGGCTCGGTGCACGGAATCCACGCAGGCCATGTCCGCCGTGCCCAGCACCTCGATCAACCGCTCGATGGCGCGGCCATCCACCCAGTCCGCCAGGAAGGCCCGGGCTTCTTCGCGCCAGTCGTAAGGAACGATGGCGCCGTGCATCACGAAGCTGTCCACCATGCCGAGGAAGGCCACCTCGCGCCCTTCGGCCTCCAGCAGGTGCGCCATGTGAACCGCCTCGGTCGCCCCCAGGGACCAGCCCAGCAAAGCCACAGGGCCATGCGGATACACGCTGCGCACGAGGTCCACGTGGTAGGCGGCCAGCGCCTCGATGGCATCGATGCGCGACAGATCGGTGCAGCACAGGCCGTACACCGTGCGATCGCGGCCGAGGGCGTCGGCGAGCGGTTGGTAATCGAGCACATTGCGCAGTGCCGGTGCGATGCAAAACAGGGGCATGGCCGAGGTGCCGGCCCCTGCGGCGAGGCGCTGGATGGGAAGGAGCGGCGCGCTGGCACCGGGCGCATCGCACAGGAGCTGTGCGATGGTCTGCTTTTGCATCAGGTCCTGCAGCGAGAACGCGTGTTCCGCCGCCATGCTCCGGTTCATGCGGGCCAGCAGCTTCAGGGCCACGATGGAGTCGCCCCCGATCTCGAAGAAGTTGTCATGGCGCCCCACGCGCTGCAAGCCCAGCACCTGCGCCCAGATCTGCGCCAGCGCCTGCTCCAGCGCTCCCCGCGGGGCCTCGTAGGCCCTTCCTCCTTCGGTGCTTTGCCCCTGCTCTTGCTCCCCCGGCCCCAGCTGCGCCAGCGCCTTGCGGTCCACCTTCCCGTTCGCGTTCAAGGGCAACCCCTGGCCCAGCACCACCAGCGCCCCCGGCACCATGTACTGCGGCAACCCCTGCACCAGCCGCCTTTTCAGCTGCACCGTGTCGATGGCCCTCCCCGCCTGCGGCGACAGGTACGCCACCAGCCTCGCCCCGCTCTCCCGCTCCTGCACCAGCACCAGCGCCTCCCGCACTTCGGGCTGCGCCAGCAATTGCGCCTCTATCTCCCCCAGTTCGATCCGGAACCCCCGAATCTTCACCTGGTGGTCGATCCGCCCCAGGTATTCCAGCTCCCCCTGCCGGCTCCAGCGCACGCGGTCTCCGGTGCGGTACAGCCGCTGTCCTCCCTCCCCGGCGAGAAAGCGCTGCGCGGTGAGGGCCGCCTGCCCCAGGTACCCCCGCGCCAGGCCCTCGCCCGCCACGTACAGCTCGCCCGCCACGCCGATCGGCACGGGCTGCAGCGCACTGTCCAGCACGCACAGGCCCAGGTCCGGGATGGCCACGCCCACCGGGCTGCGCGGGGCCTCCAGATCGGCCCGCGTGACGGGCCGGTACGTGACGTGCACGGTGGTCTCGGTGATGCCGTACATGTTGATGAGCCGCGGGTGCTCGTCTCCCCAGTGCTCGATCCAGGGGCGCAGCCGCTGCGGCTCCAGCGCTTCTCCGCCGAAGATGACGCAGCGCAGCGCCAGGCCGGGGCGGTACGCTTCGCTTTGCTCCATGAGCTGGCCGAAGGCGGACGGGGTCTGGTTCAGGATGGTCACCTGCTGCTCGCGCAGCAGTTGCACGAAGTCCTGCGGGGAGCGGCTGACCCAGTACGGCACGATGACCAGGCGCCCTCCGGTGCACAGGGCGCCGAAGATTTCCCACACGGAGAAGTCGAAGGCGTAGGAGTGAAACAGGCTCCAGGTGTCCTTGGGGCCGAAGGCGAACCACGGCTGGGTGGCATCCAGCAGCCGGGTGGCGTTGCGCTGGCTCAGCTGGGCGCCCTTGGGGCGTCCCGTGGAGCCGGAGGTGTAGATGACGTAGGCAAGGCTTTGCGGGTGCACGGCGATGCCGGGGTTGCCGTCGGCCTCGCCCTGCAGGTCCAGGGTGTCCAGCTCCACGGTGGGCACGCCCTGCACCCAGGCGAGCGTTTGGCGCAGGCTGCCGTCGGTGAGCACGAGGGCCACGGCGCTGTCCTGGGCCATGTAGGCCAGTCGCTCGGCCGGGTATTGCGGGTCCAGCGGCACGTAGGCGGCGCCAGCCTTGAGGATGGCGAGCATGCCGATGATGGTGTCCAGGCTGCGATCCAGGGCCAGGCCCACGCGGGTTTCCAGGCCGACCCCGCGCCCGATGAGGTGGTGGGCCAGCCGGTTGGCTCGGGCATTGAGCTCGCCGTAGCTCATATGCCGGTCCCCCAGCACCAGTGCCGTGGCCTGCGGGCGCAGATGCGCCTGATGCTCCACGCGCTGGTGAAGGGCCCAAAGAGCTTCTGCTGCGGGCGGCTCTGATGGGGTCGCCCACGATTGCACTCGCCTCCTCTCTGCTTCACTCAGCATGTCCAGCTCGCCCAGCAGGCGGTCCGGCGAATCCGCCAGCGCCTCCAGCACCTGTACGTAGCCGTCCCGAAGCCGGCCTGCGGCCTCGCCATCGAAGAGATCGGTGCGGTATTCCAGGCGCGCATGGATCCTTCCGGCGTCGAGCACGGCGCCGAGCGACAAGTCCGCCTTGGCGCCGCCCGGGCCGGCATCGATGAACTCCGCGCGTGCGCCGTGCAGATCCACCGCCACCGAAGGGTCGGCCACCTGCCAGCTGAACATCACCTGGAACAACGGATTGCGTCCACCCTCGCGCGGCGCCTTGCGGCTGGCCAGCAAGGCTTCGAGCGGCAGATCGGCATGGGCCAGCGCAGCCAGTGCATCGGCACGGACCTGGCGGCACACCTGGCGCAAGGTCTGGTGCGGCATCAGCCGGACGCGGAACACCTGGGTGTTGACGAAAAAGCCCAGCAGATCGTGCAGCGATTCATGGTGCCGCCCGGCATTGGGCACGCCCACCCCGAAGTCGGCCTGTCCGCTGTACCGGCACAGCAGCATCTGCCACGCAGCCAACAGCACCATGAACGGCGTGCAACGCTCGGCGCGGCACAGCCGCAGCAGCCGTTCGCACAGGGCGGGCTGCAGCGTGAAGGTCAGCGACGCGCCCTGGAAGGTCTGCCGCTCGGCGCGGGCGCCTTCCATGGGCCATTCCAGCGCGGGAACGTCTGGCCCCAGGTGGGCATTCCAGTGCTCCAGCTGACGCGCGAAGCCACCGCTTTGCAACTGGGCCCTTTGCCACACGGCGAAGTCGCCGTATTGCAGCGGTAGCGCCGGCAACCGCACGGAGCCCAGACGCCGCAGCGCTTGGCCATAGGCGATACCGAGGTCGCGCGCGAGGATCGGGTTGGAGGCCGCGTCCGTCACGATGTGGTGCAGGCAGACGCCCAATAAGTGCGTGCGGTCGTCCACCCGGACAAGCCGCGCCACCAACGCCGGTGCAGAACCCAGCGCGAACACATGCGCTGCCAGATCGCGCGCCAATGCATCGGCCAACGCGTCGAACAACGCGTCGGGCGTGGGGTCCGCAGCGGGCGCCGCATCGACCCGATCGAGATGAAACGGCACGTGCGGCAAAACGGTCTGAACGGGCACGCCGTCGCGCTCGGAGAAAGCCGTGCGCAGGATCGAATGCCGGGCGATCACCGCCTGGAACGCGCGCTCCAGCGCATCGGCATCCAGAGGGCCATCGATCTTCAGCACCCGGGGCAGGTTGTAGGCCGTCATGCCCGGCACGAGCCGCTGCAAAAACCAAAGCTGCTCCTGGGCGCAGGACAAGGGAAGGTCCTCACCGGCGCGAGTGCAGGGCGCGATGCCGCCCTCCAGATCGGGCATGGTCAGGCCAGGCGCTGATGCAACGCCAGCATGGGGCGGAGCCACGGTGGCGATGGCGTCCAGGGTGTCGTCCGTTTCGGGGCGGTGCAGGCTCATGCGGGAACCGCCGTTTCGGAGGTTGCATCACGCCGGGCCTGCGCCCGCTGCTCCAACTGGTCCGCAGGGACGCCCCCTTCCTGCCGCAGGGCGGCGGCCAGTGCCGAGATGCTCGGGTGATCGAACACCAGTCCCGGCGCGACGTCGATCTGCAACTGTTTGCGAAGGCGCGCCACCAGCTTGATCACCAGCAGCGAATGCGCGCCCAGATCGAAGAAGTCGTCACGCACGCCGATGGACCCGCGCTGCAGAAGCTGGGCCATGGCTTCGGCCAGCCAATGTTCGAGCGCGTCGCGCGGCGGCTCCGGCGGGGCTTGGCGCACATCGGACACCGCCAGGGCGGCCAGGGCAACGCGGTCGATCTTGCCGTTGGGCAGCCGTGGAAACTGCGCCAGCACCACGCAGCGCGCGGGCACCATGGCGGAGGGCAACCGATCCTCGACATGGCTTCGCAGCGCTGCAGGCGTTGGCGGCGCTGCGGCGCTTTCGGCCCCAGCCACGACGAAGGCGGCCAGTTCGGTCGCGCTCCCATCGCCCAACACCGGAATCACCGTGGCCTGCGCAACCTGCGGGTGCAACGCCAGCACTGCCTCCACCTCGGCAGGCTCGACGCGAAAGCCGCGGATCTTGATCTGGTGGTCGGCACGCCCTGCCAGCCGGATGCCGCCGCCCACCAGGCGGTAGGCCAGGTCCCCGGTGCGGTACATGCGCTCCCCCGGCACGAAGGGGTCGTCGATGAATGCCTCCCCGCTCTCGGCGCGATGCAGATAGCCACGGCACTGCTGCGCGCCGCCGATGAAGACCATGCCCCGCCCGCCCTGAGGCACCAGTTGCAAGTGTTCGTCGAGCACATGGACGCGGTTGTTGGCGAGCACCTGGGTGAGCGGCAGCGTGGCACTGCCGCCGGTCTCGCTGCCAGGCTGGTGGGCATGCACCATGACACCGACCGTGGTTTCGGTGGGCCCGTAATGGTTGTAGATGCGGCATCGCGGTGCCAGGCGTTCGATGCGCTGCAGCAGCGCGCCGGTCGTGGCCTCCCCACCGAGTACCAGCGTGTCCGGCAGCACCGGCGCTTCGTGTTCCAGCAGCGCTTCCAAATGCGAAGGCACCATCTTGATCGCATCGATGCGGCGCTGTGTCATGAATGCCGAGAAGGCCCGCGCATCCCCGACATCGTCCGGACCCGCGATGACCAGGCATGCGCCATTGAACAGCGCGCCGAACAATGCGGTATTGCCCAGGTCGGCGACCACCGAGCTCGTCAGGGCCCAGCGCCGGCACCGGCCCAGGTCCATGGCTTGCGTGGCAGCCGCCACGTAGTTGAGCAACTGGGCCTGTCCGATCACCACGCCCTTGGGCTGCCCGGTCGATCCGGAGGTGTAGAGCACGTAGGCGAGATCGTCCATCGACGGGGAGCGGTTCCAGGCCGGCGCTGCCGGGTCCGTTCGGTGCGCCACCTGCGGATCGATCACATCGGCCAGAGCGATTTCGTGCCAGGGCTGTGTCTTTTCGGAAGGCCCTGCGCTGTCGGCCGCGCGAGCACTGAGCACGCAGGCCGGCCGCGCGTGCTCCAGCACGCCGTGGCGCCGTGCGGCCGGCCAGTCGGGCTCCAGCGGCAAATAGCCCGCACCGACACGCCAGGCGGCGAGCATGGCCACGACCAGGTCGAGCGAGCGCGGCAACTCGATGGCCAACAACCCACCTGCCGGCAAACCACGGGAGTGCAGCGCTTGCGCCATGCGATCCACACGGGCTTCAAGCTCGCGGTAGCTCAGGCGCTCGGCACCCGCCTCGATGGCCGGCGCGTCCGGCGTCTGCGCGGCCCAGCGGGCGATGTGCTGGCCCACCGTCAACGGGCCGACATCCAGGGTGGCCTGGTTGATCGACAGCAGCAACGCGCGCTCGCGCTCTCCCACCAGCGAGAAGCGGTCCACAGGACCATCGGGCTGCGCCACCACGGCAGCCAGCAAGGTGGTGAATTGCGCCAGCAGCACATCGGCAGCCGCATCGATGCATCGATCGGCCGCAGCGTAAAGGCCCAATTGGGCGGGTTGCCCGGCGGACCACTGCACGTCGAGCACGCCATCGAAGCATGGCAACGGCGTGGGCAAGGCCTCCACCTGCCAGACGGTTTCACCCGCAACGTAGCTTGCCGGTACAGGACGGGCCAGGAAACCCCACCGGGGGTGCGCGGCGAGCGGCATGGCGTCCAGCGGACAGAACTCCTGCGCCTGCACGTGCGCATCGAGGGTGGCGTGCAGGCGGTTCAACCAGTCGGAAAACCGAGTGGTGGCGGGAATGTCCACGGCCACCGGCAGCACTTTGCCGAACGCGCCCACACTGCCCTGCATGACGTCATAGTCGTCCCGGCAATCGTGCTGCCACCCTGCCATGAAGCGGCTCTCCTGGGACAGCCGCGAGAGCAGCAGCCACCACACCGCCTGCAGCAGGGTGTGGACAGGGGTTCCCGCAGCATTGGCCGCGGCCTCGACACGCTGTGCCAGTGCCGGCTCGACGGGCGAACGATGGCGCAATTCGAGGCGAACCGGCAGATCGGCGCCGTGCTGTCCAGTCCATGCACCAAGGCGCAGGGGCGGCAACGTGTCGCCGGCTCCCACGTGGCGCTGCCAGTAGGCCTGGCCTTGCGGCGCGTCATTGCCGCCTTCCAGGTCTTGGCGCCATTCGACGAACTGCGCGTATTGGAACGGCTCCTCCGCCGCATCTGCCGATTCGCCGGCATAGGCGCGGGCAATCTGCTCCAGCAGCGAAGCCAAGCTGCCCTGGTCCACGGCCAGAGCATTCCCCACGAGCGCCAGAACGTGCCGGGCATCGCCGGTGCGGGCCAGGCCCACGCGCAGCACGGCCGCGCGAGAAGGGTCCAGGGGTGCAGAGGCCAAGCCTTGGAGCCATTCGTCCAAGGCCAGGCTGCCTGCCGCCGAGGAGCGCAGATCGCAGGCGTGCCAATCCAGGGCTGGCGGTGGCTCCATGGGTTGCTGGCGCACACCGCGATAACCCGGCACCGCACGCAGCGCGGTGGACAACGCGCCATGCGCTCTCGCAACGGACTCCACAGCGGCACGCAGCCGAATCGGCTCCAAAGGGCCGTCGATGCGAGTCCGCAGCTGCAAAGTCAACACTGCGGCGCAAGGGTCCGAACCGGCCATCGACAGCAAGGCGCGCTGCTCCGGGCTCAGGGGAAAGGTGGCTTCAGCGAGATCGGTCAATGTGGACATCATTTCAACCAGCGAGCGAAGAGACAGCGGAAGGGGAAGCCGGAGCGGCGGCCGATGGCGTGTCTGCCGCCACCCCGGGTTGCGGCGGCAAAGCGGCGCGGTCGTACATGGCCCCCATGGCGACGACGATCTTTCTCGGGCCTTCGTAGGGGTCGCGTGCATGCGCTGCCAGCATGTTGTCCAGCATGACCACATCGCCCTGCCGCCAGTCGAACCGCACGGCGCAAGCTTCGTAGGCATCGCCCACCACCGCCATGGTCGCGTCGCTGATCGGCGAGCCGTCGCCGTAGCAGACATGCCGCGGCAAACGGTCCATTCCGACCAGCGCCAGCAGGTCTTCGCGCACCTCGGGCTCCAGGCAGCTCGCGTGATGCAACTGCACCTGGTTGAAGAAGACGCGCTCGCCGGTGATGGGGTGCCGCATCACCGCCGGGCACCGCGTTCGGGTCTGCAGGGTGTCGCGATCCAGCCATCGCCACTCGATCCCCGCTGCGGCGAGCCGCGCCTCCACCAGTTCCCGCCGGTCGGTCTTGTAGAAGTCTTGCCAGCTCACGTCCAGGCCCGGCGTGAAGGTGCGCACGTACAGCAATTCCTTGCGTTCGAACCCATCGACGAGATCGGCGGGCAGCCGGCGCAGCATTTCGCGGCAATCGACGATGGGTGTCGCTCCGCCCACCGGGGATGGCAGTTCGCAGAAGAACCACTGCTTGCGAGGCCAGCGCTCCAGGTGCGAGCTTTCGTTGTGGAACAGGATCATCTGGCGCTCGGGATACGGAGTGGAGCGATAGGTGTTGCGCCCCCCTTCCTTCTTCGGCAGATCGCCATAGCCGCCGTAGAGCTCCGGCTCGATGGTTTCGGCGAACGCCTCGAAATCCTGCGGGCTCTTCAAGCCCAGGTTCCTCAGCAAGATGCCGCCGTGTTTGCGCAGCATGCTTTCGATGAAGCCGCGCTGCTCGCGGGCCCAGGCCACCGGGTCGAGGTCGTTGCCCGTGGCTTCGATCACCAGCGGAAACTCCCGCTGCGCCGAGAGGAAGGATAGGCGCACGGGCGAGCGAGACGCGGCCTCTGCCGCAGGCCGGCCCTTGCCCGTGAGCTTCTTGAGTTTTTCCAGCTTGCTCGGTGCAAGCGATGACGACAGCATCATTGAAGGCTCCTGAAAATGAGGAAGGGCAAAGTGTTCGAGGGGCGACTCAGGCGCTGCAGCCACCTGTTGCAGCAAGGCGCTCCAGGCAGCGCCGGCCCGCTCGATGGTTTCGCGCCGGTAGAGGCTGGTGGCGTAAACCCACTCCACGCCCAGCCCTTGCGCGTCTTCGACCACGAAAACCCCCAGATCGAACTTGGAGGTCGCCACCGGCTGGGCGGCCACTTCGATGGCGAGGCCGGGCAACTCGAAGCGGCTCTGGGGCATGTTCTGCAGCACGAACAGCACCTGCACCAGCGGCGCGTGCCGGCGCGTGCGGGGCAGCCCTGCCAATTCCACGATCCGATCCAGCGGCACGTCCTGGTGCTCGAAGGCCGACAGCGTGCTGTCCTTGACGCGGGCGAGCCATTGCAGGAAGGTCAATCCGGGCTCCATGCGCGATCGCAACGGCAGCACGTTGACGAAGAAGCCGATGAGCCCTTCCAGATCGGGATGGTTGCGCCCCGCGACGTCGGTGCCGACGACCAGATCGTCCGCGCCTGTCTGCCGGTGCAGTTGCAGGGTGAAGGCGGCCAGCAGCAAGGTGAACAACGTGGTCTGCTCACGGCGCGCGATTGCGCCCAGTGCATCGGCACATGCCTTGGGAATGCGCAGCTGCACCGAGCTGCCCGCCGTGGAGGCGGACGCGGGGCGTTCGTGGTCGGGCGCAGGCGAAGACAAGGCAGGTGCCCCGTCCAGATAGCTGCGCCAGAACGCTGGCGCGCCGCTTTCGCTGTCATGTGCAGCCAACCTGCGCCGGTGCCAGTCGGCATAGTCGGCGTACTGCAGCGGCAAGGGCGGCAGCGGCAGCGGGCGCTGCTCCTTCAATGCCGCGTACAGCGCCACGAACTCTTTCACGAAGACGGCTTCCGACCAACCGTCGAACGCGATGTGGTGCACGCACAGCACCAGCATGTGGCGCTCGCTGCCCAATCGCAGCACCGCCGCTTTGAACACCGTTCCGGACGACAGGTCGAATGGCGTTCCGGCGTGGGATGACAACGCTGCCTGCACGGCGGCCCCATGCTCTGCGGCGTCCAGACCGGAAAGATCCTGCAGCGCAATGTCGAGACGGCGGGCAGGCAGGATGTGTGCGACCGGATCGCCTTCGTCATCCTGGCCATAGGCCGTGCGCAGCACTTCGTGGCGCGCCACGATCGTGTCAAGGGCGCCCTGCAAGGCCGCGCCGTCCAGCGCGCCCACCAGCGTGAGTGCAGCGCTCACGTTGTAGGCAGTGCGCCCCGAGGCCGCACCCGGCAGTTGGTCCACCAGCCACAGCCGCTGCTGGGCTGGCGACAGGGGCATGGCAGGGCGACGCTCCACGGCCACGAGAGCCGGCCCATCGCTGCGCGCCTGTCCGCTGGCATGCACCTCGCGAATGGCTTGCGCCATGGCGCGCAGCGTGGGCTGCTCGAAGATCCGGCGCAGAGGAAGGTCCACGCCATAGGCCTGGCGGATGCGGGAGGCCAGTTGCGCCGCCAGCAGCGAGTGGCCGCCGAGTTCGAAGAAATGGTCGCTCCGGCCCACCCCCTGCAAGCCGAGCAGTTCGCACCACGTGGTGGCCAGGGCCTCTTCATACGCCCCTTGTGGAGGTTCCAGGTCTCGCACCGCCAACGCGCCAGGGTCCGGCAACGCCTTGCGATCCACTTTCCCGTTGCTGTTCAGCGGCAGCGCTGGCAGCACCGCCACCGAGGCAGGCACCATGTAGCCGGGCAAGGCGGCAGCCAATTGCGCCAGCAGCCGTTCCGCCATCATTGCCTGGCTCGCAGCGTGTTCGGGATGCGTGACCACATAGCCGAGCAGCGTGGCACCCGCGGCCCCTTCGCGGGCCACCACCACGGCTTCGCGCACTTCAGGCTGCGCGAGCAATTGCGCCTCGATCTCGCCCAACTCGATTCGATAGCCTCGAATCTTCACCTGGTGGTCGATGCGGCCCAGATACTCCAATTGCCCGTCGGCGCCCCACCGCACCAGGTCGCCGGTGCGGTAGAGGCGCTCACCCTGCGGCCCGGCGACAAAGCGCTCGGCGGTCAGGCCCGCCCGGCCTTGGTAGCCGCGCGCCAGGCCCACGCCGGCAAGGAACAGCTCGCCGGCCACCCCCACCGGCGCGGTGTTCAAGGCGCCGTCCAGCACATGCAGCCCGGTGGCTGCAATCGCCTGGCCCAGCCGTGGAACACCAGCCACCCTGCCGGCGGTGGACCAGATGGTCGTTTCCGTAGGGCCGTACATGTTCCACAAATCCACCCCCAGGCTTTGCAGCGACTGCGCAAGATCGGGCTGCAAGGCTTCGCCGCCGCACAGCCCGCGCAGTCGGCGTGAGGCCGATGGGCGCCAGCCGCTCGCCAGCAAGAAACGCCATCCCGCCGGCGTGGCCTGGAACGCGGTGGCGCCACAGTCGTCGATCAACCGGCCCAGGGCCACGGTATCGCGGGTCGCCTCGCGGGGCGCCAGCACGAGCCT
Source organism: Acidovorax sp. SUPP3334 (assembly GCF_030159055.1). Lineage (GTDB taxonomy): Bacteria > Pseudomonadota > Gammaproteobacteria > Burkholderiales > Burkholderiaceae_C > Paracidovorax. The sequence goes on from NZ_BQXQ01000038.1 coordinate 32,079, forward strand.
GCCCCCGGCGATCAGCGGCAAATACACTTCGAGCGCAGCGATATCGAACGACAGCGAAGTCGCTGCCACCAGCACGTCATCGACTCCGAGGCCTGGCTGCTGCTGCATGCTGCGCAGGAAATGGCCCAATGCCTCATGCCGGACCATCACGCCTTTGGGCACGCCCGTGGAGCCCGAGGTGTAGATGACGTAGGCCAGGTGGTCGCCATGCAGAGATATCGCAGGATTGAACCCAGGCTCCATCGCCAGATCGGCCGGGTCGTACTCCAGAACGGGCATGGTGGCCCCGACCGGCACCTGCGCACGCACGGACGGCTGCGTGAGCAGCCAGCCCATGCCGCTGTCCACCACCATGTGGGCCAGCCGCTGTGCGGGCAATTGCGGGTCCAACGGGACGTAGGCACCGCCAGCCTTCAGCACCGCCAACAGCGAAACCACCATCGCTGCGGACCGGTCCATGGCAATGCCGATCCGGCTGTCGGTCCGCACACCGTGGTGGATCAGGCGGTGCGCCAACTGGTTGGCCCTGCGGTTCAGTGCTTCGTAGCTCCATTGCTCATCGCCCGCGATCAAGGCAATGGCCTGTGGCCGGGACTGCGCCTGCTGCTCGAACAGCTGATGCACCGGCAAAACCGTGTCGTACCGCAGCGGGTTGGTGCCCCACTGCAGGATTTGCTGGCGCTCGGTGTCCTCCAGCACGGGCACATCGCAGATGCGGGCGTCTGGCTCGGCCGCCAGGCGGCTGACCAACCCCGTCAATGCGGCCCGCACCCATTCGCAGACGCGCCGGGCATCGATCCGGCGATCGACCTTGGCGGTCAGTGCGAAGCCCTCGCCCAGATCGTCTACCGACAGCTCCAGCGGGTAGTTGGTGCGCTCTTCGCTGCCGAGCCATTCCATGCCTTCCCAGAGGGCGCTCGTCGGTCCTTGCGCAGCAGGGCTGTAGCGGTAGTTCAGCAGTGCCGAGAACAGCGGAGTGTTGCCCGTGAGCGCGCTGCAGCGCTGCGCCAGCGCCAGGCTGGCGTGCTCGTGGTGCAGCAGGTCGGCCAAGGCGCGGTGCGTGTGCGCCACGCAGTCGGCCACGGGCTGTGCGCCCAGCCGCACGCGCAAAGGCAGCGTATTGATGAACAGTCCCAGTGCCCGGTCCGCCCCCGTTCCGCCCTGCATGCGGCCGAACAGCACGGTGCCGAACACGACATCGTCCTTGCCCGTGGCGTGGGCCAGCACCATTGCCCAGGCCAGATGGAACAGCGCGGCGGCACTGACGCCATGGCGCTGGGACTGCGTCCGGATCTTCGCGGCCAGCGTGGCCTGCAGCGGCAACGCGGCCTGTGCGAGCTGGCTGCCATCGCCCTGCACATCGTGCAGCCCGAACGGTGCCGTGGGCTCGTCCACATCGCCCAGCATGGAACGGAAGAACGCTTCGTGGTCGGCCTGGCCGTTGGCCCGGCGCGCCTGTGCGACGAACTGCCGAAACGGCACGCAGGGGCCGAGCTCATGCGCACGGCCCTGCTGAATCAAGGCAATTTCCTGGAGGATCAGTTCCAGCGTGGTGTGGTCGAGCACGAGATGGTGGCTGGGGAGCTGCAACAGCCAGCGATGGGCGAGTGCGTCGTGAGCGGCCACTGCATGGATCATCGGTGCGCGCCGCACATCGATGCGGTGGCGTGCCGGGTCCACCCGCTCCGCCAGACGCTCGGCGATGCGGGCATCGGGGGGCAGGGCATCCGCAAGGCCTGGATCGTCCAGCCATTGCAGGTGCAGTGGAGCATGCCGGTGGACCACCTGCACGGGTTCGGGCAATCCATCCCAAAGCACGGCCGTGCGAAGAATGTCATGCCGCTCAATTACCTCGTTGAAGCTGGCGATGAAACGCTCCAGCCGCTCCCGGCTGTCGAAGCCCAGCGCATGCAGCGTGATGTAGGCATCGCCTTCCTGCTGCAATTGGTGATGGAACAGCATTCCGTCCTGCAGGGGCGCCAGGGGATAGATGTCCTGAATGTTGCGAACCCCGCCCGGCACTTGCGATGCGATCCGCTGGATGTGCTCGGCCTCCAAAGCGATGAGGGGCAGCATTCCCGGGTGAATTTCCGTCGCGTCGGCGGGAATGCCGTTCGGCGGCACGGGCACGTCCGTCGGCGCCTGCTCCTGCGATAGCGCTTCGGCGAATGCGGCCAGCTCCGGATGCTGGAAAAGAGTGCGCACCTGCGCCGGCCAGCCTTGCTGGCGCACGCGGTCGAGAATGCGCAGTGCCATCAGGGAATGTCCGCCGATCTCGAAGAAGTTGTCATGGCGCCCCACGCGCTGCAAGCCCAGCACCTGCGCCCAGATCTGCGCCAGCGCCTGCTCCAGCGCTCCCCGCGGGGCCTCGTAGGCCCTTCCTCCTTCGGTGCTTTGCCCCTGCTCTTGCTCCCCCGGCCCCAGCTGCGCCAGCGCCTTGCGGTCCACCTTCCCGTTCGCGTTCAAGGGCAACCCCTGGCCCAGCACCACCAGCGCCCCCGGCACCATGTACTGCGGCAACCCCTGCACCAGCCGCCTTTTCAGCTGCACCGTGTCGATGGCCCTCCCCGCCTGCGGCGACAGGTACGCCACCAGCCTCGCCCCGCTCTCCCGCTCCTGCACCAGCACCAGCGCCTCCCGCACTTCGGGCTGCGCCAGCAATTGCGCCTCTATCTCCCCCAGTTCGATCCGGAACCCCCGAATCTTCACCTGGTGGTCGATCCGCCCCAGGTATTCCAGCTCCCCCTGCCGGCTCCAGCGCACGCGGTCTCCGGTGCGGTACAGCCGCTGTCCTCCCTCCCCGGCGAGAAAGCGCTGCGCGGTGAGGGCCGCCTGCCCCAGGTACCCCCGCGCCAGGCCCTCGCCCGCCACGTACAGCTCGCCCGCCACGCCGATCGGCACGGGCTGCAGCGCACTGTCCAGCACGCACAGGCCCAGGTCCGGGATGGCCACGCCCACCGGGCTGCGCGGGGCCTCCAGATCGGCCCGCGTGACGGGCCGGTACGTGACGTGCACGGTGGTCTCGGTGATGCCGTACATGTTGATGAGCCGCGGGTGCTCGTCTCCCCAGTGCTCGATCCAGGGGCGCAGCCGCTGCGGCTCCAGCGCTTCTCCGCCGAAGATGACGCAGCGCAGCGCCAGGCCGGGGCGGTACGCTTCGCTTTGCTCCATGAGCTGGCCGAAGGCGGACGGGGTCTGGTTCAGGATGGTCACCTGCTGCTCGCGCAGCAGTTGCACGAAGTCCTGCGGGGAGCGGCTGACCCAGTACGGCACGATGACCAGGCGCCCTCCGGTGCACAGGGCGCCGAAGATTTCCCACACGGAGAAGTCGAAGGCGTAGGAGTGAAACAGGCTCCAGGTGTCCTTGGGGCCGAAGGCGAACCACGGCTGGGTGGCATCCAGCAGCCGGGTGGCGTTGCGCTGGCTCAGCTGGGCGCCCTTGGGGCGTCCCGTGGAGCCGGAGGTGTAGATGACGTAGGCAAGGCTTTGCGGGTGCACGGCGATGCCGGGGTTGCCGTCGGCCTCGCCCTGCAGGTCCAGGGTGTCCAGCTCCACGGTGGGCACGCCCTGCACCCAGGCGAGCGTTTGGCGCAGGCTGCCGTCGGTGAGCACGAGGGCCACGGCGCTGTCCTGGGCCATGTAGGCCAGTCGCTCGGCCGGGTATTGCGGGTCCAGCGGCACGTAGGCGGCGCCAGCCTTGAGGATGGCGAGCATGCCGATGATGGTGTCCAGGCTGCGATCCAGGGCCAGGCCCACGCGGGTTTCCAGGCCGACCCCGCGCCCGATGAGGTGGTGGGCCAGCCGGTTGGCTCGGGCATTGAGCTCGCCGTAGCTCATATGCCGGTCCCCCAGCACCAGTGCCGTGGCCTGCGGGCGCAGATGCGCCTGATGCTCCACGCGCTGGTGAAGGGCCCAAAGAGCTTCTGCTGCGGGCGGCTCTGATGGGGTCGCCCACGATTGCACTCGCCTCCTCTCTGCTTCAACCAGCATGTCCAGCTCGCCGACGGTCTGTTCGGGCGTTTGCACCAACGCGCCTAGAACCGCTTGATAGCGCTCAGCCATGCGTTCGATGGTGTCTGGGTCGAACAACTCGGCGGCGTAATTGAACGCCGCGTGAATGCGGCCGTCTGCATGCTCGCGGACATCCAGCGTCAATTCGAATTGCGCCGCCTGCTCCGGCAAGTCGTAGGTTTGCAATGAAAGCCCGGGCAACTGGGCCAGCGCATCGAAGTCGCCGCGCTGATGGTTGAACATCACCTGGAACAGCGGAGGGTGGTCCAGGCTGCGGCCGGCAACCAGCGCATGGACCAGTTGCTCGAAAGGAAGATCCTGGTGCAACTGGGCGCCCAGTGAAGCCTCTTTCACATCGGCCAATACGGACTGCAGGCTGGCACGGTCGTCTACCCTGGCGCGCAGCACCAACGTGTTGACGAAGAAGCCGACGATTCCCTCGGTTTCCACGCGGTGGCGGTTCGCCACCGGCACGCCGACACGGATGTCGTCCTGCCCCGTGCATCGCTGCAAGAGGATCTGCCAGGCCGCCAGCAACACCATGAAGGGCGTTCCGGCACAGGCCTGGGCGCTGCGGTGCACACCCAGCGCAAGCGCCGGTGCCAGTTCGATCGCATGGCGCGAGGTGCTATAGCGGCCGTTGGCACGCCGGGCATGGTCCGACGGCAGCTGCAATACCGGCTGCTCGTCGCCGAGCTGCTGCGTCCAGTAGGCCAGTTGCCGCTCCATCTCTCCGGCCTCGAGCCAGTGCTTTTGCCAGGCAGCGTAATCGGCGTACTGAACGGGCAGTGCGGCTGCGGTGGAGGACTCTCCGGCCAGACAGGCCCGGTAATGCTCCACGAACTCGTCCACGATCACCTGCAGCGACACCCCGTCGGACACGATGTGGTGCATCACGACGACCATCACATGTTCGACCTTGTCCACTCGGATCAGGCCGACCCGCAGCAGCGGTCCTGCAGTGAGGTCGAACGGGGTATCGCACAGGCGCCGGGCCTCAGCGCGGGCGGCATCTTCACGGGCATGCCCAGCCTCGTTCATCAGATCGGTCAGGCTCCAATCGAACAATGCGGCGGACCCGATCACCTGCTCGACTTTACCGTCGGCCGCCGTGCGAAACACGGTTCGCAACGCTTCATGGCGCTCCACCAGCGCAGCAAAGCTGGCCCGCACGGCGGCGGGGTCCAGCGAGCCACGCAACCTCAATGCCGCACTGATGTGATAAGCCGTGCTCTGCGGGTCCATCTGCCAGAGAAACCATTGGCGAAGCTGGGCGTACGACAGCGGACAGCACTCCTGCAAGGCCGCCTCTCGGGGCAGGATGGGAAACTGGCTCGGGCTCAGGCCCTCGGCGCGGATCTTTTGATAGACCACGCGGCGTTGCTCGGCGGTCAACCGGGAAAAGCGCTCGGCGATGCGGCGGGTGGCGACGGTTTCCATCAAAGGGTCTCCAAGCTATCGATCAAGGCGTCGATGTCCGACAGGGCCTGCGCAGCGGGCCGCTGGCCTTGTGATTGCGAAAGCAGTTCAGCCATGTCACGCAGCACCGGAAACTGGAAGACTTGCCGGAGCGTGAGTTCGGTGTGCACCAGGTCCTGCACGCGAGCGACCAGCCGTGTGGACAGCAGCGAATGTCCCCCCAGTTCGAAGAAGTGGTCGTTGCGCCCGACGCGCTCCAGGCCCAGCACCTCGGCCCAGATCGCAGCCAGCGCCTCTTCGATCTCCCCCTGTGGCGCCTCGTACCCTTCCCCCGCCCCGAACTGCGCCGCAGGCAGCGCCTTCCTGTCCACCTTGCCGTTGGCATTCAGCGGCAGCCCCTGCAGCACCACGGCCACCGCCGGCACCATGTAGTCCGGCAGGGCCTGCCCCAGCCGCTCTCGCAGCCAGGTGGCATCGATCCGCCGTGCGCCCGCTTCCTCTGACCGCCCATGCCCTTGCTCGCTCCCGTGCAGCGCCACGTACGCCACCAGCCGCCCGCCCTGCTCCACCACCACCGCCTCCCGCACCTCCGGCTGCCCCAGCAGTTGCGCCTCAATCTCCCCCAGCTCGATCCGCAGCCCGCGGATCTTCACCTGGTGGTCCAGCCGTCCCAGGTATTCCAGCTGCCCCTGCGCGTTCCAGCGCACCAGGTCTCCCGTCCGGTACAGCCTCTGCCCACCATCGCCTGCGATGAAGCGCTCGGCCGTGAGCCCGGCTCTGCCCAGGTAGCCGCGCGCCAGGCTGATCCCGCCCAGGTACAGCTCTCCCGCCACCCCCAGCGGCACGGGGTTCAACTGCCCATCCAGCACCAGGGCCTGCGTGGCCGAGATCGGCCGGCCGATCGGCACCTGCGTGCGACCGTCCTCCCGGCATTGCCACTGCGTGACGTCGATCGCCGCCTCGGTGGGCCCGTACAGGTTGTACAGAGAGGCTTTCGGCCATCGCTGCAGTGCGGCGCTCTGCGTGGCGGCGGGCAACGCCTCTCCGCTGCACACGATGCGCCGCAGGCTGCTGCAGGCGGCGGCGCCTTCATGGGCCAGAAATGCCTGCAGCATCGATGGCACGAAGTGCATGGTGCTTACCGCATGGCGCTGGATGAGCGCCGCCAGCCGAGCCGGCTCATGGTGATCGCCCGGAGCAGCCAGCACCAATCGCGCTCCCTGCATCAAAGGCCAGAAGAACTCCCACACCGAGACGTCGAACCCGAACGGCGTTTTCTGCAGTACGGTGTCGTTGGCGTCCAGCGCATAGGCGTGTTGCATCCACGCAAGCCGGTTGTGCAACGCGGCATGCCGGTTGGCAGCGCCTTTGGGCCGCCCGGTGGAGCCGGAGGTGTAGATGACATAGGCCAGGTTCTCTGCGTGCAGCGCCACCTTCGGGTCGTGCTCGGGCTCGTCGTTCAGCACCAGCGTGTCCAGCGCCAGGACGCTCAGGCCAGCCGCCTGGGAAACGCTGTCGCCCAGGTGGCTTTGCGTGAGCAGCAGTGCGATGCCGCTGTCCTGCACCATGTACGCCAGCCGCTCGGGCGGGTACTGCGGGTCCAGCGGCACGTAGGCGCCCCCTGCTTTCAGGATGCCCAGCAGGCCCACCACCATCTCGGTGCTGCGCTCCACCAGAATGCCCACCCGCGTCTCGGGCCGCACGCCAAGACGCACCAGCCGGTGCGCCAGCCGGTTGGCACGGGCGTTGAGCTGCCCGTAGCTCAAGCGTTCCTCGCCGAACACCAGCGCAGGCGCATTCGGCTGCAACCGCGCCTGGCGCTCGAACAATTCGTGCACGGGCACGGGGGCCCCGTGGCCCTGGCGGTTGTCGCCCCAGGCCGCCAGCTGCGCCTGCTCGGCCGCGCCCAGCAACGGCACTTCGCCCACCAGCTGCTCCGGGTGATCGGCCAGCGCCTGCAACAGCGCTACGTAGTGGCCCGCCATCCTCTCTATCGTCTGCGCTTCGAACAGCTCCGCCGCGTACGTCCACTGCGCACTCAATCGACCCTCTGGCTGTTCGGTGGTGCTGAGCGCCAGCTCGAACTGCGCCGTTCCATCCGTCAAAGGCTGGTCTTTCAACACCAAGCCGGGCATGTTTCGCAAAGCGCCCAGGCCATTGCGCTGATGGTTGAACAGCACCTGGAACAGCGGACTGACGCCCAGGCTGCGATCGGGCTGCAGCGCCTCCACCAGTTGCTCGAACGGCAGGTCTTGGTTCGCCTGCGCCTCTTTGGCCGCCCGTTGGGCAGCGGCGAGCACACCCCCGATCGCGGTGCGGCCATCGAATTGCCCGCGCAACACCTGGGTGTTCACGAAGAAGCCGATCAGCCCCTGGGTTTCGACACGGTCACGATTGGCAATCGGCACACCGACCCGGATATCCCGCAAGCCGGAGTACCGGTGCAGCAGTGCCTGGAAACCCGCCAGCAAGGCCATGAATAGCGTGGCGTCGTGTGATCGCGCTCGGCGTTTCAGCGCGCTGACCAGCGACGGAGCCAGATCGATCTCGCAGAGTGCAGCACGGTATTCGCCATTTGCACGCCGCACGCCATCGGCGGGCAACTGCAGCACCGGATGCTCCTGGCCCAATTGCTGCGTCCAGTACGCGAGCTGCCGATCCTTTTCGCCCGCTTCCAGCCACTGGCGGTGCCAGGCGGCATAGTCAGCGTATTGAATGGGGAGCGGCGGTTGAGCGAGCGACTGGCCCTGCTGCCATGCTTGGTACCGCGCGACGAATTCGTCCACCAGTATCTGCATGGACCAGCCATCGGAGACGATGTGGTGCATGGCCACGACAAGCCAATGCTCATGCTCTGCCAAGCGGATCAATCCCACGCGCAGCAAGGGGCCGGTGGTGAGGTCGAAAGGCGTTTGGCTGATAAGCCGGGCTTCTTCTCGAGCGCGGCGGGGTTGCTCCAGCGAGTCGATATTGCGCAGGTCCGTCACTTGCAGCGAGAGTGGCGCACTGGGCTGGATCACCTGTTCGGCCGTACCGTCGGGGCGTGCGCGAAAAACCGTGCGCAAAGCCTCGTGCCGTTCGATCAGATCGGCAAAGCTGGCGCGCAGTGCTTCAGTGTCCAAAACCCCCTGCAATTGCAACGCTCCGCTGATGTGATATGCCGTGCTCTGCGGGTCCAGTCGCCAAAGGAACCATTGCCGCAACTGGGCGTGCGACAGCGCGACTGGGCCGCTGCGATCTGCAGTGCCCAACGCTGGAATGCGAGAACGATTGGGGTCCAGCATGATGGGTTGGCCTTGTGCGGCGGCGACGGCCTGGGCAAGCACTGACAAGCGTTGGTGCTCGAACACCTGCCGAGGTCCTAAGGGCATTCCCAATGCACGGGCTCGTGCACACACCTTGAGGCTGAGGATGGAGTCACCGCCCAGTTCGAAGAAGTGGTCATTGCGCCCGACGCGCTCCAGGCCCAGCACCTCGGCCCAGATCCCAGCCAGCGCCTCTTCGATCTCCCCCTGTGGCGCCTCGTACCCTTCCCCCGCCCCGAACTGCGCCGCAGGCAGCGCCTTCCTGTCCACCTTGCCGTTGGCATTCAGCGGCAGCCCCTGCAGCACCACGGCCACCGCCGGCACCATGTAGTCCGGCAGGGCCTGCCCCAGCCGCTCTCGCAGCCAGGTGGCATCGATCCGCCGTGCGCCCGCTTCCTCTGACCGCCCGTGCCCGCGCTCGTTCCCGTGCAGCGCCACGTACGCCACCAGCCGCCCGCCCTGCTCCACCACCACCGCCTCCCGCACCTCCGGCTGCCCCAGCAGTTGCGCCTCGATCTCCCCCAGCTCGATCCGCAGCCCGCGGATCTTCAC
>NZ_BQXQ01000039.1 GCF_030159055.1 Acidovorax sp. SUPP3334
AGGCCCAGGAAAGGCCTCGGGGTACGATCACCTCTGGCGGTCTACCGGGAGTTGCTCATCAACAGCCCGCAGCACTCCACCGAGATTCATTGAACCCAAGGTGTTGCACTTCACTTTTGAATCCGCCGATATTTTCATTCCGCCATGTGTGAATGACAGCGGCTCGGCTATCGGAACAGCAATCGATGCTCAACATTTCCTCAGTGGGTATGCGAAAGTAAAGTGGAATGTTTACGCCGGAGAGTTTCCCTACGATGACACTCCCGATCTCAGCGGTTGGGACATTTTTTATTACTCTGCGTCTGCATTTGCCAAGCTGCTCGCAAATGGGGCTGTTCTAGGATGGATGCGCGGCCGCTATGAAATGGGACCTCGTGCCTTAGGGGCACGATCCATACTGGCTTCCCCTTCAACCAAAAACATGCTGGAAAAGCTCAACAAAATCAAAAGGCGGGAAGCCTACCGCCCGATTGCACCGATTTGCCTAGCCAACGATATGCAGGAATATTTCGGCTCATCCGTCCCCAGCCCATATATGTTGCATTTTAGGAATGTCAATTCCGACAAAATTCCAGCCGTCACCCATGTAGACAATTCAGCTAGGCCCCAATCGATCACCCAAGAGAACAACGCAGACATATTCGAATTATTAGTGGAATTCAAAAAATGCACCGGCCTCGGAGTGTTATGCAACACCTCATTGAATTTTAATGGAGGAGGTTTTTTAAACCGCCTCAGCGATCTGATTCAGTTCACCAAAGAACACGGTTTGGACGGCTTCGTTTTTGAAGACAGAATTTTCACCTCAAAACCCACATATATTTTCTAACATGCAAAAAAATCACCAATCCAAGTATTGGTTTTTGTTGTGCATTCAGACATTGGCAGGATTTTCTTCTTGGATAGATATTTTTTTAATATTTTCAGTGGCCTCTTTTATTTGGAAGTCCTCTCCTTCTGAAGTTGCTTTGGTCGCTGCCCTGTATGGCTTACCTAGTTTGATTATTGGCCCTATTTTTGGGGCATTTCTTGACAGGAGCGACCCCCGAAAATTGATGCTTTTGGGCGCGATTTTTCGCACTTTTTTCACCGCGCTGATTGCCTTTTCTCCATCATTTGGGATTTTTGCCATTTTGGTGTTGGCAAAAGGTTTGGCCAATCTGACTTATTGGCCATCAAGTGCCGTTGTCACGAACCAAGCTATCCACCAAGATGTTCGCACCCGTTATTTTTCAAGCTTAAGCGCTTTGGATCAATTGGCCAAGATCGCAACGCCGGCATTAGCAGGTTTGCTAATTCTGGCGTTGCCAGCCCAACAGGTCTTCGTCGTGTCTGCAGTTTCGACCGGCATCTGCGCATTGGTACTGCCGCGCTTGTTCCAAGGCATCGACTTCCCAGTCAAAGAGAATATCCGGGGAGTTAAAAATCTCGCGATGAATCTCATCGATGGCTTCAAATCATTCAGTGGCCTTCCCCCCGCTTTGCTGATGAGCATGTGCTTGACCATTGGGGCTTCACTGGCGTTGGCAATCTATGACCCCCATTTGGCATCCTTTGTCAGATCAAGGGGATTCGACGCCACTGTTTTCTCTCTCATCGTTTCGAGCACGGCGGCAGGGGCCATCGCTGCGGCGTTAATAGTACGGTTTCTGTTGAAAAACAAGGAGGCAGGGTTTCTTATCCGCCATGGCGTTATTATCTTCTCACTGGCCATAGTTTCTTCGGCAGCGATTATTAAAGTGGCGCCACATTATTTGAACAATCTGTCCTTTGCAGCGCTTTGGTTTGCCAACGGGTTCGGTTATGAATTATTCACGATCGGCGCGAGCGTCAACATTCAGAACCTGTGCCCCCAACATTTACTGGGACGAGTAAGCACCTCCTTGAGAAGTGTGTCCACCTTCGCCATTGTGTCGGCCCCGTCTTTTGGTGCTTTGCTTATTGCACATGGGGGGACTGAAATACCGTTCATCGCAGCCGCTGCCATCTCGGTACTGCTGTTGGCGCTGGTGTTCATGTCACACCGCTGGCCACGCTCCTTTTTTCGCTATTAATTTTATAGCAATATGCCCTAGTTGAATATGCGCTGGAGGCCGATTTGAGCCCTAACCCTCCACGGCCCACCAATCGGGCAGCAGGCGCCGCACCTCGGCCCGCGCGAAGCGGTCGTCGATCAGGTGCACCACACCCTCGTCGCTGGGCGAGCGGATCACGCGGCCGGCCGCCTGCACCACCTTCTGCAGGCCGGGGAAGAGGTAGGTGTAGTCGTAGCCCTCGCCGAAAAGGGCGTGCATGCGCTGGCGGATCTGCTCGTTGACCGGGTTCATCTGCGGCAGCCCGAGCGTGGAGAGGAACGCGCCGATCAGCCGGCGCCCCGGCAGGTCGATGCCCTCGGAGAACGCGCCGCCCAGCACGGCGAAGCCGATGCCCTCGCCGCCTTCGACGAAGCGCGCGAGGAAGTCGCGCTGCTCGGCCTCCTGCATGCGCCGCGACTGGCACCAGTGCGGCACGCCCGGGTGGCGCTGCGCGAACGCCTCGGCCACCTGCTGCAGGTATTCGTAGCTGCTGAAGAACGCAAGGTAGTTGCCCGGCCGCTCGCCGAACTGCCGCGCCATCAAATCGGCGATGGGCACGAGCGATGCCGCCCGGTGCGGGTAGCGGGTGGAGATGTGCCGGGCCACCGATACGCGCAACTGCGCGGCCTGGAAGGGCGAGGCCACGTCCACGCCGGCATGGCCCGCGGGCAGGCCGAGCAGGTCGGCGTAATAGCGCGCCGGCTGCAGCGTGGCGGAAAACAGGGTGCTGGTGTGCGCCGCCGCAAAGCGCGGCGCGAGGAACGGGGCCGGCACCACGTTGCGCAGGCACACCACCGAACTGCCGGGCGCGCCGCCGGGGGCGCGGGCCACGTCCACCATCGAATGCGTGTCCAGGCAGTCGGCCAGCCGCTGGGCGTGCAGCAGCTCCAGGTAGAAGGCCTGCAGAGCCGGGTCCATCTGCTCGGGGTGTTCGGCGAAATGGTCGGCCAGCGTGCTGCCGCACTGCTGCAAGGCGGCCAGCAGCGCGGGCGGAAAGGCATCGTGCATGGCGTAGGGCTGCGGCTGCGCCTTGTCGAGCGCGACCCAGGCGCGGCGCACCTTGTCGAGCGCCTTCTTCACCGCCGGCACGCGGCCCGCCGTGTCCGAATGCCGGGCCTGGTAGAGCGAATCGGGCAGCAGTTCGGCGGTGTACATGCGGCGGCCGCGCTCGACGAGGTTGTGCGCCTCGTCCACCAGCACGGCCACGCGCCACTGGTTGGCCTGCGCCAGGCCATGCAGCAGCGCGCCCGCATCGAAGTAGTAGTGGTAGTCGCCCACCACCACATCGGCCCAGCGGGCCAGTTCCTGCCCGAGGTAATACGGGCACACGCCATGGGCCAGCGCGGCATCGCGCACACGGGCCTGGTCCAGCAATTGCCCGCTGGTGGCTTCCAGGGGTGCGGATGGGGATGGGGATGGGGATGCAGGTGAAGGCGCGGATGCGGTGGCCAGCGCCGCCGCGCGCGCAGCGGGCAGCCGGTCGTAGAAGCCGCGAGCGAGCGGGCACGATTCGCCATGGCAGGCTTGGCCGGGGTGCTCGCAGGCCTTTTCGCGGGCGATCAGTTCGAGCACGCGCAGAGGCAGGCCGGCACCGCCCGGCGTGCGGGTGGCGCCGGACACCGAAGCATCGGGCGATGGCGCCACCGCGGCCGGCTCGGCACCGCCACCGGCGGGTACCCGCTGGGCTGCGGCGATGCGGGCCAGCGCGTCCAGCGCCACCTGCCGGCCCGAGGTCTTGGCGGTGAGGAAGAACACCTTGTCCAGCCGCTCGCCCGGCGCGGCCTTGAGCAGCGGAAACAGCGTGCCCACCGTCTTGCCGATGCCGGTGGGCGCCTGCGCGAGCAGGCACCGACCCGCGGTGGCGCTGCGATACACGGCCTCGGCCAGGGGCCGCTGGCCGGTGCGAAACCTTCCGAACGGAAACACGGCCGCGCGCAGCGCCGCATCGCGCTCGGTGCGGTGGGCCGCCTCCTGCTCGGCCCAGCCCAGAAAGCGTTCGCACTGCGCCTCGAAGTGGGTGCGCAGCGCATCGGCCGTGCAGGGCACGGTCAGCACCGTCTCTTGCTGGCTGCCGATGTCGAAGTACACCAGCGCCACGTCGATGCGCACGAGCTGCCGCGCCTGGCACAGCAGCCAGCCATAGACCTTGGCCTGCGCCCAGTGCAGCGCGCGGTGCGAGGCGGGCTGGCGGTCCAGCCGGCCCTTGAAGGTCTTCACCTCGTCCAGCCGGCAGGCGGCGGGATCGAAGCCGTCCGCGCGGCCCCGCACGCGCAGGCGGCGGTGCTGGCCCTCCAGCGCCACCTCGCTTTCATAGCCCGGCCCTGCGCCGGCGCCCCGGCCCGCCAGGCGCCGCTGCGCCACGGTGGCATGGCCGGCGATGCCTTCCAGCGCGGTGGGCGCGGGGGTGAACCGCCAATCCAGGTCGCCCTGCTTGGCCGTGAATTCGCACAGCTCGCGAACGGCCACGGTGTACATCAGTCAGCGCCTTCGCACGGGCCAGGCGGGGAGTCCTCGCCCAGCAGCGCCTGCACGGGCTCGCCCTCGCTGCGCAGCGGCGTGGCCTTGCACAGCGCCATCCAGACCGCGAACGGCAGGCTGCAGCGCGCGTGGCGCGCGGGCCGCAGCAACTCGAAGCGGCCGGTATCGATCCCGCCGTGCAGCACCCACACGCCGAACTGCTCGGGGATCTCTTCGGGCTCGGCAACGCCGGCTGGGAACACGTAATAGCCTTCTTCGCACAGCCACCGGTAGGCCTGCCGCTTGGCCCCGTGCCGCAGGTCGGACAGCAGGTCGGCGCGGCTGGCCTTCACCTCGTGCACCATCGGCTGCAGGTAGGCCGGCACGGTGGTGTTGCGCACCGAAAACAGGTCGGGCAGGGCCATGCGCCACACCTGGGCCGCAGCCCGGGCCGGTGCCGCGTCGGCATCGGCGTCGGCGCACTCGGCCCAGAGCAGCCCTGCCCCCGCGCGCTGGCCTGGCGGCACCGTCACGGCATCGGCCACGGAGGGCGCGACCGCTGCCGGGATCGCGGGCGGCGCGGGCTCGACCGCCGCGCGCAGCGACAGTTCGCGCCACACGATGCGGCCCGCGGCCAGCAGATGCTCGGCGAAGCGCTGGGCCAGCCGGTCGTGGGCGCTCAAGGCCCTCAGGCCCCGCTGGCGGGCATCGGCCAGCCACTGGATGCCCGCATCGGTCAGGCGCATCACCGTGTGCCCCTGCGGTGCCATGTGCTGCGCGACCATGCCGGCGGCCAGCAGGTCGATCTCCAGCGCGTCCTGGCAGGGCCAGCCGGCGGAGCGCCAGATCTGCATCAGGCGGGTGCGGTGGGAACGGGTGAGCTTGGGCTCGGACATGCGGATGGCTGGTTGGAGCGGTGAGGCCGTGGGGCTGGCAGGCCCCGCAAAGGGCAAAGGGCAAAGGACGAAAGGCAAAGCGAGAAAGCGAGAAAGGACGTGGACAGGCGCCAGCACTGATTATAAAAACAGTGCCCATGCCCCTGCATGCGCCGCTGTCCCACACCCACGCCGCACGGGGTGTTACGCAGCGCCGCGGACGGGCGGTGTAACTTTGGCGGCTTCGCACCCGCGCGGCCACCGTGCCGCCGAGGGTTCCGCCCGCACTTGTTGGATCGCCCCCCTGCCACGCATGCAGTCCATTGCCTTATCGCGCCTTCGCCCCTTCGTCCTGGCCTGGGCCACGCTGCTCCTGGCGCTGCCTGCCATGGCCACCCCCACCGACCCGGCGTCCCCCGCGCCGCTGGCGGGGCCTGCCGGGCCAGCGGTGCCCCCCTGGGCCAAGGCGCTGCAGCGCGAGCTGGAGCGGGTGGCCGCACACAGCACCGCGGCTTTCGGCGTGCAGGTGCGCGATCTCGACACGGGGCAGGCGTTTTCCTTCCATGGCGACGAACGCTGGTACCTGGCATCGTCCATCAAGGTGCCCGTGGCCATCGCCGTGCTGCGCGGCGTGGAGCGCGGCGACTACACGCTGGACACCGCACTGACCTTGCGCGCCACCGACTACGTGGACGGTGCCGGCCCCGCCAAGAACCAGCCGGTGGGCGCGCCCCTGAGCGTGCGCTGGCTGCTGGAACAGATGATGGTCTACAGCGACAACACCGCCAGCGACATGCTGATCGACCTGGTGGGCCTGCGTGAGATCAATGCGCTGGTGCAGTCGGCGGTGCCGGGCGGCTTCGAGCGCATCACGCACCTGGCCGACGTGCGGCGCCAGGCCTACAGCCAGTTCACGCCCCAGGCCCTGCACCTGTCGGGACGCGACTTCATCACCTTGCAGCAGCAGCGCACCGAAGCCGACGTGAAAGCCACGCTGGCGCGCCTGCTGCGCGTGCCGACCGACACGCTGCGCCCCGTGTCCTTGAACGAGGCCTACGAAACGTATTACGCCAGCGGCTTGAACTCCGCCCGGCTCGATGCCTATGCCGAACTGCTGGCGCAACTGGTGGAGGGCCGCCTTCTGGAGCCGCGCCACACCGCCTACCTGCTGGCGGTGATGGAGCGCGTGAAAACCGGCACGCACCGCATCAAGGCCGGCCTACCCAGCGGTGCGCGCTTCGCCCACAAGACCGGCACGCAGCGCGCCCGAACATGCGACTCGGGCCTCGTGACGGTGCCGCGCCTGCCGAAAGACAAACGCATCATCGTGGTGGCCTGCACGCGCGGCGAACTGTCCACGGCCCGGTCCGACCGCACGCTTCGGCAGGTCGGTGTCGCCCTCTGCCAATCGGGCCTGTTGTCGGATGGAAAACCCCATGAACCTCCCTGCCAAACCGTGCCGAGCCGCGCCGCGTCCCCCTCTGCCAGCACCGGTGCGGCGGGCCACCCTGGCCCTGGCGGCGCTGACGCTGGCGTGGACGACGAACCCTGACCCTGCACACGCCGCCACGGCCTGGGCCGATGCCTTGCGCCAGCAGGTGGACCGCATCGAACAAGCGACGCCCGGGCAGCTGGGGCTTTACGTCAAGCGGCTCGATAACGGCGAGACCTTCGAGCATGCCGCCGACCGCCCCTGGTACCTGGCCTCCTCCGTCAAGCTGCCGATTGCGATCACCGTGCTGCAGGAGGTCGAAGCCGGCCGCCTGCGGATGAACCAGGAACTCGTGCTGCAGGCCACCGACAAGGTCGATGGCTCCGGCGCCGTGGTGTGGCAGCCCGATGGCACGCGCCATACCGTGCAGTCGCTGCTCAAACGCATGCTGATGGAAAGCGACAACACCGCCGCCAACCTGCTGATCCGCGCGGTGGGCGAGGAGCCGCTCAACCAGCGCGCCCAGGCCCTGCTGGGCGGCCGCGGCGTGGGCCGCATCACCAACTTCACCGAGGTGCGGTATCAGGTCTATGGGGAAGCGCACCCCGATGCCCGCCGGCTCTCCAACATGGACCTGGTGCGCATCGCCGCCGCCCCGGTCGGCCCCAAGCGCCTGCAGGCGCTGGCCCGCACCCTCGGCGCGGCGCCCGGTGCCATGAAAGTCAAGACCCTGGACGAGGCCTACGACCGGTACTACCGCCACCAGACCAACACCGCCACGCTGGATGGCTACGGCGCCATGCTGGAACAACTGGTGCGCGGCCAACTCGTGTCGCCGGCCCACCAGCAGCTGCTCTACAAGGATCTGAAGTTCGACACCTACGACGCCTACCGGCTCGAAGCCGGCCTGCCGCGCACGGTGCGCTTCATCCACAAGACCGGCACCCAGTTCCATCGGGCCTGCCACATGGGCGTGATCGACCCACAGGACAACGGGCGACGCGCCATCGTGGTGGCCGCCTGTGCCGAGGGGCTGGACGAGATGAAAGAGGCCGGCAAGGCCTTCGAACAGATAGGCCGGGCGATCACGCAGACGATGCTGCAGGACCGGTTGGCGGTAAAAGGTATGCGGCCTGCCGCGAGGCCCTGACAAGAACCGGACACGGCCTGGGCGGGATGGGCGGGATGGCCACCCCAGGCCATCGTTCAGCGGGCAGAAAAAGAACGGGGGGAAAGCCGGCCGAGCGGATGGACGCGCACCGGAGCATCCGGCTGGCACTCGCTCAAGCGCGCCGTTTCCGCCGCGGCTTGCACCGGCTCCACGGCCAGCGCGATGAGCGCATAACGGCGCGGCACCAGGCCCTTCGCGGGCCAGGTATCCACCACGCCGTATTCAGCGACGCACGCTGAAGCAGCCCTCGCGGCCCGGGCCTCGCGCAGGGTGGAATAAGAGGCCGCGACCACCGCATGCAGTGCCGCTGCTGCGGGCTTTTCAACAAACACCTGCCGCCGGCCATCCCACTCCAGACGCTGGGCCGATACCTTGTCCGCGACATCGTCGGAGGGAGACAGGAACATGGAAAGATGCACGGGCGCGCCGTGCACCGGCACTACGACCCGGGAAACATGAGGCCCCTGGGGATCGCTGCGGGACCACGCGGTCTTCAATCGAACGGATGAGGCCACATACATCGCATGGCGGCGCTTGGGATGGTCGAAGCCGGCCATCTGCGTGACCCACAGAGCCCGTGACGTGCCAGGTTTTTCCCGCTCCAGGGGAAGGGTGCGGGCCGAGACGCTGACATGGTTTTCCTCCTCGCCCGTGGACCAGACACGCGGCGCAGGACCCGGGGCCAAAGCCCAGCCACCGGGCCTGGCCTGCGCATCCACCGACTGCGCCTCAGTCGCATTGGCAGGCCAGCCCAGCGCGATGGAGTCCAGCACCGCAGAGGCCTTGCCACCTGGGACCATGCCCGGCTCGGTCTTTCCCGGTCGGGACAGCAAACGCACCTCGAACGGGCAAGGCGCGCTTTGGCAGGAGGCCAGCGAAAGTTCATAGACCGGCTTCCCATGGGCGGCCGGCACCGCTTCGACCGGGAACGATTCCAGCACTTGGCGCGATGGCGCATCCTGGGCGAGCGCGAGCCCGGACGCCGATACCGCCCACGAGATCGCACACGCCAGCCTTCTCCAGAACCGAGCCATGGCGTTGTTGGAACCACGGCGCATCACCCGCCGCATCAAGCCGCCGCCTCACCCTGCCCGCAAACCCGCAGCACCTCGGCCCCATACGCCTCCATCTTCTTCGCCCCCATGCCGCTGATGCCCTGCAGGTCATCGAGGGAAGACGGGTTGCGCTCGGCGATCGCGGCCAGCGTCGCGTCGTGGAAGATCACGTAGGCGGGCAGGTTGTGCTCGCGCGCGACCTCGGCGCGCCAGGCCTTGAGGTTGATGAAGCGCACCTGCGCGTCCGGGCCCAGGTTGGCGGCGGCGGCCGGCGGCGCGGTGCTGCGGCGGGTGCGCTTGGCGGGCGTGGCGGCGGTGGACTCGCGCAGCTGCACCGGCGTCTGGCCCTTGAGCACGGGCCGCGAACCGTCGGTGAGGCTCAGCGTGTCGAAGCTGTGGCCGCTCTCCAGCATCACCTTGTGCAGGCCCACTGCGCCGGTGGCGAGCAACTGGCGCAGCACGCCGCGCAGTTGCGCTTCGGAGTAGTCCTTGCCCAGGCCGAAGGTCGAAAGCTTGTCGTGGCCGAACTGCCTGACCTTCTCGGTGTCCTTGCCGCGCACGATGTCCATGATGTGCCCGGTGCCGAAGGTCAGGCCGCTGGCTTCGTGCACGCGGTAGATGGTGGACAGCAGCTTGCGGGCCGCGTCCGTGCCGTCCCACACTGCGGGCGGGCTGATGCAGTTGTCGCAGTTGCCGCATGTGGCCCCCACGCTCTGCACTTCGTGTCCTCGCTGCCCCCCAAGGGGGCTGCTCGCGCCTTGGGGTGGCCCGGCGGCGCTCGATGGCTCGCCATAGACTTCGCCGAAGTAGCCCAGCAGCCGAACGCGGCGGCAGTCGGTGGCCTCGGCCAGGGCCAACAGCGCGTCGAGTTTGCCGCGCATGACCTGCTTGAACTCTTCGCCGGCCGGGCTTTCATCGATCATGCGGCGCTGGTTCACCACGTCCTGCAGGCCGTAGGCCATCCAGGCGTCGGCCGGCAGTCCGTCGCGGCCGGCGCGGCCGGTTTCCTGGTAGTAGCCCTCGATGTTCTTGGGCATGTCCACATGGGCGACGAAGCGCACGTCGGGTTTGTCGATGCCCATGCCGAAGGCGATGGTGGCCACCATCACGATGCCTTCTTCGCGCAGGAAGCGGTCCTGGTTCTGCTGGCGCACCTCGGGCGGCAGGCCGGCGTGATAGGGCAGCGACTTGAGGCCCGCATCGACCAGCGCGGCCGACATCTCCTCCACGCGCTTTCTCGATTGGCAATAGACCACGCCCGCGTCTTCGGGATGCTCGCGCTCGATGAAGCGCAGCAGTTGCGCCAGCGGCTCTTTCTTTTCTTCGATGCGGTAGCGGATGTTGGGCCGGTCGAAGCTGCTGACGAAATGCTGCGCGCCTTCGAGCTGCAGCCGCTCGACGATGTCGGCCCGCGTGAGGGCATCGGCCGTGGCGGTGAGCGCGATGCGCGGCACGCCGGCATAGCGCTCGTGCAGCACGGTGAGCGCGCGGTACTCGGGGCGGAAGTCGTGGCCCCACTGGCTCACGCAATGCGCTTCGTCGATGGCGAACATCGACAGCTGGCCGCGCTGGTGCAGGCCATCGAGCAGCTCCAGAAAACGCGGTGTGGTCAGCCGCTCGGGCGCGGCGTACAGCATGGTGATGTCGCCCCGCGCCACGCGCTTTTCCAGCTCCTGCGTCTGCTGCCAGTCGAGCGTGGAGTTGAGGTAGGCCGCGTCCACACCGGCTTCGTGCAGCGCGCCGACCTGGTCGTGCATGAGCGCGATGAGCGGCGACACGACGATGGCCACGCCCTGCCCGGCATCGCGCCGAACGATGGCCGGCACCTGGTAGCACAGCGACTTGCCGCCGCCGGTGGGCATGAGCACCAGCGCGTCGCCGCCAGCGATCACATGCTCGACGATGGCCTGCTGGGGGCCGCGGAACTGGTCGTAGCCGAAAACGTCGTGCAGAACGAAATGCGCGGGAGACAAACTCGAATACTCTCTTTTTGATAGCCTCCACCGCTTGATACATAAGCGCTGGAGGCCGATTGGATACTGATCTTTTCGCCGTGGCACGGCAAGGCGCCGGGGCGTGCGATGCCGGGAAAGGCGCTTATTGTGCGCCGGGCCAGCGGCTCAACCTTGGGGCGATAGCCATCGACGATTCGCAAAACGAATGGATCGCTCCGTTTATTCAATTGGACGCGAATGGCTGCCGCCGACAAGATGCCTTCAGCCCCGGCACAGGGGCACGGCCTACCGACCCAGGAGACAAAGACATGAAGCACCTCATCCAGGCCCTGCTGGCCGCCTGCGGCATCGCCGCCATCTCCGCGGCCCCCGCCCGGGCCCAGCAGCCCTATCCCAACGCCCCCATCACCCTGATCGTTCCGTTCGCTGCCGGCAGCGGCACGGACTCGGTGGTGGCGATGGAGAGCATCAAGCACATCGCCCAGGTGGATGTGCTGAGCGTGCCGTACAAGTCCAGCCCCCAGGCCATACGTGCTGATCAGCAACGTGCGGCCGCAGGCGCTGGCCCGGCTGGGGCTGGACCATGCCGCCGTGAGCGCGCGCAACCCGCGCATCATCCACGTCAGCTGCTGCGGCTTCGACCAGGACGGGCCCGATGCCGCGCGCCCGGCCTACGACGACCTGATCCAGGGCGCCACCGGCATTCCGTGGCTGATGCAGCAGTACGGCGCGCCCGAGCCCGCCTACGCGCCGACCACGCTGTCGGACCGGGTGACCGGCCTGCACGCGGTGTACGCCGTGACGGCGGCGCTGTATGCGCGTGAGAAGACGGGCGCGGGCCAGGCCATCGTGGTGCCCATGTTCGAGGCCATGGCGCAGTTCATTCTGGGCGACCACATGGCCGGGCTCACCTTCGAGCCGCCGCGGGGCGATCCGGGCTACGCACGGCTGCTGACGGCCCACCGCAAGCCCTACGCCACGGCGGACGGCATGCTGTGCGTGCTGATCTACAACGACAAGCACTGGCGCAGTTTCTTCGCGGCCATCGGCGAATCGCAAGGGCTGGCGCAAGACCCGCGCTTCGCCACGCACAGCGCGCGCGCTGCGCACATCGATGCGGTCTATGCCGAGGTCGCACGCATCCTGCGCACGCGCACGACGGCGCAGTGGCAGGCCCTGCTGGATGCGGCCGACGTGCCGAACATGCCGATGAATTCGCCCGCCGATCTGCTGACCAACGCGCAGCTGCGCGCCACCGGCTTCCTGCACGACAGCGTGCACCCCACCGAAGGGCCGATGCACGCCATGGCCCACCCCACGCGCTGGTCGGCCACGCCGCCCGCGCGCACGCAGACGCCAGCGCCGCAGCTGGGCGAGCACACGCGCGCGCTGCTGGCCGAGGCCGGCTACAGCCCCACCCACATCGAAGCCCTGCTGGCGCAAGGCGCCTGCCGCGCCGCCTCCGGAGACACCACCGCATGAACCCCACCCCGCCCCGCTACCTGGTGCGCGCCGCCCAGGTGCCCAGCTACCAGCCCGCCAACCACCACCACACGCACAACCAGCGCCTGATCGGCCCCGAGACCGTGGGCGCACAGCAGATGGAAGTGCTGCTGGGCACGCTGCACAAGGGCGGCGGCGCCCTGCCGCACGCCCACCCGGGCATCGAGCAGTCTTGCTACCTGCTGGAAGGCACGGCGCGGGCCGAGGTGGCGGGCGAAGCCTTCGACATGGTGCCGGGCGACATGTGCTTTTTTCCGGCCGACCAGATGCATGTGTTCACGGTGACCAGCGACACGCCGGTGAAGCTGCTGGTGATCTACAGCCCGCCCTATGCCGAGTCGCCCGACAAGGTGATCCGCCCGGCGGCGAAGGGCGCCGCATGAGCTTCGCCCTGTCTCCCGAACACGCACAGATCAGGGACGCGATCGAGCGCGTGTGCGCCCCGTTCGACGCGGACTACTGGCTGCACCGCGACCGCGAAGGCGGCTTTCCCGAAGACTTTCACCGGGCGCTGGCCGACGCCGGCTGGCTGGGCATCGCCATGCCCGAGGCCTACGGCGGCGCAGGCCTGGGCATCAGCGAAGCCGCGCTGATGATGCACACCATTTCGGCCACCGGCGCCGGCCTGTCGGGCGCATCGGCCGTGCACATGAACATCTTCGGGCTGCACCCGGTGGTGGTGTTCGGCACCGAGGCGCAGAAGGCACGCTGGCTGCCACCGCTGATCGCGGGCCGGGACAAGGCCTGCTTCGGCGTGACCGAGCCCAACACGGGACTGAACACGCTCAAGCTCAAGACCCGCGCCGTGCGCGAGGGCGACCATTACGTCGTGCACGGCCAGAAGGTGTGGATCAGCACCGCGCAGGTGGCCAACAAGATCCTGCTGCTGGCGCGTACCACGCCGGTGGAGGCATGCACCGGCACCGAAGGCCTGAGCCTGTTCTATACCGATCTGGACCGCAGCACGGTGGAGGTGCGCGAGATCGAAAAGCTGGGCCGCAAGTGCGTCGATTCGAACCAGGTGTTCATCGACGGGCTGCGCATTCCGGTGGAAGACCGCGTGGGCGAGGAAGGCAAGGGCTTCCAGTACATCCTGCACGGCCTGAACCCCGAGCGCATCCTGATCGCGAGCGAGGCCGTGGGCCTGGGCCGCGCGGCGCTGGCGCGCGCTGCGGGCTATGCCAACGAACGCGAGGTGTTCGGCCGGCCCATCGGGCAGAACCAGGGCATCCAGCACCCGCTGGCGCTGTCGTGGATGGAGCTGGAGGCAGCGCACCTCATGGTGCAGAAAGCCGCATGGCTGTACGACCAGCACCTGCCCTGCGCGGCCGAGGCCAACGCCGCCAAGTACCTGGCGGCCGAGGCCTGCTACCACGCTTGCGAGCGGGCCATCTTCACCCATGGCGGCATGGGCTACGCCAAGGAATACCACGTGGAGCGCTACCTGCGCGAGTCGTGGATTCCACGCCTGGCGCCGGTGAGCCCGCAGCTCATCCTGTGCTTCATCGCGGAGAAGGTGCTGGGACTGCCGAAATCGTATTGAAAGGTCTGCGATGCGACGGCGACCGCAGGTAGGCGCGCTGGCATCATCGCCGCCATGAAACTGCATTTGCTGCGCTACTTCGCCGTGCTCGCCGAAGAACTGCATTTCGGCCGTGCCGCCGAGCGCCTGGCCATCACGCAGCCGCCGCTGAGCTCGGGCATCAAGGCGCTGGAAGACGGGCTGGGCGTGAAGCTGTTCGAGCGCACCAGCAAGCAGGTCGCACTGACGCCCGCAGGCCACGCCTATCTCACCGAGGTGCGCGTGGTGCTGGACCGCGTGGCGCGCGCGGGCGAGACGGCCCGCGCAGTGGCCGCCGGGCAGCGCGGCCGCCTGGACATCGGCTTCACCGGCTCCATGGTGTACCGCGACATGCCCGCCATCGTGCGGGCCTTCAGCGAGCGGGCGCCCGGCATCGAGGTGAACCTGCGCGAAATGTCCTCGGGCGAGCAGCTCGAAGCGCTGCTGCACCGGCAGCTGCATGCGGGATTCATCAACACCAGCGTGGTGCCCGACCGGCTGCGCAGCCTGCCGCTGGCCGAAGACCACTTCGTGTGCTGCCTGCCCGAAGACCACGCCATGGCCGCAGCGCCCGCGGTGGACCTGCGCGCCCTGGAGGCCGAGACGTTCGTGATGTTCTCGCGCGATGTGGCGCCCGCCAACCACGACAACGTGATCGCCCTCTTCCACCGCGCCGGCATCCATCCGCACACGCGGCATGCCACCCGCCAGTGGCTCACCGTGGTGGCGCTGGTGGCCCTGCGCATGGGGGTGGCGCTGGTGCCGGCCTCGATGGCACAGGCCGTGGTGAAAGGCGTGCGCTTCGTGCCCATCGCGCATCTGCACCACCCTACGGTGGGCGTGCTGGCCTGGCATGCGGACGCGGCGGTGCCGGCGCTGCAGGTCTTTCTGGAGGTGGCAGCGACGGCGGTGGGGTCAGCGCGCCAGGAGGGCGCGGCCCGTTGATGGCACAAGCAAGAAGAGAAGAAGAGCGACGCCGAAGCCGCCGCCTGTTCCTCAGCGGCTCTTCAGCAGGAAGCGGCGGTGCAGCGGCTGAAGCGGCCGCGCATTGAAGGGATAGACGCGCTCGAATGCGTCGATCTGCGCCGCGGAAACCTGCAGGGGCGCATTCAGTACCACCCAATCCACGGTTTCGGTGCAAGGCGGCGTGGTCAGCGAGCCTTCATAACGGAAGAAGCGGCGTTGCTTTTGCACTGGCAGAAAGTCGCTCGCCTTCACCGAGGCGTTGGCGACCGGCTGGGTCTGGCCTTGGCCCGTGGGCATGGCATCCAGCACCCGCTGAAAGGCGGGGTTGGACTTGCCGGTTTCGAAAAAGATCGCCAGCACACCCAGCGTTCCGTCCGGGCCCTGGTGAACGATGTGGGCCTCCATCGGAAAGCGCCGGCCGTTCAGCAGGTGCTCGCTGGGGTGATGGAAATGGATTTGCAGCGCCGTGTATTCGCGGCCTCCGGTGCGCATCGTTCCTCCGTTCGGCAGATCCAGCTGGATGGAATGTCCGGTATTGCGCACCGCCATGGGCACCGCCCGGTAGTCCAGCAGCAGCGGGCCCAGATCGGCCGCAACCGCATGCTGCAGGTCGACCGGGCTGTTTTGCTGCCCGCTTCCGCACAGCGCGTTTTCCTTGGCCAGGTCGGCCCAGTGGTCTGCACCTTCGGGCCCGGTGTAGCCCCACTCATGCCCGTCGTGTGGCGCCGTCTCATGCGATTCGACCGGTGCTGCGGCAGGCAGCTCCGGCGTCTGCGCGCCGCCGGCGCCCGCCCATGCGGCTGCAACGCACAGACACAAGGGCCGGAGCCGGCGCAGAAAGGAGGGCTGGATGGGGTGAAGGGACATGGGGAACTCCAAAGGGCGTGGGGCGGGATGGAAAACACGGATCGAATGGGCATCACCAAGGCGGCATGTTACTCATACATACATTTCGCGCTGCACCCCGGCTCCGCCATGCCCTTGCCGCAAGCGCATGCCGCGGTGGTTCTTACAATTCAGCCATGCAGCAGATTACCTACACCCGCGGACAGCAATTGCCTGAAATACTGGCCCGACGCATCGCCATCCTCGATGGCGCCATGGGCACCATGATCCAGCGCTTCAAGCTGGGCGAGGCCCAGTACCGCGGCGAGGGCTATGCCGGCGCGGACGGCACGGGCGACCGGTTCAAGGACTTTCCGCGCGACGTGAAGGGCAACAACGAGCTGCTGAGCCTCACGCGGCCCGACGTGATCCGCGACATCCACGAGCGCTACCTGGCGGCCGGCGCCGACCTCATCGAGACCAACACCTTCGGCGCGACCACGATCGCGCAGGAGGACTACAAGATGGCCGACCTGGCGCGCGAGATGAACCTCAAGTCGGCGCGGCTGGCCCGCGCGGCGTGCGACAAGTATTCGACGCCGGACAAGCCCCGCTTCGTGGCCGGCGCCCTGGGCCCGACCCCCAAGACTGCGAGCATCAGCCCCGACGTGAACGACCCCGGCGCGCGCAATGTCGATTTCGAGCAGTTGCGGGCGGCCTACTACGAGCAGACCGAAGCGCTGGTCGAGGGCGGCTCGGACGTGCTGCTGGTCGAGACCATCTTCGACACGCTCAATGCCAAGGCGGCGCTGTTCGCGATCGATGAATACTTCGAAAACAGCGGCGAGCGCCTGCCCCTCATCATCAGCGGCACCGTGACCGACGCCTCGGGCCGCATCCTGTCGGGCCAGACGGTGACCGCCTTCTGGCACAGCGTGCGCCACGCCCGCCCTCTGGCCATCGGCCTGAACTGCGCTTTAGGCGCCACGCTGATGCGCCCCTACATCCAGGAACTGAACCGCGTGGCGGGCGATACCTTCATCAGCTGCTACCCCAACGCCGGGTTGCCCAATCCGATGAGCGACACGGGCTTCGATGAAACGCCCGAGGTGACGAGCCGCCTGGTGCACGAATTCGCGGCCGAGGGCCTGGTGAACATCGTGGGCGGCTGCTGCGGCACCACGCCGGACCACATCGCGGCCATCGGCCGGGCCGTGGCGCCCGTGGCGACGCGCAAGCTGTTCTACCCCGAAGCCTGAATTTGAACCTGTTTTTACAGATTAGGGCTGCGGGCAAAGTACTTGCACTTATTGAAAATTTAGCAGGCAAATAATGTTTGAAACCCGCACTTATGACGATCCCATCGTGCTAAACCCTGCAATACGCCAGCGTTGGGAATTTCTCGAAACGAGCTCAGCTGCAGCCGTACTTCGGTCTGTATGCCCCAACGAATGGAATGACATTACTCAGATTCTTGGGGCATTTGTGCTCGACCCTTGTCGATGGCTGAAAAAAGGTGGAAACCGTGGCGACATTGCGCAAGAGATAGATGGGATGTTTAGCGCTCGTGGATGGAAAGAAACACGTGTAGATTTAGTAACGCAAGGTGTTTTGCTTTCTAAAACCTTGCAGATTATTGAGCACCTCCCTCCAGTTAAGCAAGAAGGTTACCTAGTTGACAACTTCAAAGGAAGAGTTGCACTAGATGTGGAATGGAACGCGAAAGATGGGAATTTGGATAGAGATTTATCAGCTTACCGGGCTTGGCACGAAGCTGGAGTGATCTCAGCCGCAGTTCTAATCACGCAAGATCGATTGGCGCTGAAGGGTTTGGCTGAGAGAATCTGGAAAGATTACCAAGACACACTTCCTGCAGAACAACGAAACTCGAAACTACCCATTGACTTGAATACATCAACTACAACCAATTTGGAAAAAGCGGCCCTCAGAGTGCGGCGTGGCGTTATGGGGACTTGCCCACTTCTCATAGCTGCCGCAACTCAAAACACTTGGAATGGACAGCCTTACTCAGCATTCTGAAACATGTCAACACTAGCAGGCCAAGGCCCCGAACTCCGTCCACGAGGTCGCATGTGGGTGCCTGCAGCTTGCAGTAGTGCACGCACTCGTTGAATTGAATAACCTGTTTCGTCAGCCAATTGACGAACACTTTGACCTGATTGATACATCGCTCGCAATCTATCGCCAATTATTTCGGCTCGTGCTTCACCCAAATGCTCATTAGGCAATAGCGGCGGCAAGATGCCCCCCCCTTGATAACCCTTATGAACTACCCCTCGTGGAGCCACATCATCTGAAGACTCATCGCCCCAAACAGTCCAGCCAGTGCGTGCATGACGCGCAAACATCTCTAAATATGCACCTGGAGAGCACGACTCAATCAGATCATATTGCTCATCTGGTTTCCGGGAATGTTCTCGCTTGCGAGTTTCAATCATATTAACCTGCGACCGCCCCGGCGCCAGCGTTCGCATAGAACCTCGCACCCCAAAAAGCAGCAACTCAGTAACATTCCGAAAATAAAAACCTACACCGCGTCCATCTGGCCCCCCATCTATTCGTCGCTTTGCCCAAACAATATTGCTGACATATCTAAAGCCCCAAGCAGCCATGACCTCTAAGCCATCGGGCAAAAGAGCATTTGGCACCCAAAGATAAAGGTGTGCATTTGGCGCCAAAACATCCACGACGCTCAGATCTTTGATTGCATCAAGAGACATTGTTGAGTATCGATCCAGTCGGCGATGTTCGGGCGCAACCTTTCCGGTGCGATTAGCAAAACGCCAAGGAGGATCCGCCAACACTGTAGAAAATCCTCCGGCAATTCGCGGTAGGGGAGCGGGTTCTAGTTCCGGCCTAAGAAGTGTTGTACTCATTCGCTATCAACTGAAAGAAAGATCTAAAGAAAGATCTAAATCCACATCATACTGGATATAAATCCGACCATCTACCCCCAAAGAGCGGATGAAAGCCTCCGCGAGTCCGAATCTCTTCTATCTGCAGGGACATATCTGACCAGTACGATTCGCCGTCCTCACTCCGATGGCCTGCCGTGCGGTCTTTGCGCATCCAACTGCTTCTTTTCTGGGCGTTTTTGCTCGCCGCCTGCGCCCTGGTCGCCGCGATCATCGTGGTGCTGTACCAGACAGGCTCGGGAGCCCAGGTGGCAGCCAGCCGGGCGCGGGCGCTGCAGGCCTGCGAGGACATCGCCACGCGCTATGCCAAGTCGGTGCCCGCCGCGGCGCCCGACGCCCCCCAGGCCGACTTGCTGCGCGTACTGCTGCATGTGGTGCTGCTGGAGGTACCGCAGGTGGAAGGCGGCGTGTGGCGCGCCGGCAGCGGAATGCTGGCCTATGCCTACCCCACCTATGAAGGCAGCGGCATCAAGGCCGACGTGCCAGCCGCCGAGGCGCCCCTGATCATCGAATTGGCCAAACAGGCCGGCAGCGCGGGCCAATCCGTGGTGAACCTGGTGCGCGGCAGCCGCGAAGTGCTGATCGTCGCGGCCTGCCCGCTGACGGCGCACCCAGGCACTGCCGTGTGGACCATGACGCGCGCCCATGCGGGTGCCATCGCCGCGCAGGAAACGCTGCGCATCGGTATTGCCGTGCTGGCGCTGCTGGTGGTGGCCTCGGGCGCGTGGCTGGGCTGGATGCTGCTGCGCGGCCTGCGCCAGGTGCGCCGCCTGGAGGGCGCACTGGCGGATGCGCAGGTCGATGCCGTGCCCCGGCTGGAGCGCACGGGCATTCGCGAGCTGGACCGCATCGTCGATGGCTTCAATGCCTTCGGCACGCGCCTGGAAGAGGCCCGGGCCCGGCTGAAGGAAGCGCTCGCCCAGCGCCACCGCGATTTGCGCCTGACCGCCCTGGGCCGCATGACGGCCTCGGTGGCGCACGAGATCCGCAACCCCATCGCCGCCATGCGCCTGAAGGCCGAGAACGCCCTGGCTGCGCCGCCCGCCCGCCATGCCGACGCCCTGGCCGCCATCGTGACGCAGATCGACCGGCTCGAAGGCCTGGTGCAAAGCCTGCTCTCGCTGGTGCAGCCCTTGAGCCTCAGCCCGGTGACCGTGCCCCTGAACGTGTGGCTGCAAGAGCGGCTGGACACGGCCCGCCCCGCCGCCGACGCCCGCGGCGTGCGGCTTGCGCTGCACGGCGATACCGCGGCCGAAGCCCGGTTCGATCCGGTGCATGTGGCGCGCGCCATCGACAACCTGCTGGACAACGCCGTGCGCCACGCGCCCGACGGCGGCGAAGCCGTGCTGTCGGTACAGGTGGCCGTGCAGGCGGAGGCGGCCCGCGCCCTGTGCACCCTGGTGGTCGAAGACGACGGCCCGGGGGTGCCCGAAGACTTGCAGGCGCAGCTCTTCGAGCCCTTCGCCACCGGCCGGGCCGACGGCCACGGACTGGGCCTGGCCCTGGCGCGCGAAGTGGCCCTGGCCCACGGGGGTGACCTGCATTACGCGCCGCGCGAAGGCGGCGGCGCCCGTTTCATTCTGGAGCTGCCATGGCACGCCTCTTAGTCGTCGATGACGACGCGACCTTCCGCGAATCGCTGGTCGAGACCCTGCAAAGCCTTGGCCATGAGGTGCACGCAGCCGATGGCGGCGAGCAGGCCCTGCGCCGGGTGGAGAGCCACCGCTACGGCGCCATCTTCCTGGACCAGCGCATGCCCGGCATGGATGGCCTGCAGACGCTGGCCGCCCTGGCCGCGCGCACGGCACGGCTGCCGCCCGTGCTGGTGCTCACGGCCTATGCCAGCGGCTCCGGCACCATCGAGGCGATGCGCCTGGGGGCGTTCGACCACCTCACCAAGCCGGTGAGCCGTGCGGCGGTGGCAGCGGTGCTGGAGCGTGCCCTGCGTTCCGAGGCCGATGCCAGCGCCACGGCGCCCGCGGCGCTGCCCGATGCGCAGGAGGACGGCGAACTCATCGGCATCAGCGAGGCCATGCGCGAGGTGCACAAACGCATCGGCATGGCCGGCGCCAGCGACGCGCCCGTGCTGATCGAAGGCGAAACCGGCACGGGCAAGGAACTGGTGGCCCGCGCACTGCACCAGCATTCCGCGCGCGCGGCCGGCCCGTTCGTGGCGGTGAACTGCGCCGCGATTCCGAAAGAGCTGCTGGAAAGCGAGCTGTTCGGCCACGTGAAAGGCGCCTTTACCGGCGCGGCGGCGGAGCGGCCGGGGTGCTTTCGCGCGGCCGATGGCGGCGTGCTGCTGCTCGACGAGATCGGCGACATGGCGCCCGAGGTGCAGGCGAAGCTGCTGCGCGCGCTGCAGGAAGGCGAGGTGACACCGCTGGGCAGCCACCGTCCGTTGAAGGTGAACGTGCGCGTTTTGGCCGCCACGCACCGCGACCTGGCCGCAGCGGTGCAAGACGGGCGTTTTCGCGAAGACCTGCGCTACCGGCTCGACGTGCTGCACATCGTGCTGCCACCGCTGCGCGAGCGCCTGGCCGACATCGTGCCGCTGGCCGAGCACTTCCTGCGGGGCGCCGCCGCGCCGCAGCCTGCCAAGCGCCTGTCCGCAGACGCGGCACGCGCGCTGCTCGCCCACGCATGGCCCGGCAACGTGCGCGAGTTGCGCAACGCCATGGAGCGCTGCAACGCCTTGCAACGGGGCCCGGTTATCGGGGTGGCCGACCTGGGGCTGAAGCCATCGCCGGCCCAGGGGGACGCCCTGGAGGGCAGCGCTGCCGATGGCACGTTGCCCACTGCCTGGCTGGAAGGGTCGCTGCCCGAAGCCGTGGAACGGCTGGAGCGCTGCATGCTGGAACATGCGCTGCAACAGGCCCAGGGCAACCGGTCGCTGGCGGCACGCCGTCTGGGCATTCACCGCCAACTGCTTTACAGCAAGCTGTCGCAGTACGGCATCGAATGATCGCCACGGTGTCTTGAAAGCGGACAAGCTGTCGCCCATTCATCCACGCAACGCGCCTTATTAAAAACGCAAGTCGTTGATTCATAAGGGTTCTTGCGTTGGCACGCGTCTTGAGAGAGTGAGTGCACCACCACTCGACAGGATGACTTTCATGACGCTCCACCCCTTGCTCCGCACCGGCCTGCTGGCTGCCGCCCTCGCCGCTGCCAACGCCCACGCGCAACTGCCGCCCCCTGCCCCGCCAGGCGGGCCCGGCCCTCTGGCCCAGGCGCCGGTGGCCGAGCAGTCCGCGACCGCGAGCAGCCGGCTGCAACGCTGGCTGCCCAACCCGAATGGCGAGGCCGATGGCTTGCTGCTGCAGGACGGCACGCAGATCGCGTTTCCCCCCCATTTGTCGGAAACGCTCACCGCATGGCTGCACCCCGGCGACCCGCTGGAAGTGACAGGCTGGCACCGCCCCGACGCCCCGGTGCTGCGCGCCGAGACCTTCCAGTCGCAAGGCCGAACGGTGCAGGACACCCCGCCCACCCCGGGCCAGCGCCCCCTGCCTCCCCCCCGCGAAGCCCTGACGCCGCTGCAGGCCAACGCCCGCGTCACGCAGGTGCTGTTCAACAGCCGCGGCGATGCGCACGGCTTGCTGCTGGAAGACGGCGTGGTCGTTCGCTTCCCGCCCCACATGGGCACCTCGGTCGCCGCGCTGCTGAAGCCCGGCGCCATGGTGGCGGTGCGGGGCTGGGGCACGCGCAACGCGCTGGGCACCGGCATGGAGGCCGCCCAGATGGGCGCCACGCCGGACACCTTGCAGGACATGCTGGGCGGCCCGGCCGGCCCCGTGGGCGCCCCGGCCCTGCGCCCGTGATGCCGGCACCCGGCACGCTGTCCACCCCTGTTTCTTCCCTCCTCATCCACCCGGAGACACCATGAGCAAACCCCAGGAATTGATCGACGTCTGGTCCCTTGAAGGCCAGTTCCAGCATGCCCTTCACAGCCCGCGCGGCGATGTCGAGGGCGTGATGATCGACGTGGACGGCGTACCCGCGCAGTTCGTGTTCGGCAAGCACGACGACCGTGCCGCAAGCGCCTTCGAGGCCCTTCGCGCCGGCCAGACGGTGGTCGTCGATGGCACCCTCGCACCACCGCCGCCCCATGGCGAGGCCGCGCACGAGGTCTATGCGTTCGAACGGCTGGTGTCCATCGATGGGCAGGCGTTCGCGCCCGACGACGCACCCCGCGAGGTGAAAGGCCGCGTTGCGCACCTCCACCACGCCCGGCACGGCGAGCCCAACGGCGTGGTGCTGGACACGGGCGATTTCATCCACACGCGGCCCGATGGCTTTGCCCACCTGCACCTGAAGCCGGGCGATGCGGTCACGGCCCACGGCCCCGCCCGGCCCCTGCGCGGCACCACCGGTGCCCACGTGATTGAGGCGCACACCGTGAACGGCCACCCGGTGCCGGGCAAAACCGCCTGAGCCGTGACGCCATGACCGCCGCGCACACCGCCCCTGACGCGCTATCCGCGCCGACCCCTGCCGGATCGCCGCCTGCACGCGCGGGCGTTGCGGCCGGGGCGTCCCTCACCGCCCTGGCCTGGATGGCGTTCTTCATGGCGGACGTGCGCGACGGGCTCGGCCCGTTCCTCGCCACCTACCTGCAGACCCAGCGCATCGACCAGACGATGATCGGCATCGTGCTGTCCGCCGGGGGGCTCGCCGCCATGGCGGCCACGCCGCTGGCCGGCGCCTTCGCCGACCGTACCCGCGCCAAGCGGGCGCTGGTGGCGGTCTGCGCGCTGGCGGTGCTGGGCGCCAGCGCCATCGCCTTCCTGACCCGTTCGCCCAGCCTGCTCGTGCTGTCGCAAGTGCTCACCGGCGCCGCGGGCGCGGTGCTGGCGGCCGCACTGGCCGCCCTCACGCTCGGGCTCGCGCGAAGCACCGGCCTGCGCCACCAGACCGGCCGCAACGAGGCCTACAGCCATGCCGGCAACATCGTGTCCGCGCTGGGGGCTGCGGCCTTCGCGCACTGGATGGGCGCGCCCTGGATGCTCGTCGTCATGACCGCCATGGCCGTGGGTGCGCTGGCGTGATGGTGGAGCGCTACGTGCGCGGCAGCGGCCGTTACAACACCGCGCTGGGGCTGGTGATGACGCTGCAGGGCGTGGGCGCGGCAATGAGCCCCGCCGTCGCCAACAGCGTGGTCGGGGCACAAGGGCATTTCGGGCTCGCCTTCGCCGTGCTGGCGGGCTGCGCGGTGCTGGCATTGCCGGTCTTCTGGCTGGCGCAGCGGATCGCCGGCCACCGCAGCGCGACACCAGCCAAGGCGCATTCCGCGCCGCGCCGCATCAAACGAGCTTGAGATACACCGTTCCCTGCTCCACGAGCACGGGGTAGCTGCGCAAGCCCTGCGTGAGCGGTGCGCACAGCGCGCTGCCGCTGCGCACGTCGAAGCGGCCCTGGTGCAACGGGCATTCGATTTCGTGCCCCTCCAGAAAGCCGTCGCACAGCCGCGCATTGCCGTGGGTGCACAGGTTGTCGGTGGCGAACACCTCGCCGTCCACGGTGTAGAGCGCCACGTCGCGGCCCTCGACGGTCACGCCCACCACGTCGTCCTCGGGCAGGTCGGCGCGCGCGGCCGCCTCGGTCCATCCGGTGTCGATTGCTGGCATGAAAGTGCCTCCTTTCAGATCGGGTAGATGATGGAATTCGGGATCATTTCGCTGTCGTAGATGCACTCCTTGCGGGCGAAGCGCAGGCCTTCGGGGGTGCGCACCACCACGTCGAGGTAACGCCCGACGTTGAACACCGTGGACGGCTCCGACAGCTTGGTGCGAAAGACCGCGTAGTTCGCCTCGCACGCCCAGCGGCCCTCCCCGGCCTGGCGCACGAGCGGCGTGCCGATCACGTGGCGCTGGTAGTACGGGTCGTGGAACAGCGTCTCGCGGATGCCGTAAATGCGGTCCTTCAGCATGCCCTGGCTGTCGAACGACAACGTGGCCAGCGGCAGGCCGCGCTCGTGGTTCTCGCGCGGCTGCAGGCGGTAGAGGCAGTCTTCGGTGAAGAAGCCCGGCCACCGGTCCCACTGCGCGGCGTCCAGCGCGGCGGCGTAATCGGCATAGAGCTGCTGCAGGGCGAAGTAGTCGGCGAATTCGATCGCGGTGGATGGAGCGTTCATGGGGATCAGTCCTCCTTTTCCATCACGCTGCGCCAGTACTCGTACATGCCGCGGATCAGCGTTTCCGTGACCATGTGGTCGGCGTCGCCCACCTCCCGGCCGCCGAGCTCCACCAGCGCGCGATGAAAGGGCTTTTGCTCGAAGCCCTGTTGCGAGAACTCGATCACCTCGCCATCGTCGGCCGAGACGAAGCCCGCCGGGCCGAACAGGTTGGCCTGGCGCAGGCGGCGCTCGGTCATCTCCTCGGTGTCGTCCTCGAAGCCGAAGTGCGTCCATTCGAAATCGAACGCATCGTGCCCCACGGGCTGGATGTGGCGCGTGGAGACGCTGTTGACCTGCTGCTGCAGGATCACGCTGGGAAACAGCGTGGTCATCACCGCCGTGGGACCGCCCCACCAGGGCTCGGGCACGATGTCGAGAAAGCGGGGGTCTTCCAGCTGCATGCCGGCCTTGAAGCTGGAGACGTTGGACACGTCGGACTGCTTCTTGGCCTCGCCGCGCGTGGACACCATGGCCGCATGGCGGTGGCGCGCGTCCATTTTCAGCTCCGCCCTGTTGTCGGCCCGCCAGAGGCCGAAGGTGACGAACCAGGTGTGCAGCAGGCCGGGGTGGTACGGGTCCTTGATGTTCTCCTGCATCAGCTTCCAGTTGCCCGGAATGCGCTGGCGGTTGTAGCCCAGGATCTTGAGCTTTCGGCCGTTGAACAGGCGGTCGAAATAGCCCAGGATCGCCGGGCCCATGAAGTCCTCCAGCGACTCCACGCCGTGGTCGAACGAGGCAAATACCACGCCGCCGCGCGTGGCCACCTTGAGCCGCGTCAGGCCGTGCTCCTCCAGCTTGAAATCCGCCGGCATGCCGCCGTGGACCTTGCCGTCCTGCTTCACGCCGCGCCGAAACGGCACGCCCTGCAACGCGCCGTCGAGCCGGTAGTTCCACTGGTGGTAGGGGCAGACGAACTCCTTGCGGTTGCCATGGCGCTCCCGGCAAAAGCGCATGCCGCGGTGCGCGCACACGTTCTCCACCACGTGCAGCTGCAGGTCCTCGCCGCGCACCAGGATCACCGAACGTTCGCCGATGGCCGTGCGCTTGAAGTCACCCGGGTTCGGCACCTCGGCCTCCAGGCCCACGTAGCACCAGTGGCTGCGGTAGAAGAACCGTTCCAGCTCGCGGCGGTAGATGTCCTCGCTGGTGTAGGCCGCGAAGGGCACGCGGTGCGTGCCGGGGCTTTCCCACGTCGGATGCAATGGGAAGACGGGATGGGGCGTACTCATGTCGTTGTCTCCTGGGGGCTTGTCTCTGTCGTGGAACGGTGTGCGGGAAGGGGGCATGCACGCCCCCGCTTCAAGGCGTGCTGGCATAGAAAGCGTCGGCATAGAGATGCTCGGCGGCGACGCCACGCTGGCGCGCCAGCAGCGACACGGCCTCCACCATGGGCGGCGATCCGCACAGGTAGGCGCGCCAGCCTTCCAGCGTGGGCCAGTCCTGCGCGATCGCGTCGGTGACCAGGCCCGTGCGCTGGCCCGGCGCCGCATCGGCCGCGGCCACCACTGCATGCACGTGCAGTTGCGGGTGGCGCTGCTGCAGACCGGCCAGCCACTGCAGGCCATAAACATCGCGCGCCGACCGCGCGCCGGCATAGACGTGGATGGGGTTGGGCATGCCCGATTCCAGCGCGCCACGCACGATGGAGAGGATCGGCGCCAGCCCCGTGCCGCCCGCCACGCAAAGCATGGGCCCCTCGTACTTGCGGCGCAGGTAGGCCGAGCCCAGCGGCCCGCTCACCCGCACCGCATCGCCCACCGCCAGCACCTGGGCCACATGGGTGGACACCAGCCCGCCATCGACCAGCCGCACGTGGAATTCGAGTTCGTCATCGTGCGGCAGCCCGGCCATCGAATACGGCCGCGCCAGGCCCGGGCCGAACTGCAGCTGCGCGTACTGCCCCGGCGAGAAGTCCAGCGGCTTGGCCGGCTTGAGGCGCAGCCGGCGGATGTCGTGCGTGAGCGTTTCCACGGCCGTCACCGTGGCCTTGAGCGTGCGGGCGGTGTGCACCACCACCTCGTCGGGCTCGGGAATCTCGATGGTGCAGGACTCGCTCAACACCGTCTGGCAGGCCATCACGTAATGCGCCTCGCCGCCACCGCCACCCAGGGGCGGCATGCGCAGCGCCTGGCCGGCATCGATCACCTCGCCCGAGAGCACCTTGCAGCGGCAGGTGCCGCAGCGCCCGGCCATGCAGCTGTACGAAACGGGGATCTGGTGCTCACGCAGCACTTCCAGCAGGTTGGCGCCCGGTGCCACGGGCAGCACGCGGCCCAGCGGCTCGATATGCAGTTCCATCGGGGTGTATCACTCGCTGTCGTTGTTATGGCCCCGATCATTACCGCGATTCGATAATCAGCTAATAGAATGGCATGAATACATAGCATCACTCCCATGAATAAAGGTGTCCCGTGGAACTGGAAGACATCGATCTGAATTTGCTGGTGGTCTTTCAGCAACTGCTCGTCACGCGCAAGGTGTCGCAGGCCGCGGACAACCTGGGCCTGACGCAACCGGCGGTGAGCAATGCTCTCGCGCGGCTGCGCCGCCTGCTGGGCGACGAGCTTTTCTTGCGCACCGCCCAGGGCATGCAGCCCACGCCCTATGCCAACCAGTTGGCGGAGTCGGTGTCGTACGCGCTGGCCATGATCCACGGCGCCCTCAACCACAAGCTGGGGTTCGACCCCGCCACCAGCCGGCGCGTGTTCAAGGTGGGCATGACGGACATCGGCGAAATCTACTTCCTGCCCCGCCTGCTGGAGCGGCTGGCCCAGGCGGCACCGGGCGTGCGCCTGACCACCGTGCGCAATTCAGCCACCGACCTGAAGGACGCCATGGAAGCCGGCAAGGTGGACCTGGCCGTGGGCCTGCTGCCGCAGCTCAAGGCCGGCTTCTTCCAGCGCCGGCTGTTCCGCCAGCCCTACGTGTGTCTGTTCCGCGAGGGCCACCCGCTGCAAAAGCGCCGGCGCATCGGGCTGGCGGAGTTTTCAAAAGCGGAGCACGTGGTGGTCGTCTCCGAAGGCACGGGCCACGGCAAGGTGGACGAACTGCTGGAGCGCATGGGCGTGGCGCGCGACGTGCGGCTCACCGTGCCGCATTTCGTCGCCATCGGCCACATCCTGCAGGCCACGCAAATGGTCGCCACCGTGCCCGAAAAAATGGCGCAAAGCATGGCCGAGCCCTTCGGCCTGGCGTATGCGCCCCACCCGGCCAAATTGCCGCAGGTGGCGATCAATTTGTTCTGGCATACGAAGTACCACCGGGACCCGGGGAATCAGTGGCTGCGGGGGGTGTTGGTGGAGATGTTTGCGGAAGGGGAGTGAGGGGATGGGCCCACCCACGGATTGACGATCGTGATTCGCAAGCCTATTGCTGCGACGCTGTTTCCCCGGAGCGGCAAGCGGATGAATGTCGCCTAAAGGCTGTGAGCTGTCTCTGATATATCCATCCATGACCGACCGCATCGATCAACAGCGAACGTTGGGCGCCTTCTGAAGCATGACGCCTCTGTCGTGTCATCCCTGGAAAGTCGGGTCAGTGAAGCGCGTCGTTGCTGCCCGCCCACTTGATCTCAGACCATCATCGACACCGTGTCGTCCAGCGGGGAGCGCCCGAGGGGTAGAGGGGAAGGCAACTTGTGCAGTCATCGGACGGTGATGGCAGCCTGACGGCAGGAACCGTCACCCGTTCATAAGAAGCCCGGAATCTACGTCAGCCGCGGAGCCGCTCGACGACGAAGCATGCCCGCGAGGCTCGACCCATGTTTCAGCGTCAACCGATAGTCCACACGAGGCGATCTACAGCGGAGGGCCCATTGACAAGATCGTCAGAAATGACGATGCTTCGGCCCCATGCGATACCCAGGTGGCAAAGGAAAGACGTACCAGCACATCATCAATTTGATGCCCATGCACCACGTCTATATAGAGTCGCACCTGGGCGGAGGCGCTGTCATGCGCCACAAGCTCGCGGCCGCGAAGAACATCGGCATCGAGGCTGACCCGAGAGCTTTTGCGACATGGGCGGCTGAGCCACTTGCGGGTGTAGAGGTGGTGTGCACGCGTGCCGAAGACTTTCTCGCCAGCTATCCGTTCCAAGGAGACGAGCTTGTCTATGTCGATCCGCCGTACCACCCGGCGAAGAGACGGCAAGAACGCGTCTATCGACTGGACTACACCGAAGATGACCATGAGCGGCTCGCCCTTTTGCTGCGCGAGCTGCCGTGCATGGTCATCTTGTCGGGCTACGCTAACCCCGTCTACTCGAGAGTTCTAGGCGACTGGCGAACCAAGACATTCGAGGCGAAAACTCACGTCGATGTTCGGACCGAGACCTTGTGGTTCAACTTCGAGCCGCCCAAGCAACTACATGACAGCCGATACGTCGGCGCCAACTTCCGCGAGCGACAGACCGTTCGCCGACGGATGGACCGGTTACAGGAACGCATTGCACGCATGGACATCGTCGAACGAGCGGCGTTCATGCAGTGGCTACACGAGGCCTACCCAATGCCCCATAGGAGTTTCTCGCCATGATGCAGACCGCCGCAATCCTTACCCGTACAGGCTCAATCCAGGTCGAGCTGCCCAGCGCAGAAGTCGAGCTCATGGACGGGGTTCGATGGGGTTCCGTCGATGCCTTCCCGACGCCGGCGTACTGGGCCTACCAGGTCGTTGCTCGTCGCCTGGTGGGCAAGCCTGCAGGCTACCGGCTCGGCCGCACGTTGGCCGAAGAGGTGGCTGCGTGCCTTCTGGGTGGTCATGGCATACCGGCGACTGTCGGCCTGGCTGCGTACGACCGCATGCGCGAACGAGGCGTCCTGTCGGGCACTCCCGTGAGCGAGGCCGAACTCGAAGCGCTTCTGAAGGAGCCGCTCGATGTTGACGGCAGATCTATCCGGTATCGGTTCGCTGCTCAAAAGGCACGATATTTGGCAGCGGCGCTGCCGCTCACTCACGCAGCGCCGAGGTTCGAGGCAGGCCGGCAACTGCGCGACTGGCTCTTGGCGGTCCCAGGCATTGGTCACAAGACGGCGTCTTGGATTGCGCGAAACTGGCTGGACGCGGACGACGTGGCCATCCTCGACATTCACATCATGCGTGTCGGCCAAGTCATCGGCCTGTTCCCGAAGAACCTGACGGTCGAGCGCCACTACGCCGAGTTGGAGGAGCGCTTCCTCAGCCTGAGCACATTGCTGGACGTCCGCGCGTCAGAGCTTGATGCGGTCATCTGGTGGGAGATGGCCTCCTCACCTCTGACAGTGCGGCACCTGATCGAGCACCTTCGCGGAAGCGGCGAAGAGGGCCGCGTGAGAACCCGAAAGCACGTCCAAACCGAACTGGCGCTTGCGCAGTAAAGAACGCTTGTCTCGTAGCGCGCCACTTCGCATGCGGTCTTGCGACCGCGCACGCGACTAGTGTCCCGTCCCGTTATTTTCTGGCATTAATCGTGCATGCCATTGAGGTATGTTGGAACCGGAGATACCGCGATGAGAATGGGCAGACCGAAGGTCGAGTTGGCGCTCTCTGACGAGGAGCGATCGCAGCTTCAATCCTTTGCCCGCAGCCGCTCGCTGCCTGCTGCGCTGAGCAATCGGGCTCGCATCGTTCTGAGCAGTGCCGATGGTGAGCCCAACAACGCCATTGCTGAGAGACTGAAGCTGACCAATGCCACGCTCGGCAAGTGGCGCGCCCGGTTCATCGAGCGACGCATCCCTGGGCTGTACGACGACGTTCGCCCCGGCAAGCCGCGCACCATCGACGACGAGCGCGTGGCAAGGTTGATCAATACGACGCTGCACACCAAGCCGGCCGATGGCTTCACGCACTGGAGCGTGCGTACGGTGGCCGCCGAGACGGGCATCTCCAAGTCCAGCGTCGCACGCTACTCACGGACAAGGCCATTCGCCGGGGATCATTCACCAGCGTCAAGCAACTCGTCCAACGCATCGACCACTTCGTCACCGCCTACAACGCCAACTGCCAACCCTTCAGGTGGACCGCCACCGCAGATTCGATACTCGAAAAGCTGCATCGACTTTGCTCACTTATCAGCGGGACAGAACACTAGCTGCGGCCAGAATACTCAGGGCCAAGCTCTAGGTAGGTCTCGACGTACTTGTTGCAGCCGCGACAGTTTCCGCAGGCGATGCTGGCCTTGTGGCAGCTGTGCGACCAGGCGAGCAGGCCAGCGGGAACTCCAGTCGAGCGAATGAGTTCGGCCGTGGACATGCCGATGGCCGGGGCGACCACCCTCAGATGACCTTCCTGGTAGGCCATCAGCTCGTCGATCTTCTGGACGAATTCCGGTGTTCCATCAAGGTGGCTCTCACCGTCGGAGTGGACCGTCCCGATGTAGAGGGTCCGCATTCCTCGCGAGATGGCGCGCATGCTTGCCAAGGTGATGAGCAGCTGATTGCGGTACGGCCACCAGTCGGAGGTCTGCGCGGCCGCGTCAGGAGGTGCTCCGGCCATGTCGCCGGAGCCGAGCGAACTACAGTCGACCGAAACGATTTCGTGTCGAATGCCCAACTCCTCGCACACCTGCGCGGAGGCGCGCTTCTCGGCCTCTGCGGCTAGCTGGCCGTAGTCGAGGGTGATGGCGAGTTCCGGACGCTTCCACCAGGCGATGGCGAGGGAGTCCATGCCGCCGGACAGCAGGAGGGCGTATTTCACAGCTTCACCGCTTCCCAGAGGGTTGAATACAGCGCTGTGGTGTAGTCGGTGCAGATAGTGCAGGCCGACCCTTCCATCATCTTCAGGTGCTCGGTGCTCTGGCGTTCGCTGTAGACGATGACGGGCTTACCCAATGCGCGGGCGTAGCCGATCTCGTAGACGGTGCCCGCATCGAGCCCGTCGGTGATTGCGAACACGATGTCCGAGTCCACAATGGCTTCGAGGTCCTTGCCGACCACGTCGTCAGCCGACCCGAGACCGACGTCGTGATAAGGGGAGAAGACCTTGAGCCCAAGGTCGTTCAGGTTTGCTTGCGCCTGTTCGACCATCCAGATCTGCATGAGGTCAAAGAACGGCCCGGCCAGGTAGACCTGCCGCTGATTTCCAGACAGATAGTCGGCTGAAAGCTCAACCGGCCGGATGTC
This sequence comes from Acidovorax sp. SUPP3334, assembly GCF_030159055.1. Taxonomy (GTDB): domain Bacteria; phylum Pseudomonadota; class Gammaproteobacteria; order Burkholderiales; family Burkholderiaceae_C; genus Paracidovorax. The sequence goes on from NZ_BQXQ01000039.1 coordinate 32,089, forward strand.
GTATGCCGCGAGGTTCTCCTTCGTCGGCAGGCCTCGAGTTTCACAGTAGTAGGCGGTCGCGCGGGAGGCGATGTCCGCTGCCTGTGCCGCGTTCAAGCCTTCATGCATCCACCCGTTGGCGAAGTGAGCGACGAAGCAGTCTCCTGAGCCGATTTTCCAGACGCGCTTCGTCCGGTATGCCGGCACCTGGGCGACGCCAGCGGCCGTCCAGACGAATGCGCCGCGCGGCCCCATCTTGATGATGACCACCTCCGCCTTCTCCCGAGCCGCCAGGACGGGCGCGATGCCCTCTGGTGAAGCTCCGGGCATGTTCGCCAGTTGTGAGGCCTCCCACAGGTTCAGGACGAGTGCAAGGTGGGTTGCCGTCGAGCCGTTGGCACCGAATGGTGTCGCCCCTTGAGCGTTCTGGGGGTCGTAGACGGCCCAGGTGGCATGGACGACGGCGTCACCCTCCAGCATCCCGAAGCGCACCACCTTCTCTTCGGTCAGGCGGATTGGCTCGTGCGGCGTGTCGGGTACGCCGACGATCTCCGGCACAGCCATGTCGTGGAGGTACTTGAAGGACAAGTCACCATCGACGCGCGTCGGCGCGACGCCAAAGCTATCCAGCCACGCAGACTTCTCGTTGATGACGCCCAGCGTCGCATCCGTGGTGTACGAGTGCAGAACCACGGAGGTTCCGGCAGTCGCAATAGCCAGCGCTGCGCGTCCGGCAGAGCCGAAGACGTCGTACCAGCGAGGATGAACGCAGTATTCGCGGTAGACACCGCCGACAACGTGAATGGTCATCAGGCGTGCTCGACTCGCACCCTGACTTGGCCGCTGACGATCTGGAGAACTCTGGCGGTGTAGTCATGGCCCTGTCCGATGCAGTTCCGAAGCTGGGCAGCCTCAGGGCCGGTGAGGCCGCCAGCGGGCTGGCCGTTACTCAGAACTTGGACAACCACCTGGCCGTTCATCTGAACCACGGCGATGAGAAGCACGTCATTGACGTTCAGGGTTCTGACAACCGCCGCCTGAGGACTACTGAGCTGCGAGTCGAACCTGAGGGTATCGCAAGGCGAACTGTAGCCAGGACCGCCACCACCAGAACCGCCGCCACCGCTTCCAGACATCGCTCTCTCCCTGAGTCGTTTGTATGGTCGAGCAGGCTAACCAGAAATTCAGCGCCGCGCAAGGCTAGTCCGCACTCTGTGTCGCGCTTGTCGACCCCGTGTTGGAGGCAGCCCTGTGCTGGCCACCGGGAGCGCAGTGCGATAATCAACGATCCACTGAGAGCAGCCTAGATGACCCGCATCGTTACCTCTGACGAGTTCGTCACGCTCATCCTGGCGGCGCTGAAGCTGCGATACAGAAATGTTGCCCTGCTCGATGCCGATTTGGACCATGGCCTTCAGGAGGCCTACTTCGACTTGTCGCTGGCGCAGCATGGGCTGAACGTGGCCTCTAACTTTACGTTCTTCCCAGATCCGCTTCACGGCAATTCCGCCAAGCTCCGCCGCGCCATTCTGTGGGCCCGAGATCGGGGCTTCCTTGAGGCTAGCCAAGACAGACAAGGCACCAAATACCAGGTGACTATGTCTGACCAGTTAGCGCGGCGTTTTCTGGCGGAGCCGGCTACAGGTATTGAGTTCTTGAATAGGGTCGCCGCACATTGTTTCCCCACGTTTCAGAATGCCGAAGCGGCGGTCTGACATGGCTGAGCCGTTGACGCTTGCAGCACTGAAGCAGCTTGTTGAGGATCTTGCCGACCAATTCCTCGGAACCTACACCGAGAGCCTCAGAACCTCGGAGGTGGAGCGTGGCAAGGACGTCAACGACGCCCTTTGGGGCACCATCTCGTTTACCAAAATCGAGGTCGCACTCCTCGACTCCCCCCTGCTGCAACGGCTGAGGTTCATTCGTCAGCGTGGTGCCGCTCATTGGGTGTACCCGGGCGCGGTACACACGCGCTTCGAACACTTGCTTGGTTCGATGCATCTTGTGCAATCGATGGCGACAGCGTTGAACCAGGCGGCTAAGGCCTTGCCTTTTCCTGAGATCGCCGCTCCGCCGATTCAGGCGGCCACGGTGCAGATACTGAGGCTTGCAGTCATGCTGCGCGAAGCTGCACAGATGGCGTTTTCACAGGTTTCGGAAGGTGCACTTTCAGACTCACCAGCCCTCGCTACGATTTCGAAGTATCTCTCTGAGGATCTTCGGGCTCAGCTCGATGTTCCTGGCGAAGACGTGTCGTTCACCCAAGTCGTGGGCTATTTCCTTGCCCGGTCTCCAGCGGTTAAGCGGTTCTTGGAGCTGGTGGTGGTGCGTGAGGGGGAGACCTCTTTGCAGTTCACAGGCACGCCGGCAGCGAAGGTTGAAAAAGTAGTCGCGTGCATTTCGCTCGCTATCACCGGTCGCCGGATGGACGACAAGCTTCCGCTCGTGCATGAGCTAGTCGCTGGGCCGTTCGATGCTGAGCGGATTGATGCGCTGATGCGGGACGCGCGCTTCGCGGGCTTGCCTACGCTACTCGATGAACAGCGGATCCTGCAGAAACTGGCCGTCAAGAAGATGCGACTGGCTGATATGCCTCCGACCATTCTTACTGCCATGAGCGGTGGGGCAGACGACGAAGCTTGGTTGTTCGGGATCAACGGGGCAGCGGCAGGAGTCCTCGACGAGCTTCAGCTCGCGAACATGCTTGCAACGGCTAAGGTCTATCAACACTCGAAGGTTCTCGCAGTTGAGCAGATGCTTCGCTCTGCTATCAGTGCGCTGATGGAGGTTGCTGATGCCGGAGATGTGTTGCGTTTACTGTTCTCCAAATCTGACGATGCGTTTCTTTCAATGCGCGCGGCCGATTTGGGTCCTGCGCTTCAGGTCGACGCTCTCGCCGACGAGGGTAGAGCAAATCAGAAGCTTGAGGCCGCCGCAGAACTGTTGACGTCTCTCCGAGAGCGGCGCCTCTGGGTTCGGGCGTTCCAATTTCCAGAATGGCGTTCGACACTGGATCTCGGCACCGAGTCCTCGGAAGCTATGGAGGCGATGCGGGCTGACTTTCGACACATCGAGCGCGGGCCTGTATTCATGGGGCACCTCCGTGATGCGGTCCACGAGATATTGAACATGCTCGGTGAGCGAGCAGTTGATCGGCCCTCACTTGATGTGCTCGTATCCGCGCGCTCGCTTGAACTGACTTCCACTGAAACGGAAGTTGGGCGTGCCTATATCATCCACACTTCTAGGAGACCGTACCAGTTTTCGAGGTCACTTTCAGCACGTGACAGTTGGCTCGATCGTTACAACGCTGGTCAGCCGCGCGACTATATTTTCTGTCCGCCGAGTCTTGCCGATGTCGTCTTTGTTGCCTTCGAGCGAATGGCTCGCATGCGGCATGAAGTTGTCTTGCCGGACGGCTCATTGGAGGCTAGCAAGCGCGAGCAGTCGAAGATACGCGTCCTGAAAAGGCGTTTGATTTTGCATGGCTACTGGCATCGGACGCCTTACGACATAAGGCCTGAGCCCGAAGCCTTGAGACAGTTGGTTCTGCCGAGGTTCTTGAGGTCGTTTCATGAACTGCGTACTCGGTATCTAGCCCCAGTTCGCGGAGAGGCTGCCCAGCGTGACCCGGACATCGAATCCGATACGAGAGATTGGCTGCGCCAGTTCGATGATGAAGACCACGTCAAGTGCGCGCTTCAGCTGCTCTCCAAAATCAAAATGCTCGATCGGAATGATTTCTATAAGGCGCTCGTTGGATTCGTAGAAGCTAACGCAGAGTTCATCGGTGCATGGGTCGTTCCCTTCGGATCTACGAAAGACAGCGGCAACATTCTTGCGTACTTTGCCGGTGACGGGATCGAGAGAGGCCTTGTTACAAGACTCGGAAGCCTCGAGGACTACGCAAAATATGGTGACGGAAGTCCTCTTATCTTCGTGGACGATATTGTGGGTTCGGGTGGGCAAGCATGCGACATGCTTGCGAGGTGGCTTGGCCGAGGCGACCTTGGCCGCGATCTTGGCGAGGAACGAGAACCGCTTCCGGAAGAGCAAGCCGTTGCGTTGCGTGCGGCACGTGTCGGATTCCTGTTTGTAGCTGGCTGGAACGTGGGGCTTCAAGCGATACGAGACATCTGTCCACAGCTCGGCTTGAATGCCACGGTATCAGCGTCACTGACGGATGGCCAGCTTCCATTTGCTTTAGACGTTCTGAGCCAAGCTGGCGGTATTACGACAGTCGCAATCACCGCATTCGTTGCTCGCTGCGAAGACATCGGCCGGCAGCTTGTTATGTCGCAGCCACGCGGTGGAGCGCTACCAGCCGAAAAGGTCGAGCAGCGAAAGCTCGGATACGGCAATCGAGGCATGCTGCTTGTGACGCCCTTCAACACTCCCACCCAGACGCTCACAGCACTCTGGATGGACGGGGAAGTTGACGGGCAGCCTTGGAAGCCGCTCTTTCCTCGACGGAAGAAGACGTGAAGTCTGCAGACACCGTCGCACCAGGTCGGCCACGTAACGACGATCTGACGCTAAGTGCGCGCGCCCACGAAGGCTGCGCCGACGCCTACCAGTGACGCGCCCGGAATCAGTTGACTCGCCCACGGCTCGCCGGTGACGCCCATCGGCGAGAAGTTCAGCGACAACGCCTCCGCAGCCATTGAAAACGTCCCCAAGAGGACGCCGGCATCGCGCCACACCAAGCTTGCGGCGTCCTCGTACTTCGATGCGGTCAAACCAGGCTCAGCCACGAAAAGAAGCAGCGTGCCGGCAGGAGCGTCGATGACTTCGTACATGGCCGTGCGCAGGGCCGACGGCTTGAGAGATGTGTCAAGCTTGCTCAGCCCATGTTCGAAAGGGTCGTAGCGACACAGTGCTGCATCGCCCGGTCGGTGCACCACCACGTGAACCGGGTGAATGGCACCTGCTGAAGGCGCGGGCCGGTGGGACTGGGCGAACGCCAGCGGTCCTGCAAGCGCGGCTCTGACTCGGCATGTGAGTTGCATGAGCGCACCCAGTTGGTCATCCAACAGAGGAGCAAACGAATATCGAGTTCTGCGCGCTTCGACGACTACTGCAAAAGGGGGCGTGTCTGGGATCATGCCCTCGGGCAGCGGGACGAACTGCGCCTCCGGCCAGACGACAGGCCTATATGGCTTGGGCTCAGACCGTGGGCGTGGGTTCTTGAGGTCCGGCCATTCCATCATTCAGATCCTCGAGGACTTTGAAGTACTTGTTGCACCCGCGGCAGTTACCGCACGGAACGTGGGACTTGTGGCAGCTGTGCGCCAACGCCAGCTCCGTGTCCGGGACTCCGGAGAGGCGTATCAGCTCAAGAGTACTTAGCTTGATCGCCGGCGCCGAGACGGTCATGCCCCCTTCCTGAAGCGCTAACAGGCCGCTCAATGTCTCCACGAACTCAGGCGTGCCATCGCGATGGAAGCCGTCCGAGAGGACGGAACCGATGTACAACTTTTCAACGCCCAGGCTGATCGCTTTCATCGCCGCGAAAGTCAACAGCATCTGGTTGCGGTACGGCCACCAGTCACTGGCCGGAGCGTGTTCGTTCGCGGTCGCGCCCGCCATGTCCCCGGAGCCGAGCGACCGACAGTCGACCTTCGCGACATGGTGGGCCATGCCGAGGCGTTGGGCAACCGCCGTGGCGGCTGTTATCTCCGCTCGGGCTGGCAACTGACCGTAGTCGATGGTAATGGCCACGCTCGGACGCTTCCACCAGGCAATTGCGATCGAGTCCATGCCACCTGACAGGAGGAGCGCCGTCTTCATAGGGCCATCGCCGTCCACAGCGCGCGGTAGATGGATGTCACGTAGTCCTTGCAGAGCACGCAGTTAGAGCCTTCAAACATCTTCAGATCTTCGCTCAACTCGTTCTCGCAATAGACCACGACAGGCTTTTTCTGCGCGCGCGCGTATCCGATCTCGTAGACGGTGCCAGAGTCCAGACCATCTCCAATGGCAAATACAAGGTCTGAAATGTGAATGCCCTCAAGGTCGAGCTGCACGACATCGTCGGCACTCCCGTAGCCAACGTCGTGGTACGGCGAAAACACGTCCAGCCCAAACCCCCTCAGGCTTTCACGAGCCTGTTCGACGAGCCACAACTGTGCGAGCGTGAATATCGGGCTGGCCAGATAGACGCGAGGCCGCCTTCCAGCTTTCCAGCGCTCGGATGCTTGGACAGGCTTTGCCGGAAAGGCATCAAGCATTGCGGGCGTGGGGAACCCGCGCCCATCGCAGTAGACCGCAGTCGCCAGCGAGGCGCGGAGCGCGCTATCGGCGGCCGAACGACCCTGCGTCGCCCACCCCAACGCGAAGTGGGCAGCAAAGACATCTCCTGAGCCGATCTTCCACACGGTATCAGTTTGGAATGCAGGTACTTCCGACCAATCGTCGCCGTCGAGAACGAGTGCACCGAGGGGGCCGCGCTTCAGGACGACCCCGCGAGCCCCGTGGAGCGCGCGCGTTGCGTGAGCCAGCTCATAAGGAGTCGTGTCGCCTCCCAGTCCCGTGGTTGCCCGCGCCTCGCGTTCGTTGAGCACAACGAACAGCTCATCTGCTGATGAGCTGTTCGAGTTGAACGGGCTACCGGTCAAGCCGCCTTGCGGGTCGTAGACAACGCGCTTGCCGTGCACGACTGCATCGCCTTCCAGGATGCCGAAGCGCAGGATGGCCTCCGATTTCACGACAATGGGGGTGTAGGTTGATCTCGGGCCTTCGACTTCCGGGCGATGGAGAGCGTGCGTGTAGCGGAAAGAGCAGGTCGCCGCCACGGCAGTCACGACCAGGCGCGTGCCTTCGAGCGCGCAGCGTGCTTCGAGGACGGGCGCAGTGCGTGCATCGGCGTAGCAATGCAGGGTGCGCTTGACGTCGTCCGCCATGGCAGCGATGGCCGAAGCGGCTCGACCGGCTGAGCCGAAGACTTCGTGCCAGGATGGTCTCAGGCACCATTCTTCGTAGGCGCCGCCCACCACGTCCATTTTCGCAACCTCGGTCACTATCGAACGGCAGTCACGCGCACACGAACGAGGGCTTCGCGCTTGGCAGTGACACGAGCTGAGTACAGCGTTCCGCCCTCGATGCACTCACGCAGGCGGCTGATAGCGGGCGAAGCAAGACCACCCGCAGGCCGACCCCTGAACACGACCTCCACGACCGTCTCGCCGCCATCGCTCGTGGCGAGTCTGACATTAAGGACGTCGCCGGGATTGAGGTGCTCGACAACCAGTGGCTTGGGTGAGGCGATCAGTGTGTCTATGACCAGTGCTTCGCAGCTGCCGCCGGGGGATATCGGACCGCCCGTACCGTCAAATCCGGACATCAATTCTCCAGGTTTTCCATTCTCGCTTGGCGGGAGCTCCCCCCGCGCTTCGCGCCAATTGTGATTATGAGCCTCAGGCGCGCGATTGTGAGCGAAGCCACAGGCATGGCAACATTTGCATCGCACCACTGGCGTTGAACAGCTGATCTTCCCCGATCGAAGCAGTTCGTCTCCAAACAGATCCGCGCGTGCTTCGACCGAATCGAACCATCGACACGCGGATTTTCAATCGGCATGCCGAGCTGGGCTAGCAAGCCAGAGCGCAGCAGATAAGTGGCTGACCAAAACGAAAAGCTGCAATCCTCGCCTGCCGAACTGCGCCACATTAGCATCTCTGCGGACACCAACATGGCAGCTGATAGCTGTCGTTCGGCGGACAACGTCGACCGGCTGCAACCGCTGCCAAGCAGTCTTCAAAAGCGACTGCCGACCGCAACACGCTCTATAGGGCTCCTGAACAGCACATCAAACCCAAAAAAGACAAAAGGCGCATAGGAGCTTCACCCCGATACACCTTTTCCACTGGCTGCGCGCTGCCGCGCACGCGGTTGGCACGCAAGCCACCGCAGGAACATGCAGACCAGCGTGGCCGAGAACGCCTAGCTGTCGAGTTGCAATAGGTTATACCCGGCAAGTCGGGAAGCTGGAGGTCTGTAGCCCAAGGCCGAGTGGGGCCTCCTGGCGTTGTAGTAGCTCAGGAACGCAGGCAACCATGCTGTGCGTTCC
>NZ_BQXQ01000040.1 GCF_030159055.1 Acidovorax sp. SUPP3334
CAGCATGCGCATTTCTTCCAACACATTGTGGGCCAGGGTGCGTCCGTCTCTTTTCATGCCGTCAATGAAAGCACCGATCGCCGCTCTGCGCAAGAGAGTGTTCTCTAAGTTACTGACTTATGAGTAATCCTTGAGCGCGGCAGGCGCGTTCCTGATGGCCCCTGCGCGGTGCAGGAACTGCCCCATGCCGAGCGTGTTCTCGGGCCGCACCTTGAATTGCACTTCGGGGTTCTTGATGATCTTGAGCAGCAGGTCGCGGTCGGTTTTGGCGCCGGTCACGCGCAGGTAGGTATCGGCCGCTTTCTCGGGGTTGGCGGCGATGAACCTGGCCGCCTCGTCCAGCCCGTCGAGAAACGCCTTGTAGGTCTTGGGACTCTCGTTGCGGAATTTCTCGGTGGCGTACAGCACCGTGGCCGACGACGGCCCGCCGAGCACATCGTAGGAATTGAGCACGATGCGCGCGGCGGGGTTGCCGGCCAGTTCCTGCTCCTGGAACGGCGGGTTGCCGAAGTGGCCCGTGATCTCGGTGCCGCCCTTGATGATGGCGGCCGCGGCGTCGGGGTGCGGGAGGGCGACCTGGAGCTTGTCCAGGCGGTTGAACTCCTTGTCGCCCCAGAGCTTGGCCGAGGCCATCTGCAGCACGCGCGACTGCACCGAAACACCCACGGCCGGCAGCGCGATGCGGTCCTGCTCTGTGAAGTCCGCAATGGACTTCACCTTGGGGTTGTTGCTCACCAGGTAGTACGGAAAGTTGCCCAGCGATGCCACGCCCTTCACGTTCTGGCGGCCCCGGGTGCGGTCCCACAGCGTGAACAGCGGGCCCACGCCCGCCCCTGCGATGTCGATGTTGCCGGACAGCAGCGCGTCGTTCACCGCAGAGCCGCCCGACAGCTGGAGGTAATCGACCTTGATGTCGATGCCCGCGGCCTTGCCGTGCTTTTCGATGAGCTTTTGGTCCTGCGCCACGTTCAACAGCAGGTAAACCACGCCGAATTGCTGGGCGATGCGCAACTGGCCCTCGGCCGCATGCGCGGCTCCGGGCAGCGCCATGCCGCAAGCCACCAGGCCGGCAGCGGCCAATGCGGCGAAAGTCCGGCGGACGGCACCGCGGCGTGAAGGCTGGAACATCGTGGGCATTTCCTTTGGCAGATCGGTGGAGAAAAAGAACGGAAAAGGCCGGCTCAGAAAGGCGCGTCGCCCTCAACGGTGGTGCGGTAGAGCTTGCGACGCTCGCTGTCGGGCGTGCCGGCAGCAAGGTGCATGACGGAGCGGTTGTCCCAGAACACCAGATCGTGCGGCTGCCAGCGGTGGCGGTACAGAAACTCCGGCCGCACGCTGGCCGCGAAGAGTTCGTCCAGCAAGGCCCGGCTTTCGTCCTCGGGCAGGCCGACGATGCGCGTGGTGAAGTGCTCGCTCACGAAGAGCGCCTTGCGGCCGGTCTCCGGATGGGTGCGCACCACCGGGTGCACGGCAGGCGCCACTTCGTCGATCTGCGCCTGCGTGAGTTTCGGGCGCCAGGGGCTGCGCGCCCGCAATGCCTCGTACTTGGCGAGGTAGCTGTGCTCTGCCGACAGCGGAGCGATGGCTTTTTTGAGCGCTTCGGGCAGCGCGTCGTAGGCGGCATGCTGGTCGGCGAAGAGCGTGTCGCCCCCCTCGCCCGGCAGCTCCTGCGCGTGCAGCAGAGAACCCAGGCTGGGCTTGTCCTTGTACGACAGGTCGGAATGCCAGTAGTGCCCCGCGTCGCCCAGCCCGATGGGCTGGCCGTCCTCGTCCTTGATGTTGGAGACGATCAGGATCTCGGGGTGGCCGGCAAGCTGGAAGTTCTTCAACACATGGATCTGCAAGGGGCCGAAACGGCGGCTGAATTCGATGTGCTGGCCGGGCGTGATGCGCTGGTCGCGAAACACCAGCACGTGGTGATCCAGGTGCGCCTGGTGGATGCGGGCAAAGTCCTTCGCGCCGATGGGCCGGGACAGATCGAGCCCGATCACCTCCGCGCCCAGCCGGCCTGCCGCGCCGGGAGCGGGGCGAATGTCGAACCGCTGGGGCAAGGCAGTGCCCGGTGCGGGCGAGGGGGCGGAAACGGTGGCGGGGACAGCGTGGGACAGAACGGCCGACATGGTGAGCAACCTTTGAAACGGCCCGGTGGGGCCTGAAGATTTGCCACTCTATTCAGCACGCCTTCGAATCGGAACGAATGATTTATCAGTTGTTAACTACGAAAACATCTATTTGCGCCAGCCTGCGCCGTTGGCATTTGCACAGGCCGCGCCCATGACACCAGCCCGGACAGCCGCAGGGTTGTCGTTTGCAGCGCTGCCCGGGATCGATACCATCGTTACCCACGCGGGCTTGGCGACACGGCCCGGCCTGCCGGCACGGCAAGCCGATGGCAGCCCCCTCACCGCCCGACGCCCCGCTGACGAAAGGTCGCTTCACCCATGTCCATGCGCCGCTATCACCACACCGCCGGCGGGCAGCGCTGGCAGTTCCGCGACCTGGGCGACGTGATGGCCAAGGCCACGCCGGCCCGGTCGGGCGATGTGCTGGCAGGCATTGCCGCGGGCACGGCGGTGGAGCGCATGGCAGCGCGCATGTGCCTGGCCGACGTGCCGCTGGACCGCTTCCTGAACGAGGCACTGGTGCCTTATGAAAGCGACGAGGTCACCCGCCTCATCATCGACACGCACGGCGCCGAGGCCTTTTCGCCCGTCTCCCACCTCACCGTGGGCGGGTTGCGCGACTGGCTGCTGGCGGCCGACAGCGCCGCACTGGCGGCCGTGGCGCCGGGCCTCACGCCCGAAATGGCGGCCGCCGTGAGCAAGCTCATGCGCAACCAGGATTTGGTGGCGGTCGCGCGCAAGTGCCGGGTCGTCACGCGCTTTCGCAACACGCTGGGCCTGCCGGGCCACCTGGCCGTCCGGCTGCAACCCAACCACCCTACCGACGACCTGCGGGGCATCGCCGCATCGATGATCGACGGCCTGCTCTACGGTGCCGGCGACGCGGTCATCGGCATCAACCCTGCCACCGACAGCATCGCGGCGCTCACCGGGCTGGTCCACCGGCTGGACGAGGTGATCGCCAAGCTGCGGATTCCCACCCAGTCGTGCGTGCTCACGCATGTGACCAACACCGTGCAGATGATCGAACAGGGCGCGCCCGTGGACCTGGTGTTCCAGTCGATCGCCGGCACCGAGCAGGCCAACGCCGGCTTCGGCGTGAACCTCGCGCTGCTGGGCGAGGCGCGCGAGGCCGCGCTGTCCCTGCACCGCGGCACGCTCGGCGACAACGTGATGTATTTCGAAACCGGCCAGGGCAGCGCGCTGTCGGCCAATGCGCACCATGGCGTGGACCAGCAGACCTGCGAGGCGCGGGCATACGGCGTGGCGCGGGCGTTCTCGCCGCTGCTCACCAATACCGTGGTCGGTTTCATCGGGCCGGAATACCTGTACGACGGCAAACAGATCATCCGGGCAGGCCTGGAGGATCACTTCTGCGGCAAGCTGCTGGGCGTGCCCCTGGGTTGCGACGTCTGCTACACCAACCATGCCGAGGCGGACTCCGACGACATGGACACGCTGATGACGCTGCTGGGTGTGGCGGGCCTGACCTTCATCATGGGCGTGCCGGGCGCCGACGACATCATGCTCAACTACCAAAGCACGTCGTTCCACGATGCGCTGTACCTGCGCGAGGTGCTGGGCCTGAAGCGCGCGCCCGAATTCGAAGCCTGGCTGCAGCGCATGCACCTGATCGACGGCGCGGGCCGCTTGCTGCCGGCCGCCCAGCAGCGGCCCGCGCTGGCGCAGCTGCGACACATCGGAGCGACGTGATGCCCCATCCCCCTGACACCGCCGACACCGCCGACGCCACGGGCGCTGGCCCCGCCCCGGACCCGTGGGACGACCTGCGCGCCCACACCGCGGCACGGCTCGCGCTGGGCCGCGCGGGCCATGCGATCCCCACGCGTGAACTGCTGGACTTCGGCCTGGCGCACGCGCAGGCGCGCGATGCCGTGCACCGGCCGCTCGACGCCGATGCCCTGGCCGCGCAACTTCAAGCGGCCGGCTGCACCACGCAACAGGTCGCCAGCGCGGCGGCCGACCGCGCGACCTACCTGCTGCGCCCCGACCTGGGCCGCCGCCTGTGCGATGCCGACGCCGAGCGCCTGCGCAACGCTGCACCGGACGGCACAGCCCAGGTCGGTGCCGACCTGCTGCTGGTGGTGGCCGACGGCCTGTCTTCCCTCGCGGTCGAACGCAATGCGGTGCCCCTGATCCAGGCAGTGGTCGGCACGGCCCCTCAGGGTTGGCGCATCGGCCCGGTCGTGATCGCCACCCAGGCGCGTGTGGCGTTGGGCGACGAAGTGGCCACGCTGCTGGGCGCACGCATGGTGGCGGTCCTGGTCGGCGAACGGCCGGGGCTGAGTTCGCCCGACAGCCTGGGCATCTACCTCACCTGGCGCCCGCAAGTGGGCTGCAGCGATGCGCAGCGCAACTGCATCTCCAACGTCCGGCCCGAAGGGCTGGCGCCGGCCGCAGCGGCGGCACGCCTGTGGTGGCTGTGCAGCGAAGCACGGCGCATCGGGCTCACCGGAATCGAGTTGAAAGACCGCAGCGATGCCGCTGTCCTTCCCGCAGGGCCTGCGGCCGGCACGCTCCCTGGCGACTGAGCGGCCATGCCGGCCCGCCGGACTCATGGAAACGCGGACGTGGCGTTTCATGGAGCGGCTCAAGGCTGAATGGACGCCCCCTGCTTTGGTTCAAACCCCTCGTCAGGGCTCAGGGAAGCGTGATCGCTTACAACCGGTGAGACCGGTCCCCCTGCGAAAAGCCCACGGGCTCCCACGGCTCGCCCGCGCCCAGCGCCAGCACCTTGAACAGCTCGCCCATTTCGTGCTCCATGACCAGCTTGGCGGCCGTGGCGCGTTCGAGCACCGGCAACTCCACCATGCGCTGGGCCAGCCCGCAGTTGATGAGAAAGTGCGCCTGCGTGGTGTAGCCCAGCACCTGCAGGCCCGCGTCCTGCGCAGCCAGGGCCATGGCGGTGAAATTGACGTGGGCGGTGATGTCCTTGCGACCCACCTCCACCAGCGGGTCACCGTCGGCCAGGTGCCCCTGGTGGCACATGACGGTGCCCATGTGGCGCTGGGGGTGGTAGTACTCCGCCTCGCCGAAGCCGTAGTCCAGCAAGAACGCCGCTCCGCGCTCCAGCCGGTCGGCCAGGGTGCGGATGAAGCCTTCGCCCTGCGGATGGATCTCGGTCAGGTAATCCTGAGGGCCTTCGATCTCGATGGGCGGGCGCAGATCGGTGGGGCGGTCGGCCCAGGCGAAAGCGCCATGCTGCAGCACCACGCCGCGTTCGTGCCACACGCCGGCCGCTTGTCCGCCGTGGCGAGCCAGCAGCTTGACGGGCATGGCATCCAGCACTTCGTTGCCCACCACCACGCCCTCGAATCGCTCGGGCAGCGCATCCAGCCACCGCACCTTGTGCGCATGGGCGCCCAGCAGCACCTGCTGCCGCGCCCGCAGGCTGCCCGACAGGTCCACGATGGTGTAGCGCCGCACCTGGTCGCCCAGGGCGCCGAGCAACTGCAGCGCCAACGCGCCGGAGCCGGCACCGAACTCCCACACCTCGTGCGTGCCGGTCTGCGCCAGCGCTTCGCCCACCTGCACGGCAAGGGTCTGGCCGAACAGGGGACTGAGCTCGGGCGCGGTCACGAAGTCGCTGCCCGATCCGGGCAAGAGGCCGAACTTGGTGGAGTCGTTGGCGTAGTAGCCGAGGCCAGGGGTGTACAGAGCCAGGGCCATGAAGCGGTCGAAGCCGATCCAGCCGCCGGCCTTGGCAATGGCCTCGCCGATGTGGGCCGCCAGGGCGGTCGTTAAACTTGGGGGTTCTGTCGTCGTCACGGTCCCGATTGTCCCCGATGCCCTCCCCCTCCCGTCCTCGCACCGTGCTGGTGACCGGCGCCGCCAAGCGCCTGGGCCGCGACATCGCGCTCGCGCTGGCGGCGGGTGGCTGGCAGGTGGCGGTGCACTATCGGCATTCCGAGCAGGATGCTATTAAAACAGTAGCAGAATGCCGTCGTCTTTCCTGCGCCAGTGCCCATTTCGATGCCGACTTTCAGGACGAGGCCGCCATCCGTGCGCTGCTGCCGCGCGTGGTGGCGCATTTCGGCGCGGTGGATGCGGTGGTCAACAGCGCCTCGCTGTTCGAGCACGACGACGCCGGCAGCTTCGGTTTCGCCACGCTCGAGCAGCATCTGCGCAGCAATACGGCAGCGCCCATCTTGCTGGCCCAGGGTTTGCACGCGCACCTGGAGCATCGCGCGGCGGAAGGCGCCAGTGGCGGGGCCGGCGACGGCGTGCAGGGTGCCGTCGTCAATCTGCTCGACCAGAAGCTCTGGAACCAGAACCCCGATTTCCTGAGCTACACCCTCTCCAAAGCGGCGCTGGAGGCGGCCGGCACCATGCTGTCGCTGGCCCTGGCGCCCCGGGTGCGCGTGGTGGGCGTGGCGCCGGGCCTCACGCTCACCAGCCATCTGCTGGAGGGCGAAAAATTCCGCCAGCTGCACGCACTCAGCCCGCTGGGCCGCTCCTCCACGGCCGCCGATGTGGCCGCCACCGTGAAGTTCGCGCTCGAGAACCGATCGATCACCGGCACCACGCTGCTGGTGGACGGGGGACAGCACCTGATGCGGTTCGAGCGCGATTTTTCGATGATGTGAGCGCTGGCCCGTCCGCCCCCCTTTTTCTTCCCACACCCATGTACAACGCCGCAGGCTCCCAGATCCTCACGCTCACCGGTTTGCGCTTCGACGCGAACCTGGGCATCCTCGCGCACGAGAAGACCACGCCGCAGCCGATCCAGGTCGATGCCGAACTGCACCTGGGCACGCAGCCCCTGCACCCGAGCGACGACGACATCCTGCACGTGCTCGACTACCGCAAGGTGCGCCAGATCATCATCGACGAATGCACGGCCGAACACGTGAACCTGCTGGAGACGCTGATCGGCAAACTCAGCGCGCGGCTCATGCTGCTGCCCGGCGTGCTGGGCGTGCGCGTGAAGATCGCCAAGCTGGAAATTTTTGACGACTGCGAAGTGGCCATTCGCAGCGAGACAGGACAGTGGTGACCCCCATGAACGCCGTAATGAACGACCCCGCCCGCGGATGGACCGCCGAGGCCCCCCAACCTCCCGAACTGCCGGACACGCCCGCGGCCGGAGGCGTTTCAGCCCCCGACACGGCGGCGGCGCCAGCCGCGCGCCTGAAGATCGAGCGCGAGGCCCACAAGCTGGAAAAGCGGTTGTGCCGCGAGGTGGGCAAGGCCATCGTCGACTACCAGATGATCGAAGAGGGCGACAAGGTCATGGTGTGCATGTCGGGTGGCAAGGACAGCTACGCCCTGCTGGACATCCTGCTCAAGCTGAAAGCGCGCGCGCCGATCCATTTCGATCTGGTGGCCGTCAACCTCGACCAGAAGCAGCCCGGCTTTCCCGAGCACGTGCTGCCCGAGTACCTGGCGGCGCAAGGGGTGCCGTTCCACATCGAGAACGAAGACACCTACAGCATCGTCAAGCGGCTCATTCCCGAGGGCAAGACCACCTGCAGCCTGTGCAGCCGCCTTCGGCGCGGCATTCTGTACCGCGTGGCGGACGAGCTGGGCTGCACCAAGATCGCGCTGGGCCACCACCGCGACGACATCCTGCAGACGCTGCTGCTCAACATGTTCTTCGGCGGCAAGCTCAAGTCCATGCCCCCGAAGCTCGTGAGCGACGACGGCCGGCACGTGGTGATCCGCCCGCTGGCCTACGTGGCCGAAAAGGACACCGCACGCTGGGCTGCGCACCGCGATTTCCCCATCATTCCCTGCAACCTGTGCGGCAGCCAGGAGAACCTGCAGCGCAAGCAGGTCGGCGAAATGCTGCGCGAGTGGGACAAGAAGTTTCCCGGCCGCGTGGAAAACATGTTCAACGCGCTGCAGAACATCGTTCCTTCGCACCTGCTCGATGGAACACTGCACGACTTCAAGGGTCTGAAGGCGACGGGCATCGCCAGCGAAAACGGTGACAAGGCTTTCGACCGCGAAGACTTCCCCGCGGCACCCGGCTTGCCGGGCGTGCAGGTGGTGCAGCTGTCCTGAAGCCCATCGCTTCACGCAGCGCCGCCTTCGCCATGACGGACCCTTTCAGGAGACATCCATGAAGACCCCGCGCTGTGCCTTTTCAGTCGCTCTGGCGGCAGCCGCCCTGATGCTGGGCGGCTGCGCCGTCACCCGCACCGTGGACAGTTCGGTGCACAGCTACTCCACGCTGGCCGCCCTGCCTTCGCCGCCCACCTACCGCCTGGAGCAGTTGCCTTCTCAGCAGGCCCAGGCCGCGTCGTTCGCGCCCATCGAGGCCATGGCCCAGCAATCGCTCGCCCGCGTGGGCTTGCAGCGCGACGATGCCAATGCCAGGCTCGTGCTGCAGATCGGCGCCCAGGCCAGCGATGCCACGCCGGCTGACTGGCCGTACTACGGCGACCCGTTCTATCCCCATTGGGGCCTGGGTTTCGGCTATGGGGGCCGCGGTGGCCGCTGGGGCTGGGGCATGGGCGGCAGCTGGATGATGGACCGCCCGCCCACGCTCTACCGGCGCGAGGCCAGCCTGGTGCTGCGCGATGCCGCCTCGCAGAAGATCGTGTATGAAACCTCCGCCGTGCATGAGGATGTGTGGACCAACGACCCGGCCATCTTCGGCATTCTGTTCGACGCCGCGCTGACCGGTTTCCCGCAACCTCCGGCCGGCCCGCGCCAGGTGCGCACCATCTTCGCGCCGCCCGCCCGCTGACCCTCGCCATGCAAGCCACCCGCATCATCGCCATCCGCCACGGAGAGACCGCCTGGAACGTGGACACCCGCATCCAGGGCCACCTGGACATTCCGCTGAACCACACTGGCCTGTGGCAGGCGCGCCGCGTGGGCGAGGCCCTGGCCGGCGAGCCCGTGGCCGCCATCTATGCCAGCGATCTGCAGCGTGCCCACGCCACCGCGCAGGCCGTGGCGGACACCACTGGCGCACCACTGATCGCAGAGCCCGGGTTGCGCGAGCGCAGCTTCGGCCAGCTGCAAGGCCGCACCTTCGCCGAGATCGAGAACGAACTGCCCGAAGAAGCCCGGCGCTGGCGCCAGCGCGATCCCCATTTCGTGCCCGAAGGCGGCGAGTCGCTGCTCGTGTTTCGCGAGCGCATCACGCGGACCACCGACCGGCTGGCACAGCGCCACCCGGGCCAACTGGTGGTGCTGGTGGCCCATGGCGGTGTGATGGACGTGCTGTACCGGGCCGCCACGGGCCAGGAACTGCAGGCCCCACGCACATGGCAACTCACCAACGCAGCCATCAACCGCCTGCTCTGGACCGACAACGGACTCACCCTCGTCGGCTGGGCCGACACACAGCACCTGGACGACGCCACGCGCGATGAAGCCCATTCCTGATTCCCTGCGCGCCAGCATCGGGCTGCGCGTCGACCTGATCGACACCCCTGCACTCGTCGTTGACCTTGACGCCATGGAGCGCAACATCCAGCGCATGGCCGACTTCGCGCGCAAGCACCAGGTGCGCTGGCGGCCCCACGCCAAGATGCACAAAAGCGCCGAACTCGCATTGCTCATGCAGCAGGCTGGCGCGACCGGCGCCTGCGTGCAGAAGGTGAGCGAAGCCGATGCGCTGGCCGCCGGTGGCGTGAATGACCTGTACATCAGCAACCAGGTGATCGCCGGCGCCAAGCTGCTGCGCGTGGCGCGCCTGGCGCATCAGCTCGGCCTGCGCGGTGGGCGCCTGGCTCTGGCCGTGGACAGCGAAGAAGGCATCGAACGCCTGGCCGAGGCCATGGCGGTCACGGCCAGCGATGCGGGCATCGATGTCTTCGTGGAAATCGACGTGGGCCAGCGGCGCTGCGGCGTGCAGCCCGGCGAGCCGGCCGTGGCCCTGGCGCTGGCCGTGTCGCGCCATGCCCGGCTTCGTTTTGCCGGCCTGCACGCCTACCATGGCCGCGCGCAGCACTTGCGGGGCGCACAGGCACGCAGGGAGGCCATCGCCGCGGTGGTACAGGCCGCACGCCACACGCGCGACCTGATCGCCGCCGCCGGACTGCCGGTGCCTCTGGTCACCGGCGCAGGCACGGGCACGCTGGTGCATGAAGCGGCCAGCGGCATCTACGGCGAGTTGCAGGCGGGATCGTTCCTATTCATGGATGCCGACTACGCCAGCAACGAGCGCGAGCCCGCACAGCCCGCGTTCGAGCATGCCCTTTTCGTCAAGACGCAGGTCATTTCCAGCCAGGAGACGCACGCCGTGTGCGATGCGGGCCACAAGAGCCACGCCATCGATTCGGGCCTTCCGATCGTGGCGATGCTGCCGCCCGAGCGGGCCCTGCGCTACGCCAATGGCGGCGACGAGCACGGGATTCTCTATGCCGACGGCAACAAGGCCCGGCTGCCTTCGCTGGGCCGCATGCTGTGGCTCATTCCCGGCCATTGCGACCCGACGGTGAATCTGTACGATTTTTTGATCGGCGTGCGCGGTGGTCTGGCGCACGGGGTGGTGGAGCGGATCATCCGCGTGGATGCCCGGGGCGCGTTGACCTGAAGCATCGGCGGGCGCCAGCGCGGTGCTCCACAAAAAGAAAGGCCGGGTGATCCGGCCCCATCGGCCATCGCCACCGAGGCGCTTGCTGCGCCCGGTCGGCAATGGCCTCAGACCGGCAGCGGCCGGCCTGCCCATTCGCCTTCAGGGACGCGATGGATAGACGCCTTCGGTGGCGATGATGAAGTTCAGCGTCAGACCCGGCTGCAGGGTGCTGACCGTGACGGGCACGGTCATCTGCACAGGCGTGGGCGTGGCGCTGCCGGCCGGCTGCGTGGTAATGGCGGGCAGGGTCAAAGGTGCGTCGAAGGGCTTGAGCGTCGTGGTGGCGGACTTGGAGCTGTACACCTTGGCGGTGTTGTTGCCCGCCGATCCCTTGCCGGCGATCAACGTCGGTCCAGGAACGTTGTTGTCGCCCGTGGTGTCGTCAGCGGGAATGGACACTGCAGCCGTTCCGCCCGTGGCCACCGTCACTGCATGGGTATGGGCCGGCAGGTTGGCGAGCGACAGGACCGCGGCGCCCACGGCGGTGGTGGACGCTGTGGCGGCCCCGCTCGTGCCGCCGATGGTCGTCATGTCCTGCGAACCCACCGGAACCCGGCTGCGCAGGTCTGGCAAGCCGAAGGTGTTGACGCCATCGCCGCCATACTGGGTACCCAGCAGCGAGAAGAGCGCCGGGTTTTGACTGATTGGTAAAAGCGCGCCGTTGCACAAGGCCCAGCCTTGCGGAACCCATGGCACGGCCCAAAGAATGATCTGCCCCACAATCGGATCCATTTGTATCCTTCTCCCAAAAAAAGGTTTGTCGATCGGTACCCGCACCTGGCAGCGATGCTTTGGATGTTCTCGCGGCAAAGCCGGGTGAAAGAAGTAAACACCAGAACCCGAAGGGCCACAAGGGAGAATTCACGGGGCGTCTCGAATGCCACGCACTGATGTCCGCGCGGGTGTCCGGCGGTCGCTGACCCACCGCAAGAGCAGCCGAAAGAGAAGTCCGAAGGGAGCGGGTCAAGCCGCCGAGGGAGGGCCCCCGAACAGATCGGCGGGATCGCGCGAAGGCGCCACGCCCAGATGCCGGTAGGCCGCCAGCGTGGCCACGCGGCCGCGCGGTGTCCGCTGCAGGTAGCCCTGCTGGATCAGGTAGGGCTCGATCACGTCCTCGATGGTGCCGGACTCCTCGCCGATGCTCGCGGCAATGTTGTCCAGGCCCACGGGGCCACCGTCGAAGCGGTGGATCACGGCCTCCAGCAGCTTGCGGTCCATCACGTCGAAGCCCTGGGGGTCCACATCGAGCATGGTGAGCGCGCGCTGGGCGATATCGAGCGTGATCTGGCCCGTGCCCTTCACGTCGGCGTAGTCGCGCACCCGCCGCAGCAGGCGGTTGGCGATGCGCGGCGTGCCGCGAGAGCGGCGTGCGATCTCGAAACCGCCTTCCGGATCGGTCGGTGTGTTGAGCAGCCCGGCGCTGCGCATCACGATGCGCGCGAGTTCTTCGGGGGTATAGAACTCCAGCCGCGCGACGATGCCGAAGCGGTCGCGCAGCGGGTTGGTCAGCATGCCGGCCCGGGTGGTCGCGCCCACCAGGGTGAAGGGCTGCAGGTCAAGCTTGATGCTGCGCGCCGCCGGCCCCTCGCCGATCATGATGTCGATCTGGTAGTCCTCCAGGGCGGGATAGAGGATTTCCTCCACCACGGGCGAGAGGCGGTGGATCTCGTCGATGAACAGGACGTCGTTGCGCTCAAGGTTGGTCAGCAACGCGGCCAGATCCTTGGGCTTTTCCAGCACCGGGCCGCTGGTCTGGCGCAGGTTGACCCCCAGTTCGGCCGCGATGATGTGGCTGAGCGTGGTCTTGCCCAGGCCAGGTGGCCCGAACAGCAGCACATGGTCCAGCGCCTCGCCGCGCTTGCGCGCCGCGCCGATGAAGATCTCCAGTTGCTCGCGCGCCTTGGCCTGACCGACGTACTCCTGCAGCAGCTTGGGGCGCAGCGCACGCTCCAGCGCCTCCTCCTGCGGGGAGGCCGGCGCGGCGGAGATCACGCGTTTGGCGGGGGCGGGTGCGAAGTCGTCGGTCTGGATGCTCATGCGTTGCGGATCAGTTGGCGGTCCAGGCGTAGTACACGGGGCCTTCGTATTGGTACACCGGATAGGTGGCCTGCACGAAGTCGCGCTCTCCCTGGCTGATGGTGTAGAAGTGCGTGCCATTGCTCTTGTTGAAGAAACGGTAGATCGCGGTCGAGCCGTTGCCGGCGCCGGTCTGGGCATACCAGATCGGACCTTCGTCTTCGAACGACGGATAGGTCGCGCGCACGAAGTCGCGCTCACCCGCGTCGATGGTGTAGAAGTGCGCGCCGTTGCTCTTGTTGAAGAACCGGTACACGGCGCTCTGGCCGGCGGTGGCACCGCCGTAGGCGTAGAAAGCGACGCCTTCGTAGGCGAAGGCCGGATAGGTGTTGATCACGAAGTCGCGCTCGCCTGCGCTGGCCGTGAAGAAGTGCGACCCTGTGCTGCTGTTGAAGAAGCGGTACACGGCGGTGCGGCCGCTGGCGCTGGTGGCTGGCGACAGCCAGTCCTTGATGGCCGCGTTGTAGGCCACGTCGAAACGGCCGTAGAAATCGGAGGATGCCTTGTTGGTGCACACGGCGCTGCCGCCGTAGAGCGTGCCGACCAGCGCGCCGCCAGAGAAGATGCCCGAGCCGCTGCTGCCGCCCTCGGTCGTGCCCTGGCTCCACGTCACCCGGTAGAAGTTGCCACTGGTGCCGCTGCAAGTGAAATTGGTGCCGCTCAGAGACGTGCAATTGCTCAACGACGCCAGATTGCCGAAGCTGATCTTCTGCAGGTCGCCCGCTGGATGGTGGATGCCGACCAGGGCACCGCCCAGCGCCTGGGGATTGGCGTTCCATGCCGCGAACACCGCGCCGGCTGGCGGTGCCTCGTTCAGGCGCAGGAAAGACGTGTCGCTGCTGGCCGTCGCATAAAGCAGCGTGGCGCCGCCCGTGCGGGCCGTGGTGCTGGACGACAGCGTGCGGCTGTTGCAACTGGGCGAGCGGTAGAACCAGTCGGTGCGCAGCGTGGAAGCCACGGTCTGGGTGGAAATGCAATGGTTGGCCGAGATGAAGTACGGCGTGCCGGTCCCATCGCGGTCGTTCAGCAGCGTGCCGGTACACAGATACGCTTTGCCATCATCGCGCACGAAAATCATCCGGGCCACGGCGTTGCGCTGGCTGGCGTATTCGTCGTAGCAGGTCGAATCCAGGTTGCAGGTGTCGGACTCGTTGATCTTGGCTTGCTCGAACTCGTCGGCCGTCGGCAGCGACAGGTTGGCATAGATGTGCGACAGGCGAGGCACCGAGAGGTCGATCGCGCTGGCGGGCGTGCCGGCCGGCAGTTCGATCTCCAGCGTGGCTTCGTCACCACCCGTATCAGGCGTCCACCACGTGCGCCCGGCATCGGAGGCATCGCCGGCCGTCTGGTTGCGCTCGAGAATCTGCAGCACCTCCTGGCCGGCGATCTCGAACACGGCCGATGGCTTGGCCTGGCTGTACACCCGCAGCACGGCGCTGCCGGGCAGCTTGCGCACCAGCACACCCAGGCGAATGCCATGGGCACCATCGGCGGAGAAGCTCAAGGCAGCGATCCGACCGCCGTTCGCCGTGGGCGTCCAC
This sequence comes from Acidovorax sp. SUPP3334, assembly GCF_030159055.1. Classification (GTDB taxonomy): domain Bacteria; phylum Pseudomonadota; class Gammaproteobacteria; order Burkholderiales; family Burkholderiaceae_C; genus Paracidovorax. The sequence continues at coordinate 14,298 of NZ_BQXQ01000040.1, forward strand.
TGCAATTGCTGCAGGGTGGCACTCGCGGTCGAGGTCTGGGACACGCTGCGTGGCGTGCCGATCTGGCGCGGGCCGATGCCGCCCGATTCCACTGCGGCGTCCTTGGACTGGTCCAGCGGCCCGAGGGCGATGCGCGCCGGCGCGATGGCCACGCGCACGGATCGGTCCTTGAGCCGCGCCACGTCCTGCACCGCAGACGCCGGCTGCTCGCGCGATTCAACGCTGTACACGAGTGCTTTCGCCGAAGGCGCCACAGCGGCCTGCGCCACCTCGGTGCCACTCCCGCCGCCACATGCGGCCAGCACCGAGGCCACCGCTAACACCGCCAGAGATCCAACTCGCCTCAATACCAACTGCATGGCCACACTCCTGTGATCTGACCGAAGCGGCTGACATGCCGCTCCAGAATTGCAAAATGTGCCACAGCCTCATGGCTGTCGGCGGGTGATGTCGCCGCCGCGTTGCCCCATGGCATCACATGCGGACTGGTTGCGGTTACCGGGCGGCCAGCCAATGGTTCTCCAGAGAAACGCTGTCGGCAGGAAGACCGCCCGGAGCACCCGCATGGCCAGCCTGTGCGGCGCTCCAAGGCTTCCAGAACCGGTGTGCCGCAGGGTGCCAGGCCAGCGCAACACTGACCGGGGGCGACAGCCATTGCTTGAGACCCCTCTGATAGGCCAGGTCGAATCGGCCGTAAACCCGCACGTCGTTCACGGAGCATTGCGCGCTGGCGGCGAAGCCGTACAGGGTGCCGATCACGTGGCCCTCACGGAAGATGGCCGAGCCGCTGCTGCCGTCTTCCACCGTTCCGCGATCGAATCCGACGTCGTAATAGCCGGCCGAGGCATCCGTCGAGGAGTCGCACAGCATCGAGCCGTCCGTGTCGTTGGTGCAGGCCAGCGTGCCCATGATGCTGCCGGTGCTGATCTTCTGCAGATCCCCCCGGGGATGATGGATGCCGACCACGGCCGCCCCTTCCGCCTGCGGGCTGGCGTCCCAGGCGGCGAACACGGCGCCAGCGGGCGGGGCCTCGTTCAGCCGCAGCAGGGCGGTGTCGGTGTCCGCGCTGGCATGAAGGAGCGTCGCGCCCCCAGTGCGTGCGGTGGACTGCGGCGACAGCGCGCCGCTGTTGCAGGCCTGCGAACGGAAGAACCAGTCGGTCTGCAAGGTGGACGCCACCGTCTGCGAAGCGATGCAGTGGTTGGCGCTGAGGAAATACGGCGTTCTCGTGGCATCGCGGTCGTTCAGCAGCGTGCCGGTGCACACGTACGCCTTGCCGTTGTCCACGAAGAGCATGCGCGCCACCGCATCGCGCTGGGCCGCGTATTCGTCGAAGCAGGTGGCGTCCAGGTTGCAGCCGATGGCATCGCCGACGGCCTTGGCGACCTGGGCGCCCTCGGGGGGCAGGGACATGGTCTCGAACAGGTGTGCGAGCGTCGGAACCGCCACGTCCAGCAGGGTGGCAGGCACGCCTGCAGGCAGCTCGATCTCCAGCGTGGCTTCGCTGGCGCCGGCATCCGGAGTCCACCAAGTGCGCCCGTTGCCGGAGACATCGCCAGCCGCGACATTGCGTTCGAGGATCTGAAGGATGGCCTGGCCGGTGATTTCATACACCGACGCGGGGCGGTCCTGGCGGTACACGCGCACCACGGCCTCCGCCGGCATCTGCCGCACCTGCAGGCCCAGGCGCAGGCCCTGCGCATCCTGGGAAGAAAAGCTCACCGCGGCCTTCGTACCGCCGCTGGCAGTCGGCGTCCATCGCAGCAGCCGCTGCAGGCTTTGCGCCGTGGCGGTGGCCTCCACCGCACGGGCATCGCCCACCTGGCGGGCGCTGCCTGGCTGGACCACCATGGATTTCTGGCGCACCAAGGCCGGCAGGGCCACCCGGGCCGGCTCTGCCTGCAGGCCCGCAGGCCGCTGCTTGATACCGAAATTCCGGGCCTCTGCCTGAGCAGGCTGCACCGCCGATCCGACCCGCAGCGGTTCGGAGGCCGGCTCGCCATTGCCTGCGGCGGCAACGGCGCTCTGGCTGCCGCCGATTTCGCTTGCGCCTCCGCCGCAGCCGCACGCCAGGCAGGCGACCGCCAGCAACGCGGCGCTTCGAACCATCCAATGACTTTTTTCCATAGACACAACTCCTTTTGTTGATTGATTTTTGGGTCGCGCCGTTTCACACCGATCCACGGCACGCCTGAATTCCGCAAATTTCTGGCTCACACCTTCATGGGCAATGGGTTGCCGGGCCCTGCCCTACTTGGCCAGCGCCTTGAGCGCCAGCTTGATCCCGTCGCTCACGCCCACGTCCTGGGGCAGCGCCTTCAGCGCCGCGGCGGCCTCCTTGTCGTTGTAGCCCAGCGCCAGCAGGGCCTGGAGGATGTCGGCCTGCGCATCGCTCGTGGCATGCGCATGGGCGCCGATGTCGGCCCCGAGCTTGCCCTTGAGCTCCAGCAGCAGGCGCTCGGCGGTCTTCTTGCCGATGCCGGGCACCTTCACCAGGCGCCCCGCTTCCTGCAAAGACACGGCCTGGGCGAGGTCTGGCACGCCCATGCCGCTCAGGATGGACAGCGCGGTGCGCGGGCCCACCCCCGAAATCTTGATGAGTTCACGGAACGCCTGCCGCTCCGTCGCCGTGGCGAAGCCATAAAGCAGTTGCGCGTCTTCGCGCACGATGAACTGGGTGAGCAGGGCCACCCGTTCGCCCACGGGTGGCAGGTTGTAGAAGGTGCTCATGGGCACCTGAACCTCGTAGCCGACGCCGTGGCAGTCCAGCAGCACCTCTGGAGGATTTTTTTCCAGCAGCGTGCCGGTGAGTTTGCCTATCATTGATGTCCTTCGCCGCGCTGTTGCGGCCGTCCAACCGGAATTATCCGCGTGATCCTGCGACACACCTTCACTCCCCACAACAACAACCGCCTGGCGCACCTTTGCGGCCCGGCCGATGCCAACCTGCGCACCATCGAGACATCGCTGTCGGTCAGCATCGCGCACCGGCACGAGCAGTTCAAGGTGGACGGGCCCAAGGCCAAGGCCACGCAGGCCATGGAGCTGCTGCAGGCGCTCTACGAAATGGCAGATCGGCCCATCGCCGAGGAACACCTGCAGCTCATGCTGGCCGGCGACAGTTCCATGCTGGAGGCGCCCGGTGACGGCGCGGTGACGCTCAACACCCGCCGGGCCGACCTGCGCGCCCGCACGCCCACGCAGAGCAATTACCTGGACAACATCGCCGGCCACGACATCACCTTCGGCATCGGCCCGGCCGGCACCGGCAAGACCTACCTGGCGGTCGCCTGCGCGGTGGATGCGCTCGAGCGCAACGCGGTGCAGCGCATCGTGCTGACCCGCCCCGCCGTCGAGGCCGGCGAGCGCCTGGGATTCCTGCCCGGCGACCTCACGCAGAAGGTGGACCCGTACCTGCGCCCGCTGTACGACGCGCTCTACGACCTCATGGGCTACGAAAAAGTGCAGAAGGCCTTCGAGCGCAATGCGCTGGAGATCGCGCCGCTGGCGTTCATGCGCGGGCGCACGTTGAACAACGCCTTCATCATCCTGGACGAGGCCCAGAACACCACGCCCGAGCAGATGAAGATGTTCCTCACCCGCATCGGCTTCGGCGCCCGCGCGGTGGTGACGGGCGACGTGAGCCAGATCGACCTGCCCAAGGGCGCGATGAGCGGCTTGATCGACGCCGAGCGGGTGCTCAAGCGCGTCAAGGGCATCGCCATCACCCGGTTCACCACGGCCGATGTGGTGCGCCACCCGCTGATTGCCCGCATCGTGGACGCCTACGATGCCCAGCGCTCGGCAGGCAGCCGCGCAGGTCACTCCTGAATTGATAGCATTACTCCCTAGGGAATCATGCGCCAGAGGCCAAAATGACCTTGAACCACCTGACCCTGTCGCTGCAGTTCGCACGCTTTCCTGAGGTGCAGGCGCACCGCGCCGCATTGCCCCGCCACGCGGCGGCGCGCTTCATTCGCCATGCGCTGTCGAGTGACGCCGAGATCACCGTTCGCATCGTCGATGCCGAAGAGGGCCAGGCGCTCAACCGCGAGTACCGCCAGAAGGACTACGCCACCAACGTGCTCACCTTCGACTACGCGCAGGAGCCCCTGGTCATGGCCGATCTGGTGCTGTGCGCCCCCGTGGTGGAGCGCGAGGCGCGCGAGCAGAACCGGGACCTGCGCGCGCACTATGCCCACCTGCTGGTGCACGGCACCCTGCACGCCCAGGGCTGGGACCATGAAACCAGCGCCGAAGACGCCGACGAGATGGAGGCGTACGAAACCGCCATCCTGCAGGAACTGGGCTTCGAAGACCCCTACGCGGACTGAGCCGCAGGGCGCCTGGCCGCCTTTTCCACCGGGGCAACGGCCGCACGGTCCTAGGGCTCCACTCTCGCCATCCATCCTCCCAACGCGCACCGCATCACAGGGCAAAAGGTGGCGGGTGTTTTGACCGGCATACGCCCAGTCGCTTGCGGCCAGCCCCCTACCATCGGTGGCTTTTCACCGGCGTGCCGCCCGTGATGGCGAATGCCACCGGTACGGTGGCTTTGCTGCCCGGCTACGCTGCGGGCGCCTGGGGGTTCCGGGAAGACGTGCAGGCACCTCCGGGCCTGTCGATGGGGTGGCTCGTCGCGCTCTCGCTTGTGGGCGGCGCCGCGGGTGCGGGGCTGCTGCTCGTCACGCCCGAGGCCGCCTTCCGCCGCGCCGCGCCGTGCCCTGGCTGCTGCTCGCGGCCACGGCCCTGTTCGCCATGGCGCCGCTCCTGCGCCGCTGGACCGCTGGCGCGCACGCCGCGCCCTCCCCGGCCCGTGCGGTGGCGGGGGTTCTGACCGTGGCCGTGTACGGCGGCTACTTCAACGGCGGGCTGGGCATTTTGCTGCTGGCCCTGTTCGGGCTGCTGGGCGCCATGCCGCTGCACGCCATGAACGGACTCAAGAACGTGGTTTCCGCCCTGCTCACCGCCATCGCGGTGGCCGTCTATGCGGCAGGCGGCCTGGTGCTGTGGCCCCAGGCGCTGGGCATGATGGTGGCGGCTACGGCGGGGCGCGCCTGGCGCGGCGCATTCCGGCGCCCTGGCTTCGCGCGGGCATCGTGGCGACCGGGCTGGGCATGGCGGCGGCCTTCTTCTGGCGAGGCTGACGCACCCCTCGCCCACACCGCCCGGCCAGGACAACGCCGCCCCAGGCCCCCTACCCCGGCGGCGGAATGCGCAGCGGGATCGTGATCGGCCCGTCGTTGATCAGGTGGACCTGCATCTCCGCAGCGAAGCGGCCCGTCTGCACGACGGGGTGCTGCAAACGTGCCTGGTCCACGAAATGGTCGAACAGGCGGCGACCGTCCTGCGGTGCGGCGGCATCGGTGAAGCTGGGCCGGTTGCCGCCGCGGGTGTCGGCCACCAGCGTGAACTGGCTGACCAGCAGCAGGCCGCCGCCCACGTCCTGCACGCTGCGGTTCATCTTGCCGGCATCGTCGGCGAACACGCGCAGCTTCAACAGCTTGGCCAGCAGCCGGTGGGCTTCGGCTTCGGTGTCGCCGCGTTCGGCGCATACCAAGACGAGAAGGCCCTGGCCGATGCGGCCCACGACCTCGCCGTCCACTTCCACGCGCGCTTCGCGCACGCGCTGCAACACACTCATCATGGCGGGGAATCCTCGGGTTCTTCCAGAAATGCCTCTACCCCGACAGGCAACAGTTCTATGGTCACGCGCAGCCCGGGCACGGCGCGCATCAGCGCGGCTTCCACAGCGCCCCGAAGTTGGGCGGCGCGGCCCAGGCTCCACTCGGCGGGCACGTGCATGTGAAGGCCGGCGAAGCGGCGCTGTCCGGCCTGGCGCGTGGCCAGATGATCGAAGCGCACTTGCGGCTCGCCCTTGGCGAAGGTCTGCAGCGCCGCGTCGATGGCCGCCTGCGCGTCGGGTTCGACCGCCGCGTCCATCAGGCCCTGGGACGCGCGCCACACCATGTGCGCGCCTTCTTTCAGGATGTTCAACGCCACGGCCATGGCCACCACCGGGTCGAGCCACAGCCAGCCGGTCGCACCGGCCGCGCCGATGCCGACCACGACCCCGGCCGACGTCCACACGTCGGTGACCAGGTGCCGTGCATCGCCCTCCAGCGCCACAGACCGGTGCACGCGCGCGGATCGGAACATCAGCCAGGCCAGCCAGCCGTTGAGCATCGAGCTGGCCACCGACAGCGCCAGCCCCCAGCCGACCTGCTCCAGCGGCTGCGGCGAAGCCAGCCGGAGCGCCGCCGCCCAGAAGATGGCCACGGCAGCGCCCACGATCAGAATGCCTTCGAACCCGGAAGAGAAATATTCGGCCTTGTGGTGGCCATAGGGGTGGTCATCGTCCGCAGGCCGCTGCGCGACCGTCACCATGGCCAGCGCGAAGATCGCGCCCGCCAGATTGACGAAGGATTCCAGCGCGTCCGACAGCAGCCCCACCGACCCCGTGAGGTGCCAGGCCAGCGTCTTGAGCACGATGGTGACCAGCGCCACCGCCACCGAGCCCCACAGCAGCGTGCGAGGCGCTAGCGCGGCCGGGCCGTTACCGGCGGGCTGGGGGCTGGAGGGCGTTTTGCGCGGGGGCATGGAGCAGGAAGGAAAAGGCGGTCGCCGATGCAGCCATTCTGCCTTCGAACCCTGCGCCCTTCATCAGTCACCATCCACCAGCCGCGCCTTCACCAGCTTGCCCTTGACCCGGCCGGACGCCAGGCGCCGCACCACGTCCTGCGCAATGCCCCGCTCCACGGCCACGTAGGTGGAAAAATCGTTCACGTTGATCTTGCCCACCTGCTCGCGCGTGAAGCCCATCTCGCCGGTGAGCGCGCCCAGCACGTCGCCAGCGCGGATCTTTTCCTTGCGCCCGCCGATGATCTGGATGGTGGCCATGGGCGGCAGCAGCGGCCCGCCGGGGGCGGCGGTGAGCTCGGACAGCGGGTGCCACTCCGACTCGCGGCCCTGCAACTGCTCGATCTTGCCCACGCTGCCCATCTCGGGCAGGCTGGCCAGGCTCAAGGCGAGGCCCTCGGCATCGGCGCGGCCGGTGCGGCCGATGCGGTGCACGTGGATCTCCGGGTCAGGCGTCACGTCCACGTTGATCACCGCCTGCAACTGCGCGATGTCCAGGCCGCGCGCAGCCACGTCGGTCGCCACCAGCACCGAACAGCTGCGGTTGGCGAACTGCACCAGGACCTGATCGCGCTCGCGCTGCTCCAGCTCGCCGTACAGCGCCAGGGCGTGAAAGCCCTGCGCCTGCAGCACGCCCACCAGGTCGCGGCACTGCTGCTTGGTGTTGCAAAAGGCGATGGCCGATTCGGGCCGGAAGTGGTTCAGCAGTTGCGAGACGGCATGCAGGCGGTCGCTCTCTTTCACCTCGTACCAGCGCTGCGCGATCTTGGCCGAGCCGTGCTGGGCCTGCACGGTGATGCGCTGCGGCTCCTTCATGAACTGGCGCGCCAGGCGTTCGATGCCCTCGGGGTACGTGGCGGAAAACAGCAGCGTCTGGCGCTCGGCCGGGCACTGCCGCGCGACCTTGGCGATGTCGTCGAAGAACCCCATGTCCAGCATGCGGTCGGCCTCGTCGAGCACCAGGGTGTTGAGTGCCTGCAGGTCCAGCGTGGCGCGCTCCAGGTGGTCCATCACCCGGCCGGGCGTGCCGACCACGATGTGCGCGCCGTGCTCCAGGCTGGCGATCTGCCCGCGCAGCGGCACACCGCCGCACAGCGTGACCACCTTGATGTTCTCCTGGGCCCGGGCCAGGCGCCGGATCTCGGTGGCGACCTGGTCGGCCAGCTCGCGCGTGGGACACAGCACCAGGGCCTGTACCGCGAAGCGGCGCGCATTGAGGTTGGCCAGCAGCGCCAGCGCGAAGGCGGCCGTCTTGCCGCTGCCGGTGCTGGCCTGGGCGATCAGGTCGCGGCCCAGCAGGGCCACGGGCAGGCTCGCGGCCTGGATCGGCGTCATGCGGGTGTAGCCCAGCTGCTGCAGGTTGGACAGGGTCGCGGGGTGCAGCGCCAGGGAGGAGAACTCGGCGCCAGCGCCGGAAACGGAAGATGTCATCCCCGGATTATCCCGGGGCCGGGCATGCAGAAGGTCCCCAAGGGCTTGCACCCTCGCCAGGGGCGCGCCGATCGGCTATAAAACTTCGAGATACCAAGCGGGTGGGACATGCCAGATACATCAAGCCAAGCGGACGGTCCTCCCCAGGACCCCCACTGCAGCAGTTCCTTGCTGCGGCTGCTGGCCGACTCCGTCCCGGCGCTGCTCGCGTACTTCGAATCGTCCACGCTGCGTTGTGTTTTCGCCAACCAGGGCTATGCCGAATCCACGGGGCACACCGTCGAGGCCATTCTGGGCAAGACCGTGCAAGAGGCCATCGGCGATGCCGCCTGGGCCTCGATCCAGCCCCAGGTGCAGCAGGTGCTGCAGGGCCAGCGCGTGCAGTACACGCGCAAGCAGCGGTCGCGGGGCGGTCCGACGCGCATGATCGAGGTCAACCTCATCCCCCACCTGCACCACCAGCTCGGCCTGATGGGCGCGTTCGTCCTGATCAACGACATCACCCACCACTGGGAGGCGGAGCGCGCGGTGCGCGAGAGCGAAGAGCGCATGCGCAAGTTCTCGCAGGCCACCGAAGAGGCGATCGTCTTTCACCGGGAAGGCCTGGTCACCGATTTCAACGAGGCGCTCACGCGGCTGATGGGCTACACGCTGGCCGAGGTGCGCGGCCGGCGCATGCTCGACTTCGTGAGCGAGGCGTTCCGCCCCATCACCGAGGCCTATGTGCGGGAAGGCCGTGAAGACCCCTACGAAGCCACGGTACTGCACCGCGACGGCCGGCACGTGCCCGTGGAGATCGTCGGCAAATCCATGCCCTGGAAGGGCGCGGACTACCGGATTGCGGTGCTGCGCGACATCTCTGCGCGCCGCCAGGCCCAGGAGCGCGTGGCCTTCCTGGCCACGCACGACGCGCTCACGCAACTGCCCAACCGCGGCACGCTCATGCAGCGGCTCACCGAGGTGATCGAGGCGGCGCGGCGCCTGCCGCAGGCCGCCGCCGTGCTGTTCATCAACCTGGACCACTTCAAGACGGTGAACGATTCGCTGGGCCACCAGGCGGGCGACATGCTGCTGTGCGAGGTGTCCCGCCGGCTGGTGCAGGGCGTGCGCCCTGGCGACATCGTGGCGCGCGTGGGCGGCGACGAATTCGTCGTGGTGCTGGGCGACGCGCCGGACCGGCCCTCGGCCCTGGCGGTGGCCGACCAGCTGCTGGCCGATGTCTGCGCCGTGTTCCACGCCGAAGGCACGCCGCTGTCGGTGTCGGTGTCCATCGGCGTGAGCATGTACCCCGAGGACGGCGACAGCGCCACCGAACTGGTGCGCCGCGCCGACGCGGCCATGCAGCAGGCCAAGCACAGCGGCCGCGCCAACCGGCAGGCCTATGCCCCGGGCATGGACATACCGTCCGCCGGCGTGCTGCAGCACGAGCGCCTGCTGCGCGACGCCATCATGCATGGGGCCTTCGTGCTGCACTACCAGCCCCAGGTGCGGCTAGAAGACGGCATGCTGGTGGGTTTCGAGGCCCTCGTGCGCTGGCGCCATCCCGAGCGCGATCTGGTCGGGCCGATCGACTTCATCGCCTTCGCCGAAGCGCGCGGGCTCATCACGCCGATCGGCCGCTGGGTCCTGTTCGAGGCCTGCCGGCAGACGCGGGCCTGGCATGACGAAGGACTGCCGCAGGTGCCGGTGGCGGTCAACCTGTCGGCGCTCGAATTTCGCCAGCGCGACGTGGCTGGCGAGATCGCGAGCGTGCTGCACCAGACGGGCCTGGCGCCGCGCTTTCTGGAGATCGAGATCACCGAATCGGTGCTCATGCACGATGCCGACCAGGTGCGCAGCACGCTCGATGCCCTCAAGGCGCTGGGCGTGCGCGTGGCCATCGACGATTTCGGCACCGGCTACTCGTCGCTGGCCTACCTCAAGCGCTACCCGATCGACAAGCTCAAGATCGACCGCTCCTTCGTGGCCGACACGCCCGGCAACGAGGACGACGTGGCCATCGTCACCGCCATCGTGCAGATGGGCCGCAGCCTGCAGATCCAGACCGTGGCCGAGGGCGTGGAAACCACCGCCCAGCACGACCTGCTGCGCGCCCTGGGCTGCCATCTGGCGCAGGGCTACCTGATCTCGCCGCCCATGGACCCGCGCCAGACGCGCGAGTGGCTGCTGAAAAGATAGCGGCCCGTCATCCGGCTGACCCGCGCGCCCGTGGACAATAGGCGCCATGGCCCAGATCCCAGACTTCACCGAGCCCTCCCTCCATACCGACCCCGCCGATGCGCTGGCCCAGGTGCAGCGCATCTACCAGCAGCAGATCGGGCACCTGCGCGAAGCCATGCAGCGCTTCGTCGCCGGAGAGACCCCGGCCAGCCACGTGCGGGCCTTCTATCCCTTCGTGCGGGTGCAGACCACCACCGTGGCCCGTGCCGCCACCCATCTGGCCTATGGCTTCGTGGAAGGCCCCGGCCGCTACGAAACCACCCTGACCCGGCCCGACCTGTTCGCCAACTACTACGCCGAGCAGTTCCGTCTGCTGCGCGACAGCCACAACGTCGAGCTGGAAGTCGGCATCAGCAGCCAGCCCATCCCCATCCACTTTTCGTTCGCCGAGCACGACCACATCGAGGGCACGCTGACCGCACAGCGCCGCATGCTCATGCGCGACGTGTTCGACCTGCCCGATCTGGAAGCCATGGACGACGGCATCGCCAACGGCACCTGGGCGCCCCGCCCGGGCGAGGCCCAGCCCCTGTCGCTTTTCACCGCGCCCCGGGTGGACTATTCGCTGCACCGCCTGCGCCACTACACCGGCACCGCACCCGAGTGGTTCCAGAACTTCGTGCTGTTCACCAACTACCAGTTCTACATCGACGAGTTCGTGCGCCTGGGCCATGCCGAAATGGCCAAGCCGGACAGCGAGTACGTCGCCTTCATCGAGCCCGGCAACGTCGTGACCCGCCGCACCGGCCTGCCCGCCCAGCCGGGCGACGAACTGGGCGTGGCCCCGCCCCGGCTGCCGCAGATGCCGGCCTACCATCTCATGCGCGCCGACAAGAGCGGCACCACCATGGTCAACATCGGCGTGGGGCCGTCCAACGCCAAGACCATCACCGACCACATCGCCGTGCTGCGGCCCCATGCCTGGATGATGCTGGGCCACTGCGCGGGCCTGCGCAACAGCCAGCAGCTGGGCGACTACGTGCTGGCGCATGCCTACGTGCGCGAAGACCACGTGCTGGATGAAGAGCTGCCCCTGTGGGTGCCCATTCCCGCGCTGGCCGAGATCCAGATGGCCCTGCAGCAGGCCGTGGCCGACGTCACGCAGATCGAGGACGCCGACCTGAAGCGCATCATGCGCACCGGCACCGTGGCCAGCACCGACAACCGCAACTGGGAGCTGCTGCCCGACAACATGCCCCAGCGCCGCTTCAGCCAGAGCCGCGCCGTGGCGCTGGACATGGAGAGCGCCACCATCGCCGCCAACGGCTTTCGCTTTCGCGTGCCCTACGGAACCCTGCTGTGCGTGAGCGACAAGCCCCTGCACGGCGAGATCAAGCTGCCCGGCATGGCCAACCACTTCTATCGCGAGCGGGTGGACCAGCACTTGCGCATCGGCATGCGCGCCATCGACATCCTGCGCGAAGGCGGGGTGAGCCGGCTGCACAGCCGCAAGCTGCGCAGCTTCGCCGAGGTGGCGTTCCAGTGACGGACAAGGTGGACGCCGCCACCGGGGATTGATGCGGCTGGATTTCGTCACCCTGCTGGCCATCACGGCCACCAACCTGTTCATGCTCTCCGCGGCGCTGCCGCTGATCATGGGCCGGCAAGCGGGCCCCGCCGCACGCTGGGTGCGGGCCAGCCTGCTGCTGCATGCGGGCCAGGGCGCGGTGCAGCGCTTCGACCAGCGCCTGCGCAAGCGCCTGCAGGCCGAAAGCGCCGCCATGCTGGGCTTTGCCATCGACTACAGCGCCGGCGCCGCGCTGTGGCGGGGCAAAGAAGAGAAGAACCTGGCAGCCCTCATGGCCCTCATGGCCCGCGCGGACGCGGCGCTTTACGCCGCGAAGGAGCAGGGGCGGCGGCAACTGGCCATGGGCTGAGAGGGGAACCGGAGCCAGCGGCGCCACCACATGGTGGCTCGCCGGCGCCAGCGGGCATGCTCCATGTTTTCTTTTGGCGGCACATTCCTTCGCCAGGCCGATTCGCCCCAGGCGGCGCGAACGGTACAAAAGCGCCAATGATCGCCATTGGCGGGCGCGCCCTCCGGCGAGCCCAGAACACCAGGAATTTCAGGAATTTCCCCATGGGCAACCGCATTTCGGGCCCCCGAAACACCCCGCACCATGGCGCCAGCACCGCAAGCCCGGCGGACTCCGTGCCTTCCGCGCCCCAGGGTGCATCGAGCCGCCAGCCTGCGGCACGGGCGGACGCCCCTCCCGCCCGAACGAATGTCCCCGCCGCGGTCCACTTGCCGGCGCCCAGAGTCGTCCTCGGTACGTCCCCAGGCGCCTTGCGCTGGGGTGGCGACGCTCCGCTGGAAACGCACGAGGTCCAGCAGGCGGCCTACCTTCTGGGCGAGCAGGTGGCCGGAGAAGCGATCACCAGCCCGAGGCGATGGGCTGCGGCAGGGCAGACCGTGCACGACGTTCGCGTGCTGCTGGAGCACGGCCGCGGGAACGTGCAGGCCGACGATGCCCCTTCGGGCGGACACAACGGCATCGGGTCATCGGTGACCAGCCATGAATACGACGACGGCCGGCGCCTTGCGGTGGCGGCGGTCATGGGCGCGGCCGTTTGCGACGAGCATGCCGGCCTGGCCTCCATCCTCCATGCGCCGCACATGGCGCCCGGCGAGCAGACGACGACGGTCAGTGCCCGCGTGACTTTGCGCAAGCCAAAGGACCAAGGCGGAGAACGCGTGCCCGACAGCATTCACAGCTGGGCCGAGTTGCTGCGCGGCCAGGACGGCGATCCATCGAAAAAGGCTGCCATCTTGATGGACCCGTGGGCCAATGGCCCGGCCGTGCGGCCCAGGCACAGTGCGTGGAAAAATGCATCCGTCGCGGTCCATGCCACCTACACGGGGAGCCAGGCCGCAGAAGCCAAGCAGTTGGTCGAGCGCCTGATTCCCGGCGCCCATCCGGAGATGGATGCAGATTCGGACGATGAGGAAAACGTCGGCCCCATGCTGGCGAAGAAACGGCTTCAACCCACCGCGTGGGAAAAATATGCCGAGGCCCAGGTGGTCTCGCGCACATTCGCCAGAGAGGTCCGCGACAAATTGGCGGGCCTGCCGCCGCAAGAGCAGGAGCGAATGGCGTCCCGGATCGTGCAAGAAGCCTACGGCCTCGCGCCCGGCAGTGCCGCGCACCATGATGCGGTCCAGTCGGTGCTCGAGACGGCGCGCCATCTGCACAAGCTGCCCCGCCCTGCGGTCACCCCCTGGGCCGACTGACCCGATTGGCCCGACCAGGCACTTCGCCTCGCGAGGCGCAATCGACCGGGCGGCTGAAGTGCGCCGGATTCTGCCCGGTGCCTAGGCCGCAACCGCCACCCGCCGCTTGAGCACCCCCAGCGCCAGCGCCGTCACCCCCGTGCCGGCCGCGATCGCCAGTGCGTACAGCACCACGTGGTTGACCGCGTTCGGAATGGCCAGCACGAACACGCCGCCGTGCGGCGCCTGCAGGCCGATGTTCCACATCATCGACAGGCCGCCCGCCACGGCCGCGCCGGCCATGCACGCGGGAATCACCCGCAGCGGGTCGCGCGCGACGAACGGAATCGCGCCTTCGGTGATGAAGGCCAGGCCCAGCACGGCGACGGCCTTGGAGGCTTCGCGTTCCTCGCCGCTGAAACGGCTGCGAAACACCCAGCACGCCAGCGCGATGCCCAGCGGCGGCACCATGCCGGCCGCCATGGTGGCAGCCATGGGGTTGGCCACGCCGCTGGCGATCAAGGTGGTGGAAAAGACATAGGCCGCCTTGTTGACCGGCCCGCCCATGTCGAACGCCATCATGGCGCCGAGGATCACGCCCAGCAGCACGGCGCTGCCGGTCTGCAGGCCCTTGAGCCACTCGGTGAGCGCGGCCATCACGCCGGCCATGGGTTTGCCGATGACCATCATCATGAGCACGCCGACCACCAGCGTGCCCAGCAGCGGCAGCAGCAGCACGGGCTTCAGGCCATCGAGCGTGCGCGGCAGGCGGATGGCGCGGTTCATCCAGTACACCGAATAGCCCGCGATGAACCCCGCCGCGATGGCGCCGAGAAAGCCCGCGCCCACGGTGCCTGCCAGCAGGCCGCCGATCATGCCCGGCGCGATGCCAGGGCGGTCGGCGATGGAGAACGCGATGTAGCCCGCCAGCGCCGGCAGCATGAGCGTGAAGCCGGCCTTGGCGCCGATCTGGAACAGCGTCCAGCCCAGCGTGCCCTGGTGCGCATCGTCGTACACGTAGATGCCGCCCAGCGCGAAGGCCAGCGCGATCAGCAGCCCGCCCGCCACCACGAAGGGCAGCATGAACGACACGCCGGTCATCAGGTGCTTGTAGGGGCCGGTGCGCTCGGTGCTGCGGGCGGCAGCGCCCGCAGGCGCCGCCCCAGGCGTTGCGGCGGTGCCTGCTGCGGGCGCGTCGCCCCAGACGGCAGCCTGCGCCGATGCCTGGGCGAACACTGCGGACGCATCGTGGATCGCGGCCTTGGTGCCGGTCGCATACAGCCGCTTGCCGGCGAACCGGGCACGGTCCACCTGCGTGTCCGCGGCGATCACCACCAGGTCGGCCTGGGCGATCTCTTCGGGCGTGAGGGCGTTCTGCGCACCGACCGATCCCTGCGTCTCGACCTTGATCGTGTGGCCCAGCGCCTGCGCACCCTGCTCCAGCGCTTCGGCCGCCATGAAGGTGTGGGCCACCCCCGTGGGGCAGGAGGTGACGGCGACGATGCGAAGGGGGCGTGCCGCTTCGGTAGCGGCCGGGGCGGGCGCGTCGTGTGCCGGCACACCGCCACCCGCGACAACACCGGCACCCTCGCTGTCTCTATCTCTGTCTCTATCGCTGACGGCACCCGGTCGTGCCAGCGCGGCGCGCACGACTTGCGCCGCATCGGCCAGCACGGCCCCCGGCGTGGTTTCGTGCAGGCGTGCGGCAGGCAGGCCGCCGCGGTCCACGGCCATGTCGGCCGCGATGATCACGGCGTCGGCGCGGGAGAGTTCCTCGTCCGTCCAGCCGCCCTGGGTGCCCAGGCTGCTGCGCACGCTCAGGGCGATGTGGTGGCCGAGCCGTTCGGCAGCGGCGCGCAGCGCCTCGCCGGTCATGAAGCTGTGCGCCGGGCCGGCCTGGCTGGCGGCGATGGCGATGAGGTGGGCCATGGGATGGGTCTCCGTGCAGATTCGTTTTCAGGGGGCGGGCCGGTCAGACCGGCTGCGGCGCGATGGCGGCGGCGATGGCCTCCACCTCGGCGCGCGGCGGCAGTCCGGGGGCGATGCGCTGGATGCGCGCGGCGGCGCAGGCCATGCCGAACACCGCCGCGCCCGGGAAGGTGCCGCCCCGCGCGAGCGCGGCCAGCGTGCCCGCCACCAGCGCATCGCCCGCACCCACCGTCGTGGCGACCGGAACGCGCGGGGCGGCCGCATGCCAGCGGCCCTGTGGCGTGGCGATCACCGCGCCCTCGCCACCGAGCGAGACGACCGCGTGCCGCACCCCATAGCGCTGGCACAGGCCAGAAGCGGCTTCGGCCACTTCCGCCAACGTGGGCAGGGCGCGGCCGGCCAGTTCTTCCAGCTCGGCCCGGTTGGGCTTGACCAGCGCCACCGGCACGGCAGGGCCGGCGGCCGGATCGGACAGGCGCTGCAGCAGTTGCCGCAGCACGTCGCCGCCCGTGTCGATCACGATGTGCGCGCCCTGCGCGGCGAGCGCGCGGGCCAGCCGCTCCCACACGCCGTGCGTGGCGCCGGGCGGCAGGCTGCCGGCCAGTTCGCACCAGTCGCCGTATTGCACTTGCTGCTGCAGCGCGGCGAGCAGATCGGCCTCGGCCTGCGCCAGCGCGCCGGGGGCCAGGGCCAGGCCGGGCAGGTTGATGTCGGTGGAATCGCCGCGTTCGGCATCGGCCAGCTTGATGTTGGTGCGGGTGCTGCCCGCCACGCGCACCATGGCGTCGGCAATACCGCTGGCTGCGAAGGCCGCGGTGAAGACGGCGTCGTTGTCAGCGCCCAGCCAGCCGCTCGCGGTGACTGGCACGCCCAGCGCGGAAAGCACCGCCGCGACGCCGATCCCTTTGCCGCCGGCTTCGATCTGCTGCCCCAGCGCGCGGTGCACCGCGCCGGGCACCAGCGTGGGAATCCGCACCGTCTGGTCGATGGCCGGGTTGAGCGTGACGGTGAAAACGCGGGCCTGGGCCGCCGAGGCTGTGGTGTTCGAAGGCAATGCGGTCGTCATGGCGTGGCCTCCCCCGCGATGGCAGGGGCCGAACACTCGTACCCAAAAACGGCACCAGCACAATCAACACTAGGGCACATAGCTATTAATTTCATAGCAAACCTCATGATGGCGTTCCTCCGTCGCCCATCGGGCTCGCCGGGCGCAGCGCGGCGCCCAGGGCACGCACCTCGTCGGCGGTGTCCACGTCCAGCGCGCGGCGGGCCAGGTCCTGCAGTTCGGCCAGGGAATGGCGGCGCAGCAGCGCCTTCACGCTGCCGATGTCGCCGCTGCTCATGCTGAGTTCCTGCACGCCCAGCCCGGCCAGCAGCGCAGCGCCCAGCGGCTCGCCCGCCAGCCCGCCGCACACGCCCACCCATCGCCCATGCGCTGCCGCACCTGCGATGGTGCGTTCGATCAGCCGCAGCACCGAAGGATGCAGGCTGTCGGCCATGCCGGCCAGTTCCGGGTGCTGCCGGTCCACCGCCAGCGCGTACTGCGTGAGGTCGTTGGTGCCGATGGAAAAGAAATCCACATGCGCCGCCAGCCGGTCGGCCATCAGCGCGGCCGAGGGCACCTCGATCATGATGCCCACGGTCACCGGGGGCGCATCCAGTTCGCGGCGCACGGCTTCCATGCGCTGGCGCAGCTGGAGCACTTCTTCCACGGTGCTGATCATGGGGAACATGACCGACAGCGGGCCGTGCCGCGCCGCGCGGTACAGCGCCCGCAGCTGCGGCACGAGCAGGTCGTCGCGGCGCAGGCACAGCCGGGCGCCGCGCAGGCCGAGAAAGGGGTTGTCCTCGACGGGCAAATCGAGATGGGGCACCTGCTTGTCGCCCCCGATGTCCAGCGTGCGCACGATCAGGGGCCGGCCCTCCAGCGCCTCGACCATCGCCCGATAGACGGCGTACTGGTCGTCCTCGTCGGGCACCGTGTCGCGCTCCAGGAACAGGAATTCGGTGCGCATCAGGCCCACGCCTTCGGCACCGGCCTCCAGCGCGCGCACGGCCTGGTCGGCGCGGTTGGCGTTGGCGGCGATCTCCACCGTGTGGCCGTCGGTGGTGGTGGCAGGCAACTGGCGGGTGCGCGCCTCTTCTTCCTGCCGCCGGGCCAGGCGCTGCATGCGGTCGCGCGCCTCGATCAGCGCCGTCTCGCTCGGGCCCACGTAAAGCCGGCCGCGGTAGCCGTCCAGGATGGCGGGGGTGCCGGCCGCAGCATCGGCGCCGAGCACGCCCGGGCCCGCCGCCACGACGGCGGGCAGGCCCAGGGCGCGTGCCAGGATGGCGGTGTGCGCCGTCGGGCCGCCGCGCGCGGTGCAAAAGCCCCGCACCCTGGCGGTATCGATCTGCGCGGTGACCGAGGGCGACAGGTCGTCGGCCAGCAAGATGGCATCGGCGGGCCATGCCGCGGCGGCACCGCCCTCCGGCTCGTCGCCGCGCCCCAGCAGGTGGCGCAGCACGCGTTCGCCCACGTCCTGCACATCGGCGGCCCGTGCGGCCAGCATGGCATCGGGCAGCGCGCGCTGCGCCGCCACGCGCTCGCCCACCGCGCGGCGCCACGCCCAGGCCACGCCGTGGCCCTGCACCACGCTGCGGCTGGTGGCCAGCAGCAGGTCGGCATCCTGCAACAGGCCTGCGTGGGCCGTGAAGATGCCCGCCTGCTCGGCCTTGCCGGCAGCGCGCGCGCCATCGGCCAGTTGCTGCAACTGCGCCTGCGCCGCGGCAAGCGCCTGGTCCAGGGCCGCGGCCTCGGCGGCCACCGACGTGAAGCGGTCTTCCACCTCCAGCGCCGCGGCGCCGGCCTGCACCAGCATGCCGATCACGAGACCCGGGCTGGCCGCGATGCCGGTGAAGGTCTGGCGGGCCGTGGGCTGCCAGTCGCCCAGTTCGCGGCCCAGCCCCTGCGCCTGGGCCTGGCGGGCGGCGGACAGCTCGGCCTGGCGGCTTTCCTCTTCGCCCAGGCGCACGATGGTGTCCCGCAGTGCCGCCAGCGCAGCCGCTGCGTCGGGCCCCTGGGCCGACAGGCGCAATAGCGCGCCGCGGCCGGCGCCCAGGCTCAGCAGCGCAGCCAGGCTCTTGGCATCGGCCACCGTGTCGCCGCAGCGCACGTGCACGCGGGCGGTGAAGCGCTTGACCGCCTGCGCCCACTGCCCGGCCGGGCGCGCGTGCAGGCCGTTGGGGTAGTTGAGCGACAGCTCATGGCCCAGCGGAAAATCCTCCAGCCCCGCCGCCTCGGCCGATGCCGGAGTGCCGGTGGATGCATCGCCCGTGAGCGCACGCACGATCTCGTCGGCATCGCGCGTGGTGGCCAGGCGGTCCATCAGGGCGTCGTCGCGCATCAGGCGGGTGAGGCGGCGCAGCACGGCGATGTGCTCGTCCGACGCGGCGGCAATCGCCACCACCAGGCGTGCCTGCTTGGCATCGTCGCCCCAGCGGACGCCGCCCGGCACCTGCAACACGGCCAGGCCGGTGCGCAGCACCAGGTGCTTGTCTTCCACCATGCCGTGCGGAATGGCCAGGCCCTGGCCCAGAAAAGTATTGGCGACCTTCTCGCGCTGCAGCAGGCTGTCGGTATAGGCGGGCCGGGCATGGCCGGCCTGCGCCAGCAGTGCGCCGGCGGCGCGCACGGCATCTTCTCGGTTATGGGGCGCAGCGCCCAGGCGGACCTCGACCGGGATCGTGGACATGGTGCGATGTCTCCTTGTTTTGGTATCGATTCCAGACGCGGATTATGAAACCGCTTTTCTCGGCCAACAAGGCCGCAAGCCAGACCATCCCTGTGGAAATTCGGGAAACCCCCTAGATATCGCCACCATTTCCAAGCCTGAAGTCCGGCGCAAAATCACGCCCGATGATGGTTCCGATGGAGCGCGCCAGATCTGCCTTCGAAGCATTTTGGAAATCGATACCACATTGAACGTTCATTTTCTGCAGGAGAAAGCCGCTTGGCCAGCATCAAGGACGTCGCGGAGCACGCAGGCGTCTCCACCACCACCGTCTCGCGCGTGCTGTCGAACCCCGGCGCCGTGCGCGCGCCCTTGCGCGAACGCGTCGAGCAGGCCATTGCCGCGCTCGCCTACCGCCCCAACCTGGCCGCGCGCCGGTTGCGCCAGCAGCGCGCTTCGCTGGTGGGCCTGATCGTCTCGGACATCCGCAGCCCTTTCTTCACCGACGTGGGCCGCGCCGTGGAAGACGTGGCCTACCGCCACGGCCTGCGGCTCATCCTTTGCAACACCGATGAAGACCCGGCCAAGGAACAGTCCTACCTCGAACTGATGGCCGACGAACAGGCCAGCGGCGTGATCCTCTCGCCCACCATGGAAGGCCTCAAGCGCCTGAAGCCTGCCGACTGGCCGTTTCCGATGGTGCTGGTGGACCGCGCGCTGGACACCACCCGCGCCGACCGCGTCGTGCTGGACAACCGCGCCGCCGCCCGCAGCGCCACCGAGCACCTGCTGGACGCCGGCTACCGCCGCATCGCCGTGCTCGCCGGCACGCACAGCACGACCGGCCAGGAGCGCCAGGCCGGCTACGCCGATGCGCTGCGAGAACGCGGGCTGGAGCCGGCCCCGCACTGGGTCGCCCCGACCCGCGAGGCCGGCATGGCCGCCGCCAACGCGCTGCTGGCCGGCGCGAGCCCGCCCGACGCCGTGCTGGCCACCAACGGCCTCTTGCTGCTGGGCGCGCTGCACGCGATCCAGGCCGCGGGCCTGTCCATGCCGAACGACATCGGCCTGGCCGGCTTCGACAACAACGACTGGACCGCCCTGCCCGCGCTGGACGTGACGGTGATCGCGCAGCCCACGTACGACATCGGCCGCACCGCGGCCGAGCTGCTGCTGCAGCGCCTGGCCGAGCCCAATCGGACGGTGCGGTGCGTGGTGCTGGAGGGAACGCTGGTGGCGCGGGGATCGACGCGCCGGGGGTGACGCGACTGCGCTCTGAACGGTTGGCAGGACATCGCCCGGCGAACGATGCTGAGGCTGCCCTATCCAGGATCAGCGCCGTCGGTTGCCGCGCGCCATGCCTGCTATCGCGTAGGTTCCCTCTGCTTTGACGAGGACACGAATGGCATGGGTCTTTTCCACCGTGTCGTGCTCGTACTGCGCCTTGATCGCGATCTCGATTCCACTGCCCACCTTTTTGCAGCGCATTTCCTGAACAGCGTATTGGCTGTGGTCGTCATTCAACTCGGGAAACACCAGGGTGCGGACCAACTTCGACCTGCGCTCCTGCGTCGGCTGCGTGAGCCATTGAACGTAGATTTCGCTGCCGGCTCCTTCGTGCACATCGACAACGACTACGCGGTAGTAACCTGCCTGGTCCGCTTGGGCCCAGGCGCCACAGGTTTCGACTTTTTGCACGTGAAGGGGCAATGACTCCACCTGGGTTTGGAGCAGTGAATCGGCAGGGCTGGCGCCCAGAGGCAAGGCCAGGCAGGCCAACAGAGCGAGGCGCTTCACCATGCACCTTGTCAACGACTCAGGCGCTCTTTAACGCCGCTTTTTTTGGCTGCATCTGCCTTTTCCTGTGCCTCGTTTAGTATTTTCAGCACGTCGGGGTTGTTTTTCTTTCGTGCCACATCCCAAACGGTTAAGCCATTTTTCTTGGCAATATCCAAACGTGCGCCATGTGACAACAGAACGCGAATAGCAGGCACAGACTCAACCCCTACAACTCTCATCAACGGTGTTTCAAGCGGGCTGCCCATGTCATTTGGATCGAAGCCATTTTCAAGAAAAAAATCAACGACAATTGCCCCTTGCTCCATTTCCGGCGGGAGTGTAATTAGGGCATCTCTAAACAATGAATTCCGCCCAGATTTTTCTAAGGGAATTTTGGCGCCTTTTTCTATCAATTTGCAGGCAAAGATAAACTTCCTGTTAAATATTGATATTTCAAGTGGTGTTGTAGTGATGGCGGGGGGGGCTACATAATTAACATCCGCTCCTTTGTCAATCAGGACTGACGCCGCACTCCAATTCCCAGTCAATGCGGCCATTAGCATTGGCGTAACACCATCAACAACTATTTTGTCCGGTGATCTTCGGCCTAAGGCGGCAATTATCTCTGCATCACTCCCGCCGATTTCTATTAAGTTGAATAATTTTTCAGGATGTGGAGTCACCAGAGATACAGGACTAGGTGTAAATTTCGTGCTATGCACTTCATCACAAAGTCGTTGCATCGCAGGGGACAACTGACCATTAAATGCCAATACCTCCCCAAAGGAAAAAAGGCAAATTAACATTATTCCAAGACGGTATCTCATTTTGCCGTCCTTAGAGTCGCTTCTTTTATCAAGTTTCTTGCGGCCTCCCAGTTTCCACTGGCAAGATATTGCCGTAGATAAAGCTCATCTTCATACAAAAAAATTCCTTTAGCCTCTAAGTCCTTTTTGTATTTCACAAAGCCTATAGTTGATGCAATACCAGGCACCATCTGCGACATCGCATTACACACAAGTTTCGGGTGGTCGCCTCTTAGCTCACCCTGATCCTCGTAAGTCCTTGATTTCATTGACGTTTTTAGTGCTAGGCGGCGCAGACTACATGATGCTCGGAGTAGTCTGCAACCCGTTGATTCATAAGGAATTTTTAACTTGCATGTAATGCAATGCGTCGAACCACCTTGGACATACTTAATTTCTACCTGAGCGGCCACCAGGGAGCCATATGAAAACCAGCGATGCGCTTCACCATGCACCTTGTCAACGGCTCAGGCGCTCTTTCACGCCGCTTTTTTTGGCTGCATCTGCCTTTTTCTGTGCATCGTTTAGTATTTTCAGCACGTCGGGGTTGTTTTTCTTTCGTGCCACATCCCAAACGGTTAAGCCATTTTTTTTGACAATATCCAAGCGCGCACCATGCTTCAATAGGACGTTGATAACAGGTATGTTGGAGAGGGACACTGCGCCCATGAGAGGGGTTTCTGTTTGGCTTCCTTGATCATTGGCATCAAAACCGTTCTCCAAAAGAAAGTTGACAAAAACTGCGGCGTCGTCATGCAAATCTGGCGTTGAAACTTTTGCCTCTCTTAATAAGCTATCCCTATCCACCTTCTCAGTGGGCAAAGATGCTTTATTCTCAATCAGCTTACACGCCATCGAATATTTAGATTTCAACAAAGCCGCCATCAATGGCGTCTCTAAGACATCAGGATCTTTAAAATTTACATCAGCACCGCTTTCAATCAATGCCTCAGCAGCAGGCCAATTTCCTACGTAAGCAGCAGCCACCAAAGGAGTCATGCCATTAATTACAATTTTGTCAGGATTTCTATTTTTTAGCAGAATTTTAACAACTCGATTATTGCCCCCCATTTCAATGGCATTAAAGAGGGGGTCAGAATGAGGTGCGCCAATGGATTCCGGCAACGGCGTAAAAACAGAAGTATTTGCCTTATCACACAAATTCCGCATGTCTGGCGGCATGGATTGGGCATTTGCGAGCGAAGCAAGCAAGCCAAAAACAAAGCATGCGAAATGAATGGCGTATTTTCTAATCATTTCGCAGCCCTGAGTGCTGCCTCTCGAACCAAATTTCTCGCAGCCTCCCAATCACTTCTTGCTAGATGACCCCTTAGATGCAATTTCTCTTCATCGTCAAGAATAATTCCTTTGGCGGACAGTTTTCTAATGTAGGAGTCAAGTCCAAAAGTCGCGGCAATGCCAGGCACCATCTGAGGATCCAACGCTCCAATCATCACATCCAAAATCGGCCCGCCGACCCGCGTTGCGGTTGTACTTGCAGCCTTCAATACAGGCCTTCCTGATGTGGTTGCCAGGGCTTCCTTGGATATTTTTGCCAGCCTCTCACTTTCATTTTTCGACCACTGCCCCAGCCTGGTATTACTGTAGGCGGGTACTTGTTTTGGCAAGGTGGTGGCTTTGCTTCCAAGCACGTTGCCGGGGGTAAAGCCATCTTTCTTCATATATTCCACGAGTGTTTTTTCTGCATACGTAGTTGCCGTATTGAAACCCGAGCGGCCAGTAAACAAATCACCCATTGCTGCTACGCTGGCGTCCATCAGATTAGAAAGGCGCTGATGCGGCTGGAGCGGTTGAAAAACACGGGCTTGCGTCAAAGTGATGAAGGTCTTTGGATCGTTTTTCTTAATATCAAGCATGTACGCCTGATAACGCACCGGATTGTTTTTCCTCAAATACTCTATGTAATCGATATATACGATGATCTTTGGAATGTGCTTACGCGCATCGCCGATATAGCCCTTGGCCTCATCATGCGAGCTTTTGAGAGCCGTCTCTTGTTTGACAACCATGCCATTGCTTATAACATCCACCAGCGCGCTTGCCTCGCTGGCCGTCGGCATGCGGTCTGAATAGACCAGTTGACCTTTTTCATCTCTGTAGCGATACATCATGATTTACCTCCTTTTTATATTTAATTGAAAATTCGGTCGCAGTTGGTTTGCCTGCATGAATGAGCGCCTACATTCGATTGATCCGGATCGAACCTGAAAACAATTCAGGCACATATTCCCAGTCAACGCCATAGGCAACGGGTGAGGATTATAGGGAACTTCAAAACCCGGCTCTATGCCGTTTCGAGTGGAACTGGACCTCAGAGAACATGCGGCGTAACGCCGAGCCCAATCGGGGCAGCAGGAGCAAAGGGGTTGGTCGGCAGATCCTTGAGCTTGGCCATGCGCAGGTAGGC
>NZ_BQXQ01000041.1 GCF_030159055.1 Acidovorax sp. SUPP3334
GCCTACCTGCGCATGGCCAAGCTCAAGGATCTGCCGACCAACCCCTTTGCTCCTGCTGCCCCGATTGGGCTCGGCGTTACGCCGCATGTTCTCTGAGGTCCAGTTCCACTCGAAACGGCATAGAGCCCCCACGCACCGAACCGCAAACGTTCTGGATGGTCAAACGTGATGCCCGCGCCGAAGATCGACACCTTGTTTTCAAAACTCGCGCCAGCTAATTGCACCCGCAACCAACGCCAGGCTTGTAACCAGCAGATTCCTGCGTTGACGCAGCAGGTCGGCACCCATCGGGTCACGCGTCTTGCCGTTCACTTCGGTCCCCTCATCATTGATGGGTAAAACAAAAAAGCGCCCGGAGAGGCGCATGTTTGCTGGTCTGCTGGCGGAGACTGTGAGATTCGAACTCACGGACGGTTGCCCGTCGGCAGTTTTCAAGACTGCTGGTTTAAACCGCTCACCCAAGTCTCCGCGAACTGGCGCGTATTCTAGCCGGCCTCTGCAGGCCTTGGCCGGGTCTCAGGCGGCCTGGAGCAGGCCTTTCTTTTCGATGAAGGCCACGACCTCTTCCAGCCCCTGCAGCGTTTTCAGGTTCGTCATCACAAACGGCTTGCTGCCGCGCATGCGCGTGGTGTCGGCGGCCATGATGTCCAGGTTGGCACCCACGTGGGGCGCCAGGTCGGTCTTGTTGATGACGAACAGGTCGCTCTTGGTGATGCCGGGGCCGCCTTTGCGGGGGATCTTCTCGCCGGCGGCGACGTCGATGACGTAGATCGTGAGGTCGCTCAGCTCCGGGCTGAAGGTGGCGGCCAGGTTGTCGCCGCCGCTTTCCACGAAGACGATGTCGGCATCGGGGTGCTGGCCCAGCATGCGGTCGATGGCTTCGAGATTGATCGAGCAGTCTTCACGGATGGCGGTGTGCGGGCAGCCGCCGGTTTCCACGCCCATGATGCGGTCGGCCGGTAGCGCGCCGCTCACCGTGAGCAGGCGCTGGTCTTCCTTGGTGTAGATGTCGTTGGTGATGGCGATGAGGTCGTGCTTGTCGCGCATGGCCTTGCACAGCATTTCCAGCAGGGTGGTCTTGCCCGATCCGACCGGGCCGCCGATGCCCACGCGCAGCGGGGGCAGGTGCTTGGTGCGGCGGGGGATGTGGTGCAGTGCGGTGGTGGTGTTCATGATCGGAAGAGGCGTGAGTATTGGGTTTCATGCTGCGCCGCCAGGATGGCGAGCATGGGCGAAAAAGCCTGGCGGTCCGCGTCGCCGGTGTGCAGCGCGGCATCGGCGGCGGCGGGAATGGCGGCGGCCAGCCGGGCGAGGATGCGCTGGCCGGCGCTCTGGCCCAGCGGCACCGCCTTGAGCGCGGCCTGCACCATGTTCTCGGCCCACCCGAAGGTGTAGGCCAGCAGCACGTCGCGTGCGCCGGCTTCGGTGCCGGCGGCGGCCAGGGCGAAGGCAACGGGGTAGGTGGGGGTGGGCGGCAGCGCCGCGAGCGCGGCCACGTCGTTCAGCCGGGCTGCATCGCCCGCGTGCTGGTTGCGCAGCCAGTCGGCCAGCGAGCGGCCCATCTGCTCGGTCTGCAGGCGCATTTCGCTGGTTTCGCGCGTTTGCAGAACCCAGTCGTTCAAACGGCGCACGCGGGCATGGTCGGCGGCGCGCCAGGCGGCCAGGGCCTGTTGCAGCACGGCCATGTCGCCGCGTGCCTGGGTGAGCTGCAGTTGCGCGGCCAGCCATTCGGCGGCTGCGGCTTCGGTGGTGACGCCGGCACGCTCCACCGCCACTTCCAGCCCTTCGGAGTACGAGAATCCGCCCACCGGCAGCGCTGGCGAGGCCAGCCAGATGAGCTGCAGCAGGCTGGCTGCGGGCAAAGCCGTGGGTGGGGCGTCGATGGCAACGGCGGCTGGCTCGGGCTCGGGCACGGGTGAGGACGCGGTGCAGGCGGAGGCCGTCATCGCGGCGTCAATGGTTGTGGTTGTGGTGGGGGTGATCGCACTGGGCGGTTGCATGGGGATCGTGGGCGTGGCCGTGGCCGTGGTCATGGCCGTGATCATGGCTGTAACCCGCGTGGTGGTGCCCGTGGTCATGTCCATGGGCATGCACGGCATCGGCGGCCTTGTGCGAATGGGCTGCGTGGCCACCGTCATCGCCATGGTCGTGGGCATGTTCGTGCCCGTGCTCATGGCCGTGCCCATGATGCCCATGGCCATGCCCATGGTGCCCACCCGCCGCATAGGCGCCGCCTTCGGGCTCGAAGGGGGCTTCGATCGAGTTCACGGTGAGGTGCATGGCACGCAGCATCTCGGCCAGCACGTGGTCGGGCTCGATCTGCAGGTGCGTGGGCGTGAGTTCGATGGGCACGTGCCGGTTGCCCAGGTGGTAGGCGGCGCGGGTCAGGTCGAAGGCGGTGCCGTGGTGGGTGCAATGCGTGATGCGCAGCACGGCCTGGGGCGCGGCGATCACGCGGACCAGGGCGCCGTCTTCGGCCACCAGCACGTCGCCGCCGCGCACGGCGGTGCCGCGTGGCAGGAAGATGCCCAGTTCCCGCCCGGTGGAGTCGGTGGCGGCGAAGCGGCTTTTCTGGCGCGTGTCCCAGTCGAGTTCCAGGGTGGCGGCGCGCTTGACGAGCACGGGCGCGAGGCCCTTGCCCTGGGCGATGAGTTTGGAGACTTGAAGCATGCGTGCGATCAGAACAGAAAGTAGCGTTGCGCCATGGGCAGCACGGTCGCGGGCTCGCAGGTGAGCAACTGGCCGTCGGCGCGCACGGTGTAGGTCTGCGCGTCGATCTCCATGTGCGGCGTGTAGTGGTTGTGCACCATGTGCTGCTTGCGCACGCCGCGAATGCTGCGCACGGCGCTGAGCGTTTTGGCCAGACCGAAGCGCTCGCCGATGCCCGCGGCCAGCCCGGCCTGCGACACGAAGGTGAGCGATGTGCGGGCCAGCGCGCCGCCGAAGGCGCCGAACATGGGCCGGTAGTGCACGGGCTGCGGCGTGGGGATGGAGGCGTTGGGGTCGCCCATGGCGGCCATGGCGATGAAGCCGCCCTTCAGGATCATGGCGGGCTTCACGCCGAAGAAGGCGGGCTTCCAGATCACCAGGTCGGCCCACTTGCCCACCTCGATGCTGCCCACCTCGTGGCTGATGCCGTGGGCGATGGCGGGGTTGATGGTGTACTTGGCCACGTAGCGCTTGATGCGCGTGTTGTCGCTGCGCGCGGTGTCGCCGTCCAGCGTGCCGCGCTGGGCTTTCATCTTGTGGGCGGTCTGCCAGGTGCGCAGGATGACCTCGCCGACCCGGCCCATGGCCTGGCTGTCGCTGCTCATCATGCTGATGGCGCCCAGATCGTGCAGCACGTCTTCGGCCGCGATGGTTTCCTTGCGGATGCGGCTTTCCGCAAAGGCCAGGTCTTCGGCGATGGAGGCGTCCAGGTGGTGGCACACCATGAGCATGTCCACATGCTCGTCCAGCGTGTTCACGGTGTACGGCATGGTGGGGTTGGTGGAGGAGGGCAGGAAGTTCGCCTCGCCCACCACGCGCAGGATGTCGGGCGCATGCCCGCCGCCCGCGCCTTCGGTGTGAAAGGCGCAGATGCCGCGGCCCGCCACGGCGGCGATGGTGTTTTCGACGAAGCCGCTTTCGTTGAGCGTGTCGGAATGGATGGCGACCTGCGTGTCGGTGGCGTCGGCCACGTCCAGGCAGTTGCTGATGGCGGCCGGCGTGGTGCCCCAGTCTTCGTGCAGCTTGAGGCCGATCACGCCCGCATCGATCTGCTCGTGCAGCGCGTGGGGCAGGCTGGCGTTGCCCTTGCCGAGAAAACCGAGGTTCATGGGGAAGGCATCGGCCGCCTGCAGCATGCGCTCGATGTTCCAGGGCCCCGAGGTGCAGGTAGTGGCCAGCGTGCCGGTGGCCGGGCCGGTGCCGCCGCCCAGCATGGTCGTGATGCCGGAGGCCAGGGCTTCTTCGATCTGCTGCGGGCAGATGAAGTGGATGTGGCTGTCGATGCCGCCCGCCGTGACGATGTTGCCCTCGCAGCTGATGATCTCGGTGCCGGGGCCGATGACGATGTCCACGCCGGGCTGGGTGTCCGGGTTGCCGGCCTTGCCGATGGCCGCGATGCGCCCGCCCTTGAGGCCGATGTCGGCCTTGACGATGCCCCAGTGGTCGAGGATGAGCGCGTTGGTCAGCACCGTGTCCATGGCGCCGCCGGCGGTCGGGCCGGTGCCCTGGCCGTCGCGCGTGCGCTGGCTCTGCGCCATGCCGTCGCGGATGGTCTTGCCGCCGCCGAACTTCACCTCTTCGCCATAGCCGACGGGCCGGCCGGCGGCGTCTTTTCTGCCTTCGCCCGCGCGCAGCGTGTAGTCCTGCTCGACCTCGGCGATGAGCCCGGTGTCGGCCAGGCGCACGCGGTCGCCGACGGTGGGGCCGAACATCTCGGCATAGGCGCGTTTGGACACAGTGGCCATGGGAAGGTGCTCCAGCTCTCGGGCGGTTCGAAAAGGGATGGGGTCGGGCTCAGGCGGCGGCCGGGGCCGGCGGCTCGCCCAGCGGCCCCTGAGTGAGGCCGCGAAAGCCGTACACCGTGCGGTCGCCCGCGTAGTCCACCAGTTCCACGGTGCGCTGCTGGCCGGGCTCGAAGCGCACGGCCGTGCCGCTGGCGATGTTCAGGCGCATGCCTTGCGCGGCGTCGCGGTCGAAGCCGAGCGCGCCGTTGGTCTCGGCGAAGTGGTAGTGCGATCCGACCTGGATCGGCCGGTCGGCCGTGTTGCGCACCACCAGCGTGAGGGTGCGGCGGCCGGTGTTGAGCGCGTGTTCGCCCTCGTCGATGAAGAGTTCGCCAGGAATCATGGGGGTGGCCTCTCGGTGGTGTGGGCGTGGGGCGGCGCGGGCTGCGCTCAGGCCATGCGCACGAGCAGCGTGGCGCCCAGCAGCGCGGTCGATGCGCCGGCCATCACGGCCAGCCAGCGGTGGCGTGCAATCACCGCATGGCCCAGGGCGATGCCCGTGGCGTGCAGCGCAGCGGTGGCGATCACCATGCCGGCGAGGGCCAGCCACTGGCCGCTGCCGCCCAGCTCGGTGCCGTGCGCCGCGCCGTGGAAGAACGCGAACGCGCCGGCCAGCCCTGCCGCCAGCGGCATGGCCAAATGGCGGCGCCAGGCCACCAGCAGGCCCAGCACCAGCAGCGAGGCCGCGATCATCGGCTCCACGGCCGGCACCGCCACGCCCAGAAAGCCCGCCGTGGCCCCCGCCGTCAGCAGTGCCACGAAGGCGGCGGGCGCCAGCCACACGGGCCGCACGGCCAGCGCGCTCCACACGCCCACGGCCAGCATGGCAGCCAGGTGGTCCAGGCCGGTGAAGGGGTGGACCAGGCCGGTGAAGGGGTGGACCAGGCCGTCGAGGAAGCCGGCGTCGGCATGCAGCGCGTCCTCCGCGCCATGACCCGGGTGGGCGAAGGCGAGGACGGGCAACAGCAGCAGCGCGGCGGCAGAGACGAAGAAACGGGTTTTTGCTTCTTTTTTCATAGCATCAAGGGCAATGGGTACTAGGGCATGAGAGGGATTTGGTTCAAAAACCCGTTACACGATGGGCTGGTGCACGGTGACCAGCTTGGTGCCGTCGGGAAAGGTCGCTTCCACCTGGATGTCGGGAATCATCTCTGGCACGCCCTCCATCACATCGGCCCGCGTGAGCACCGTGCGGCCCTCGCTCATGAGCTGCGCGACGGTCTTGCCGTCGCGCGCGCCCTCCATCACGGCGGCGCTGATGAGGGCCATGGATTCGGGGTAGTTGAGCTTGAGCCCGCGCGCACGGCGCCGCTCGGCCAGCAGCGCGGCGGTGAAGATCAGGAGCTTGTCTTTTTCGCGGGGGGTGAGTTCCATGGCGCAGCGGGCTGAAGGGGAGAAGCTGAAGGGGCGAGGGTCGGAATGCGCATGGTAGTCAGCAAGCGCCATGCCCGTCCATACGCCAGATGGCGGTGGCGCCGCCCCGTGGCATGGAACCTGCACCCTGCACCCGCGCCCCTGAAGGCTCCATGACACCCGCCAGCCCCGCCACCGCCCCTGCCGACCACCTTGCCGCCGTGCCGCAGCAGGTGGTGAAGGTGCGCCGCGACTACAACAGCTGGGTCGCCACCGAGACGATGGAGGACTACGCGCTGCGCTTCACGCCGCAGAGCTTTCGCCGCTGGTCCGAATGGCGCGTGGCCAATACGGCCTTCGGTGCGGCGTCGTTCCTGGTGCTGGAGGCGGTGGGGGCCACGCTGCTGGTGCAGTACGGTTTTTTGAATGCCTTCTGGGCCATCGTCGCCACGGGGCTCATCATCTTCCTGGCGGGGCTGCCGATCAGCGTCTATGCCGCGCGCTACGGCGTGGACATGGACCTGCTCACGCGCGGGGCGGGCTTCGGCTACATCGGCTCCACCATCACCTCGCTGATCTACGCCACCTTCACCTTCATCTTCTTCGCGCTGGAGGCGGCCGTGATGGCCTATGCGCTGGAGCTGGCGCTGGACATTCCGCCGCGCTGGGGCTACCTCATCTGCGCGCTGGCGGTGATTCCGCTGGTCACGCACGGGGTGTCGGCCATCAGCCGGCTGCAGGTGTGGACGCAGCCGCTGTGGCTGGTGATGCTGGTGGTGCCGTTCGTCTACGTGCTGGCACGCGATCCTGGTGCGTTCGCGGGCGTGATGCACTACGGCGGTGAATCCGGTGCGGCGTCCACGTTCGATCTGCCCTTGTTTGGTGCGGCGCTCACGGTGGGCATCGCTCTCATCACCCAGATGGGCGAGCAGGCCGACTACCTGCGCTTCATGCCGGCGCGCACGGCGGCCAACCGCTGGCGCTGGTGGTTCGGCGTGCTGGCCGGCGGGCCGGGCTGGGTGGTGCTGGGCGTGGTCAAGATGCTGGGCGGCGCGCTGCTGGCGTATCTGGCGATCAGCCACATGGTGCCGGTGGAGCGCGCGGTGGACCCGAACCAGATGTACCTGGCCGCCTACGAATACGTCTTCCCGCACTACGGATGGGCGGTGGCGGCCACGGCGCTCTTCGTGGTGGTGTCGCAGATCAAGATCAACGTGACCAACGCCTACGCGGGCTCCCTGGCGTGGAGCAATTTCTTCTCGCGCCTCACGCACAGCCACCCGGGGCGGGTGGTGTGGGTGGTGTTCAACACGCTCATCGCGTTCATGCTCATGGAGATGAACGTGTTCAAGGCGCTGGGGCAGGTGCTGGGGCTCTATTCCAACCTCGCCATCGCCTGGATGATGGCCGTGGTGGCCGACCTCGTGGTGAACAAGCCGCTGGGCCTGTCGCCCCGGGGCATCGAGTTCAAGCGGGCGCACCTGTACGACATCAACCCGGTGGGCGTGGGGGCCATGGCGCTCGCTTCGGGGCTGTCCATCGCGGCGCACCTGGGGCTGTTCGGGCCGCTGGCACAGGCGTTCTCGGCGGTGATCGCCATGGTGACGGCCTTCGTCGCCGCGCCCCTCATCGCATGGGCCACGCGCGGGCGCTACTACCTGGCCCGCCCCGCAGGCGGGCCGGCGCAGGCCGTCGGTGCGCCCGGGGCCTGGGCCGTGCAGCGCTGCGTGATCTGCGAGCGCGAATACGAGGCGCCCGACATGGCCCAGTGCCCCGCCTACCGCGGCACCATCTGCTCGCTGTGCTGCACGCTGGATGCGCGCTGCGGCGACATGTGCAAGCCCCATGCGCATCTGGCGGTGCAGTGGAGCGCTGCCCTGCGCTGGGTGCTGCCGCGGCGCGTGTGGCGCATGCTCGATACCGGGCTGGGCCACTTCCTGCTGCTGATGCTGGTCATCGCGCCGCTGCTGGCGGCGGTGTTCGGGCTGTTCTACCACCAGGAGCTGCAGACGCTCACCCCGCTCGTGCCCGAAAGCGGCGCGGTCTCCGCCGCCGGGCCCGGCACGCACGCCGCGCTGCGCTCGGGGCTGCTCAAGGCCTACCTCGCGCTGCTGGTCATCTCGGGCATCGTCGCGTGGTGGCTGGTGCTGGCCCACAAGAGCCGCAAGGTCGCGCAGGAGGAATCCAACCGCCAGACGCACCTGCTGCAGCGCGAGATCCACCTGCACCGCCAGACCGACGAAGCCCTGCAGGAGGCGCGCCGCATCGCCGAGCACGCACGCTCGCAGGCCGAGCAGGCGCGCGGCGTGGCCGAAGAAGCGCGTGAAGAGGCCGAAGGCGCGCGGCTGCTGGCCGACCAGGCCAACCAGGCCAAGAGCCGCTACATCAGCGCCATCAGCCACGAGCTGCGCACGCCGCTCAACAGCATCCTCGGCTATGCGCAGCTCATGGGCGAGGACGCCGCCGTGCCGCCGCACCGCCAGCAGGCCGTGAGCGTGATCCGCCGCGGCGGCGAGCACCTGCTGTCGCTCATCGAAGGCACGCTGGACATCGCCCGCATCGAAAGCGGCAAGCTCACGCTGCAGGTGCGCCCCATGCACTTTGCCGACTGCCTGCACGAGATGTGCGACATGTTCGAGCCGCAGGCCCGCGCCAAGGGGCTGGCATTCCGCTTCGAGCCGCAGGGCACCTTGCCCGAGTGGGTGCGCGGCGACGACAAGCGCGTGCGCCAGATCCTCATCAACCTCATCGGCAACGCCATCAAGTTCACCGCCAGCGGCCATGTGCGCCTGGCGGTGCGGCACGCGCGCGAGCTGGCCCTGATCGAGATCGAGGACAGCGGCCCGGGCCTGACCGAGGCCGAGCGCGCCAGCATCTTCGAGCCCTTCGCGCGCGGCGCGGCCAGCAGCCAGGGCGCCGCGCCCGGCGCCGGCCTGGGCCTGACCATCGCCAAGATGCTCACCGAACTGATGGGCGGCGAGATGACCGTGACCAGCACGCCCGGCGAGGGGGCGCTGTTCCGCATTCGCCTCTTCCTGCCCGAGGTGCACCCCGGCGCCGTGGGCGACACGCTGGCCCCGGCCCGCCTGCGCCCGCCGCGCCGTGGCTACGAAGGCCCCCGCCGCCGCCTGCTGGTGGTGGACAACGAAGAGGCCGACCGCGAACTGCTCGTGCAGCTGCTGGCCCCGCTGGGCTTCACCTTGCGCACCGCCGCCAGCGGCCATGACGCGCTGGACCTGATCGCGGCCGGCTACCGGCCCGACGCCGTCTTCATGGACCTGGCCATGCCCGGCATCGACGGCTGGGAAACCATCCGCCGACTGCGCCGGTTCGAAGCCGCGGCGGGCCAGGGTGCGCCGGCAGCGACCGCACAGCCGAAGACCGGGCAGGCCCACATCGCGGTGGTGTCCGCCAACGCGTTCGACAAGGGCCTGGAGAACGACGTCGGCATTCGCCCCGAGGACTTCATCGTCAAGCCCGTGCGCCACAGCGAACTGCTGGACTGGCTGGAACGGCGCCTGGCCCTCGTCTGGATCGACGATGCGCCCGCGGTGCCCGCCACCGCTTCTTCTGCTGCGCGGTCGGCCCCGGCCGCGGCGGGCGCGCACGCTGCAGATCCGCCTGCACCCGCCCCTGCAGCGCTGGTGCCGCCCGACCCGGCGCGCCTGCCGGCCCTGTCCGAAGCCGTCGAGCTGGGCTATTACCGGGGCGTGCTCAACCAGCTGGGCGCCATCGAAGTGGCGCAGCCCGAATGCGCGGCCTGGGTGGGACAGGCGCGCGCGCATGCGCGGCAGTTTCAGTTCGAGGCCATCGCCCGCATGCTGGCCGACGCCGCCGCGGCGCCATAGCCTCCGATCCCTTTCCCATGACTGCGAACGCCATGCTCCCCACCGCTGCGCTGCCCCCCGATGCCGCCGCGCACACCCTAGACCGCGCCCGCTCGGACGTGGTGCTGATCGTGGACGACGTGCCGGACAACCTGGCCGTGCTGCACGACGCGCTCGACGAATCCGGCTACACCGTGCTCGTCGCCACCAGCGGAGAAACCGCACTCTCACGCGCGGCGCAGGCGCTGCCCGACGTGGTGCTGCTGGACGCGATGATGCCGGGCATGGACGGCTTCGAAGTCGCGCGGCGGCTCAAGGCCCTGCCGGCCACCGCGCACATTCCCATCATCTTCATGACGGGGCTGACCGAGACCGAGCACCTGGTCGCCGCGCTGGACGCCGGCGGCGTGGACTACGTGACCAAGCCCATCAAGCCCAAGGAAGTGCTCGCGCGCATGAACGTGCACTTGCAGGGCGCCCGCCGCGCGCGCCAGGAAATGCGCCAGGCCGGCCAGGCGCGCAACGCGCTCGACGCCTTCGGCTACGCCAGCATCACCGTGCGCGCGAGCGATGGCCGGCTCATGTGGCAGACCGCCCTGGCGCGCGAGCTGCTGCACGGCTATTTCGGCGGCGGGGCCGGCGGTGCCAGTGCTGCCAGTGGCAGCGATGCGGGCGCGTCGGCCGGCACGGCCAGCGATGCGCCGGTGCCCCTGCCGGCCTTCGCCCCGGCCCCCGTCACCGAATGGCTGAAAGCGCAATTGCCCCACGTGGCGGACTTGGCGGCGCAGCAGCAGGAGCCGCCGCGCCTGGTGGTGGAGCAGGGCGCGCGGCGCCTTTCGTTCAGCCTGCACCAGCAGACCGGCGACAGCGAAGGCGGTGGCGATTGGCTGATCGTGATGCGCGAGGTGTCCGATGCCGCCGTGATCGAAGCCATGGGCCTGTCGTTCAAGCTCACCGCGCGCGAGGCCGAGGTGCTGTACTGGCTCGTCAAAGGCAAGACCAACCGCGACATCGGCGACATCCTGGGCGCCAGCCCCGCCACGGTGAAGAAGCACCTGGAGCGCGTGTACGTGAAGCTGGGCGTGGAGACGCGAACGGCGGCGGCGGGCATCGCCATGGCGCGCATCCGGCAGACGCATCCGCAGTTCGAGGGCTGAACGCGCCGCCCGAGGCCCTAGAAACGCACCCCCGTGGACACCCGCCACATGTTCTGCGGCGTGAAGTTCACCAGCGGGTCCCAGGCCGCGCGCACGAACCATCCGGGCCAGTCGTAGCCCACCGACAGGCCGGCGCGGCGCTGCCAGCGGCCGCCCACCGTGCCCTGCTTGGCCAGCAGGTCCACCGTGAGCCGCTCGCCATCGGGCCGCGGGCTGCGCCATACGAGGTGCAGGTTCTGCTGGTCGGGGTTTTGCCGGTTGTCCCGCACCAGTTGCAGCGCCAGGGTGTCGCCGCTGTCCCAGCGGTGGCTGCCGTACACGCTGTAGGCGTCGTTGGGATCAAAGTTGAGGTTGGCGTAGTTGCGCAGATTGGTGCGCCCCAGGCCTGCGCCCAGCACCCAGGTGGTGCCGGTCTCCACGGCCACGCTGCCGCCGACGAAGCCGCCCGATGCGATCTGTAGCGACGGCAGCACGCGCCAGTCGCCGAAGGCCACGCTGCGGTCCCAGCCGGCGCGTGGCATCGAAAAATCGAGCGCGGGCGAGCGGAACGCGCCCACCCACCAATGGTCGTCGCCCCGGGTGTAGCGCAGGTTCACGTCCAGGCCCGGTCCCGCGGGCAGGCCGCCGCCGGACACGTGATAGACCCCCGTGGTCAGCTTGAAGGGCAGGGATGGGTCTGCGCCGGCGCCGGCATCCGCGTCCGCATCGGCCGCGGCGCGGGCAGCGGGGGCCATGAGCGCGCTGGCGCAGGCCGCCGCGCACACGGCGGCGCGCCACGCGAAGCGATGGCCCCGTGCCGCGCTGCCGGGCACTGAACGGTCAACTCGCACGGCGGCCGATCTCGATCAGGCGGTTGTCCGGCAGCCGGAAATAGTCCGACGCCCGCGCCGCGTTGCGCTGCAGCGAGCCGAAGACGGCCTTGCGCAGGGCGCCCAACCCGTCGAGCCGGCCGCTGCCCAGCGAGGCGCGCGAGGTGAAGTACGAGGTGGACATGGTTTCGATGTGCAGGCATTTCTGGTAGGCCAGCAGGCGCAGGGTTTCGGGAACGTCCGGCGGCTCCATGAAGCCGTGGCTGGACGTGACGCACCAAAAGCCGTGCCCCAGTTCCTGCGCCTGCAGGCGCTCGCCCGCCGGTACGCGGGGCACCGGGCGGGTGCGCACGGCCAGCACCACCACGCGTTCGTGCAGCACCTGGTTGTGCTTGAGGTTGTGCAGCAGCGCGTGCGGCACGCTCTCGGCATCGGCCGTCATGAACACCGCCGTGCCGCGCACGCGGTGCGGCATGCCGGCCGCCAGCGCTTCGATGAAGGGCACGAGGGGCATGCGTTCCTGCGCCGCGGCCTGCTCGGCCACGCGCCGGCCCTTGGCCCAGGTGGTGAAGACGAACATGACGACTGCCGCCACCGCGAGGGTGAGCCACCCGCCGTCCTCGATCTTCAGCGTGTTGGCCACGATGAACGTGATGTCCACCAGCGCGAAAAAGCCGACCCCCAGACCCACGGCCAGGGGGTTCCAGCGCCACAGCCGCAGTGCGACCACGCCGGCCAGCAGCGTGGTGGTGAGCATGGTGAGCGACACCGCGATGCCGTAGGCGGCCGACAGCGCGCTCGAGCTGCGAAACGCCAGCACCAGCATCAGCACGCCGGCCATCAGCAGCCAGTTCATGGTGGGCAGGTAGATCTGCCCGATGGCCGAGTCCGAGGTCTGCACGATACGCATGCGCGGCAGGTAGCCCATGCGGATGGCGTGGGCCGTCATCGAGAACGCGCCCGAGATCACGGCCTGCGAGGCGATGACCGTGGCGCAGGCCGCCAGCACCACCACGGGCACGGTGGCCCAGGCGGGGAACATCCGGAAGAAGGGGTTGTCGATGGCCGCAGGATCGGCCAGCACCAGCGCGCCCTGCCCGAAGTAGTTCAACACCAGCGAGGGCAGGGCGATGAACAGCCAGGCCAGCCGGATGGGGGCCGCGCCGAAGTGCCCCATGTCGGCATACAGCGCCTCGCCCCCCGTGAACGCGAGGAACACCGCGCCCAGCACCGCGAGCGACTGCGCCGGGTGCGTGGCCAGGAACTGGACGGCCCAGCGTGGGTCGATGGCCTCCAGCACGTGCGGGTTCTGTGCGATGTGGCAGATGCCGGACACGGCCAGCACGCCGAACCACAGCACCATCACCGGCCCGAACACGCGCCCCACCGATGCGGTGCCTTTGCGCTGCACCAGGAACAGGCCGATCAGCACCAGCAGCGTGATCGGCACCACGTAGGGCTTGAAGACCGGCGTGGCGACCTCCAGCCCTTCGACCGCCGACAGCACCGAGATGGCCGGCGTGATGAGGCTGTCGCCATAGAACATGGCCGCACCGACCAGGCCCAGCCCGGCGATGGCCTTCCAGGCCCAGGGATGGGCGCCGCCGCGTTCCAGCGCCTGCGCGGCCAGGCCCTGCAGCGCCAGGATGCCGCCTTCGCCGTCGTGGTCGGCGCGCAGCACGAACACCACGTACTTGAGGGTGACGACCAGCATCAGCCCCCACAGCACCAGCGACAGCAGGCCCAGCACCGCAGCGCGGTCCAGCGCCACGCCGTGTTCGGGGTTCAGGCATTCCTTGAAGGCGTACAGGGGCGAGGTGCCGATGTCGCCGAACACCACGCCCAGCGCGGCGATCATCAGGGCGGACTTGGCGGTGAAGCCCTGGGCAGCGGGCGCGTGCCCGGGCACCGGAGTGGAGGTCATTGCAGAGTGCGTCGGCAGTGGAGGTCGGCGCATTGTGCGCCGGCCACGGGCGGCGGCGCGGCTGGCGGCGCGAATCGGTTGGCAGCGGCGCGCAGTGTTTCAGCGGCTTTAAGCCAAAAAGTCCTCCAGCGCAATAAGCACTAGGGCATATTGCTATTATTTTAATAGCGATGGCGGCAGCGGCGATGGCGGGTGCTGCCGCCGCCACCCGGCCGCCATCGGGCCGGCATCACATGCCCAGCGATTTCAGCAGGTCGTCCGTGTCGCTGGACGAGACGCCCGCGGGCACCGGGGCGGCGGGCTGGGCCTGGCCGGCCTGGGCGATGAGTGCGTCCGGATCGGGCGCTTCCTGCGGCTCGAAGTCGTAGAGCTTGATGAACTCGGTGCGGTCGATCGCCAGCTCCAGATAGAAGATGTGGTTGCTGGCCGTGTAGAAGGTCACGCGGCGCGCCTCGGGCTTGTCCAGGTTGGCGTCCACGCTCAGCATCACCTGCTTGTTCAGCGCCAGCATCTTGGGCTGGTTCTGCGTGATGTGGGTCTGCAGTTCGCGGCGCACCTTGCCGGTGAAGTCGCCCACCACCTGGTTCATCAGCTCGCCCATCACGTTGGACACTTCGTCGGAGGTGTAGGAGCTGGCCAGATCGTCCTTGGACATGCCCATGCTCAGCAGGTAGCTCTGGTAGAGCTCCATCGCCGCTTCCTTCGAGAAGTTGATGATCACCAGGCCCGAGAACCCGCCGTCGAACAGCACGAAGCAGCCGATGTCGGGGCGCAGGCAGGTCTTGGTGATGCGCTGCACCATGCCGGAGTAGTGGATGGGGCTCTGCGTGGCCACGCTGAGCACGCGGGTCACCGAGTTGCAGAGGCTGATCAGCAGGTCTTCGGTGCCGTAGACGATGGAAGGGGTTTGTGCGCTCATGGTGTGCAGGGAGGAGAAAGAGGTGGGCGGGCGTGCGGTGAACGGGGCGAAGGGGCGGTGCGGAAAGTGGAGGGGAGGGTCGGGGCGGTGCGGTGCGAAGAAAGTTGGGCGCGGTGCGGTGCCGTTCAGCGGTCCTGGCCGGTGTCGGAGATGCGCCGGGCGTACACGGCCAGCACGATGCGTTCGGAATGCACGAGGTATTGGTTGAGCTGGGCCGAGGCCTCCTGCAGATTGCCGGCCTCGAACAGCTCGACGATCTTCACGTTCATGTCCAAATAGGGCGCATGCAGGAACTCCAGGTCGTTCAGCAGGCCGAAGGCCAGGCGCAGTTCGGCCAGGATGTGCGAGAACATCACGTTGAGCCGTTCGCTGTCGGCCAGCTCGACGATGGCCATGTGGAACTCCATGTTGGCCGTGCCCACGCCCTGCCAGTCGCCGGCCTCGCGGCAGCGCAGTGCCGTGTCGACGGCTTCGCGCAGGTGCTTCTTGGCCGGATGGCGGGGGTAGGCCTGGGCGAGTGCCTGGCATTCGATGAGCCGGCGCACGCGGTAGATGTCGATGATCGACGCGATGCCGGGCACCGCCACCGACACGCCGCGGTTGGGCTCGTGCCGCAGCAGACCTTCCTTGGTCAGCAGGCGAAACACCTCTCGCAGCGTATTGCGGGAGATTTGGAGGTGTTCGCTCAGAGCCGCCTCCGACAGCCGCTGGCCCGGCGCGAATTCCCCTTGCACGATTTTCTGTCGCATCTGTTCAGCGATGCGGTCAGAGAGGCTGAGTGGAGCGTCGGGCGGGCAGGTCATGGGGCGTTGGTGGGCGCAATGGGGTGATGAAGTGTATCCGTGGCCATTTCGTGCCCCGCAGGTCCGCGCACCGCACTGGCGCAAAAGATGCACTGAGATGGCACATGCTGAGGGTAACTACCAGTCGCTGCTGGCGTATTTATTGTTCAACAATGCAACTCCTCCGGGGTGGTGATCGCTTCATGATTGAAGAGTGATGGCATGCATTTTGCTTGATTAGATTGCCTTTGCTCAGGCATAGGTTGGAGCTTTGGCTTGAATGATCGGTTCGATGCTGTCTCGGTGATGTCGGGCCTGCGCGGACATACCCACCCTTGGTTTTTTTGTGTTTTTTTAGGAGTCATTTTCATGAAACGCAGCCTTTTGTCGCTTGCTCTGGTCGTTGCCGGCGTCGCCCATGCACAAGTGAAGTGGGATTTGCCGACAGGATATGCCGCAAACACGTTCCAGACGCAGAACAACCAGCAGTTCGCCAAGGAAGTCGATGAGCTTACGGGTGGCAAGCTGAAGATCACGCTGCACCCCGGTGGTTCGCTGTACAAGGCCAACGAGATCAAGCGAGCGGTGCAAACCGGGCAGGTACCGTCGGCAGAGTTCATCCTGTCGGGTGCAGCCAATGAAAATCCGCTGTTTGGCGTGGACTCGGTGCCCTTCTTGGCAACCTCGTATGCCGACTCCTGGCGCCTGTACCAGGCGGCCAAGCCTGCCCAGGAAAAGCTGTTGGCTTCCCAGGGCATGAAGCTGCTGTTCAGCGTGGCGTGGCCCGGTCAGTCGCTGTATTCGAACAAGCCCATTCAGGCACCGGCGGACTTTGTAGGGACCAAGATGCGCGCGTACAACCCCGCCTCGACCCGCATTGCCCAGTTGCTCAAGGCGCAGCCCGTAACGATCCAGCTGTCCGAGTTGGGCCAGGCATTGGCCACGAACACGGTCAACAATTTCCTCACGTCGTCTGCGAGTGGCGTGGAAAGCAAGCTGTATGAACAGGTCAAGTACTTCTACACGGTCAATGCCTGGCTGCCTCGCAATGCCACGGTGGTGAACCAGAAGGCTTTCGACAGCTTGGACAAGGCCACGCAGGACGCGGTATTGAAAGCGGCCGCCGCCGCAGAAAAGCGCGGCTGGGAGACCAGCGAGCGCCTGGATAAGGAGTACCTCAAAGAGCTGGCCGCCAAGGGGATGGTGATTGCCGAGCCATCGGCTGCATTGAAAGCTGAGTTCGCCACCATCGGGAGCACGATGACCGATGAGTGGGTGAAAGTAGCCGGTGCGGACGGCAAGGCCATCGTGGACGCATACCGCAAGCGCTGATGCTGCGCGCACCGGGGGTCTGTGGCCCTCGGTCGCCCTATCCCACGGCGAACCCGCTGCGCCGTGGGCCGTTCCCCCTCTCTCTTCTTTTTTAACGCACCGCATACGCCAGGATTCCGCCATGGGCCAACTCGTCCGTCATTTGTACCGCCTGCTCATCGGACTCGCTTGCGTGTCCATGGTGGCTGCCTTTGTCATTGTGTGTCTGGGCATTTTGGCCCGCCAAGTCACTTTCATCGACATTCAGGGCTTGGATGCCTACGCTGGCTATGCCATTGCGGCGGCCTTGTTTTTCGCATTGCCCACCGCGCTCATGCATGGGGACCACATCCGCGTCACGCTGCTGCTCGACCGCATGGGCCCTCGCATGCGCTCGGTGTTTGAGTGGGGTGCGCTGATTGCGGCGCAGGCCCTGACCGGCTACCTGGCCTGGTATGCCGTGCGCAGCGTCTGGCTGTCATACATCACCCACGATGTCTCGCCCTCTGCCGATGCCACGCCGCTGTGGATTCCGCAGTTGTGCATGGCCGTTGGCTGCATTGCGTTTGCGCTGGCTTTTTTGGATGCGATCGTGGCGCGCCTGCGCGGTCGTGAATGGTTCATCGCTGGCCCCGGTTCAGTGGCCGAGTAACTTGAGGAAGACATCATGGACATGATGATTGCCGCGGTGTTGATCGTGGCCCTGCTGGCCGTGCTCGGCGCAGGGATGTGGATTGGTCTGGGTTTGTTGGCGGTGGGTCTTGCGGGCATGGAGCTGTTCACCAGCCGCCCGGCGGGCGACAGCATGATGCTGACCATCTGGGGGGCTACCTCTGCCTGGACCCTGACCGCTTTGCCGCTGTTTCTGTGGATGGGTGAAATTCTCTTTCGCAGCAAACTGTCGGACAGCATGTTCCGGGGCCTGGCGCCCTGGGTGGACAAGCTGCCTGGCCGGTTGCTGCACACCAACGTGGTGGGCTGCACCATCTTCGCCGCCATCTCGGGGTCGTCGGCTGCCACCTGCGCCACCATCGGCAAGATGACCTTGCCCGAACTGAAAAAGCGCGGTTACCCCGATGCCATGGCGGTTGGTACCCTGGCGGGCGCTTCTACGCTGGGGCTGCTTATCCCGCCGTCGATCATCATGATCGTCTATGGCGTTGCGGCCAACGTGTCCATCGCCAAGCTCTTTTTGGCAGGCGTTCTGCCGGGGCTGATGCTGGCAGGGCTCTTCATGGGCTACATCGCCATATGGGCGATGTTCCATCGCGATCAGGTGCCTGCTTCGGACATGACCTTTACCTTCATGCAGAAGGTGTACGAGTCGCGCCACCTGATTCCGGCGGTGATTTTGATCGGTCTGGTGCTGGGGGGCATCTATAGCGGTGTTGCCACGGCCACCGAAGCGGCGGCGCTGGGTGTGGCCGGCGCGCTGGGGCTGGCCGCGTGGGAGGGGTCTTTGAGCTGGCAGAAGTTCAAAGAAGGCCTGATCAGTGCCTGCCGCGTGTACTGCATGATCGGTCTGATTCTGGCGGGCGCGGCTTTCTTGACGCTGGCCATGGGTTTCATCGGCTTGCCGCGCCACCTGGCCGAGTGGATTGGGTCTTTGCACCTGTCGCCCTTTGCGCTGCTGATGATGTTGACGGTGTTCTTCATCGTGCTGGGATGCTTCTTGGACGGCATCTCCATGGTGGTGTTGACCATTGCCGTCTTGCTGCCCACGGTCGAGGCCGCGGGCTACGACCTGATCTGGTTCGGCATCTTCATCGTGCTGGTTGTCGAGATGGCGCAAATCACGCCGCCCGTCGGGCTGAACCTGTTCGTCATACAGGGGCTGACCAAGCGCGACATCGGCTGGATCGCGCGGGCAGCCGCACCGATGTTCTTCGTGTTGCTGGCGGCCGTGCTGGCGCTGTACGCATTTCCCGGCATCGTGCTCTGGCTGCCGTCTCAGATGTAGATCGCAGCACCGCTGAGGTCTCTGGTTCAAGGGGGCTCAGTGCGTTGCCCGCCCGCGCGACCAATGCTCGGGGGGCGTGATGGGCTCGTCCTTTGGCCTCACATTCGAATGCCGACAGGGTCGAGCCTGCGGCTGCCGTTGCCCGCGCCCAGCGGGAACGCATCGGATGGCATTGACATCATCAAGGGTTTTTCATGGACAGTCTTCTTTCTTTGGATCTTCGATCTGCATCGCTGGCTTTGCCTGCCGTGGAAGGTACGAAGCAGATACCTCGGGAGCCCAGGGGGCCGGACGACAGCCAGACTGACCCGCGCCGCACCCGAATGCGTTGGACCGTGGGGGTGAAATTGGCGATGGGGTTCGGCGTGTTGACATTGGCCGTATGTGTGTTGGGTGTGGTCAGCTGGATGTCTGGACAGACCACATCCCGGCAGGCCCAGGTGTTGGTGCGCGAGTTGTTGCCGCTGGAGCGCATGGTGCGCGACTGGAAGACGCAGTCGGTGTTGATGGGGCAAATCGCGCTGCGTGCCACGATTTCTACCGACGTGTTTCCGCTGGTGGCGGAAATGCGTGTGCAGCAAGACCAGGACACGGCCCGGGTCAGCGGGGTAGAGCAGGCCATGGCCCAACCCAGCGTGCCGGAGCCGGTTCGCGTTGCGCTGCGCGCAGCGATGGAGCAGCGTGCGACCTATGCACGCCTGCGCGATGCACTGATGACCGCTTCGCTCGAATCCAAAGTGATCAGCCAGCGTGAGCTGCAGGGGCATGCAGAGGCACTGGCCGCTTACCTGAAAGCCCTGGATGTGTTTCTGGCCCAGACTGAACGCGCAGCGCTGGAGGGCTCCGAAGCCATGGTGGGCGAATCGCAGCGTGCCCAGTGGGTCAGTGCCATTGCGGTCGTGTTTGTGGTGGTGCTTTCGGCACTGTGCAGTTGGCTGCTGCGTCGCTCCATCGTGCGGCCGCTGCAAGAGGCCAGCGCTGCCGCTGCCCGTGTGGCCGGGGGCGACTTGACCGTGCGGCTGCAGGCGCGCTCCGACGATGAAATTGGGGACTTGCTGCAAACACTCGATCAGATGGCGCGGGCCCTGCACCATGTGGTGCAAGAGGTACGCAGCGCCGGTGCGTCCATTCACACGGCCAGTGCAGAGGTTGCGGCGGGCAATGGAGACCTGAGCGGGCGCACCGAGGGCGCGGCGGCGCACCTGCAGCAAACTGCGGCGAGCCTGGAGCAATTGGCCGCTACGGTGGACGGCAACGCACAACAGGCCCGCCACGCCGACCAACTGGCGCAAGAGGCCGCCCGGGTGGCCCATCGAGGGGGCG
Organism: Acidovorax sp. SUPP3334; assembly: GCF_030159055.1. GTDB lineage: Bacteria > Pseudomonadota > Gammaproteobacteria > Burkholderiales > Burkholderiaceae_C > Paracidovorax. The sequence goes on from NZ_BQXQ01000041.1 coordinate 19,859, forward strand.
ATGTGGTGCAGAAAGTGGTGCGCACGATGCAGGACATCCACCACAGCAGCCAGCGCATCGCCGACATCATCGGCGTCATTGACGGCATTGCGTTTCAGACCAACATTCTGGCGCTGAATGCGGCGGTGGAAGCCGCGCGCGCTGGCGAGCAAGGTCGGGGTTTTGCCGTGGTGGCCAGTGAGGTGCGCAGTCTGGCCGGGCGCAGCGCCGAAGCGTCCAAGCAGATCCGGGACTTGATACAGAGCAGCGTGGTTCGCGTGGACGAGGGGGCCGAGCTCGTGGCCCGGGCAGGCGCCACGATGTCCGAAGTGGTGGTCAGCGTTGCCCAACTGACGCAAATCCTGTCCGGCCTGAGCGCTGCCAGCCTCGGGCAAAGCGATGAAATCGCCCAGGTCAGTCTTGCGGTGACTGCCCTGGACGAAGTCACCCAGCAAAACGCCGCGTTGGTGGAGCAAGGTGCTGCAGCCGCCCAAAGCCTGCAGGACCAGGCCATCCGGCTCAATGTCGCCATGGGGCGGTTTCATTTAGGCACCCAGCCGTCGCACGGGTAATTGTTGGCAAAACGCATGGCGCATGGGCGATGGCGCGGCCATGCCGGACATCGTGAGCAGCGCCAACGTGGCCTGCGGCTTCCATGCGGGCGATGCCACCGGCATCCTGCGCACGCTGCGCGATGCCAAGGCCCGCGACGTGGTCCGGCAGGCACGCGATGTGACCACCGCACTGCGCGAGGTGGACGAAGCCTTCGCCGACCGGGCCTACCAGCCCGCCGGCAAGCCGGTGTCGGAGATGCGCCGGGCGTACACGGCCAGCACGATGCGTTCGGAATGCACGAGGTATTCGTTGAGCTGGGCCGAGGCCTCCTGCAGCTTGCCGGCCTCGAACAGCTCGACGATCTTCACGTTCATGTCCACATAGGGCGCGTGCAGGAACTCGGGGTCGTTCAGCAGCCCGAAGGCCAGCCGCAGTTCGGCCAGCACGTGCCGGAACATCACGTTCAGCCGTTCGCTGTCGGCCAGCTCGACGATGGCCATGTGGAACTCCATGTTGGCCGTGCCCACGCCCTGCCAGTCGGACGACCCGCGGCAGCGCACCGCGGTATCGATCGCTTCGCGCAGGTGCTTCTTGGCGGGATGGCGGGGGTAGGCATGCGCGATGGCCTGGCACTCGATGAGCCGGCGCACGCGGTAGATGTCGATGATCGACGCGATGCTGGGAATGGCCACCGACACGCCGCGGTTGGGCTCGTGCTTGACGAGGCCTTCCTTGGTCAGCAGGCGGAATACCTCGCGCAGCGTATTGCGCGAGATCGCCAGGCTTTCGCTCAGGGCGGCTTCCGAGAGTCGCTGGCCGGGCGAGAACTCTCCCTTGACGATCTTCTGGCGGATGAGCTCGGCCATCCGTTCGTTCAGGGTCTGGGCGTTCGTGGGGGTTTCGATGGTCATGCCTGGCAGTCGAGGCGCATCGGGCGGCACGTCGTGCGGCAGCGGAATGCGGGTTCCACACTTTGTAGCAGATCAGCCATCCCGCAAAAATCCACCCTGTGGAATGCGGCATTCGAATGCCCTTTTCCTAGGGTTTGTCCGGGGCGGGGTGATTCCCTGTTGTTGGGCAAAATCGGCAGATCGTGAAACAAATTGGTGAATTTTGTTGCCTCATTGCTTATGCATTGTTCAACAATGGTGATATTTTCAAAGGTCGATCACCGATTTGTTGTTCATCGATTGGCATGCAACTTGCGTTGTGTGCGGAGCCGGTCCAGACCGAGCCAGGGCAGCAGCTTTCATTGCCCTGGCGCTTTCCGAACCGGCAAAGGGGTCCAACGGTCTGCCACACCTCTTCCTGCTCCGGCAGCGAAGAAGAAGGAACCGGGCAGACCAAGGCTGTATGTATTCAAGGAAGTTCAAGATGCAAAACGTAGTCAATCTGTGGCCGCTCATCGGGGTGGCGGTCATCATCGCGGGGTTCATCCTGCGGTTCAACCCGATGCTGGTGGTGATCGTCACGGCGATCGCCACCGCGTTCGCCGCCGGGTTTCCGATCGACAAGATACTGGCCACCATCGGTACCGGGTTCATCAAGACGCGCAATCTTCCGTTGATCATCCTGCTGCCCCTGGCGGTGATCGGCCTGCTGGAGCGCCACGGCCTGCGCCAGCATGCACAGAACTGGATCAGCAGCATCAAGTCGGCCACGGCCGGCCGCCTGCTCATCGTCTATCTGGGTGCCCGCCAGCTCACGGCCGCCATCGGCCTGACCAGCCTGGGCGGCCATCCCCAGATGGTGCGCCCCCTGCTGGCCCCCATGGCCGAAGGCGCCACCGAGGCGCGCTACGGCAAGCTGCCGGACCGCATCCGCCACAAGCTGCGCGCCTTCTCCGCCGCGACCGACAACGTGGGCCTGTTCTTCGGCGAAGACATCTTCGTGGCCTTCGGCGCCATCGTGCTAATGAGCACCTTCCTGCATGAAGCCGGGGTGGATGTCGAGCCGATCCACATCGCGCTGTGGGGCATTCCCACCGCCGTCTGCGCTTTCTTGATCCATGCCTGGCGCCTGAATCGCCTGGACCGCACGCTGGCCCGCGAACTGGCAGCGCACGCTGCCGCCGAATCCGCTGCCGGCAACGGCGCCGCCACCGTGTCCGGTGCCAAGGGAGCATGAGCATGACGCTGACCATCCAACACCTGTACTACCTCGTCGGCGCGATCCTGGCCGTCACCGCGGTGACGACCGTGGCCGACCGCAGCAACCCCAAGCGCTTTTCCAGCGGCTTGTTCTGGGCGCTGTATTCGCTGGTCTTCCTCGTCGGCGACCTGCTGCCACCCATATGGGTGGGCATCGGCGCCGTGATCATGGCCGTCATCGCCGGCTTCGGCGGCGTGGGCTCGGGCAAGCACGCCCCCCGCACCCCGGCCGAATACCAGACCAGCGCCAAGCGCCTGGGCAACCGCCTCTTCATTCCCGCCCTGGCGATTCCGGTCATCACGATGATCGGCACCCTGTCGGCCAAGCACCTGATGGTGGGCGGCGTGCCGCTGATCGATCCCAAGAACACCACGCTGGTGAGCCTGGGCGTCGGCTGCGTGCTGTCCCTGGCGCTGGCCTGCTGGCTGACCCGCGAGAGCCCCGTGCAGGGCCTGCGCGAATCGCGCCGCCTGACCGACGCGCTGGGCTGGGCCCTTGTGCTGCCGCAGATGCTGGGCATGCTCGGCCTGGTGTTCTCCGATGCCGGCGTGGGCAAGGCCGTGGCGTACATCACCACCAGCTACATCAACATGGACATCCGCTTCGTGGCCTGTGCCGTGTACGTGATCGGCATGGCGCTCTTCACCATCATCATGGGCAACGGCTTCGCCGCCTTCCCGGTCATGACGGGTGGCGTGGGCGTGCCGATTCTGCTGGGCGTGTACCACGGCGACCCCGCCGTGATGGCCGCGATCGGCATGCTCTCGGGCTACTGCGGCACGCTGCTGACCCCGATGGCCGCCAACTTCAACATCGTGCCCGCCGCGCTGCTGGAGCTGCCGGACAAGAATGCGGTCATCCGCGCGCAGGTGCCGACGGCCCTCGCGCTGCTCACCTGCAACGTGTTCCTGTTGTACTTCCTGATGTTCCGCTGACGCAAGAAAGCAAGAAAGGTCGCCACGTGCCAGATGCCGTCCCCTTCCATGTGCTCGTCACGGGCTTCGAGCCCTTCGAGCGCGATACGGTCAACCCCAGCTGGGAAGTGGCGCGCGCGCTGGACGGCTGGCAGCACGGTGGCGCCACCGTGCAGGCCGAGAGGCTCCCCTGCGTCTTCGGCAAGGCCGCCCAGGCGCTCGACGAGGCGCTGGCCCGCTGGCAGCCTGCCCTGGTGATCTGCCTGGGCCTGGCCGGTGGCCGCACCGAGGTGTCGATCGAACGCGTGGCGATCAACCTGGACGATGCCCGCATCGCCGACAACGCCGGCCAGCAGCCCGTGGACACCGCCGTGGTGCCCGGGGCGCCGGCCGCGTACTTTTCCACGTTGCCCATCAAGGCGATCGTGCGCGACCTGCGGGCCGAAGGCTTGCCTGCGGCAGTGTCCAACACGGCCGGCACCTTCGTTTGCAACCACCTTTTCTACGCGCTGATGCACCGGCTGGCCCAGCAGGCGGGCGGCGCAGCGGCCAGGCAGCCTCCCGCGCGCGGCGGCTTCATCCACGTGCCGTATCTGCCCGAGCAGGCGGCGCGGGTGCCGGGTGCGCCCAGCGTGGCGCTGGACACGCAGGTGCAGGCGTTGCGTGCGGTGATCCGCACCGCGCTGGCGGTGCACCAGGACGTGCGCGAGACGGCAGGCCAATTGCACTGACGGCGGCAGCGACGACTGCCCGAACGCGATCCGGGGCGCTGCAGCCAGCGCCCGTGGGTTGGAGAAATCTGATGTAGATAGCGGCGGCACCGACCGCCAGGAGAACGACGATGAAAATGGATCTGAACAGCGACCTGGGCGAGAGCCTCGGCGCATGGCGCATGGGCGATGACTCGGCCATGCTGGACATCGTGAGCAGCGCCAACGTGGCGTGCGGCTTCCATGCGGGCGATGCCGCCGGCATCCTGCGCACGCTGCGCGATGCCAAGGCCCGCGACGTGGTGGTGGGCGCACACGTCGCCTACCGTGACCTGGTGGGCTTCGGACGCCGCAACATGGACGTGGACAGCGCCGACCTCGTGGCCGACGTCATCTACCAGATCGGGGCATTGCAGGGCCTGGCCAAGGCCGCCGGCACCGAAGTGCACTACGTGAAGCCGCACGGCGCGCTGTACAACACCATCGCCCACGATGCCCGGCAGGCGCGCGACGTGATCACGGCCCTGCGCGAGGTGGACGACCGCCTGGTGCTGGTGGCCCTGGCCGGCTCCCCGCTGATCGGCTGGGCGCGCGACGCCGGCCTGCGCGTGGTGGCCGAAGCCTTCGCCGACCGGGCCTACACGCCCGCCGGCACGCTGGTCTCGCGCCGCGAAAGGGGCGCGGTGCTGCACGACTCCGCCCTGATCGCCGAGCGCATGCTGCGCCTGGTGTCCGACGGCGTCATCGAAGCCGTGGATGGCAGCCTGGTTCGCATCGGCGCCGACTCGATCTGCGTGCACGGCGACAGCCCCGATGCCGTGGCCATCGCGCGCCAGGTGCGCCAGCGCTTCGAGCAGGCCGGCGTGACCATCGAGTCCTTCGCGGCGCAGCTGGTGGCGGCATGATGCGGTTCCTCACCGTCAACCTGAATGCGCTCATGGTCGAGCTGGACGATCTCGACCAGACCCTGGCGCTGCTCGCTTCGCTGCGGCGCGACCCCATTGCCGGCATCGAGGAAATGGTGCCCGCAGCCCGCACGATCCTCATCCATTTCCGGCCGACGGTGCAATCGCTGTCCGCCCTGACCGAAGCCATCGCCCGGCGCGACGTGAGCGCCCAGGCCGAGCGCGGCACCACGCTGGTCGAAATCCCCATGCACTACGACGGAGAGGACCTGGCCGAAGTGGCGGGCATGCTCGGCATCACGCCCGAAGAGGTGATCCAGCGCCACACCGGCAGCGAGTACACCGTGGCCTTCACCGGCTTCGCACCCGGCTTCGGCTACCTCACGGGCGGCCACCCCAGCCTGAACGTGCCGCGCCGCACCACGCCGCGCACCCGCATTCCGGCCGGCGCCGTGGGCCTGGCAGGCACCTTCAGCGGCGTGTACCCGCAGGCCAGCCCGGGCGGCTGGCAGATCATCGGCACCACGCCCACCGCCATGTGGGACCTGGGCCGCCCCGTCCCCGCGCTGCTGCAGCCCGGCGACCGGGTGCGGTTTGTGGATATTGCTACAAAAAATATAGCAACATCCCCTAGTGAATCATGCGCTGGAGGCCAAAAAGGCTCTGAGTCCGCTGCACCTGCCGCAGTGCTGCCCGCATCCGATGGCACGCCTGCCGACACGGGCCCCGCGCTCGAAGTGGTGTCGGCCGGCCTGCAGACCCTGTTCCAGGACGTGGGCCGACATGGCCAGGCGGGGCAGGGCGTCTCGGCCTCCGGCGCCATGGATCAGACCGCTTGCAAGGCCGCCAACCGCCTGGCCGGCAATGCCTCCGACGGCGCCTGCCTGGAGACTGTGAACGGCGGCCTGCAGTTGCGCAGCCGCGGCGAGAACGTCGTGGCCGTCACGGGGGCCGATGCGCCCTTGACGTTGACCAATGCAAGTGGCCTGCGCTGGCCCGTGCCGCGCTACCAGCCCATCGCCCTGGCCGATGGCGACACGCTCGCCGTGGGCGAGCCCGTGGCCGGCACGCGCTGCTACGTGGCCGTGCGCGGCGGCTTCGCCGTCAGGCCCGTGCTGGGCAGCTGCGCCACCGACACGCTGGCCCGTGTGGGCCCTGCGGCCGTCGCCAACGGCGACCTGCTGGCCGTGCGGCCCGTGACCGGCAGCGCCGTGGTCGGCGCCCCCGAGGTGCCTCCCGAGGGCCTGCCCACGGTGGACGAAGACATCACGCTCGACGTGGTGCTCGGCCCGCGCACCGACTGGTTCACGCCCGAAGCGGTCGCCTTGCTGGCCGCGCAGCGCTGGCAGGTCACGCCCCAGTCCAACCGCGTGGGCATTCGCCTGGCGGGCGCCGAACCCCTCGCGCGCGCCGTGGGCGGCGAACTGCCCAGCGAAGGCACCTGCATCGGCGCCATCCAGGTGCCGCCGAGCGGCCAGCCCGTGCTGTTCCTGGCCGACCACCCGCTCACCGGCGGCTACCCCGTCATCGGCACCGTCGCGCCGCACCACCTGGACCGCGCCGGGCAGATTCCCGTCAACGCCTGGGTGCGCTTCAACCCGATCTGCGACTTCGAGGCCACCACGCGTGGTGCCGCTGCCTGAGCGGCACCCGTTCGCGCCCCACCGATTACCGCCCCCCATCACCGATTAAAGAGCCCACTGACATGAAAAAAGTCCTCATCGCCAACCGCGGCGAAATTGCCGTCCGCATCGCCCGCGCCTGTGCCGACTACGGCATCGCCTCCGTGGCGGTCTATGCCAACGCCGACATCGACGCCGTGCATGCGCGCATGGCGAGCGAAGCCTATGGCCTGGACGGCGACCGGCCGGCCGACACCTACCTGCACATCGAAAAGCTGCTGGCCATCGCCAAGCGCAGCGGCGCCGACGCGGTGCATCCGGGCTACGGCTTCCTGTCGGAAAGCGCGGCCTTCGCGCAGGCCGTCATCGACGCCGGCCTGACCTGGATCGGCCCCTCGCCCACGGCCATCGCGCGCCTGGGCGACAAGGTCGAGGCCCGCAAGATCGCGCTCAAGGTCGGCGCGCCGCTGGTGGCCGGCACCTCCGAGCCCGTGAACGACGCGAGCGAGGTTCTCGCCTTCGCCGAGCAGCATGGCCTGCCGATCATCATCAAGGCGGCATTCGGCGGCGGCGGCCGCGGCATGAAGGTCGCGTGGCGCATGGACGAAGTGGCCGAGCTGTACGACTCCGCCGTGCGCGAGGCCGTCACGGCGTTCGGCCGCGGCGAGTGCTTCGTCGAGCAGTTCCTGGACCGCCCGCGCCACATCGAGGCCCAGGTGCTGGCCGACACGCACGGCAACGTGCTGGTGCTGGGCACGCGCGACTGCTCGCTGCAGCGGCGCAACCAGAAGCTGGTGGAAGAAGCCCCGGCGCCTTTCATTTCCGAAGAGCAGCGCGCGCGCATCCACCAGTCCGCACGCGATATCTGCGCCGAAGCGGGCTACACCAGCGCGGGCACGGTCGAATTCCTGCTCAGCGGCAACGGCACCATCTCGTTCCTGGAAGTGAACACGCGCCTGCAGGTCGAACACCCGGTGACCGAGCAAACGACGGGTATCGACCTGGTGCTGGAGCAATTGCGCATCGCCGACGGCCACGCCCTCACCGTGACCGAAACGCCCAAGCCGCTGGGCCACTCCATCGAATTCCGCATCAACGCCGAAGACGTGGGCCGGGGCTTCCTGCCCACGCCCGGTCCGGTGCATCACTTCGCACCGCCCTCCGGCCCCGGCGTGCGCGTGGACAGCGGCGTGCAGTCCGGCTCGGTCGTGCCGGGCACGTTCGACTCGCTGATGGCCAAGCTCATCGTGACCGGCGCCACGCGCGAGCAGGCGATCGCCCGCGCCAAGCGTGCGCTGAGCGAGTTCAAGATCGAAGGCGTGGCCTCGGTGCTGCCGTTCCACCGCGCGGTGATCGGCCATCCGGACTTCGTGGGCGGGGAGGGCTTCAAGGTCCACACCCGCTGGATCGAAACCGACTTCGCCCCCGACCTGGCTGCTGCCCTGCGCGCCGAGCCCGTGGCTGATACCACCCTGGTGCGCACCGCGATGGAAATCGACGGACGCCGCGTGTCCCTGGGCCTGCCGCCCGAGTTGCTGCGCGGCCTGCAATCGGCCCCGGGCGGCGCACCTGCCGGTGCGGGTGCGGCCGACAAGGCGACCGAAGACCCGAACGCCGTGGCCGCGCCCATCGCCGGCACGCTGCAGACCTGGAAAGTGGCCGAAGGCGACACCGTGGCCAAGGGCGACGTGATCGCTGTCATGGAAGCCATGAAGATGGAAATGCAGGTCACCGCGCACCGTGCGGGCACCATCGCGCTGCGTGCCGCCGCTGGCAGCTACCACGCAGCCGGCAAAACCATCGCGGACATCCAGGACGCCAAGTAAGCGCGACGAGACGAGACAAAAAGACAAGACAAGAGTGGGGGAGGGGGCGAGGAGCGATGCGCCCAGCCTCGGAACGATGCCTGCATGCCTGGCAGGATTGCTCCTTTATTAATAGCCGCCAGCGCTTATTCATCAAGCGCTGGCGGCTGTTTTTATAGGAGCATTCCGAAATGCCGTTCCGGAGCCTTGGGCCGTGTCATGCCGGCTGTGCTTACCCCGCAGCGATGGAGGGTGTCGAGCCGGTCCAGGAAGCCCGGGGCTTGGCGAATGCTCCCGAGAACGGTAGTCTTCGCGTTCAGCCGTCGCTCCAAAAGACTCCGGTGCCAGAGTGGAGGCAATGATTGAGTATTCATAATTTTTGAATCATTGCGTCAATTCGATTGAAACTTGGCGCATAAAAGGCTCTCTACACTGCGGCCATGCCCGAGTGTTGCAGGGCAACATTCCACCTCACGAAACCGTTTCAAGACCATGACGCCTCCCTTGCCACGATCATCCCGCTACGGGATCACGGCCATCGCCCTGCACTGGATTCTCGGCCTGGCGCTCGTGGGCATTTTCTCGGTGGGCTGGTACATGACGGGGCTGCCCTTCTCTCCCCAGCGGCTGAAGCTCTACAACTGGCACAAGTGGGCCGGCGTGACGATCCTGGCGCTGTCGGCGCTGCGCCTGGTCTGGCGCTTCACCCACCGTCCGCCCGCGTTGCCCGCAGCCATGCAGGCCGCCATGCCCCGCTGGCAGCACCTCGCGCACCATGGCACGCACCATTTGATGTACGCGCTCTTTTTCATCGTTCCGCTCGTCGGCTGGGCCTATAGCTCGGCGGCCGGGTTTCCCATCGTGTTCCTCGGCGTCGTGCCGCTGCCCAGCTTCGTGCCGGTGAGCCCCGAGTTGGCCGAGGCCATCAAGCCCTGGCACGAGATCACGGCCTATGCGCTGGCGGCGCTGGTCGTGCTGCACGTGGCGGCGGTGGTCAAGCACCAGTTCATCGACCGTGACGGCCTGCTGTCGCGCATGCTGCCGGGCCGGGGCTGATGGATCGTTTCGCTGGCCGCGCGGTTGCCGGTTGGTATCGCCCGCACGGTTTTCCCGGGTTTTGGTTTGTTGTTGACTGACGGAGTCCTGTCCATGAAATATTCGATCACCTTGGCGGGCCTTGCGCTGGCCTCCACCGCGCTGCTGGCCAGCGCTCCGGCATTCGCCCAGCAAAAGCTCGTGCCCGAGCAGAGCGAGATCACCTTCGTGAGCAAGCAGATGGGCGTGCCCGTCGAAGGCAGGTTCAAGAAGTTCGACGCCCAGGTGGCTTTCGATCCCGCCAAGCTCGCCACCAGCAAGATCGCCTTCACAGTGGATACGGGCAGCGCCACCCTGGGCGTGAAGGAATCGGACGCCGAGCTGCCCAAGCCGACGTGGTTCAACGTGCCCAAGTTCCCGCAGGCCACCTTCCAGTCCACGTCCATCAAGGCGGTCGGCGCGGGCAAGTACGAAGTGGCCGGCAAGCTCAGCATCAAGGGCGCCTCGCAGGACCTTACCGTCCCCGTCACGCTGGCCCAGAGCGGCGCCACCACCACGGCCACGGGCAGCTTCGCCATCAAGCGCCTGGCCTTCAAGATCGGCGAGAACGAATGGGCCGATACGTCCATGGTGGCCGACGACGTGCAGGTCAAGTTCAAGCTCGCGCTCACCGGCGTGGGCAAGCTGTGACGCTCCCGCTCTGAAGCTCGTCCGGCGCTGCGGCCCGTTCCAGGCAGCGCCTCGGGCTTTCGTTTCCGCCGACCTTTCCCTTGCCGTCCCATCCCGTCAACGTTTTTTGATTTTTCAACCGGAGATACCGACATGCGCAAATCCCTCTTCGCCCTTGCCGTCGTGGCTGCAACCCTGGCCGCTGGCGCCGTGCAGGCCCAGACCGCCACGTATGCCGTGGACCCGACCCACACCTTCGCCACGTTCGAGATCAGCCACTTCGGTGCCAGCGTGAACCGCGGCCGCTTCGACAAGAAGGAAGGCACCGTGCAGCTGGACAAGGCCGCCAAGACCGGCAAGGTGGAGCTGACGATCGACATCACCTCCATCAACACCGGAACGGCACCGTTCGACAAGCACCTGCAAGGCCCGGACATCTTCGACGCCGCCAAGTACCCCACGGCCAAGTTCGTGGGCGACAAGTTCACGTTCGAAGGCGACAAGCTGGTGTCCGTGGCCGGCGAGTTGACCATCAAGGGCAAGACCCAGCCCGCCACCTTCAAGGCGAACCAGTTCGCCTGCTACCAAAGCCCCATGCTCAAGCGTGAAGTGTGCGGCGGCGATTTCGAAACCACCATCGACCGCACCCAGTTCGGTGCCGACTACGGCGTGCAGTACGGCTTCCCCAAGAACGTGCGCATCGTGGCGCAGATCGAAGCCGTCAAGCAGTAAGCCTTCCCTCGCGGCCCTCGGGCTGCGAGCGGCCAGGGCCGGACCCCGCGCACACCGCTGCACAGGGCCGGTCTTTTTTTCATGGGAAGGCTGCCTGCTTGGGGTCTCCGACGAGCCCAGGGCGTGTCTTCTCTTCCCATTTTCAAGACGAACAAGGATGAAACCGGTTTTATGAAAACTCTGATGAATCGATGTGCGCCTGCGGCACGCACCGCGCTGGCACTCGCTGCGATGGTGAGCGCAACGGCTGGTGCATGGGCGGGTGACGAAGCGGCCGCACGCATTCCCGCCATCAAGCTCTACAACACACCCGACCACCGGGCTGCGTTCGTGCGCGGCACGGTGCCTGCGCTGCACAAGATCCAGAGCCAGCAGTTCTGGCTGAGCAACTCGGTGGAGGCCTGGGAACAAAACACCCATCCGGCGCCTCGGCGGCAGTATGTCATTCCGCTGCAAGGAGAATTGGAATTCCGCGTCAGCGATGGTTCCACATTCCGTCTTGCGCCTGGAGTGGTGCTGCTTGCCGAGGACACCGAGGGCGAAGGGCATAGCTGGAAAATGATTTCCAACGATAAAACCTGGGTGCGGGTCTATGTGCCCATGGTGTCTGAAAATGATGAATTCGAACCGCAAAAATAGATTTTTATCAGTTTTATTTAAATTAATGAAATAATTATTAAATCAATTTCAAAATCTCTTCAAAAAAGCCGCTGACTGCATTGAGAAAGTCAAATTTTTACCTATTTGTCCAATGAAAAAAGTGAATCAGCAATGTCATGAAAACGAAATGAATTTCGCTTTCATGGCGGTTTTTTCGCTTGTTAAGACTGAGGTGCTGGGTGTCGAATAAGAATTAATAAAGCTCAAAAGTCTTTGTTAATTACTGAAAGATATTTATGAACACCGTCAAAAAGTCGTCTGTGTCCACTCAGGGTATCCCCTCGTTGCAGAACCCGTCGGGAACCCAGAGTGGCACTCCCACTTCTTCGAAGAAATCTTCATCTTCTAAACTGGGTTCGCACGGGGTCTTTGACGGTTTGCGATCCGTAATGGGTCGTTCAAAAAAATCTACCGCCGTGCCAACGCCTGACAAGAGCGTGACTGTCGCATCGCCTCAGCGGTTCAGCGATGGCAGCGTACGACCCGATTCGCTGATCGCCAAGCGGCAGACTGCAGCCGTGCTACACAACGCGAAAACCGGCACGCCCATCACCACGGGTAATCACTTCGAAATACCGGGCTACGTCATGTCGAGTGGGCTGGACGCGCACAGCGACAGCCACATGCACCCCACCAACTACGTGCAGCGCGGCCTGAACCCGCAGCAATTGCTGAAGATGATGGACGACATCGGCGTGCGCAACACCACGCTGATGCCGATCCCCACGTCGCTGCTGCAAGCCGAGCTGCCCGGTGCCGACGGTGCGACCACCGTCCTCAATCCCCACGAAATTTCCGAACAACTGGGCGGCAGCGAGCATGCCCACCATTGCGGCCCGCTCGAGTTCTACTACGTGCCCAAGTCCATCGAAGACCGCGTGCTGGCCGATCCCGCGCGCGAAAACTCGGCCAGCCGCCCCAAGCTGGACATCGACGATTTCCGCAAGAACCCCGATCTCATCAAGGAAATCGTCAACGCATCCATCCTTTACGTGGACACGGCCGTGAACACCGACATCGCCACGGCCATCAAGAATTCCGGCATGAGCGAGGCGCAGCGCAGCCGCCTCGACCCGATGATCACCGGTCTGCATCTGGGCGACCCCCGCGTGAGCGACCGCCTGCTGCATGAGCTGTACAAGACCAAGGGCACCTTTACCGGCATCGGCGAAATCACGGTGCACAAAGAACTCGTGGAAGACATGTTCGCCGGCGGCAGGCTCCAGGCCAGCACCCAGACTGGCCGCATGGAGCCACTGACGAAGCTGCTGGAAGTCGCCGGAGTGGTCGGCACGCCCGTGGTATTGCACTGCGACATCGACAACCTGCACGACCAGGTGGCGGACTTCAACGGCAAGGGCAAATCCACGGAGGCCCGCCCGCCCGCGAACCTGGAAGGGCTGCGCAAGATGTTCAGCGACCCCCGGGTCAAGGACACCCAGATCGTCTGGGCGCACGGCGGCGGCCTCGGCCGGTTCGTGCAGCAGGGCGAAGGCCACATCGACGCATTGGAGAAATTGCTGAACGACTGCCCCAACCTGAACCTGGACATTTCCTGGAGCGAAGTGGCCAAGCAGATCAGCAAGGACGACCAGTCGCTCACCGCCTGGCGCGGCTTCATCGAAAAGCACAGCGAGCGCATCTCCTTCGGCTCCGACACGCTGGCGCCCAAGGAAACCGGCACCTGGGAAGCCACCAAGAAGATGTACGACGAAGGCCTGTTCCAGGGCATGAGCGCCAAAGCCAAGCACGACGTGCTCAACGGCACCTATGACCGCGTGTTCGTGGCATCGCGCAATAAGGTGCGTGAGTTCGAGCAGAACGTGCTGACCAGGCAGTTCATGGAAACCCACATCACCAATGTCGATGGTGACCCGGTCACGGCCCAAACGCTGAAAGACCTGAAGGCCGCAGCTATGGCCAAGAGCATGCCGCAAGCCGGTGACGACAGTGCCGCTACAGAACCCAAGCGCAGTAAATCGTTAAAGGCAAAGATTGCCAGCAATCTCAAGAAAGCCGTGGGCATCAAATCGTCCAAGAAAGAAGCGCCGCCAACGCCCAAGCCTTCCGTCAAATCTGAAGTAACGCCAACGCCCAAGCCTTCCGGCAATGCCAGCGCAAGTGGCTCCAAATCGGAAATTTCCACGCCGGGCTGGCCGCTTCAAAAGCCTTCGATACAGCAGGCTTTCGAATCGGCTTCGGGCCCCGTCTTTCACGACGATGAAGGCATCGAAAACAGCGAAGACATCGATGACGATGGTCTGCCTTTTGATGTCGTCGATCTGGGCGTGGAGGCCAACCCAAAGTACGAACGCGTCGTCAGCGACGGTTCGAGCGATGTCAAAACCCGGAATGAGAACATTCCCCCTCCAGTGATCAAACCCGAGATAGAGGAGGAGGCCGGGTCCGTGAGCGGCGGTGACGGGGGCGATGATGGCGGCGGCAGCGTGCATACCCGCCAGAATTCCGTCGCATCTTCGTCCACGCAAGAGCCTGCGGTCGACGCACACGCTGGCCAGGACCTGCGGCGGCAAAGTGGCCTGTCCAAGCTGAAGAAGGTCACCGAAGGCATCAAGGAAGGCGCCTTCAAAAACGGCTTCGGCTTCTCGAGCACCACGGTATCGCCGGTGTGGAATCCCTTTCAGAGCAAGGTGTCGTCGGCCAAGCCGAAGCTGGGCAGCTTCGTGGTGCAGGAAGGCGCCGAACCGCCCAAGGTGCCCAAGACGCTGCAGAACGCGGCCACCCGCGTCGGCCGCACGATGCCCCAGGAGGGCGCCGTGCTGCAGAGCCTGAAGAAGGAATCGACCATCAGCGGCGCCATCACGAGCCATTTCAATGGCCCTGCCAATCGGAAGACGGCCTTGCTGGCCAGCGTCATGCAATTGAAAGAGGCCACCGGCATGACGCCGGGAGAAACCACCGTCCTGATCAAGGCGCTGGCTGGCTACAACAAGGACACGGCGCAGGCCGAGCGCATTCTGCAAGCGTTGCCGCAGGTCCGGCTCGTGGATGACTTGCTCAACCCGCGTCCTGCCGAAGAGATCACGGCCGATGTGCAGCTTGCCTGGGCATTCGCGGCTGAAATCGAAGGCCTCAAAGGCGGCAAGGGGCTGGATCTGTTGAGCAAGATCACCGCCAAGCCCGATGGCGCAGCCGAGGGTGCGCCCGCGCTTGCGGCCACGCAGCGCGGCCCCATGCGCGCCTATCTGCGTGCTGCGGCGGAGGTGGCGCGGGCCGCCGGCCAACGCGCTCCAGCGTTGGACCCGGGCAGCATGTTCTCGCACGGCAAGCTCGGTGACGCCGTGCGGGCCACGCCGAATGGCTGGCCAGGCCGGGCGGGTGCGCCCATCGCCAACGGTGCTTCTCTCACCCTGGCGGAAAAAGCGCTGCTGGCCGTGCGCGACGAGCTCGATCCCGCGATCACCGAGATCCACGGCTGCCGCTTCGCCGTGCAGATGGCGCGCGGCGGCATGGTGACGGACAAGGCGCGCAACCCCGACGGCACCAAAAGCGAATTCCAGAAGGTGGAGTCGCGCGCCTCCAAAACCATGGGCATGCACTTGAACCGCGCCATGGCGGCGCCCAGCGGCTTTCAGCGCATCGCCGACACGCTGCGCTACGGAACGCTGCACCACGGCAAAAGCCCGTTCTACGGCTATGACGCCATCGTTTCCTCACGGGGCAAGAACATGGGCTTCGAGCTGTCGCACATCGGCGGCATCCAAGAAGGCCGCGCCATGAAGGACATGGTGGACGTGCTGGAGTCCACCCTCAAAGCCCGTGGCGGCACGGGTGACGGCGCATTGCCCACGGCGCAGAACGCGGTGGCCGGCCAGGCGCTGCTCGATGACCACGGCGCGGGCGGCACCCTGCTGCGGAACATGGTGCGGTCCGAAATCCTTCAGCGCGCCAAGACGGAAGCGCTGCTGCTGCCGCGCCTTGCGCGGGGCGATCAGCTGTCGGAGAGCGCGATCGCGCAGGTCCGCACGGCCGTGCTCACCGCTATCGAGCTGCCTGCATCTTCTTCGGGCACGCCGGAGGTCGAGGAGCAGGTGCAGGAGCTGCTCACGGCGGCTCTTGCCGAACAGAACGTTCCACTCACGCCCGCCCGGCTGTTGGCCTGGGCCGGCGATGCTGGAGGCCCCACCGACGCCGAGTCGGTGCAGGAAATGCGGACCCTCCGCCGCGAAGAGGGCCAGCCGGACTGGAAATCATTCTCGACCGCCTTCGACCGCGTGGCGAACGGGCAGGTCAGTGTCCCGGCCAACACGCCCATCCAGGGGAAAAACCGTGCGGAAACCGCAGAAATCCTTGCTTCCATGATCCGCGGTGAAGAGCTGGGATCGGGCTTTTCGCTGGCCAATGCCGGCAACACGCAGGCCACCACCCGCAACATCTCCGAAGTCATCTCGGGCGTTTTGTCCGGCGCCACCATGTCGGTGCGCGCGGACTTAGGGGGAGGCCGCACGCGCATCGTCTCCTTCGAATCCGGGGTTTCCACGGACCGCAGTTCCTTGCGCATGAGCGTGTCTACCGTGCGGCGCAATCAGGAAGGCGCTGGCGGCTCGCTGGGCTTTCGTCTTGGCAAGAAAGAGGTCGCCTCTTTTTCCGCCTCCGTCGGCGGGGATGCCGGCCACAGCTTCGAACTGCTCGAACAGGAAGGCGCGGTGTTCGGCTTTCCGCGCCACAAGACCGGTGGCGTGGGCGGCGACCGCGACCTGGCCCAGCAAAAGGCGCGGTTGATCAAGCTGTTGATCGGCGTGCCCGACGAAGCAGGGCCTTACCAGGCGCCCGGCAACAAGGAAGACAAAACCTCCCTGGTCAAGCGCGCCTACCAGGAGTTTGGCGATGCCATCTCTATCGGTGCCTTCGAGGTCAAGCAGAAAGACCACCGCTTCACCGGCAGTTCGTCGGCAGGTGCAGGCGCCACCATCGGCAACCTGCGCGTGGGCCTGCCGCAGGAAAGCGTGGCGGGGGAAACGCGCCTGGGCACGCTCGAATACAAAGACACGTCCGGCACGCTCAAGGTCATTCGCGAATCCGAATCCAAGGCGTTCAAAGCCACCGTCACCGGCGCCCTCGCATCGCTGAGCGGGTTGATCGAAGGCGCCACCGCCCCGACGCCCGCCCCGGGCGAAGTGGCAGCCGACGCCGTGACCAGCATGACCTCGCTGGCGGTGGCCAATATCGGCTCGATCGCCACCGATTTCTTCCGGGACGGTGAAACGCGCACCACCACCCGCATCCTGTACGACGACCAGGAACTGCCCACGAGCTTCGCCACCCAGACACTGGTCACCAACAAGGAGTTCGTGAAGAACCTGGCGGCCGACGTCGAAAACTTCGCGGAAGACAAGGCCAAGAAGTTCTTCCCCGCCCGGCACGGTGCAGACCGCGACCATGCCGTGCAGACCGAAAAGAAAATCCTCGGCGAATTCGCCGGCCAGCTGCGCGATCACCGCGACCTGACGGGCACCTCGCAGCTGTATTGGGAGTGGGGGCCCAGCCACGTGGAAGCCAGCAACTTGCTGGAGGCGGACCGCGAACTGTCCGAAAAGCTGGGCGATAAAATCGCCGCCAAACATGCCAAGCGCGACATCGACACGATCCACAAAGACCCTGGCTACCGGGAAGCACGCTTTTTGATCAACGCCAATGAGCAGTCGGCCAGCGATATAAAGGGCGTGAACGGCATGCTGGGTGTGCGCCACGATGTGAGGACGAGCGCGAATGTGCGGTCGTTGAATTTCACCTGAGGTGGCATTGGCTGCGTGGCGCAGGTCTTGGCATCGTTGGTGACGGCAATGTGCGCGTCGCGGAACACCTACAGCACGCGTTGCCGCAGGGCGCTTTCCCGCTCTTGTGGCGACACGTCTTTGGCAAGCACCCGTGTGCGCGCACCGCAGATAGCCTTGCACCTGTGCCAGGTCCAGATGACCGCTCGCAGCGATCAGGCGCAGCGCGTGCAGCAGATCCTCCGCAGCGCCACCGCCGCGCCGCTGGATGCGCGCCGCCAGGTCGTCGGGCGCTTGTCCCAGGCGGCACAGGGCCAGTTCGCTCGCACGCAGCAGGGGCCCTTCCGGCGCGGCGGCGGCGATGGGCGAAATCA
>NZ_BQXQ01000042.1 GCF_030159055.1 Acidovorax sp. SUPP3334
CCGCGCCCAGCAATGGCACTTCGCCCACCAGCTGCTCCGGGCGATCGGCCAGCGCCTGCAACAGCGCTACGTAGTGGCCCGCCATCCTCTCTATCGTCTGCGCTTCGAACAGCTCCGCCGCGTAGATGATGGCCAACGCAACCTGACCATCGTGCCGCTCACGGGATTCCAGCACCCATTCGAACTGAGCCTCCCCCTCCGGTAACGGATGCCCTTGCACCGTCGCGCCCGGAAGTCGCTCCAGCGCTCGATAGTCTTCGAAAACATGGTTGAAAAGCCACTGGAACAGCGGGTTCTGCCCCGCGCTGCGCTCGGGCTTCAATGCTTCGACCAGTTGGTCGAGAGGCAAGTCTTGGTGGTCTTGAGCACTGAGCGTGAAATCCCGCGCCTTTGCCAGCAGGCGGTCCAGCGCCATGTCGGCTTGCACGCCATTGCGCAGCACCAGGGTATTGACCAAAAGCCCGACGATCCCCTGGGCGCCATGGCGGTGGCGCCCTGCCACGGGAACGCCGATGCGGATGTCTTGCGCACCGGTATAGCGATGTGCCAGCGCTTGCAAGCCGGCCAACAGCACCGTGAACAGGCTGGTGCCATGGGCGTCGGCCCGCTGGCGAAGGGCCGCGAGCAAGCCTGCCGGCAATGCGAAATGGTGCCGCGCCGCAAGGTAGTGGGATTGCGACTGGCGTGGACGATCGGTCTGCAATGCAAGCACCGGGTGCACGTCCCCCAACTGATCGCACCACCATGCGAGCTGCCTGCGCCCCTGGCCCTGTTCCAGCCACATGCGGTGCGAAGCAACATAGTCGGCGTACTGAAGTGCGTCCTCATCGACCTGCAGGGCCGCACTTCCGCCGAGCGCCGCCGCACAGTGGGCCGCCAGCTCGTCCAGCAGCAATTGCATGGACGCTGCATCGGAGACGATGTGGTGCAGAACAAGCACCACGATCTGCGACGTATCGGTCAGGCGAACGAGTGCAAGACGCCACAAAGGCCCCTTTTCCAGATCGAATGCCTCGGTCTTCCATTGCAAGGTCCGCTCACTGGTCTGCAATGACTGCTCGCCCGCTGGAATGCTGCGCAGGTCCGCAACTTGAAGCGCGATGGGCAGGCTCTGCTGTATCCACTGGCACGGAGAGCCATCGAGGCCCGCGCGGAACAGGGTGCGCAGCGATTCATGCCGAGCGGAAAGTGCATCGGCGGCTGTCTGCAATGCCCCCGCAGGCAAGTGAAACCCTTGTAGCTGCACGGCAGCAGCGACGTGATAGGCCGAACTGCGAGGTGCCAGCTGCCAGAGGAACCATTGACGCGACTGGGCGGCAGACAAAGGAAGTGCTTGCGCCCGGCGTTCCGCCGGCAGTCGCACTGGCGAAAAGCGCTGCGCAGCCGCTGCGGGAGTGGGCTTGCGCGCCTGCACCACGGCTGCGCAGTCGCCCAGCCGGGGATGGTCGAACAAGTCGCGCTGGCTGAATTCGATGCCCCAGTGCGCAGACACCCGCAAAGCGGCTTGCACCGCCAGCAGGGAGTTGCCACCCGCAGTGAAAAAATGGGTTTCGCGCGCCATAGGCCGTGCGACTGGCCACGGCAAAACCTCCTTCCACAGATCGGCCAATACCTGCTCGGTGCGGGAGAGCGCCTCGCCATTGGTTTGCGGAGCGCCCTGCCCTTGTACGACAGTGCCTTGTTCCCAGATGGCGTAGGCATCGAGCGTTCGCTCTTGCCAGCCCGCCCGGCAAGCCTGCCGCTGCAGCTTGCCACTGGAGGTCTTGGGCAAAGCACCAGGGTTGAGCAGCACGACCACCGACAGGCCTTGTCCCGCCGCTTCGCTGACAGCCGCCGCCAATGCTTCGGCAAGGGCCTGCGGGGGAACGAGCTTTTGAAGGCTCCGAGAAACCTCGGCGGCGATGCCGATACCTTCGCCGTCAGGTCCGGGCACCGCAAAGGCCGCCACCCGGCCCTTGCGCACCGCCTCGACTTCGGTTTCTATGGCGCGCTCGATGTCCTGCGGATACACGTTATGCCCGCGAATGATGATCAGGTCCTTGATGCGCCCTGTCACATAAAGCTGGTCCTGGTGCAAGAAACCCAGGTCGCCGGTGCGCAGCCATCGCCGGCCTTCCCGCTCGACGAACGTGGCAGCGGTTTCGTCCGGCCTGCCCCAGTAGCCGGCACAGAGGCTCGGGCCCTCGGCCCAGATTTCACCCACCTGCCCTGCGCCCATCGTTGCAAGCGTCCTGGGCTCCACGATGGCAACCGCATGCGCGGGAACCGCCGTGCCGCACGCCACCAGCTGCGAGTGACGGCTACCGTGGTCTTCTGAACAATGCGCTTGGCCTTGCGCGAGTTTCTCGTTGTCGAAACGGTGCGCCACCATGCCTGCACCGCATCGGCCACCCGTGATGAAGAGCGTTGCCTCGGCCAGACCGTAGCAGGCATAGACCGCTCGTGCCGAGAGGCCGGCCTGCGCGAAGCGATCGCAGAAGGCCTGTCCGGTATCGGCACGCACAGGCTCCGCACCGGTGTAGGCCAATCTCCAGCACGACAGGTCGATCCCCGCCAACTGCGCATCGGTGACGCGCTCCATACACAGCCGGTACGAAAAATCGGGGCCACCACTCACCGTGGCGCGATGGCGGGAAATCAGCTGCAGCCAGCGCACCGGCCGCTCCAGGAAATAGCGCGGCGAGGTGAGCACCAGTGGAACGCCGCTGTACAGCGGTTGCAGCAGGCCGCCGATCAAGCCCATGTCGTGATAGAGCGGCGCCCAGGAAACGAACTTGTCTTGCGCTCCGATCTCCATTCGCTCCCGGATGGCACGCTCGTTGGCCATGAGACTGCCATGCGTGACCATCACGCCCTTCGGTGCCGAAGTGGAACCCGAGGTGTACTGCAGAAAAGCGACGTCACCGTCGGCTGGCAGCCGCGCGTGCCAGCCCTCCGCCAGAGCCCAGTCCACCGTATCGACCGCAATGGCTTCAGCCTGCAAAAAGCGCTCTTTTGCCGAGTCCATCATCGACAAAAGCACCGATGACGTCAGTACGCATACTGCCTGGCAATCTGTGGCGATGCCCTTCAACCTCGCCAGATGCTGCGGCCGAAGGGACTCGGGCGGAAACACGGGAACAGCAATCAAGCCTGCATAGAAGCAAGCCAACAGACTCACCGCATAGTGCTCGTCGTTGTCGAGCATGATCAACGCCCGCTCCCCCGGCGCCCATTGCTGCTGCAGCCGCGCCGCCAGCGCACGCGTGCGCCGGTCGATGGCAGCATAAGTCAATGAGCGCTCCACAGGCTCACCGTTGGACTCGCCAGCGGCAATGAGCCACACCTCGTCGGGCCGCGTTTGCGCCAGGGCTTGCAGATGCTCCACGAAATTCTCAGGTGCCGGCCCATGCCGACGGTCCAGTGCAGTCAAGCCTGTCATGTGTCCATCCCCATTGTTGAGACCCATCGGGCCCTTCTCGGCCTTCAGGAATACCGCCAGACCCAAGCTTTCAGCCGGGGTTTTGCACCCTGCTGCGCCATGCCAGAGCGGCTGCGTAGCCAGACGGAGCGGCCACAGGCATGGCTTCGACATCGCTCCATTCCGGCACTGTGGTTTCCAGCACCCATCGGCCTTCGGGGCCCGGGTGGATGCCCACACAGCGCAGATGCTCCGCAATCCCCACGCCGATGGCTTTGAGCACCGCTTCCTTGCCCACCCAGCGCTGCAATAACGCTTCTTGAGGGTCCGCGGCCTGGACCACTGCCGACTTTTCAAGGTCGGTCAGGACGGCTTCGCTCAAGGCATCGACATCCAACCCTGCACGGCGTTGCTCGATATCAATGCCCACCGAACTGAAAGCACTCGAATCCGCCAAAGCGATCAAGGCGTGGCTTCCCGAGTGAGACACATTGAACAGAGGAACGGCGCCCTTCATGTCGACGAATGGCTTGCCATAGGCATCCTGCGCCAACGGCAGATCAACGGGCTGGCAGCTAAGGCGGCGTGCCAGAAGTTGCCGGGTCGCGGTCCGGGTCGCCGAAAAGCGCAGCCGGTCGGCGCTCTGCATGAAGCGGCCGGCCCGAGCCTGCTCCACTGCGCTGAGCAACGGCCAATGCGGCGTTTCGTCGCACGAGAGATCGAAGTCGAGGCGATAGGCCTCGATGCCGCTCGGCAATGGGTCAGGCAATCGCTGCAGCGACATGCGAGCCTCCAGCGACGGTTTGCGCCAGTCGCCGCGCCAATGCATCCAGAAAGGAAACTTCCTGCTGGCGCAGAAAGAAGTGCCCGCCATCGAACCAGTCCAGGGTGCATGCTGCGCTGGACGCTGCCGCCCAAGCCTGCATACCCTGGACACCAATGCGATCCGCCCGCCCCGCGAAGACATGCAAAGGCATTGGCAGCAGCGCCTCGGGCGCATATCGAAAGCTCTGGCAGACCTTGTAGTCCGCACCGAGCGTGTCGAGCGTGAGGCGCAATAGTTCGGCACTCTCAAACACCGCCTCGGGCGTGCCGCCCTGCTCTCTCAGATCGGCGATCAACGCGGCATCGTTGTCCTTGCCATCAAACCGTCCCGGGTCGCGCATCGATGGCGCCGCGCTGGCAGACAGTGCGAGCGCCTGCGGCAATAGGCCTCCTGATCGCATCTGCTGGCAGGCAAGCCCATAAGCCAGTAGCGCGCCCATGCTGTGGCCGAAGATCACATAGCGCCCCTGCATGGCTTGCGCCTGCTCGGCGCACAGTTGAGCGACCAACGCGTCGAAATCCTTGACGAAGTTTTCAGCCAGACGGGCACCACGGCCCGGCAACTCCACAGGAACAATGCGCAACCAGGCAGGCAGCATCCGACGCCACCGCAGGTACATGGCCGCGCTGGCACCTGCGCAGGGCAGGCAGAGCATGGCAATGCTGTGATCCATGCTCATCAGCCCACCAGGACTGAAGGAGCCGTCGTGGCTTGGCGGTCCATCCAGTCACGCAAGGATCGGGGGCGCATGTCGGTCCACGCCTGCTCCACGTGGGCCAATACGGTGGCCTTGTCGCCCTGCACGCCAGGAACCGCAGCCCATCCACTGGGAACGGCCTTCCAATGGGGCCAGATCGAATATTGGTCCTCGTCATTGACCAGAACAATGAAGGTCTCGTCGTCGCGATCGAGGCAGCTGGTTGACATGGAGTCGTCCTTGGGCAGTTGAGGAAGTTTGCAACACCGGGCGCGAAGTGCGTGCCGTGTGCTTCTACCCAACGAGACGAACCAGCACGGGATTTGTTCATGCACCGACGTGTTGCAGGCACTTCCCATCTCAGCCCATGCGCTTGGATCATCGACGCAACGACAGGAGGCCGCTCAGCCGTGGCGGCCAAAAGACAGCTCAGTCTGCGGTCCCAGGCGGGTCACGGTCTTGGACGACATCGCCCACATCGTTCAATGGGGCCACCAGGCCTGCCAACAACCAAAGGCGGGCTGCCTTGTCATAGGCCTTGCGGTGTTCGGGGTCGTCCGCCAGCCAACGCGTCATCTCTTCGCGCGCTGCGGCATCGAAATGCTCGCGATCATGCTCGCGCTGTACCCAGTCCCATGCCACGGCCCAATGGGGATCGGCTTGTCTCATGCCTCAACTCGCTCGCGCACGAAGCGCATCGGATAGTCCGACCGGCCGAATGCGGATGCATCTGCCTTGACTGGCGGTAACCTTACCGCAAGACAACCGGCATGGGAATGCACGGATGCAAACTGTGCAGTTTCAGCCAGCTCGCAGCGCGCTTCAGGTTTCAATCATCCGTGAGCAAATGGTGCAAGGCGGCAATGGCCTGTGTCGCCTCGGCAATCAAGCGGTTGACCAAGCCCAGCGCGCAACCCAGCGACACGGCAATGTCACGCTGGGTCATTCCGTCGAGCCGGTACAACTGGAACGCCACCCGGGTTCGGACAGGCAGATCCGCCAACGTCTTTTCGATCAAACCCACCAATTGGCGGTCGCGCAGCAGGCGATCCGGCGAACTGGGCCCCGCCACCTCCAGGGCCTCAACATCCATGCCAGAGGCAACGCAACTGCGCTCCACCGCTTGTCGCCGACAGTGGTCCAGCGCCAGATTCCGAACCACCTGACAGCAATAGCCTACGGGCTGATCGATCTTGCGCTCGTTGGCACCTCCAACGATGCGCACATAAGCGTCTTGCACGATGTCGTCTGCCAGATCCATGGTGCGGACGATCTTGTGCGCGACCCTTAAAAGCTGCGCCCGGTTGGCGACGAAAACCTCTCCGAGCGAAGGCCCGGATGAATGCAAAGACATGGACAGCACCTCCCAGTGAACTGAATGAATCGCCATGGACCAACACACTCAGCGCCTGCCAGAGAACGCACATCCAGCGCTCGTTGCACGTGTCGCTTGGCGATGCTCAACCGGGTCGTTCGCCAGGCCATGGACTCTTTTCTCGATCATCCATCAAAAGTTAATGAGAATTATTATTATTAAGTGACAAAAGGAAACTGCACCAACCCGTCGGGGCTGCTCCGCTCTCAAGACGTGCAAAGTCTGGCCGTGGAGACATGCAGGCAACGCCCACCCCGTTTTTTGACGCAGCCAATAAAAAGCCGCCCGAAGGCGGCTGGCTCGAAAAGTTTTTTGGCAGTCACATCGCCCTGGAAACAAGCATTGGCTGAGAACGATGCACGCCAGGAAAGACCTTCTTCAATTGCTCGACCTTGGGCAGGTCATAGACAACGATGTAAGGCTGGTCGGGGTGCTTCACCAAATAATCCTGGTGATAGGCCTCAGCGGGATAGAACACCTTGTCTGGCTCCATACGGGTCACCACGGGGCCACTGAAAATTTTGGCACTCTCCAGTTGTGCGATGTAGCCTCTGGCCACCTTTTCCTGCGCTGCATCCGAGGGAAAGATGGCGGAGCGGTATTGGCTTCCCGTGTCGGGCCCCTGGCGGTTCAACTGGGTCGGGTCGTGAACGACCGAGAAAAAAATCTGCAGCAATTGGCCATAGCTCACCTGGCGTGGGTCATAGGTGATGCGCACTGCTTCAGCATGGCCGGTGCGGCCGGAACCGACGGCGTTGTAGTTTGCGCTGCTTGCATCGCCTCCCGCATAGCCCGATACAGCGTTGCTCACGCCTTGGACATGCTGGAAAACGCCTTGAACGCCCCAAAAGCAACCGCCCGCGAAAACGGCCGTGGCCGAACTCTCTGTAGAAGCCGGGTTATCGATCGGGGCAGGAACCGCCACTGCAGGTTCCGCCGCCCGCAGCGGCGTGGCCTCCCAAAGCACGAGACCCACCGTCAAAGCCAACGTGGCGATGAGCAACGGCCGGCGAGGTATCGCGGCACCTCGCAGCGTGGTTTCCTTGGAACGGAGGGAACGGAATGGTTGCTTCATGGCATCGATCTCCAGATTCGTTGATGTTGCGGTAACCGCATTCGCCGCACCTTGCACAAAGGGCATTGTTCAGCAACGGCCGCCACCGAGTCCTCACGAAGACTTCAAAAAATCGTGATGACTGTCTTGCACTGAACGGGAGAGAATTCGCCATGGAATCTGCCAAACGCATTCTCATCGTCGAGGACGACGCCCACATCGCCGACCTCATGCGCATGCATCTGCAAGACGAAGGCTATTCCATCACCCACGCGGCCGATGGGAAGACCGGCCTTGGGGCGCTGCAACAGGGCCAATGGGATGCTCTGGTGCTCGATCTCATGCTTCCCCATGTGGACGGCCTGGAAATCTGCCGCCATGCCCGGGCCATGGCGCGCTACACCCCCATCATCATCACCAGTGCGCGCTCCAGCGAGGTACACCGCATTCTCGGACTGGAGCTCGGCGCGGACGACTATCTGGCCAAACCCTTTTCGATGCTGGAGCTGGTGGCGCGCGTGCGTGCCCTGCTGCGCCGCAGCGATGGATTGGCGCGCAACGCGCGCTTGGAGGCCGGTCGTCTCGACATGGGCACGCTGAGCATCGACCCCATTGCGCGCGAGGTGCAGATCGCGCATAAACCCATCGAACTCACCCCGCGCGAGTTCGATCTGCTCTATTTCTTTGCCCGCCATCCGGGCCGTGTCTTTTCACGCCTTGATCTGCTGAACCAGGTCTGGGGATACCAGCATGATGGGTACGAGCACACGGTCAATACCCATATCAATCGCCTGCGCATGAAGGTCGAGGCGGACCCGGCCACTCCGCGCAGCATCGTGACAGTCTGGGGCCGCGGTTACAAAATGGTGGCGCCCGAATCTGCCGACGGAGGATCGCCATGACCCGCCGCTGGGGCACGCTGTCCCAACGCTTGTCGCTGGTGTTTGCCATGCTGCTGCTCGTGTGCTGTGGAGCGTCGGCGTGGCTGCAGATGCGTGCCAACAGCCGCTATGAGCAGGAACTGACACAGCGGCTGTCCGCAGGGCTTGCAACGCACATCGCCAGCAACGCTGAATTGATGCGTGCGGATGGCCTGAACGACGCTGCGGTGCGAGACCTCTTCGATAAGCTGATGGCCGTCAACCCGAGCGTGGAGGTCTACTTGCTCACGCCCAAGGGGCGCATTGCAGCGCAGGCTGCTCCACCAGGGCACTTGAAGGCGCAGGCCGTCGATTTGAAGCCCATCCAGCAACTGCTCTCGGGCGCCGAATTACCGATACTGGGCGACGACCCTCGCAGCGCCAGCGGCCAGCGAAAGGTGTTCAGCGCAGCACGGCTGCAAGCTGGGGGGCATGACGCGGGCTACGTCTATGTCGTGCTGCAGGGCGAGAATTTCGCGGCGCTCTCCGCACGGGTATCGGCCGACAACGTTCTTCGAACCACACTGCTGTCGATGGCGCTGGTAGCCCTGCTTTGCCTGGCGGCAGGCCTGGCCGCTTTTGCATTGATCACCCGACCCCTGCGCCGCTTGACCGAAGCGGTGCGTGGTTTCGAAGCCGAGGGCGTCGCTGCTTTCGATCGGGCCGAGCCGCTGCTCACCGACACGCGAGGCGCCGGCCAAGATATCGCGGCACTGGGCAATGCATTCGCTCGCATGGCACAGCGCATTGCCACGCAATGGCGCGAACTGACAACGCAGGACCAACAGCGGCGCGAACTGTTTGCCAACATCTCGCACGATCTGCGCACGCCACTGACCTCGCTGCATGGCTATCTGGAAACATTGCTCATCAAATCGGAAGCATTGAATCCCCAGGATCGGCGACGCTATCTGGAGATTGCACTGGGCCAAAGCCGCAAGGTCGGCCGACTCGCGCAGGAATTGTTTGAACTGGCCCGGCTGGAATATGGCGTCGTGAAACTCGACAAGGAATCGCTGGCCTTGCCCGATCTCGTACAGGACGTGTTTCAGAAATTCGAACTGGCCGCAGAGGCGCGGCACCAGCGCCTCGTGGCCGATATCGCACCCGGGCTTCCCACCGTCACGGCTGATTTGGGCCTGATCGAGCGCGTACTTACCAACTTGCTGGACAACGCCATACAACACACCCCGGCAGGCGGAGAGATCACGGTGCAGTTGCGCCCTGCCGCTGCATCACCAAGCCCCAGTGAAAACGCAGGCAAAGGCGGTGGCGTGGATGTGGAGATCAGCGACACCGGGCCCGGCGTGCCGCCATCACTGCAGCACAGCCTCTTCAAGCGCCCCGCTTTCAGCGCAGCCGAAGGCCGTAGCGGAGGTTTGGGGCTGGTGGTCGTGCAGCGCATTCTGGCGCTGCACGGAAGCGATATCGCACTGGTTCAGCGCTCGGGCAAAGGGGCGGTGTTTGCATTCCGAATTCACTGATGGTGAATAGCGGCAACCTTGCAGCGCTCAATCGAGCAATCGAGCAATAGGGCAATAGGGCAATAGGGCAATAGCCGCTCAAAGAGCCTGCTCGGGCTCCTGCGCATCATCCATGTCGGCGGCGTTTTTTCGTTCGTGCACGGCTTTTACCGCAGGCCGCGCGAGAATTTCGACATAGAAGGTATCCGCACCTTCCGCCGCAGCCGAGCCCACCTTGTCGATCAGCGCATCGAGCGGTACCGTCTCGGCGGACTCCTGCGTCAATCCGAACCGGCAATCGAACTCCCAATGGTCAGAGCCTGCGGGCACATCGCGCTTGCGTTCGCGGCGCAAGTATTTGCGAATTTCATGTTTGACAGCGTCCAGGACACGGTCGCGTTGCTTGTTTTCGGAAACGAGGGTGAAATTTTTTCGCATGGGTGATGGTATCTCCTGGCTCGTCCGATTCGGCGGGAAGGCCCTGCACCATCGGAAAGTGGCAAGTTTCCAGCCCCACCCTGGATGCAGCGAATGCCTCCGTCCAGCCACGCTCAGAAAAATACTTTGAATCCATTGCCTTTTTCTGCGCGTATCCCAGCACAGGAAGGCGGAGGAGGCGATCCGTTGCATGCGTTAACCGGCATCGATCGGCGCTGCTTTCCTGAGACACCGGCAACGGCCCCTGCCGCTGGACCAACATGTGACTTTCATGTGCACCGCACATCACCAGGAGCAACCATGATCGATATCCCTGCATCGCCCCTCGAAATCCTGCAGCGCCGCTCCGACAAGCTCAAAGAGCGCCGGATGTTCTTCCGCAAGACTGGAGGCTTTGCCGCTGGAATGGCCGGTGGCGCCATCCTCACTGCGTGCGGAGGCGGATCAAGCCCCGCTGTGGGTGCCGACGCACCGACAGACCCTGAAATTCTCAATTTCGCGCTGAACCTGGAATACCTCGAAGCGCAGTTCTACCTCTACGCCACGACGGGCGCGGGCTTGCCTGACGCACAGACGACCGGCACCGGCACGCGTGGCACCGTGATCGGCGGCACGAAGGTGCCCTTCTCCGATCCTGTCGTTGCAGCTTACGCCAAGGAAATCGCGGCCGATGAACTCGCCCACGTGAACTTCCTCCGTGCTGCCCTGGGCTCCTCCGCTGTGGCCATGCCATCGATCGATGTCGGCGGTACCGATCCGAACGGCGCGTTCTCCAAAGCGGCACAGGCCTCGGGACTGATACCCGCAGGAACGGCGTTCAATCCCTACAAGGACGATTTGAGCTTCCTCCTGGGAGCCTTCATCTTTGAAGACGTGGGAGTCACCGCCTACAAGGGCGCCGCGCCGCTGATCCAGAACAAGACCTATCTGGAAGCCGCTGCCGGCATTCTGGCCGCCGAGGCCTACCACGCCGGGCTGGTGCGCACTGTCCTTTATTCGAAAGGTGTCGATGCGCAAGCTGCGGCCGGACGGATCTCCAGCGCCCGCAACACGTTGGACAACTCCAAAGACATGGACCAGGGCATTGCGCCCGACGCCAACGGAGCCTCCAACATCGTGCCCTTGGACACCAATGGCATCGCCTACAGCCGCTCTCCGGACGACGTTCTCAACATCGTGTACCTCACGCCCAACGCGGCCAGCCAGGGGGGCTTCTTCCCGGCCGGCGTGAACGGCAGTCTGCGATTGAGCAGCGTGTACATGTAAAGCGGACGAGATCGCCACGGCGGGACTGTCGTGGCTCCGGTAGTAGCGCCATTGATTCAGGAGCCGAGCCATGCCGTTGCATTCCCATGATCCTGTGAACCGTGTCGCAATGGCTGCGCGCCCCGTCCTGTCGTGGAGGCAGTGGCTGGGCCTCGCTATCGTTCTTGCCGGGGCAGCCGTCTTGAGCGTGCAGGCACTGGATGGATTGATCAGTGGAGACGACCGGCTGCGCGGCGCCCTGCTGGGCGGCTTGATGGCCGCTGCAGCGACAGCCCTGGGCACACTCCCCGTACTGCTGTCCCAGAAATTCTCGCAGCGCACGCACGACACCATGCTGGGTTTCGGCGCTGGCGTCATGCTTGCTGCCAGTGCGTTCTCCCTGGTGATCCCCGCCATTGCGGCGGCGAAATCACAGGGTGCCGGCTCCTGGACGGCAGGAGGCATCGTGAGCGCCGGGATCTTGTGCGGCGCTCTTTTTCTGCTGCTGATCGACCGCGCAGTGCCTCATGAGCATTTCGTCAAAGGCCTGGAAGGCCCGCAGGCGCGGGCCATCAAGCGGGCCTGGTTGTTCGTGCTCGCCATCACCCTGCACAACCTCCCGGAAGGACTGGCCATCGGAGTCGCCTTTGCAGGCCCGGATGGCGTAGGCGCCAAAGCGCTGGCTGCCGGTATTTCCATCCAGGATGTGCCGGAGGGCATGGTGGTCGCGCTGGCATTGCGCGGCGTGGGCTACGGGCGGTGGATGTCGGCAGGCCTCGGGGTGGTGTCTGGCCTCATCGAGCCAGTGGCGGCAGTGATGGGCGTTGCATTGATCGGCCTGTCTGCGAGCTTGCTGCCCTGGGGGCTGGCCGCAGCGGCAGGTGCGATGCTCTATGTCATCAGCCACGAGATCATTCCGGAGTCACACCGCAAAGGCCATGAGGCGTTTGCAACGGGAGGATTGATGCTGGGCTTCGTGGTGATGATGCTGCTCGACACCGCACTGGGTTAGCGCCCGCGGTTACCCCCTTGCAGACCCGCTACCGCATCGCTACCAGGACACGACCTTATCGTAAATGTTGAATTTTCAGTAAATACTGAAAATTCAAAAGACCTGAGGCACAATCGCGGTATGACACAGATCAAGCCGCTCCCCTCCTTGAATCGACAGTTCGTGGCCCACTTCGGAGAGATGGGCAGCCGCTGGGGCATCAACCGCACCGTCGGCCAAATCTATGCCCTGCTCTACCTTTCACCACGCCCGGTCAATGCCGACGAAATCGCCGAAACCTTGGAGTTTTCTCGCTCCAACGTGAGCATGGGCTTGAAGGAATTGCAGGCCTGGCGGCTCGTCCAATTGCGCCACCAGCCGGGCGACCGGCGCGAATACTTCGAAGCGCCGCAAGACGTATGGCAGATTTTCCGCACGCTCGCAGAAGAGCGCAGACGCCGGGAAATCGAGCCCACGCTATCGATGCTTCGCATGGCACTGCTGGAAGAACCGGCGTCCGAGGACGAGCGCCATGCCCAACAGCGCATGCAGGAAATGCACGACCTCATCGACCGCCTCATGACCTGGTTCGACGACGTGCAGCGCCTTGCGCCAGAAACCGCCATGCAGCTCATGGGCATGGGTACGGCCGTCACCCGCGTGCTGGACTTCAAGGACCGGTTGACCGGCAAGGGCCGATCGGCGAAACCGGACGGAAAGGAACGGTGACGCGCCATGGATACGTTCATGCTGTCGCGAATCCAGTTCGCCGCCAACATCAGCTTTCACATCCTGTTCCCCACCATCAACATCGCACTGTGCTGGTTCCTGGTGTATTTTCGCCTGCGGCACAGGGCAGCGGCCGGCACCCCGGCAGCACTCGGCTGGGAGCAGGCCTACTACTTCTGGACCAAGGTTTTCGCGCTCACCTTTGCGCTCGGGGTGGTCTCGGGGGTGACCATGAGCTTCCAGTTCGGCACCAATTGGCCGGGCTTCATGGAGAAGGCCGGCAACATCGCCGGCCCACTCCTGGGTTATGAAGTGTTCACCGCCTTCTTTCTGGAGGCGACGTTTCTCGGCATCATGCTGTTCGGCCGGCAGCATGTGAGCGACCGCGTCCATCTGATCGCCACCCTGCTCGTGGCTGCAGGCACGACCTTGTCGGCGTTCTGGATCTTGAGCCTCAACTCATGGATGCAAACGCCCGCAGGGTTCGAAATCATCGATGGCAAGTTCCATGCCGCGGACTGGTTCGCCATCGTGTTCAACCCTTCGTTTCCCTATCGGCTGGGCCACAAGCTGCTGGCTTCCACGCTGACAGCCGGCTTTCTGCTGGCGGGTGTGAGCGCCTGGCAAATGATCCGAGGCACAGCGACCCGGGGCACGCCCCTGGCCCTGCGCGCTGCCATCGTTGCGGTCTCGGTGGCGATTCCGCTGCAGATACTGATGGGCGACATGCATGGTCTGAACACGCTGCAACACCAGCCGGCCAAGATCGCCGCCATCGAAGGCCTGTGGCATACCGAAAAAGGAGCACCACTCACGCTGTTCGGCTGGCCCAACGAGAAAGAGGGCCGCACGGACTACGCCATCCAGATTCCGAAAGGTGCCAGCTTGATCCTGGCGCACGACATCGACGCCGAACTCAAAGGCCTGGACGCATTCAAGGGAGCGCATCCGCCGGTCGCGCCCGTGTTCTGGAGCTTTCGGGTGATGGTGGGCATGGGCATGCTCATGCTGGTCGTTGCCTGGTGGGGGGCGTTCGCACTGTGGCAGCGCCGCAAGGCACACGCGCCGGAGGCATCGCTCCCGCGCGCCTTGCTGTTGGCGCTGGTGGCGATGACGTTCTCTGGCTGGGTGGCCACACTGGCGGGCTGGTACGTTACCGAGATCGGACGCCAGCCCTTTCTGGTGTATGGACTGCTGCGCGCCGCGGACACGGTGGCGCAGCATCCTCCGTCCACCGTGGCCATGTCGCTCGCGGCCTACCTGACGGTCTATGCGACGCTGCTCGTGAGCTATGTCGCCGTCATCAAATACATGGCAGAGCACGCCGCCATGCCAACGCCGGCGGTCAGCCCACCCGCGCCACAAGCTGCCTGAGGAGACCTTCATGGAAATGACCCTTGCCAATTTGCTGCCGCTCGCGTTCATGGCCGTCATGGGGCTTGCCTTGCTGGCGTATGTGGTACTCGACGGCTATGACCTGGGTGTGGGCATGCTGTTGCCCTTCGCCACCGACGCCGAAAAAGACACGATGGTGTCGAGCATCGGCCCGTTCTGGGACGCCAACGAAACCTGGCTCGTTCTGGGGGTCGGTGTGCTGCTCGTGTGCTTCCCGATGGCACATGGCGTGGTGCTCTCTGCGCTCTATGCACCCGCCACCGTGATGCTGCTCGGCCTCATCCTGCGCGGTGTCGCGTTCGACTTCCGGGTAAAGGCCCGCGATTCGCACAAGACCGCATGGAACCGCACGTTCGCCGCAGGCTCGTTGGTGACCACGCTGGCACAGGGCTGGATGCTGGGTGCCTATGTGACCGGCTTCGCCGAAGGACTGTGGCCCACGCTGTTCTCGGCGGGCATCGCCCTCACGCTGCCAGCCGCCTACTGCATGCTCGGCGCCGGCTGGCTGCTCATGAAAACCGAGGCCGACCTTCAGCGCAAGGCCGCCGCATGGGGGCGCGCTGCCCTGTGGCCGATGGCGTTGGCCTTGGCGGCCATCTCTCTCGCCACGCCCCTGGTCAGCCACACCGTCTTCGAGAAATGGTTTGCGCTGCCTCAGCTTTTCGTGCTGCTGCCCATACCCCTGGCATGCGCGGCGGCGCTGCTGGCGGTCCACCACGTGCTGCACACGCCGCGCATCGTCAGTGCAGGGTATGGCTGGATCGTGTTCGCGGCCACCGTCGCCGTCTTTCTTCTCGCGTTCTTCGGTTTGGCGTACAGCCTTTATCCATACATCGTCATCGATCGCATCACGGTCTGGGAGGCGGCCAGCGCCACGGAGTCGCTGACAGTGGTCGCGGTGGGGGTAGGCATCACGTTGCCAGCCATCATTGCCTACACCGTCTTCATGTACCGCGTGTTCTGGGGCAAAGCCAGGGCGTTGACCTACGGGCTTTGAGGGTCCCGGGGTTTTCAGCATCCGTGTTGCACCGGTTCATCGCGGCGTGCCCTCCTACACCCGACAGGCTCCCTTGGCGGTTCGCTGCATGAATGCTTGCATTACGATTCCCGCCAACATGAGCAGTGAAAAGCCCCCAGTACCCGGTCCATGGCAAGCCTATGTGGCCGAAGGCGCACCCAGCGAGGTGTCTGAGCACAAAGACGACATTTTCTTTGCGGCCATCGAAACCACCCGCATGCCGATGCTGGTGACCGATCCCCGGCAGCCCGATAACCCCATCGTCTTTTGCAACCGGGCTTTCGTGGCCATGACCGGCTATGCCCTCGAAGACATCATGGGCCACAACTGCCGCTTTCTGCAGGGCCCCGCCACCGACCGGAACACCGTCGCCGCCATCCGCGAGGCCGTCCAACAACGGCGCGAAATATCGCTGGAGCTGCTGAACTATCGCAAGGACGGTTCTTCATTCTGGAATGCTCTGTTCATCTCGCCGGTCTACAACCGCAAAGGCGAACTGGTGTATTTCTTTGCCTCGCAGCTGGACGTGAGCCGGCGCCGCGACGCTGAAGAAGCGCTGTCCCAGGCGCAGAAGATGGAGGCCTTGGGGCAACTCACCGGCGGCATTTCGCACGATTTCAACAACCTGCTTCAGGTGATGTCCGGACATTTGGACGTCATGCGCGTCAAGAACCGCAACAACCGGCTGGGACCGCAGGACATTGACCGCTCCATCGACAGCATCCGCAGCGCCGTGACCAAGGCATCCACATTGACCCAGCAGTTGCTCGCGTTTTCCCGCAAGCAAAAGCTCAAGGGCCGGGTCGTCAATCTGAATGCGCTCGCCAAGGGCATGGCCACCCTGGCGGAACGCACGCTGGGCGAAGAAATCGAGATCGAATACGTTCTTGGCGAAGACTTGCCGAATTGCGAACTCGACACGACTCAACTCGAAGTCGCGGTGCTCAACCTATTGCTCAACTCCCGCGACGCCATGCCCAACGGAGGACGCATTCGCGTGGAAACCAAGGGCATCGATCTGGATGCACACGACGGTGACGCGTTCTCCGGGTTGCCACCAGGCCGGTACGCCACCATTTCCGTGACGGACACTGGCGCGGGCATTCCATCGGAAGTAGTTTCGCGTGTGATGGACCCCTTCTTCACCACCAAGGAAGAGGGCAAGGGCACGGGCCTGGGTCTTTCGATGGTGTATGGGTTTGCCAAGCAATCTGGCGGTGCCGTCACCATCTATTCCGAAGTCGGCATAGGCACCACGGTGCGCATGTATTTCCCCGCCGTGCACGGCCGAACCCATCCGGAGCTTTCCGAATCGCTCTCGCCGAAAAGCCGGGGCGGCAACGAGAAGATCCTGGTCGTGGACGACCGCGTGGAAGTCGCCGATCTGGCGCACGCCATGCTGGAAGGTTTGGGCTATACGGTGCATGTGGCGCACAGCGCCCATGCCGCGCTGAAGCTCGTCCGGTCCTTGCCGCAAGATGCGCTGCCGGACCTGCTCTTCACCGACGTGGTCATGCCCGGAGGCCTCAACGGCTACGAACTGGCCCGGGAGATGCGCAAGACCGTGGCGGGCATTCACATTTTGCTCACTACGGGATTCGACCGAGACATGGGCAGCCTGGCGAACGTCGCTCCGACGGAGTTCGAGATTCTCAAGAAGCCCTATCGCCTGGCGGACCTTGCGCGGCGTGTTCGCATGGTGCTCGATGGCGCCACCGGTACCAAGACCTGAAATCACTTGGTGCATGGCTGCACACGCGTTGCTCCAGGAATTTTCGTGGCGGTGCGATCCAAGGGTAGCGGGGCTGCGTACATAACCCAGGCCGCGGTTTTTACGCGGCAGTCAAGGAACTGTCCATGCCGCCAAGCGAAGCCGCCATTTCCAGTCAACGAACCATCCTGGCGTTGCCCCATTGCACGCCGGAACAGCGCTGCTGAACGGGCCCGGCATGAACACGCTGCCGCCAGCCGTCGTCGTTGCATTGAGCGGCCTCGCATGGACCTTGGCCGCGTCCGTGGCGACTTGGCTGGTCAGCGTGGTCCGCAAGGATGCCAGCCTCGCAGACCGCATGTGGCCAGTGCTCATTGCGGGTTGCGGGTTCACCTACTGGGCGTGGTCGCCGACCATGGACGTCCGAGTGATCGCACTTTTGGTGCTGTCAGGCGCGTGGGGCTTGCGGCTGTGTGCCTACATCAGCGTCCGCAATTGGGGGCACGGCGAGGATCATCGGTATCGCGCCATGCGGGAGCGCAACAGCCCGAACTTCGCCGGCAAAAGCCTTTATCTGGTGTTCGGCCTGCAGGCCGTTCTCGCCTGGATCGTCTCCGCCCCGCTGATGTCGGGAGCGTTGGCGCCGCCCAGCTCTCTGGGCGTTGTGGACATGGCCGGCATTTCGCTGGCGGCGTTCGGCATCGGCTTCGAAGCGGTGGGCGACGCGCAAATGGCTCGCTTCAAATCCGATTCCTCCCATGCCGGGCAGGTCATGGACAAAGGGTTGTGGCGCTTTACACGCCACCCCAACTACTTCGGCGAAACCTGCGTCTGGTGGGGCTTGTGGTTGTTGGCCCTGAGCGGTGCCGGATGGGCGGGAGCCTGGACAGTCGTATCGCCCGTGCTCATGACGGTGCTGCTGCTGCGCGTTTCGGGTGTCTCGCTACTGGAAAAAGACATTGCGGAACGGCGCCCGGCTTATCGTGACTACATGCAGCGCACCAACGCGTTCATTCCCGGACCGCCACGGCAAGGGGCAAAGCAATGATCGATCACGCACCGCCCTCTCTCGCCAGGTACACCTTTTGCGCGGCTGCGGCACTGGGGTCGCTCTGGACACAGTCTGCAATCGCTGCCATGCCCCCTGCGGCTGACTGGAATTTTCAGGTCACTCTGGATGGATCGCCCATTGGCGAGCATCGCTTTCACCTGCTGGCCCCCGCGGAACACGAGCGAACGCTCATCAGCGAAGCCCGCTTCACCGTCAAGCTGCTGGGCATCGTGGTGTACAGATACCGGCACGATGCCCATGAAACATGGCGCAACGGCTGCCTGGAAACCATTACCGCAGAGACGCAGGACGACGGCAAGCTCAACAAAGTCGATCTGCGCTTTCCAACGCCGGCCAGCCCCTCGGTTGCTGCTGCAGGGACGGGATGCACCTTGAGCTTCGCTTACTGGAACCCCGCCATTCGCACCCAGGCTCAGTTGCTCAATGCCCAGACCGGCAAGGCCGAGACGGTGCAAGTGAACCGGCAGGACGATGGCACGGTGGAAGTACGTGGCCAAGCCGTGCCGGCATCGCTCTGGCGCATCGGTGGCCTGACTCACCCGATTGACCTCTGGTACGCCGCCGATGGCGCGTGGATCGGGCTCGATTCCACCGTCGGCAACGGCCGAAAACTGAGCTACCGATTGAAATAACTGCGGAAGTACCGCGCCTTCAGGAGAAAACCATGATGATCCGCCCCCTTGCCGTTGCCTACGCCTCCACGGCCCTGGTCTTTTTGGCGCTCGACGCCATTTGGCTCTCCACCATGGCCGATCGCCTCTACCGGCCAGGCATCGGGCACCTCATGCAGGACAAGTTCTCCGTGGCCCCTGCGGCGCTGTTCTATCTGCTTTATGTGGCTGGCGTGGTGATGATTGCCGTGCTGCCGGGGGTCGAACAACGCAGTTGGCTGACGGCCATGGGCATGGGTGCCCTGCTGGGGCTGATCGCCTACGCCACCTACGACTTGACCAACCAGGCGACGCTGAAAGATTGGCCTTGGAGCGTGACCATCGCCGACATGTGCTGGGGCGCCTTCGTCACCAGCGCCGCAGCGACCGCTGCCTGCTTGGCCACGCTGCGCTGGGGCGGCGAACTGCGCTGACAGCGCGACTTTGCCGTGCGGGGCTCTCCATCAAGCCCCGCGCGGTTCGGCATCACATTCCGACCAGCGCCCCCACCCAGCGCGCCATGGCGCCATCGAAAAGCACGCGGCCTTCGATGCCCGCCAGGCAGATGCACTCTCCACCGGCTTCCACCACAGGTTGGTGGTGGACCTGCGTGTCGGCGCCATCGAAATCTCCAGGACCGAACAGAGCCCGTCCGTCGTGGAATGCGCCATGCAGCACCTGCGTCCACTCCACGTCGCTGTGCGTGTGCTGTGGAAGGCGCTTGCCTGCACCGATGCGCAGCAGCAGAACGTTCGCATCGGCATCGCCGGGCACCGTCACCCGGCTCCAGCGCACGCCGGGCCCGAGCCAATGCCAGGGCGATACCTTGCACGCATCGAGCGCGCCCGGCCAGAAAGCGCCCTCGGGCCAGCCCGCAGGGCGCGATGAACCACCGCGTACCGGCCCGGGACGTGGTCG
The DNA here is from genome assembly GCF_030159055.1 of Acidovorax sp. SUPP3334. Taxonomy (GTDB): domain Bacteria; phylum Pseudomonadota; class Gammaproteobacteria; order Burkholderiales; family Burkholderiaceae_C; genus Paracidovorax. The sequence continues at coordinate 19,903 of NZ_BQXQ01000042.1, forward strand.
AGCATGCCGATCGGGCCCGTCCAGAACAGCCAGGGTGCGGGCCAGGGCATCAGGCTGCAGCATGGCGGGCGCCATCCCTTCAAGCAACACCCCGCCGACCATGTCGAGCGTGCACAGGCGCTCCCGGCAGTGGGCGCACATATCCACATGGGTTCGAACCAACAGCGACGCTGCAGCAGAAAGGTGCCCAGCAGCCTGGGCGAGCAGCACTTCGTCTGCGGGGTGATGTTGGATCGTCATGGCTCAAGGTGGCCGAGCAACCGGCGCAGGTGGTTCATCGCAAGGCGAACCCGGGATTTCACGGTGCCCAGCGGAATGCCCAGATCCTGTGCGATCTGGGCATGGGGATGTTCTTCGAAGAACGACAGGCGCAGCACATGGGCCTGGTCGGGCGATAGCTGCTGCATGGCACGTCGCACTTCACTCTCCTGCTGCGCGGCCTGGCAATGCTCGTCGGGCTCCAAAGCGGTGTCGGGCATGCGTTCGGCCTGCCCCTCTTCCAGCTCCAGTTCCTGATAGGAGCGGCGCCGGAAATGGTCCACCCGCAAGTTGCGCGCGACCGTGAAAACCCAGGTGGAAACGCCTGCATGGGACGGATCGAAAAGATGCGCCTTGCGCCATACGCTGACGAGCGCCTCCTGGGCCAACTCTTCCGCCGTTGCCTCTGCCGTACCCAAGCGGATCAGATAGGCCTTCACGCGCGGCGCAAAGTGCTTGAAAAGCGCCGCAAAAGCCTGCCGATCGCCGTGCGTTGCCACCGCCTGGACGAGGGCACTCAACTCTTCCCCTGTCGGATGGGCTCCAAAGGTGTTTGGCTGGGTCACGATCGACAGATAAGGGGGCCAGGATTTTCGAGGCCTGGAAGGCCGCTCGGCGGGCTGGCGGACGGTAGTCATGCTGCTCATACGCAACACTCGGCGGATTAGATCACAGCCCATCTGACGGAATCCAAATGCCGGGTCACTGCGTATAGCCACACAATAGCCCACGAGGAGACTTCGAGGATGACGCAATGACAATCCATGCGGCGGCTGCGCCCGCATCGCCCGCCGACGCACCCGCCAACGGGCGGGCGCTGGACGTGGCCGTGATCGGCAGCGGCATTTCGGGCCTGTCGGCCGCATGGCTGCTGGCTCCGCGCCACCAGGTCACCCTGTTCGAGGCCGACCGCCGGCCGGGCGGACACAGCCACACCGTCACCGTGCCAGGTACGGATGGCGACATCGCCGTGGACACCGGCTTCATCGTCTACAACGAGTCGGCCTACCCCAACCTCACCGCGCTGTTTGCCCACCTTCAAGTTCCCACGCTGACGACCGAAATGTCGTTCGGTGTGAGCCTGGATGGCGGCGCACTCGAATACAGCGGATCGGGTTTTTCCGGCATTTTTGCGCAGCGCAGCAATCTGCTGAAGCTGCGGTTCTGGTCGATGCTGCGCGATCTGGTGCGCTTTTACCGCCAGGCACCCGACGATGTACGGCAGCTCGGCGACATTTCGCTCAACGAATACCTCGACCGGCACGGCTACGGCCGGGCATTTCGGGAAGACCATCTCTACCCCATGGCCGCGGCCATCTGGTCCACCCCTGCAGCCCGCATCGGCGAGTACCCGGCCCAGGCCTTCGTGCGCTTTTGCGAAAACCACCATCTGCTGAATCTCGGCCACCGGCCTGCTTGGCGCACGGTGCAAGGCGGCAGCCAGCGCTACGTGGAAAAGATCACCGGCATCCTCGGTGCGGGGCTGCGCCTGCAGAGCGCCGCCATCGAGCTGCGCCGCACGGCCGAAGGCGTCTATGTTCGGACGGGCGACGCGCAGGAGTCGCGGCGCTTCGATCAGGTGGTGATCGCCACCCATGCCGATCAGGCCCTGCGCTTGCTGCCCGACGCGAGCGAGGCCGAGTCGACGCTGCTCGGCGCTTTCGGCTACAGCCGCAACCGGGCCGTGCTGCACAACGACCCTGCGCTCATGCCTCGCCGCCGCGCCGTATGGTCCAGCTGGAACTACGCGGCCGAGCGAGGCCACAGCGAAGCCTTGAGCGTGACCTACTGGATGAACCGCCTGCAGCACATTCCGGACGCGACCCCGCTGTTCCTGACCCTCAACCCGACCCAGGAGCCGCATCCCCGCCACCTGCTGCACAGCCAGACCTACGAGCATCCGATCTTCAACGGCGCCGCCATGCGGGCGCAGCAGGCGCTCTGGTCGCTGCAAGGCCAGCGCCGTACCTGGTTCTGCGGCGCCTACTTCGGCTCCGGCTTTCATGAAGACGGTTTGCAGGCCGGCCTTGCGGTGGCGGAAGCCCTGGGCGGCGTGCGCCGGCCGTGGACCGTGGCGAACGAGTCAGGGCGCATCCATCTGCCCGCAGCCCATGCAGGCGCCGCGGCCAGCCCGGGAGCGGCACGGTGACCGAGCAGTCAGCGCTCTACACGGGCCGCGTGATGCACCAGCGGCTCAGCCCGGCCCGCCACCGGCTGCAGTACCGCGTCTTCTCGCTGCTGCTCGATCTCGACGAGCTGCCGGATCTGGACCGCAGGCTGCGTCTGTTCTCCGTCAATCGCTTCAATCTCTTCAGCCTTCGGGAAAAAGACTATGGCGGTGCCGAAGGGCTTTCGCTGCGCCAGCACCTGGATCAACAGTTGGTCGCCGCAGGGCTCGCTCCCGAAGGCCGCATTCAGATGCTGACCATGCCGCGCATCCTGGGCTACGCCTTCAATCCGCTCACCGTGTATTTTTGCCACCGGCCCGATGGCGTGCTTCAGGCCCTGCTGTACGAGGTCAACAACACGTTCGGCGAGCGCCATAGCTACCTCATCGCCGTGCCTGAATCCGAGCGGCACTCCACCCGCATCCGGCAGCAGTGCGAGAAAGATTTTCACGTGTCGCCCTTCCTCGCGCTGTCGATGCGCTATGCCTTCGACGTGTCGCTTCCCGCGCCGCAACGCCCTGGCATGGGCGTAGGCATCACGGCCAGCGACGCGCGCGGCCCGGTGCTGGTCGCACGCCTGCAGGCCCGCCGCCGGGCATTGAGCGATGGGGCCCTGGCGCGCGCATTCATCACCCACCCGCTGCTCACGCTCAAGGTCATAGGAGCCATTCACTGGGAGGCGCTGCGGCTGTGGCTCAAGCGGGTTCCCTTGCACACCAAACCGCCTGCGCCCACTGTGCCCGTGACCATCATCAAGGCAAAAGACCTATGACACTCCCCACCCCATCCACCGGGCTGCCGACGGACGGCGCGCACGCGGGCGCAACGGCTGCCACCACCCTCCCGGCCCGCACCACCTGGCGCTCTCGGCCGCTGGAGCGCATTCTTCGACGCCTGCTGACCAACGTGAGCTGCGGCACGCTGACCGTGGAGCTGCCCGGTGGCGAACGCGCGGAAGGCCGGGGCGCAGAGCCCGGTCCGCACGGCACCATCGTGCTGCACCGCTGGAAGCCGCTGTGGCGGCTGGCCGTGGGCGGCGACCTCGGCCTGGCCGAAAGCTACCGCCAGGGCGAATGGTCCAGTCCCGACTTGGCTGCGTTGCTCGAATTGGGCGTGCGCAACGAAGCTGGCTGGGGCCGCGCACTGCAGGCCAGCCTGCCCGCCCGGCTGGTCGCGCGGCTCTTTCACCTGCGGCGCGCCAACACGCGGCGAGGCAGCCGCCAGAACATCGCCTTCCACTACGACATGGGGAACGATTTCTACACCCAGTGGCTGGACCCGGACATGCTGTATTCCAGCGCCATCTACGGCACCGGGCAGGAATCGCTGGAGCAGGCCCAGCACGCCAAGCTGGCCCGCATCGCCACGCTGCTGTCTCCCAAGGCCGGCGAACGGGTACTGGAGATCGGCTGCGGCTGGGGGGCGCTGGCCATCGCCCTGGCCCGCGACACGGGTGCGAATGTGACCGGCCTCACGCTATCGTCCGAGCAATTGCGGCATGCCCGGCAGCGCGTGCAGGAAGAATCCCTCACGGAGCGCGTCGATCTGCGGCTGCAGGACTACCGCGATGTCGAAGGCCAGTTCGACCACATCGTTTCCATCGAAATGCTGGAAGCCGTCGGCGAACGCTATTGGCCGGCCTATTTCGAGACGCTCAAAGAGCGCCTGCGCCCCGGTGGCCGCGCTGTCGTGCAGGTCATCACCATCGCGGACGAACATTTCGAGCAGTACCGCAGCACCACGGACTTCATCCAGCGCTACATCTTTCCGGGCGGCATGCTGCCCTCGCCCTCGCGGCTGCGCGACGCCTTGGCGCGGGCGGGCCTGGCCCTGCAGGCCGCCGAAACCTTCGGCCCCAGCTACGCCACCACCCTGGCCGAGTGGCGGCACCGCTTTCTGAGTGCCTGGCCATCGATCGAGCCGCTGGGTTTCGACGCGCCCTTCAGGCGCCTGTGGGAGTACTACCTGTGCTACTGCGAAGCCGGGTTCAGCACCGGCCGGGTCGATGTGGGGCTGTACACCATCGTCCATGCGGATGCAGGCGCCGCCCCGGTGAGGGCCGCTCCCAGCCCTGGTTAACCCGCACTCACCGGCGGTTGTCCACGGCGGGGTGCATGCCAAAATCGCGCCATGCTCGCCCACACGGCTTACGCGGCCCACGCTCCCATCGCGCCAAGGCGCTCCGACGACAGCACCATCGGGGCGCTGTACCGCGCCGCGATCGGCCCCATCAATACCGACCATTACCTGCCGGCCTTCGAGCGGCTCGACACCGCCGGGCGCCCGCTGCCGCGCTGGAACTGGGCCGCAGCCCTGTTCACGCTGAACTGGCTGGTGTTCCGCCAGTTGTGGGGCGCGGCCCTCGTTTACGTGGCCGCCCTGGAAGGCGTCGCCCTGCTGGTCTTCGCAGTGGGCAAATACCTGGTTCAGTGGCCGCTTCCGGTGCTGGCGGGCGTGCTTCTCGCATTTCTGCTGGCCGCGACCGTGGTGCCCGGTCTCTATGGCGATGCCATCTTCCACGCCGATGTGCGCAAACGGATCACCAAAGCCCTGTCGGCTTCTGCCACCCTGCCCCAGGCGGGCGAATGGCTCGCCCGCCATGCGGCGACCCGGCGCAGGCTGGGTTGGATCGTCGGTGCCAACGTGGCTTTGGCCGTCGCAGCCTTGGTGGTGTATCTGCTGTTTCCTGCCGGCGCATCGTGGGCGTCACTGACCAGCAGCGAGCCAACCGCTGGACCCACGCCTGCGGCACCTGCAGTACCAGTCAGCGCAGCCAGCGCTCCGGCAACCACTGCGTCGGGGCCGTTGACCGGCACCCCCGTCTCTGCTCCCGTTCCAAATCCTGATTCAACCGCTCCCGCATCAACATCGGCAGTGGCGCCCGCGACTGTAGCGTCCATCCCGCTGGCGCCGAAACCGGCTCCGGCGCCAGCGGTATCTGCGGCGGTGTCAGCCAGCCGCGCCAGTGCGCCGTCCGTCGCGTCGAGCCCATCAAGCCCGCCAAGCACCACCGTGGCCCCTGCGCGGACCGCAGCGTCCCAGAGCGTGGCGCCATCGGTCCGCGCGACGGCCGCAACGGCGGCAGCAGCCTCGGCACCCGCTCCGGCCGCATCGCGCATGCAGACCGCGTCGCAAGCACAGGCCCCTGCGTCCACACCTGCATCCGGTCCGCGGCCTGTGGCCGAGAGCCCCAAGAGCCGTGCATCTGCCGCCAAACCAGCGGCATCGCGGCTGGCCCCGTCCCCTGCAACCACCGCTGAAAAAGCCTCGGGCGCCAGCAGCACGGCAAGCGCTGTCTCGGCACCCGTAGCGGACCGTCGCCTGTACATCAACGTCGGCCTTTTCGCCGAAACGGCCAACGCGCAACGCGCCCACGCCCGCCTGCGCAAAGCCGGTCTGCCCGCCACGTCGCAGCCCATCACCACCGCCAGCGGCCAGAAGCTGCTGCGGGTGCGGGTCGGGCCATTCGCTTCGGCGTCGCAGGCCAACGCCGCTGCCGCGCAAGTGCGCGAGATGGGGCTGGACGCATCGGCCGCAGCGCAGCCGATTCCGGCGAAGGAATGACGGCGCAGCGCGGGCAAGCGCACTGACACCATCGCGTTACCACTCGTGACCCCGCCCCGAAATCGCTGCGATAAGGTGTGCCCCCTTTCACCAACGACACTGCCATTCACCATGTCCCATCGTTCCCTGACCGTCTTCGCCCTTTCCGCTGCAGCCCTGCTGGCCGGCTGCACCACCAACGCGCCCTGGGGAAGCTCCAACGGCACCACCAGCAGCACCGGCGCGCCGGTCGGCGGGATCTGCAGCGGCCCGCCAGCCCAGGTCGTGGTCGGCCAGAACAGCACCGCCAAGGTGGTGGAGGATGCACGGGTACGCTCCGGCGCGCAGATGGCCCGGGTGCTGCGCCCGGACCAGATCGTCACCAAGGAATTCGACGCCACGCGCCTGAACCTGCAGGTGGATGCCAACGGCCGCATCGTCGCCGCCCGCTGCGGCTGAACACCACGGGCAGGGCCGGCTCATCCCTTCGGCGCCTGCCCGTCAATCCGCCAGAAACAGTTCCTGCAGATCGCTCAGGAAATCGAAGCCCCGCTCGGTCGGGCGCACCCGCAGCATGTCGCGCTCGATCAGGCCCTTGCGCTCGGCCTCTTCCAGCGCCTTGGCAATCGCGGTGAGCGGCAGGCCGGTGCGCGCGGTGAAATCCTGCAGCGCGAACCCCTCCTTCAGGCGCAGGGCATTGAGCATGTATTCGAACGGCAGGTCCGCCCGGCGCACCTCTTCGTCCTTCGCCACGGCGTGGCCCGCGAGCGCGTGGTCCATGTACCGCGCCGGGTCTCGAAAGCGCACCTGCCGGACCACGCGGTGCGCGAAGCTGATCTTGCTGTGCGCCCCGGCGCCAATGCCCAGGTAGTCGCCAAACTGCCAATAGTTGGTGTTGTGGAAGCAGCCGTGGCCGTCTTTGGCATAGGCGGAGATTTCGTAGCGCTGCATGCCGGCCTCTCCGGTCATCTCGGTGATGCGGTCGAGCATGGCGTACGCCAGATCGTCCTCCGGAACCGTGGGCGGAAACTTGGCGAAGACGGTGTTGGGCTCGATCGTCAGGTGGTAGATCGAAATGTGCGGTGGCCCGAGGTCCAGTGCGGTGCGCATGTCCTGCTCCAGATCGGCCAGCGTCTGCCCCGGCAGGGCGTACATGATGTCCAGGTTGAAGGTTTCGAACGACTGGGCGGCCTCCTGCACGGCGGCCAGAGCCTGCGCTCGGTCATGCACCCGCCCCAAAGCCGTCAGAAAGCGGTCATCGAAGCTCTGCACCCCGATGGACAGCCGCGTCACTCCGGCCGCGCGGTAGGCGCGAAACCGGTCTTTCTCGAAGGTGCCGGGGTTGGCCTCCATCGTGATTTCGCAGTCCGCCTCCAGCCGCAGCCGCGCGCGCAGGCCACCGATCAACTGGTCGATGGAGGCTGGCGAGAACAGGCTGGGCGTCCCCCCGCCGATGAAGATGCTGTGCACCGTCCGGCCCCAGATCAGTGGCAGCGCCGCTTCCAGGTCGGCCATGAGCGCATCCAGGTAGCGCTGCTCGGGAAGCGCCTGCGCACCACTGGCATCGCGCACCTCGTGCGAGTTGAAATCGCAGTAAGGGCATTTCTTCAGGCACCAGGGCAGGTGCACATACAGCGACAGCGGAGGCAGGCTGCTCAGCTGCAGCACGCCCGGCCGCATGGAATGCTGAACATCGCGCACAGGCGCTGGCGCAGCCTCTGCCGCCCCCTCGGCAACGATGGGGATGGAAGCGGGGGGCGAAGGGGAAGCAGGAATGGACACGGCCAGCAGGGTCTCAGAAAAGTAGCGAACGCGCTCAGAACCAGCGCTCTCGCATCAGCGCCAGCATCTGCTGCGCCGAGCGGCCACGGTGGCTGTGGGCGTTCTTCACCGCCACCGGCAGCTCGGCAAAGGTCTTGCCGAACTCGGGGATGAACATGATCGGATCGAAACCGAAGCCCTGGCTGCCCCGGGGTTCGCGCGCGATCTCGCCGGTGACCCGACCGACCGCGATGAGCGGCTCCGGATCTTCGGGCGTGCGAACCGCCACCAGCGTGCTCACCATCGCAGCGCGGCGCTGGTCCACACTCTGCATCTGTTCGAGCAGCGCGCGCACGTTGTTGGCATCGCCCTTCTCGTAGCCGAACTGGGTCGCGTAGTAGGCGGTGTCCACACCCGGCAGGCCCCCGAAGGCATCGACGCACAGGCCGGCATCGTCGGCCAGCGCTGGCAGGCCGGTGTGCCGGGCGGCAAAGCGTGCCTTGGCCAGTGCGTTTTCGACGAAGGTGTGAAAAGGCTCCTCTGCCTCGCCGACGCCCAGATCCGCCTGCCGGATCAGTTCCACCCCGAGCGGGGCCAGCAGGGTCTGCAGTTCGGCAAGCTTGCCCTGGTTGTTGGAGGCTAATACGATCTTCATGGTCAAAATGGCCTCTGGCGCATATTCATCTAGGGAGCATCGCTATCAATTAAATAGCAAATTCTTTTTACCGTGCCAATCGGCTGGCTGGGGATCGGTTGGCATCAAAATGCCGTCCACCGCTTATCTCTCTAGCAAAGTCTGCTATCAAAAATCGAGTAGCGCGGCCTGCTGCAGCGCCACCAGTTCGGCCACGCCTTTCTCGGCCAGCGACAGCAAGCGGTCCATCTCCTGGCGGGTGAACGCCACGCCTTCGGCCGTGCCCTGCACCTCCACGAAGTGCCCGGCACCGGTCATCACCACATTCATGTCGGTATCGCAGGCCACGTCTTCCACATATTCGAGGTCGAGCAATGGCGTTCCCTCCACGATGCCGACCGAAATGGCGGCCAGCGGCGCAGTGATGGGCGACTCGGCCAGTTTGCCGGTCTTCATCAAGTGCGCGACCGCATCCTGCGCAGCGACCCATGCCCCCGTGATGGCCGCAGTGCGCGTGCCGCCGTCAGCCTGGATCACGTCGCAGTCGAGCTGCAGGGTGCGCTCGCCCAGCCGTTTCAGGTCGAACACGGCCCGCAGGCTGCGGCCGATCAGGCGCTGGATCTCCTGCGTGCGGCCGTTTTGCTTGCCGCGCGCGGCCTCGCGGTCGCTGCGGGTATGGGTGGAGCGGGGCAGCATGCCGTACTCGGCCGTCACCCAGCCTTCGCCGCTGCCGCGCTTGTGGGGCGGCACGCGCTCTTCGACCGATGCCGTACACAGCACTTTGGTGTTGCCGAACTCGATCAGCACCGACCCCTCGGCATGCATGGTGTAGCGGCGGGTGATGCGCACCGGGCGCAACTGGTCGGCGGCGCGGCCGCCAGGGCGGGGAAAAGTGGTCATGCAATGGGTTCCGGTGAGAGCGAAAACAGGTCGGGCGCCCAGCAGGCGCCGCAGCGGACCTTCAGGCCTTGCGGGCCGCCGACCGGCGGATGGCCTCGTTGATTTCGGCGATGGAGCGCTCGATGGCCTCGTCGTCCATGTCGTCATCCACCATGTCGAGCGGTCCGGCCTGGATGGTGGACGAAAACCCATCGTCGCTGATGCTGTCGGTCGAAATGCCCTGGGTGGATTCGAACGCGTCCGGCGTCTCCCACTCCAGCGCCACCACGGTCACGTTGTCGCTGGTATCGCCGGCCTTTCGCAGCGCATCCTCGACCAGGTCCGGCACCGACTGCGAGACAGGCAGGCGGCTCAGCTGGCGCGCGATGGTGTCGTCGTCCAGCGTGCCCCAGAGGCCATCGGAGCACAGCAGGATGCGATCCCCCTGCTCCAGCGCGACCGGGCCGGTGATGTCATAGATCGGCTTGGTCGGTGACCCCAGGCACGTGAAGAGCACGTTGCGGTTTACCCGTTCGATGCCCTGCAGCGGCATGTTCCGCAGCTCCAGGTACGAATGGTCGCGCGTGCGGGTGAACAGATCGCCACCGCGCACCATGTACAGGCGCGAATCGCCGCAATGGATCCAGCTGGCGCAGCCTTCCTGCACCACGGCCACGACCAGCGTGGTGCGGGGCGTGTCTAGCATGCCGCGGTCGGCCGCGTAGCGCAGGATCTGGTGGTGCGCGGCCAGCAGCGCGTCGGCCAGAAAGCCGTGCACGTCTTCCAGCTTGGGCTTGGCGTGGCGCTGGAACGCTGCCGAAACCGTCTGCAGCGCCAGCTGTGCCGCGACTTCGCCTTCAGGATGGCCACCCATGCCGTCCGCCAGCACGAACAGGCTCGATTCCCGCGTGTAGCAGTAGCCCATGCGGTCTTCATTGGTTTCGCGGCCACCACGACGGCTGACCTGGAAGACGGAAAATTTCATTTCGGCTTTGCCCCTATTCGCGTGGCCTCGCCCACTTTCTGCACATTCTTCTTGGTGTCCGACACCAGCGTGTCGAGCTGCAACCGCATCTTCTCGCCCACCGACAGCTTGGTGTAGCGCCGCTCGCCTTCACGGCTGAGCTCTTTTTGCAGCGCGAACACCGACTGCGGCCGCGACAGAGGGTCCAGCGCCATGCACCATTCGACCACTTCGATAAGGTTGTCGGAATACACGCCGCGCAGCTTCGTGAGCGCGAGCGAAAGGCGGTCCTTGTCGGAACGCTGCGGCGCTTCGTTGGGGGGAAACCCCTGCATGCATGCGTAGATGCAGGCACCGATCGCATAGATGTCGGTCCATGGGCCCATCGACGAATCGCGGCGGTACATCTCCGGCGCCGCGAAGCCGGGCGTGTACATCGGACGGATGAAATTGCCTTCCTTGGAAAGCACCTCGCGTGCAGCGCCGAAATCGATCATCACGGCCTTGTTGTCGTCGGTGATGAAAATGTTGGCCGGCTTGATGTCAAGGTGCAGCATCTTGTGCTGGTGCACGATGCGCAGGCCGCGCAGCACCTCGTCGAACAACGAGCGGATCGTGGACTCGCGGAACACCTTCTGCGTCTTGAGGTCTCGCGCGGTGATGATGAAATCCTGCAGGGTGGCACCCTCCAGGTAGTTCATGACCATGTAGACCGTCTCGTTCTCCCGAAAGAAGTTGAGTACGCTCACCACCGACGCGTGGGATATCTGCGCCAGGGCGCGCCCCTCCTCGAAGAAGCTCTTGAGGCCCAGGCGGTACAGGGACAGTTTTTCGGGCGGAACCTTGGGCAGCAACTCGCCCGGACCGCGGGTGGCCAGGGAAGAGGGCAGGTATTCCTTGATGGCGACCTGCTGGCCGTCGGGATCGATGGCGAGATACACCACGCCGAAGCCGCCAGAGGAGAGCCTGCGCACCACGCGGTAGCCACCAATCGTGGTGTCGGGCGGCAAGGGTGCCGGCTTGATTTTTGACATATTTTGCGAAGAAACCTCGGGCACGAATCGGAACCCGGATAATCGCCGGATCGCAAGCAACCACCGAAAAGTCCAATGGCAGTTTACAGCATGACCGGATACGCCAGCGCGCAGCAAAGCGCATCTGCGGGAGGGGGCGAAACCGACAGCCGCACGCGCCGTTTGGGCCTGGAGATTCGTTCCGTCAACAGCCGGTTTCTGGATCTGTCATTCCGGCTGCCCGATGAACTGCGCGCCCAGGAGCCGGTTCTGCGAGGGCTGATCACCGCGCGGCTCAAGCGTGGCAAGGTCGAAGTGCGCGCCTCCATCGAAAGCGAGGACGCGAGCGCCCTCCCCGACCCGGCACCTCGTCTGCTGCAGCGTTTGAATTCGGCACAGGACGCCGTCCGAGCCTGGCTTCCCGACGCGGCCCCTCTGAGCGTCGCGGATGCGCTGCGGCTGTGCGCCAATGCCGGCTCGGCCCAGGACGACTGGAGCGACGATGTGCCCGCCCTGGCCGAAAAAGCCCTGAAAGACCTTGTCAGCGCCCGGGAACGCGAAGGCAAGCGCCTGTCGGCCATGCTGCAAGACCGGCTCGAACAATTGCGCGCGCTCGCCCACCAGGCCACGCCGCTCGTCCCCAAATTGGTTGAGCAGCAACGCCAGCGCTTCATGGAACGCTGGAAGGAAGCCATGGCCTTGGCCGACAACGCCGCATTGCCTGAAGCCGCCCAGGACCGCGCACTGACCGAGGCTACGGCCTTCGCGATCCGCATCGACGTGGCCGAAGAGATCACCCGGCTGGACTCCCACCTGGACGAAATCGAGCGCTTGTTGAAAAAAGGCGGCGAAGTCGGCAAACGGCTGGACTTCCTCATTCAGGAGCTGCACCGCGAAGCCAACACGCTAGGCTCCAAATCGGCAGCGATGGAACTCACGCGCATCAGCGTGGACATGAAGGTCCTGATCGAACAAATGCGCGAGCAGGTCCAGAACATCGAGTGAGTGATAATTCATTTTTGATAGCAGCCAGCACATATCCCGCATGGACTACCCTGGAAATCTATTCGTAGTGGCAGCGCCCAGCGGCGCGGGCAAATCGAGCTTGGTCAAAGCGCTTTTGGAACTCGATTCCCACGTCCAGCCATCGGTCTCGCACACCACCCGCGCACCACGCGGCCAGGAAAAACATGGCCGCGAATACTTCTTCACCTCGGAGCAGGAATTCGACGCGATGGTCGCCTCCGACGGGTTCGTGGAATGGGCCCACGTGCATGGGCGCCGGTACGGCACTTCCCGCAAAGCCATTGAAGAACGCATCGCCCAAGGGGCTGACGTTGTCCTGGAAATCGACTTCCAGGGCGCCATTCAGGTCAAGCGGGCTTTTGCCAACGCAGTCCTTATCTTCATCCTTCCTCCCAGTTGGGAAGAGTTGCGTTCCCGACTGGAACGTAGAGGCGAAGATGCCCCGGATGTCATCGAGATCCGGCTGAAGAACGCCGCGCAAGAGATGGAACAAGCGTTCAAATTTGACTTCGTTATAATCAACGAGCTATTTGAGCGTGCGCTTTTCGACCTGAAAACCATCGTCCACGCCCAGCGGCTCAAGTATGCGGCGCAACGCCGCGCACGGGCCGACACGTTCGAATCTCTCAATATCACCTGACCTCCTGGAGAAGCCGCATGGCCCGCATCACCGTTGAAGACTGCCTCGAGCACATCCCCAACCGCTTTCAACTCGTGCTGGCAGCCACGTATCGCGCACGCATGCTCAGCCAAGGGCACGCTCCAAAGATCGAAAGCCGCAACAAACCCGCAGTGACCGCTCTGCGTGAAATTGCGCAAGGCAAGGTCGGCCTGGAAATGCTGAAGAAGGTCCCTGGCTAACGCATCAGGTTTGCAACTGCAGCCTCAATAGCACCGCTTTGCGGTGCTTTTTTTTGGCCAAATGCTGCAATACCATGAGCACGCTACATTAAGGGCATGAATGCGGTCTTGAATAAACCATCTGCCCAAGACCCGCGCCCTGGCGAAAACGGGGCAGCGGGAAGCACGTCCGCAGCAGCCGCCAACGCAGCAGCGGCCAGTTTTGCGGCCCTTACCGATAATCTTGGATACCTCGACGCAGCCAGTATTGAACAGGTTCGACAAGCCTATCGATTCGCTGATGAGGCACATCTTGGACAACTGCGCAACAGCGGTGAGCCCTACATCACCCACCCGATCGCAGTGGCGGCCCAGTGCGCTACGTGGAAGCTCGACGGCCAGGCCCTTATGGCAGCTCTTCTCCATGACGCCATGGAAGATTGCGGGGTCACCAAATCCGACCTCATCGATCGTTTCGGCTTGCCCGTAGCCGAACTGGTGGATGGACTGACCAAGCTGGACAAGCTGCAATTCAACACCCGCGAAGAAAACCAAGCGGAATCATTCCGCAAGATGCTCTTAGCGATGGCCCGCGATGTGCGCGTCATTTTGATCAAGTTGGCTGACCGCACGCACAACATGCGCACGCTGTCGGACATGCCACGCAGCAAATGGGGCCGGATCGCTTCAGAAACCCTGGAAATCTACGCACCGATCGCACATCGGCTGGGATTGAACCAGACATATCGCGAGCTTCAGGATCTTTCCTTCCGGCATCTACACCCCTGGCGCTATGCAACGCTCTCCAAGGCTGTCAATAAATCCAGAAACCGCCGGCGCGACATCGTGCAGCGGGTGCAAGCCGAAGTCGACACCGCCTTTTCCCGCCTGGGGATGAAAGCACGCCTTGCGGGCCGCGAGAAAACGCTCTTCGCCATCTATCAAAAGATGGATACGAAGCACCTGAGCTTTGCGCAAGTCACTGACATCTACGGATTCCGCGTCATCGTGCCGACGGTGGTCGATTGCTACACCGCGCTGGGCGTGCTCCACCAGATGTACAAGCCCGTTCCTGGCAAATTCAAAGATCACATCGCCATTGCCAAGCTCAACGGCTACCAGTCCCTGCACACCACGCTGGTGGGCCCCTCTGGAGTGAACATCGAATTCCAGATGCGCACGGAAGAAATGCATGTGGTCGCTGAAGCGGGCGTAGCGGCGCACTGGCTGTACAAAGCGCAGGATGCTGATGGCTCGGCCGCTGAGCGGCTGGGCACAAAGTGGCTCCAGTCGCTGCTGGACATTCAGAACGAAACGCGCGACGCAGCGGAATTTTGGGACCACGTGAAGGTTGATCTATTCCCCGACGCAGTTTATGTTTTCACGCCGAAGAGCCAGATCATGGCCCTGCCTCGGGGCGCCACAGTTGTCGATTTCGCTTATGCCATTCACAGCAATGTCGGTGACCGTACCACCGCGGCAAAAATCAATAACGAGCAAGTTCCGTTGCGAACCGAACTGAAGAATGGCGATGTGGTGGAAGTCATTACCGCCCCCGTTTCCACCCCCAATCCCGCGTGGCTGGGCTTTGTGCGCACAGGTAGGGCGCGCTCCAAGATTCGCCACTATCTCAAAACGCTTGCACATACCGAATCCGCAGGACTCGGTGAAAAACTTTTGACCCAGGCTTTGAGGGCAGAGGGACTGGAAAGGCTACCGACAGAGGCTGAAAACCAACCTTTGTGGGACAAGCTACTGCGCTTTACAGGCAATCGAACGCGTACAGAGCTTATGACCGACATCGGTTTGGGCAAGCGCATTGCCGGTATTGTGGCCAAGCGTCTGATGGTCCTCATGGCCGAGCATGGCCATCGTCCCGATGCCTTGCTGTTGACGCGTGAAAGATACTCGTCCCATGAGACGCTGTCACAAGGCGGCGTTACCCTGGATGGCAGCGAAAACGCGTCTGTGCAGTATGCGAACTGCTGCCGGCCGGTTCCTGGGGATCCGATCGTCGGATATCTGGGCCGCGGTGAAGGGTTGGTTGTTCACAACGCTCAATGCAGCGTTGCCAAAAAACTTCAGCACAAAGACAGCGAACGTTTCATCGCAGTGGACTGGGCCGACGAACCTATACGCATGTTCGAAACCGGCATTGTTGTCACGGTTGCGAACGGCAAAGGCGTCCTGGCGCGCATTGCAGCTGAATTGGCCGGTTCAGAAGCAGACATTGTCCACGTCGACATGGACGATGAAGCCGCAATGGACACGACAGATCTACGCTTTGTCATCGCAGCGAGGGACCAAGCCCATGTGGAGGCGTCCTTGCGCAATCTCCGCAGGACCCCTGCGGTGCTTCGCGCCTTCCGTGTTCTGCCCCAAGGTTAGCGATTGATATGTCGCTCGTTCTGCGAAGGCGACCAACTCAAGCAGCGCTGCGCGCCGGGTAGCGCACTTCAATGATCTCCAAAGTGCGATTGCCCCCTGGCGTGGCAAGTTGAACTTGGTCACCTTCACGCGCTTTCAGCAACGCTCTAGCCACAGGCGACACCCAGCTCACTTGCGATAGCGCCGTTTCGACTTCATCGATACCTAAAATGGTAATGGTGCGGTCGACGCCTTCATCGTCGCTGTAAACGACGGTAGCGCCGAAAAAGACCTGGTCACCTCCTGCGTGAACCGACGGATCAACCACTTCGGCAATTTCTAGACGCTTGGTCAGAAACCGTATCCTACGATCAATTTCGCGCAAGCGCTTTTTACCGTATAGATAGTCACCATTCTCAGATCGATCGCCATTGCTAGCAGCCCAGTGCACGATTTCGACAATTTTGGGCCGCTCGTTGTCTATCAGATCCAACAGCTCTCCACGCAGCCGTGCATAGCCCGCTGGAGTGATGTAGTTCTTGCTGCCTTTAGGCAGAGGCGCTGGAGATAACTCGTCGTCCTCGTCGGATGCATCCGATTCTTTGGTGAATGCCTTGCTCATGGGAATATTCTGAACAAAAAGACATTGGAGAAAAACGAAAAAGCCCTAGAACATCTCTGTTCTAGGGCTTACCGTTTGGTGCGGCTGGCAGGAATCGAACCCACGACCCCTTGGTTCGTAGCCAAGTACTCTATCCAGCTGAGCTACAGCCGCTAAGCTTTGAATTCTAGCACGTTTTAGGCACTATCATTCACTACTAACTGTTGCCGCTTCCCTTAAAAAAGGCTTGCGGCTAAGTAAGCAAGAATGCAATTCTAGCGCAGTTTTTAGCCTGATTTCTGAAACATCGTCATCGGCGGCTTTTCTCGTCACATCTCTTTCAAGCAGAAAGCGATGGTAGGGCGTGGCTGACTTGAACCGACGACCAAAGGATTATGAGTTTCGGCAGGTTTGTGCTTGCCTATGGGAGTGTACCGAAGTCGCGCGAATCTGAAAGAAGCTAAAAGTACTTTAGTGACAGTAGGTTAGCGAAGTTTGGTGAAGCCCGCCCGAACTGACGGGTGTACCGCAGGTGGAGTTGACCCGGTTCCGTGGACACATCATTCTTTGTGTTCAAGGAGTCGCAAATGTCCAAAGTAAGACCGCCGTACCCGGCGGACTTCCGCCAACAGATGGTCGAGCTAGTTCGAGCCGGTCGCT
>NZ_BQXQ01000043.1 GCF_030159055.1 Acidovorax sp. SUPP3334
TTCCAATGTCAATCTGGCATTCTTATGGCTGTTCATCCGGTGGGATCCCTCTGTGACTCTGAAGCGTGTTAACTCCAGTTTCCCAGACCCATTCGGGTGAACAACCTATTGAGACATCACATCTAGCGCCTGCCCAACCCTCGCGCAACCGAACTCATCTGCCAGGGGGCAAGCAGCGCCATCGACTGTAATTTCCCACACCCAATCAGGACAACCGGGATGGCCCCTGCTTTCCTTTGGCTGTGCGCCCAGGCGCTTGAAGAGCTTTTTCTTGGGCCGGCACAAGCAACTGCGCTCACTGGATACGATCTGATAGACCGAGAGCACAACGCAAGCGGACACCGCGCTGTGCGGGGAGGCGATGAGCATCTACCTGCCCGAGTCACGCGGCACTCCGGCGCCCAGCATCAAGCTGACCCACTTCCATTACGTGAGTCCAGACGATGACTGCGCGCGCGACGCGAAGCGAAACGTGCTCATGCACCTGCATGACTGCATCAAGCCCATCGTCGCTCCCGCCTTTGAGCACAGCAGTGCAAGCTTCAGCGTCATGGTGAGCTACACGCTCACGCCTGATAAGCCAGAGATGTTCGAGATGCAGCCCCCTCCACGACGCCTGCATCTGAAGAGGATCAGCTGACTGCGTTCTACAACGGCGCAGCAGCCCTTTTGAAGATAACCGCTGCACAAGCGGCACCGTCTACGTCGTGTTCAACTACGACATCTCGCCAGCGGTACGCTGAGAATTGCAAGTCTCATGGGATCAATGCAAAAATCGCCTTCCGATCCGTGCTGTGATTCGTCACTCGGTTGCTGTCGTCTGCTGTGGAGCAGTTACTGACGATTGATGTGGCTAAGCGCGCTCAGTCTGCGTTCCAGAAAGCAGCTGTTGGGTTCGGAGGCTGGGCTTGCTGCCAACAACGGCTGGCCGGGTGCAATGCAGTGACAGGGCTTCCGCGACTCAACGAGTGCTACGCTATCGCCAGTGCGCACCAGGCCTGCCTTGTCCAGCATCAAACAATAGATGACTCGGTAGCGGAGGGGGGTTCTATGTTTTCCGATCTTGTAGGTGGCAGTCGTTTCGCTGAGCGCGCACGACTCGTTGGGCGCATTCGTGTGTTCTGGCGACAGATAGTTGCCATAGACCCAGCGCAGTCGCGATCCGCGTGGTTCGAACGTTAGCATCTCCGCCGCGTTCAGCTCATGGCGAAGTTTGTCCACCGAATTGCCGTCGCGTGCCTCGTATCCGACATGGATAACGCCTGGGCGGTCATCGGGCAACTGCTGGGTGGCCTCCGCCACCATTGACTTGAAATGACGCGCCTTCCGTCTTGCCGCATCTTCAGAAGCGCTGCGCCAGCTCACCACGCTTGCCCGACTCATAGCAGTCGCGTGAAGCGGGCTGCGACGGGCCGGCGTCCAGTCGGCCTCAACGGTGTGATCAGCGTTTGCAGCGTATGCGCCAACGAGCAGTTCAATCATGCGACTAGAACCGAAGAAGACATCGTCATACTCCAACACTGCCTGTGCGAGCCGCCAATCGACATGACGGACTTGTCCATGGCTCTGCGGGTCAACCCAGCGGGCTCGGCGAGAATCTTTTAAGAATGCTTTTGAGCGGCTGAGCAGATAGTCATCGTCAATCTCGGACAGCTCAACCTTGAAGACGACCTCAAGTACAAGTGAACAGTTCCGCATCCGGCACAGATCGTGCACTTGCTTCGCAAGCACCTGACCACGGACATACTCCTGAGCTTCATAACCAGAGCGATTTGCACGCTTACATTCCACTGCCCATTTTCGACGTCCCGCTGTAACGTTGAACTCGTGCGTCTTCGCTATCCCTGGTCGTTCCCGCACGAACTCAATAGTCTTCCAACCTCGGCACCTGTAAGCGCCAGCTACAAGCAATTCAAACAAGCCTTGGTCTGGTTGACTTCGGCCGCTAGTCATCAATCGCTCAATCCGCTCCCCGATTCCGGTCACGTTTTGGAGCAAGGGTAGAAGCTGCCCCAATTGGCGAAACAAGGGCGCGATTCTAAATGATGCTGGCTCGAACCAATCCTCACGATCAGAAGAACAGGCGTAAGCATTGGCCTGAAACACGTACCAAACCATCGCGTCCTGTGGGTCAAAAAGCGGCGATAGCCCCCCTCCCGCCCAGGGTTGCTGAGCGGCTCTGAACGCACTTCTCACAGCCTCCAGTCGGCGCGACCAATCGGCATGTTCCACGAAGGAAACCAGCCAGTTAATCGCGGACAGGACGCTTTCGTCGTTCCAGCTTTGATCGTGTCGTTGTGCGACCCAAAAGGGGTGAGATGGCATAACTGTATTTTTCCTTTGGCCTAACGCTTTTTCGGGCAATTAATACTAGACATGATTGGCCCTAGCTCCTTGAGTGAGGAAAATACTGCGAGTACAACGATGATAGTATCCCGCTGTACAAGCTCTCTCGCAGTTCGCCATCCGCTAGGCGGCCTCAACCTGAGCACCACCCTTCTTGTAGTAGGGCAAATGGGGGAAACGATTGTGACGCTACAGACGGAACAACAGATTGGCGGCATCACGGACGCTCTTCGAACGACCATAGCGCTGGGCTTGCCGGTTCTCAAGGGCTTTCTTTTCGCGCTGAAGGGCGATCGTATCGAACGTCTAGGCGGCTACGAGAAAATAACTCTCTACGACTTGTCGCGCGAGTATCTAGAAGGCACTCGAGATTGCGGCATCTGCTTCGAATACGCAGTGCATGACGCGTTGTCGTCCAGGCACCTGAAGATCTATCCGCTGGTCAGTACCGTTATCGAAGATTTCTGCGGGCTTCGGTCGGGTGCACAGTCGATTCTGTTCGGAGCAGAAAAGTCCGGAAAGTGGTCGCTGATCAACACTGCGCAGGATCTGATCAACGAGGATTCACGCGTTCTTTCCGGTGGCATCGGACAGCCGCCCAAGCTCCTGCGGCTATGGAATACCTTGACTCGAGCGCTGAACGTCGAGGCAGCTCGCGAAGAGTTGCCGCCGAGCATCAACGGGCTTTGGAAGTCTGATCTTTTCCTTGGATCGCCCGTCGATCAGCGCTGGGTCGGGGCAACCCTAAAGATCAACAAGGAACAGTTCGTCGGCTCACCGGGTCTACGGATTGGCCTGTACCCTGCGCTACGCCACACCGATCGCCCTTTTCTTGACGCGAGCACGAATTTGGTAATGTGCCCACTGCCTTATGACGGCGGTTTCATGGAAGCCTTCTACGCCTCCTTTTTTGCCGTCAAAGCATTCCTCCAATCGGACGCGAAGACGCCGTCCCCAGTTGCCGTCCCATACGCACATGATCGCTACTTTTGCCAGCAACTCGAGGCGCGGCGAGGCCATTCCGTGCTTGAAGTGATTCGGGTCATGCACCCGATGGGGCAGCCTGGGCTTGTTGCTGAAGGCGCGGTCGGCACCGCAGACCGCGAGGTCTCAGCAGTCGCGCCGCTGCCGGCGATCATCGGCTGAAGCAAACTACGACCAGCCCCCCACCCCAGTGCTGGTGCCAGTCGATTTGTGTCAGGCGACCGGTCCTGGAGAAGGGCTGATCAGTCGCACCTTCGTTTATTGAAAGACCGATGATGACAATTACTGTCGCCCTGACTTTTTGTCTGAATGACCGGGAGTATCCTGACGCAGTCGCTCCAAAGTTTGCCTTAGCGGAACACTCCTGGCTGAGGGCAGCCGTGGGCGACGGCGACGGGGCGCGATCGCACTAAGGCCTAAGCCCGCCCTGTGCTCCAACAGTCACTAGGCTTTTTCCCGGACCTCGACTGCATCCTGGTGCGGACGGTCGAACCCGGTGCCGGCTCAATCGATCGAAGCGCCCGAATCCTTGACGGCCCGCCCCCCCACTTGGAGGAGGCTGGCAGGCGCGAGCACAGTGCCGCCCAAGGATTCGAGGATTGCTCCCTGGTCAATCAGCGACTGCCGCAACTGCGGCTGCTTGAGCAAGCGGTTGACCTCCAGGTTGAGCTTGGAAACCACGGTGTCGGGCGTGCCCGTGGTGCCACCACTCCGAAGATCACGGCCGCCTCAACGCCCTGGAAGCCCGATTCGGTCATGGTGGGAATGTTCGGGAGCAATGTTGCCCGCAGTGGGGAAGCGACCGCTAGGTCCACAACGCTGCGGCGGGGGTCCCTTGGCGAAAACCGCCAGCACCAGCGGAACCGTTTGGTAGCGCGTTTGAGCAATCGAACAGTTGCCAACGCCGGTCGGCGACCAACTCATCAGTTCGCGGATATTGGCTTCAGCGATTCTTCCGTTGAGTGGCTGATATAGCACTCATCGCACAGCCGGTATGTCCCTGGTCCCGCCGGAGGCGGAGAGGCAGCGATGTAGTCCCGGGTGGGCTCTTTCGAACACATAGTGCATATGGCCGTGTTCTCTCCCGCTGCTTGCACTGCCTGAGCCACCTTGAGTGACAGCCGAGGGTCCCACTCGGCGAGAGACAGATACCACTCGAGGGTGTGTGGCACTACTGGCGGCTTGTACTCAGCAGTCAGCAGGCCTTTGCGCTCAAGAAAGGTGATAGCAACTCTCAGCCGCTGCGCATGGTTCTTCGCCAAGACTGTGTAGAGCTCAACCTTCAAGCGGAAATACTCCAGTGGGTACCGCATGTGATAAAGCATGTACGCTGAACGCATCGGGGCGTAATGATTAGGGTTTCGAACTTCCTCCTCGACCACATCTGCACAGTAGTCTTGCGCCGCCGACTCCGGCACGTGGTGCGCTATCAGTTGATCCACGTCATAGTGCCACGGTGTTCTGGCCACTTGAGTACGCCATAGTTCCAGGTATCCAGACGCATGGATTGCTTCGACCATCCGAGCGTTGTCTTGGGGATGCTCAATCAGGTGCGCATCAATGTCGTTCAAGGATTCAATGCAAGGCACAACCTTGCGAGCGCCATCGAGCAGTGCATTGGTGGCATCACGCATCTCTTTCACAGGGTCCGCTTCCCTTCGAACTGCCTCCTCCTCAGTAGAAGGCTCAAACATTGCATCAAATACAGGTGCCAACAACTCGCACCTCAAGAGGTCTCCAGGCGTACAGAATGCGGGCTTCTGAGATAAGTACACCCCGGCAGACTCATAGGCTTGAGCCACCAATCGGGAGCAGAACTGCCGGCGGCCTGGGGCGACCTTAAGGCCCAGACTCTTCACGGCATTGCCTATGCTGTAACGCGCACCAACGTGCCCACGGGTGTATGTGATTACTGCATTCAACTGGTCTGCCGACAGCGGCTTCTTCGGCCGTAAGACATAAGCACTGCAACCCGCCTCAATCACGATCCGAGCCAGATTGCGCGCTTGAACGCCCTCCGGCGTCGAATCGATAACGCTTGCATGGCCAACGCAGAGCATGGCGTGTGAAATGTCTGCGCGGACACCCACCTGGATCAACAGGCTCTTCAGCTTGCGGGTCGTTGTGAGCACGATGTCGCCAAGCTGAACACGGTCAACATCGAAACCTCTCGCCTTCATTTTGGAAGTTGGCATAGCAGCTCACAGTTCGATTCGTGCTTCGATGCGGCGCCGGCAGTTCAGCATGAGCTCACCGGCGACGTTGTCTGACTGTAGCGATTCACAGCCAACCTGTTCCCATATCTCCGTTTCAGACCGCGACCACGACGCACTCCAATTCTGCGGGTGCGGCGCTTTCACAGTTGGTTGGACCTGCCTCACTAAATAGGCCTCGAACGCGTGGAGGGAATTGAAAGACGCGGGGATGCCGATAGACGGGGCACAAACATCGTCGCACGGACCGTTAAGCCCCCCTCTACTCTCCAGCGCCCCGAATGCTCCGCGACGCTTTTACAGCACGGTCCGCCAACAGATATAAATAGGCGTGCTTTTGGGCACCCAGGGCTTCCAGTATCAGTGACCTACTTGTAAGCCACAGAACCAGTGGACTGCAGGAGGTACCTTAACCTCAATCAATCTGGATCTGAGCGGTCGACAGCACCAAGACAACTTCACCAACATCTGTTGCTAGTAACGCGCACGCTTGCCTACGTCGCCGACGTCATGCGTGCGTGCAAAGAGTTCCCCAGCAATAACAGCGTATCGTCCTTTGACCGCAGTTGCCCCGATGCAAGCGCCTTGAGGTAGGCCTCGATCACTTCCAAGCTTTCTGGCGCCACCGGCGATGCGCCAGCTTCCTCAACCTGCGCACCCTCCTCCCATCGATCCAATCGATTGGCCCAGTCCTGCATCATCAAACGCCGTTGCTCCACGTAGGCCGCATGGTTGTAGGCGGCCCGGATCTGATTGGGGTCGGCGTGCGATAGCTGCGCGTCGATCCATTCCACACGGTAGCCCAGCTCATTCAGTGCGGTGGAGATCGTTCCTCGGATGCCGTGGCCGGTCAGCTGCTCTTCGTAGCCCATACGACGCAGCGCGCCATTGAGCGTGTTCTCGCTGATGGGCTCTTTCAGGTCATCCCTATTCGGCAACAGATATCGCTGCGCTGGCCGCCTTGCCTGGGCGTCCAGCAGTTCGCGGACGATGGCAATGGCCTGGGTCGACAGTGGCACCACATAGGGCGGCACGGTCTTGCCTTCCTTGCGCATCTTCAACTGCAACTGCTTGACGATCACCGCAGGGATGATCCAGAGGCCTCTTTCAAGGTCGAACTGCTCCGGCACCGCCGAGCGCAACTCGCCCGTCCGAACACCGGTCAGCAGCAGCAATTGAATGCCTTGACGCGTGGTCTTGAAGCCACGGTATTTGCGCAATGTCCGCAGGAACGCGGGCAATTCCTCCATGCGCAGGAACGGGTTATGGCTCACCGGAGGCTTGGGCACGGCCACGATGTCCAGATCGCTGGCAGGGTTCGCTGGCAGGCCCTTTTCCACCATCGCATAGCGAAACATCTGGTTGAACCAGGTGCGCACCTTCTCTGCGGTGGTCAAGGCATGGCGGCGCTCGATCTTGCGCAACACTTCAAGCAGGTGCGCCGGCGTCACGTCAAAGATGGACACCGTGCCAAGCCAAGGCAGGACATCCTTGTCAAAGATGCGATTGATCTGCGACAGCGTGCTCTGCCGGCCGGCTTTCAGGCTCAATGCCTTGAAATCCCGCCACGACCGGAACACTGCTTGGAAGGCATGGGTTGTTGCCGCCAGCGCCTTTTCTTCTGACTGGCGAAGATGAACACGCGGATCGACGCTATTGGCAAGCTGAGTCCGCAGTTCATCCCGGCGGGCTCTGGCCTCCTTGAGGCTGATCTCAGGGTACGAGCCGATGGCGATGCGAGGCTGCTGCCCCAGCCACGAGAAACGGAAGTGCCACTTCTTCTTGCCTTTGGCACTCACGAACAGCACCAAGCCGTGCGCGTCGTTGAGGGTGTAGTCCCTGCCAGCTGTCTTGGCCTGCCGCACGGCCGTATCTGTCAAAGCCATCGAACTCTCCTTCAGGATGAGGAGAGGTGTACCGACGTCGATGGAAGCAGCACAGCCGAAAACCGCACAACCCAGCACCCGGATTTCCAGTACTAATTTATGTACTAAAAATTCGTGGCTGGGGGTGGATTTCAGCAGACTTCGCTGGATGCTCCACAGGCATAAACCACTGTGGGATCAAGGCGCCGTGGACTTCTATGGAAGTCCACGGCATAAGAATTGGAGCGGGAAAAGAGTCTCGAACTCTCGACCTCAACCTTGGCAAGGTTGCGCTCTACCAACTGAGCTATTCCCGCATTTTACAGAGTTGATTTTCACACCTCAGCAAGCCTCAAATTATATCACCAGTTTTCTCGAATCAACCCAAATCATCTTTGGATTTCCGAACATCTCAGCCTATTCAGCTTCGGCGGATACTGGAGGCGCGGGCCGGAGTCGAACCGACCTACACGGATTTGCAATCCGGTGCATAACCGCTTTGCTACCGCGCCAAACCTGTTTTCCTTGGCAAAAAGGGGAAGCGTCGCTTCCCCTTTTTTTTGGAAATTGGAGCGGGAAAAGAGTCTCGAACTCTCGACCTCAACCTTGGCAAGGTTGCGCTCTACCAACTGAGCTATTCCCGCATTTACCGAAGCCTCACATTCTACAACGTTTGCATCGATGGGATGAATTGTAGCGCAACTTTTGGACGTTGCAGACAAAAATCCATCAATGCTTTACGGAGCCTGCCGTAGCGGTACTTTTTTGTTCCGGTGCAGGTACAGCAGCAGCGATCTCTTCATCGGTCAGCGCAATCGGCTTGCGCTCGAGCGCCACTTCAAGGACCTTGTCGATCCACTTCACCGGCACGATTTCCAGACCGCTCTTCACGTTTTCAGGAATCTCCTGCAAGTCCTTCACGTTCTCCTCCGGAATCAGCACAGTCTTGATGCCTCCGCGCAGTGCCGCCAGCAGCTTCTCCTTCAATCCACCAATGGCCGTGACCTCACCCCGCAAAGTGATTTCACCCGTCATCGCGACATCACCACGCACCGGAATACCAGTGAGTGCCGAAACGAAAGCCGTTGTCATGGCAGCGCCCGCGCTGGGTCCGTCCTTAGGCGTTGCGCCATCGGGCACGTGAATGTGGATGTCGCGCTTCTCGAACGCCTCGTCCTTGATGCCAAGCATCCGCGCACGGCTGCGTACCACCGTTCGTGCTGCCTCGACAGACTCCTTCATCACGTCTCCCAGCGAGCCAGTGCGCGTGATCACGCCTTTTCCGGGCATGGTGGCCGCTTCGATGGTGAGCAGATCGCCGCCCACCTCAGTCCAAGCCAAGCCTACGACCTGTCCCACTTGGTTCTGCTGCTCCGCACGTCCATAGGTGTACTTGCGCACGCCCAGGTAATCGGGAAGGTTGTCCGCAGTCACCACGACTTGTGGGGTGGCTTGCTTGAGCTGCAACGCTTTGACGACCTTGCGGCAGATCTTCGACAGTTCGCGCTCGAGCGAACGCACACCTGCTTCGCGGGTGTAGTAACGCACGACGTCCCGCACAGCCGATTCGGAGACCTGAAGCTCCTCGTCCTTGACGCCGTTGTTGCCCATCTGCTTGGGCAACAAATACTTCATGGCAATGTTAGTCTTCTCGTCTTCGGTGTAGCCCGACAGGCGAATCACTTCCATGCGATCCAGAAGCGCTGGCGGAATGTTCATCGAATTCGAGGTGGCGACGAACATCACATCGCTGAGATCGAAGTCCACTTCCACATAGTGATCGCCGAACTTGTGATTCTGCTCGGGGTCGAGAACTTCCAACAGCGCACTCGAAGGGTCACCGCGGAAATCGGTCCCGAGCTTGTCGATTTCGTCCAGCAGGAACAGCGGATTGCGCGTGCCGACCTTATTCAAGCTCTGAAGCACCTTGCCAGGCATTGCACCGATGTAAGTCCGGCGGTGGCCTCGGATCTCCGCCTCATCGCGCATCCCGCCCAAAGCCATTCGAACGTACTTGCGCCCTGTTGCCTTGGCGATCGACTGGCCAAGCGACGTCTTACCCACACCCGGTGGGCCTACCAAGCACAGGATCGGAGCCTTGACCTTGTCCACACGTTGCTGAACCGCGAGGTATTCCAGGATGCGATCCTTGACTTTGTCGAGGCCGTAATGGTCTTCGTTGAGAACGCCTTCGGCATTCATCAGATCGTGCTTGATCTTGGTCTTTTTGCTCCAAGGCAAGCCGGTCAGCACTTCAATGTAATTGCGCACGACCGTTGCTTCCGCCGACATGGGCGACATGAGCTTGAGCTTCTTCAGCTCACTGTCGGCCTTTTTGCGCGCCTCGGCAGGCATTTTTGCGAGCTTGATCTTCTTTTCGATCTCCTCGATGTCTGCGCCCTCTTCGCCTTCGCCAAGCTCTTTCTGAATCGCCTTGACCTGCTCGTTGAGGTAGAAATCGCGCTGATTCTTCTCCATCTGCCGCTTCACACGGCCGCGAATCTTCTTGTCGACATTGAGAATGTCCACTTCCCGATCCAGTTGTTCGAAAAGGTTTTCCAGACGGAGCTTTACATCGGACAGGTCAAGCACCACCTGCTTGTTTTCCAACTTGAGCGGAAGATGGGCAGCAATCGTATCCGCCAGGCGCCCCGGGTCATCAATGGCAGAAATCGACGTCAGGATCTCAGGCGGGATTTTCTTGTTCAGCTTGACGTATTGATCGAACTGCTGCATCACGGCCCGGCGCAGTGCTTCGATCTCACTGGGCTTGTGCCCGTCATCCTGCGCTTCGACAGGCGCGACCGTGGCAGTGAAATGGGTTTCGTTGTCCTGAATGGCGGAAACGAGCGCCCGCTGCTGACCTTCGACCAACACCTTCACGGTGCCGTCGGGCAATTTCAGCATCTGCAGAATCGTGGAGACGCACCCCACGTCGAACATGTCGGAGACGAGGGGCTCGTCTTTGGCCGCTGTTTTCTGGGCGACCAGCATGATTTTCCGATCGGCATCCATGGCCAACTCCAGGGCCTTGATGCTCTTCGGTCGCCCCACGAAAAGCGGGATCACCATGTGGGGGAAAACGACCACGTCGCGCAAAGGCAGCAACGGCAGGTCAATGGGGGTGGCAGGCAGGGGGGTGTGTCCGGACATGGAAATCCTCATGAAGCTGTTCGGAATATGGTCCAACAGCGAGATTTTTCAACCCACCACAATCGCTGGAAAAGCGAAGGCGATGGGTTGCAGGCGAAGAGGACTGCAGGCGGGCTGCTGTGTAACCGGCGTGCCGAGCCTCAGGCTTTCTTGGCAGCCTCTCGATAAACGAGCAGGGGAGCCTTGTTCTCTTCGATGGTGGATTCATCCACCACCACTTTTTCCACATTGGTGGCGTTGGGCAAGTCGAACATGGTGCTGATCAAGGATTGCTCCAGAATCGATCGCAGTCCACGCGCGCCCGTCTTGCGGGCCAAGGCTTTGCGAGCGATGGCCTTGAGCGCAGCGGGGCGGATTTCCAGATCGACGCCCTCCATGGAAAGCAGCTTGTTGTACTGCTTGACCAGCGCGTTCTTGGGCTCGGTCAGGATCTGAACCAATGCATCTTCGCTCAACTCAGCCAGAGCGGTGACCACAGGCATCCGGCCCACCAGTTCGGGAATCAAGCCGAATTTGATCAAGTCTTCCGGTTCGATTTCGGTGAACACCTCGGTCAGCGAGCGTTGCTTCTTGCTTTTGACCGAAGCACCGAAACCGATGCCGGAAGCCTCGGTGCGGTTTTCAATCACCTTTTCAAGCCCGGCAAATGCACCACCACAGATGAAAAGAATGTTCGTGGTGTCGATCTGCAGGAAATCCTGATTGGGGTGCTTGCGTCCACCCTGCGGCGGCACGCTGGCCATGGTGCCTTCGATGAGCTTGAGCAAGGCTTGCTGCACGCCCTCGCCGGATACGTCTCGGGTGATCGAAGGGTTGTCCGACTTTCGGGAAATCTTGTCGATTTCGTCGATGTAGACGATTCCGCGCTGGGCCCGCTCGACCTCGTAGTTGCAGCTTTGCAAAAGCTTCTGGACGATGTTTTCGACGTCCTCTCCCACGTAACCTGCTTCGGTCAAGGTCGTGGCATCGGCCATCACAAAGGGCACATCGAGCATGCGCGCCAGAGTTTGGGCGAGCAGCGTCTTGCCAGAGCCGGTAGGGCCGATCAGCAAAATATTGCTCTTGGACAGCTCGACCTCGTCCTTGCCAGCCTTGTCCTTGTGGCGCAGGCGCTTGTAGTGGTTGTACACCGCCACCGCCAACGTGCGCTTGGCAAAGTCCTGTCCGATGACGTAGCTGTCCAGGTTCGACTTGATTTCCGCCGGTGTGGGCAGGTCACCGCGAGATTCTCGGGTGCCGTCTGCTGCAGGAAGCTCATCCCGGATGATTTCATTGCACAGGTCAATGCACTCGTCGCAGATAAAAACCGACGGACCGGCGATCAGCTTCTTTACCTCATGCTGGCTTTTACCGCAAAAGGAGCAGTAAAGGGTTTTTTCGCTGGAAGAGCCTTTTTTCTCGGCCATGGGGGCAATGCCTCGTGTTGCGGAAAGTTGTCAGGATGATAACGAAATAAAAAACGGCGTCTTCCCTAGGGAAAACGCCGCGTATTCCCTTGCGGAGCGATCAGGGGCGCTTGGCGATGACCTGATCCACGAGACCATACTCCTTGGCTTCGTCGGCTGTGAGGAAGTAGTCGCGCTCGGTGTCGTTCTTGACCTTGTCCAGCGGTTGGCCTGTGCGTTCCGCCAGGATGCGGTTCATCTGGTCCTTGGTACGGAGGATATCCCTTGCGTGGATTTCGATGTCCGTCGCCTGACCACGCGCGCCACCCAGCACCTGGTGAATCATGATCTTGGAGTTGGGCAGCGAAAAGCGCTTGCCTTTGGCACCCGCCGCCAGCAGGAACGCGCCCATGCTGGCTGCGAAGCCGACGCACATCGTCGAAACGTCGGGCTTGATGAACTGCATGGTGTCGTAGATCGCCATGCCTGCGGTAACGCTGCCGCCAGGCGAGTTGATATAGAAAGAGATGTCCTTGTCGGGGTTCTCGCTTTCGAGGAACAACAACTGGGCAACCACAAGGTTGGCGGTCTGGTCATTGACCTCGCCCACCAGAAAAATGATTCGCTCTTTCAGCAGCCGCGAATAGATGTCGTAGGAGCGTTCGCCGCGTCCCGACTGCTCGATAACCATAGGGACCATGCCCAAGGCTTGTGTTTCCAGTGCATTCATATTTTCTCCTGTCAAGCGGATACTGTACCCATAAATGAATTGGGGCTTGTGCATGCAAGCACAAGCCCCCAATGTCATCCAACCGCCAGAAACCGCAATGGGTTCATCCAGCAGTACCAGCGCTTCAGCCCTGGCCCATCAGTTCGTCGAAGGAGACGGACTTGTCCGTCACCTTGGCCTTGCCCATCACGAAGTCGGTCACGTTGTTTTCGATGACAACGGCTTCGACTTCAGCCAGGCGTTGGCGGTCGCCGAAGTACCAGCGCACGACGTCTTCAGGCTTTTCATAGCTGGCGGCCAATTCGTCCACATGGGCCTTCAGTTGTTCGGGCTTGGCGTGCAGTTCGTTGGCGCGCACCAACTCCGCCACGACCAGACCCAGACGCACGCGGCGCTCGGCCTGTGGACGGAACACGTCTTCAGGGATTTCAGCCTTGTCCGCGTCCTTGATGCCGCGCTGCTTGAGGTCGGCACGGGCGCCTTCCAGCAGGCGGGCGATTTCTGCCTGCACGCTGGCATTGGGCAGGTCCAGTTCGGCCTTGGACACCAGTGCGTCCATCACGGCCTGCTTGTTGCGGGCCAGCAGGCGGAACTTGACTTCGCGCTCCAGGTTCTTCTTGATGTCGGCGCGCAGGCCATCGACCGTGCCGTCGGCAATGCCGAGGGACTTGGCGAGCTGCTCGTTGACTTCGGGCAGGTGGGCGGCTTCGATCTTCTTCACGGTGACCATGAAGTCGGCCGTCTTGCCGGCCACGTCCTTGCCGTGGTAGTCCTCGGGGAAGGCCAGCGGGAAGGTCTTGCTTTCACCCGACTTCATGCCGCGCACGGCGTCTTCGAATTCCTTGAGCATCTGGCCTTCGCCGACCAGGAACTGGAAGTCTTCTGCCTTGCCGCCGGAGAAGGTTTCGCCGTCGATCTTGCCCTCGAAGTCGACCGTCACGCGGTCGCCGTCTTCGGCAGCAGCGCCTTGCGCGCGCTGGGCGAAGCTGCGGCGCTGCTTGCGCAGGATGTCGATGGTCTTGTCGATGGCGGCGTCGGTCACTTCAGCGGAGAGCTTCTCGACTTCGGCGCCGGTCAGGTCGCCGATCTTGACTTCAGGGAACACTTCGAACACGGCGTCGAAAGTGACCTGGCCTTCAGGGGCGCCATCTTTTTCGGTGATGCGTGGCTGGCCGGCCACGCGCAGGTTGGCTTCGTTGGCGGCTTGGGCGAACGCTTCGCCGACCTTGTCGTTCAGCACTTCGTATTGAACCGAGTAGCCATAGCGCTGGGCCACGACGTTCATCGGCACCTTGCCGGGACGGAAACCGTCCATCTTCACGGTGCGGGCCAGGCGCTTGAGGCGCATGTCGACCTCGGACTGGATCGCGGTGAGGGGCAGGCTCAGCGTGATCTTGCGCTCGAGCTTTTCAAGGGTCTCAACAGTAACGGCCATGGCTCTTCCTCTATGAATATGGGGACCGTGACGGCTGCTTTGCAGCCGCACCGTGGTGCGCGGGGGGGGACTCGAACCCCCACACCATTGCTGGCGTCAGGACCTAAACCTGGTGCGTCTACCAATTTCGCCACCCGCGCAAACTTACAAACAAAACAGGCGCCCGGCTGGGCCACCCGCCTGTGTGAAATTGGTCAACCTTCGATTTTACCTTGTCGGCTGACCGACTCCGATCAAACCGGTTTCGGAGCGTGCGGATCGGGCTCTTTCACACGGAACCAAGCCGCGTACATGGCGGGCAGGGCCAGCAGTGTCAGCACCGTCGCCACGATGAGCCCGCCCATGATGGCCACGGCCATCGGGCCCCAGAACACGCTGCGCGACAGCGGGATCATGGCCAGCACGGCGGCGGCGGCGGTCAGCACGATCGGACGCAGGCGGCGCACGGCCGATTCCACGATCGCGTCCCAGGCCGGCACCCCGCGCGCACGGTCTTGCTCGATCTGGTCGATCAGGATGACGGAGTTGCGCTGGATCATGCCCATGAGCGCGATCACGCCCAGCAGCGCGACGAAGCCGAACGGCCGGCCGAGCAGCAGCAGCGCGCCCGCCACCCCAGCGATGCCCAGCGGGCCCGTCAGGAACACCAGCACCGCGCGGCTGAAGCTGTGCAGCTGCAGCATCAAGAGCGTGAACGTGATGAAAAGCATGATCGGAATGCCCGCAGCGATGGAGGCCGAGCCCTTGGAGCTTTCCTCCACCGCGCCCGCCACTTCGATGCGGTAGCCGGTCTGGCCGGCGGCGTGCCACTTGGCCTCCAGCTGGCGCAGTCCAGGCACCAATGCCTCGGTCACGGTGGCACCTTGCAGGCCCTCGATGACGTCGCCTTGCACGGTGATGGCGTAGTCGCGGTTTTCTCGCCACATCACGCCCGGCTCCCAGGTGAAGACCGGCCGCGCGATCTGCGTCAGCGGAATGGCTTTGCCAGAGGCGGTGGGCAGGTAGGCGTTGGCCACGTCGGTGATGGCCTTGCGCTCGTCCGGGGGCTGGCGGAAGACGATGTCGATGAGCTTGTCGCCTTCGCGGTACTGGCCCACCGTCGTGCCGGTGAAGACGGTGCGTGCGGCCTGCGCGATGGACTGGCTGGTCACGCCCAGGGCGCGGGCCTTGTCCTGGTCCACCTCCAGGCGCATGACCTTGACGGACTCGTTCCAGTTGTCGTTCACGCCACGCATCTGAGGGTGTTCGCGCAGGATGGCCTTGACCTCGTCGGCGCGGGCGCGCAGCACGGTCGGGTCGCTGCCCACCACGCGAAATTGCACCGGATACGGCACCGGCGGCCCGTTGGGCAGTAGTTTCACGCGCGCCCGCACTTCGGGAAATTCTCGCGCCATCATTTCCGGCAGGCCCACGCGCATCGATTCGCGCACCTTGAGGTCTTGCGGCACCACGATGAACTGCGACACGTTGGTCTGCGGGAAAACCTGATCCAGCGGTAGATAGAAGCGCGGCACGCCGGAGCCCACCCACACGGTGACCGTGGAGACACCCGCCTCGGCGCGCAGGCGCGCCTCCACGCGGCGCGTGACCTCTTCATTGGCCGCGTACGAGGTTCCTTCGGGCAACCAGATGTCCATCAGCAGCTCGGGCCGGCTCGAATCCGGGAAGAACTGCTGCTGCACCCGGCCCATGCCGACGATGCCGAGCGCGAAGATGCCCACGGTGAGGCCGATGGTGATCCAGCGATAGCGCACGCACCAGTCCACGCAGCGGCGGAACACGTTGTAGAAGCCGCTGTCGAAGGCCTCGTGCGGCTGCCCGTCTTCGCCCAGATGCACGTGCGGCGGCTTCTTGAGCAGCAGCGTGCCCAGGTACGGCACGAAGTACACGGAGACCAGCCAAGACAGCACCAGCGCGATCACCGTCACGGCGAAGATGGCGAAGGTGTATTCGCCGGTCACCGACTTGGCGATGCCGATGGGCAGAAAGCCGGCGGCGGTGATGAGCGTGCCGGTCAGCATCGGCATGGCGGTGATCTCGTAGGCGAAAGTGGCGGCGCGCACCTTGTCGTAGCCCTCCTCCATCTTTCGCACCATCATTTCGACGGCGATGATGGCGTCGTCCACCAGCAGCCCCAGGGCGATGATGAGCGAGCCGAGCGAGATCTTGTGCAGGCCGATGTTCCAGTACCACATGGCCAGGAACGTGACCGCCAGCACCAGCGGAATCGTGATGCCCACCACGAGCCCCGGGCGGATATCCAGCGTCCAGCGCTTCCACAGCGGGTGCCGGCCCGGGCGCTTGTGCAGACCCAGGGCCAGGAAGCTCACGGCCAGCACGATCACCACGGCCTCGATCAGCACCTTCACGAACTCGTTGACCGACGACGAAACCGACTTCGGCTGATCCTGCACGTTCACCAGCTTCACGCCGGCCGGCAAGGTCTTTTCGATTTCCTGCGTGACGGCATGCAGCGCCTCGCCCAGACGGATGATGTCGCCGCCCTTGGCCATCGAGACGCCCAGCGCGATCACTTCCTTGCCCTGGTGGCGCACCTTCACGGCCACGGGCTCGACGTAGCCGCGATGCACTTCGGCGATGTCGCCCAGGCGGATCTGCGCGCCCGAGGCGCCGCGGATCGGCATGGCGCGCAACTCCTCCACCGCGCCGAACTGGCCGGCCACGCGCACCTGGACCTGGTCCTGGGGCGTCTGGATGGTGCCGGCGCTCTCCACCGCGTTCTGCTGGCCCAATTGCGCCAGCACCTGGTTCATGTCCAGGCCCAGCTGCGCCAGGCGCTTCTGGGAGATTTCGATGTAGAGCTTTTCATCCTGCACGCCGAACTGCTCCACCTTGGCCACGTCGGGCACGCGCAGCAATTGCTGGCGCACATCGTCGGCGAAGGTCTTCACCTCGGCGTAGCTGAAGCCTTCGGACTCCAGAGCATAGATCACGCCGTACACATCGCCGAAGTCATCGTTGAAGAAAGGGCCCTGCACGCCCTGCGGCAGCGTGCCGCGCATGTCGTTGATCTTCTTGCGGACCGTGTACCAGACGTTGGGCACATCGCCCGCCTTGGACGAGTCCTTGATGTTGAAGATGATCTGCGACTCGCCGGGCTTGGAGTAGCTGCGGATCTTGTCGGCGTAAGGCACCTCCTGCAGCGTGCGCTCCAGCTTATCGGTCACCTGCTCGGCCACTTGCTGGGCCGTGGCGCCGGGCCAGAAAGTGCGAACCACCATGGCACGGAAGGTGAAAGGCGGATCTTCGTCCTGCCCGAGCT
Source organism: Acidovorax sp. SUPP3334 (assembly GCF_030159055.1). GTDB lineage: Bacteria > Pseudomonadota > Gammaproteobacteria > Burkholderiales > Burkholderiaceae_C > Paracidovorax. Next base: position 17,395 of record NZ_BQXQ01000043.1, read on the forward strand.
GGAAGTAGGCACCGAAGCCCATCAGCATCAGCACGATCATCAAATAGCGCGTGAGCGCCGGATGGTCGAGCGCCCATTTGGAGAGGTTGAAGCCCTCTTTCGGCTGGATCTGCGTCATGGAAAAGCCTTCAGCGGGCAGTGGATGCAGGGATGGCCGCCACCGGGCCGGATGCTGGCGCGGCAGGCGCGCTTGCTATGTTATTAGTAGCATTTTTCGCACTACCAGCCTGCGCTGTAGGCATTTTTTGCTGATACGGCACGACCTTCTGGCCGGGCGACAGCACATGCACGCCCGTGGCAACGACCTGCATGCCGGGCGCCAGGCCCGAGGCCACCACGGCCTCGTTGCCGTCCGCCGTGGCGATCTGCACGACCTGTGACCGGATGGTGCCGCTGGCAGCGTCGAACACCCACACGGCCGTCTGCTGCCCCTCCTGGCGCAGTGCGCTCGTGGGCAGCTTGATCGCCTGCTGGCCAGCCTGGCCCAGCGCTTCGGGCAGAACGTACACGGTCGCGCCCAGGGGCGGCGCTTCGGCGCCTTCGATGGCGACCTTGATCTGGAACGTGCGGGTGACGGCGTCGGCGCTGGCGGCCACTTCGCGCACCCGGCCGGTCAAGGGCTGACCGCCCGACCACGAGCGCACGGCCACCGGCTGGCCGGCCTTCATGCGGGCGACCTTGTCTTCCGGCACGGCAAACACCACGTCGCGCGGGCCGTCCTGAGCGATGCGCACGACGGGAGTGCCTGCGGAAACCACCTGGCCCGGCTCGGCGTCGATGCCTGTGATCACGCCCGAAACATCGGCCACCAGCCGCGTGTAGCCGGTCTGGTTGCCTTGCGAGGCCAACTGGGCGCGGGCCTGGTCGAGCGCCGCATCGGCGGCTTTCAGGGTGGAGGCACGGCGTTCCAGCTCGGCGCCGCTGATGAAGTTCTGCGCCTTGAGCGCGGCGTAGCGCTGGTAGTCGGCGGCGGCCAGATCCCGCTGCGTGAGCGCGGAGGCGACCTGCGCGCGCGATGCGTCGGCGGCCAACTGGTAATCGCGCGGATCGAGCTGGGCCAACACCTGCCCGGCCTGGACCCGCTGGCCGAGTTCGGCCTGACGCTGCACGATCTTGCCCGCCACGCGAAAGCCCAGTCGCGATTCGATGCGGGCCCGGACTTCACCGGCATATTCGAGTTGCGTGTTCAGCGGGCCTGCGCCCACCGTGAGCAGCTTGACGGACCGCACCGGCTCGGGCGCCGGCTCGGGCTTGGAGCAACCCACCCCAGCGAGGACGGCCGCGCCGAGGGCCAGCCCCCCCATGGTGCGCTGCACCCAAGAAAATGCCCCGTGACGGGGCTGCGAGGGGAACGGCCGGGAAAGCCGCGGCGCGACAGAGGTGTTCATGCTGATTCCGGGAAAGCGGTTTATTTTACTGACTGACTGGTTAGTAATCTATGAGAAGCCTCGTCATCTTGTCAAGCGACAATCACGCGGTGACCCTGCAAGCCCCCCCATCCGCACCCCGCCCCGCACCACAGGACGCGCCTTTGGCGCCGGCCGTGACGCACTACGAGAACTTTCCCGTGGCCTCGCTGTTGTGCCCACCGCACCTGCGCCAGCCCATCGCAGCGATCTACGCATTCGCCCGCGCGGCGGATGACCTGGCCGACGAGGGGGACGCGAGCCCCGACGCGCGTCTGGCCGTGCTGGCGGAGTACGGGGCCGAGCTGCAATCGATTGCCGCCGGCCACGCACCCGGGGAGCGCTGGGCCGCCATTTTCGGCCCGCTGCAGGCCGTGCTGCACAGCCACGCCTTGCCCGCGCCGCTGCTGGCCGATCTGCTCAGCGCGTTCACACAGGACGTCGCACGCACCCGCGACGGCGCGGTGTACGCCGATCGGGCCGAGTTGCTGGACTATTGCCGCCGCTCCGCCAATCCGGTCGGCCGGCTGCTGCTGCACCTGTACGGCGTGGACGACGCACCGTCGCTCGCCCGCAGCGATGCGATCTGCTCCGCGCTGCAACTGATCAACTTCTGGCAGGACCTGAGCGTGGACATTCCGCGCGGACGCCATTACCTGACCGATTCCGACTGCGCAGCGCATGGCGTGGACCGCAGCCAGCTTTCCACCCTGCGCACCACGCCCACCACCCGGGCGCTCGTCACCGACTGCGCGGCCTGGGCGCGGGAACTGATGGAGCAAGGCGCGCCCCTGGTGCACCGCCTTCCCGGCCGCGCGGGGTGGGAGTTGCGCCTGGTCGTGCAGGGCGGACTGCGCATCCTGGACAAGGTCGAAGCCCTGGACGGTGACAGCCTGCACACCCGGCCGCGCCTGCGCCCGCTCGACTGGGCACGCATGCTGGGCCGGGCCGTGGCGATGTAAGCCGAATTCATGGCTGGCAAGCGCCGCCATGCGCAAGCTCGAAGGCGCAGCGAAAAGCAAGCAACAAATCGCCCCTCAGCGCAATGAATACGCCGGCATGCAGCTATATTTTTCATAGCATTTCCTTGGCGGGACCTGCCTGCCTGGGCGGCGGCACACCGCTACCGCTCAGGGATACCGAGCGTGCCTGCGCTCCGCTGCCGGGTTAGCCTGCGCGCCCCACAGCCCCTGCATTGCCCACCATGTCCGTCAGCGTCTTCGATCTGTTCAAGATCGGTATCGGCCCCTCCAGCTCACACACCGTGGGGCCCATGATCGCGGCGCGGCAGTTCGCTGTCGCGCTGCAGCAGGCCGTCGGCTTCGGGCCGGTGCACCGCGTGGGCGCGGAATTGTTCGGCTCGCTGGCGGCCACGGGCGTGGGGCATGGCACGGACCGCGCCGTTCTGCTGGGCCTGGCCGGACACGAGCCGGACCGCATCGAGCCGGACCGGATCGGCCCCACGGTGGAGGCGATTCGCTCGGGGCGCTGCCTGGATCTGCTGGGCTCGCACCGGATCGCGTTCAACGAAAAGGAACACCTGCTGTTTCGGCGCAAGAGCCTGCCGTTCCATCCCAACGGCCTGAGCTTTCATGCCCACGATGCGCAGGGCGAGGTGCTGCTCACGCGCACCTACTATTCGGTGGGCGGCGGTTTCGTGGTGGACGAGGCGGGTCAGCGCGTGCTGAACAGCGTCGCCGCGATGGAGCCGGCCGCCCTGGGCTCCGGCGCGGGCCTGCCCCACCCCTACCGCACCGGTGCCGAACTGCTGGCCCAATGCGCGGCGACGGGCCAGGGCATCGCGGCCATCACGCTCGCCAACGAAGGGCACTGGCACAGCAGCGCCGAAGTGCGCCAGCGCCTGCTGCGCATCTGGCAGACCATGGCCGGCGCCGTGCAGCGCGGCTGCGCCAGCCAGGGGAGCCTGCCAGGTCCGATGCGGCTGCAGCGCCGGGCCGGCCTGCTGCACCAGACCCTGTCGGGCCGCGCCGAAGAGGCCTTGCGCGATCCGCTGTCGATGCTGGACTGGATCAACCTCTACGCCATGGCCGTCAACGAGGAGAACGCCGCAGGCGGGCGGGTCGTCACCGCGCCCACCAACGGCGCTGCCGGCGTGATCCCGGCCGTGCTGCACTACTACGTGAAGTTCGTGCCGGGCGCCGATGAAGACGGCATCGCCGACTTTCTGCTCACGGCGGGCGCCATCGGCATCATCTACAAGGAGAACGCCTCGCTCTCGGGCGCCGAGGTGGGCTGCCAGGGCGAAGTGGGCGTGGCCTGTTCGATGGCGGCCGGCGCGCTGGCGGCGGTCATGGGCGGCACACCCGCACAGGTCGAAAACGCGGCCGAGATCGGCATGGAGCACAACCTGGGCATGACCTGCGACCCGGTCGGCGGGCTGGTGCAGATTCCGTGCATCGAGCGCAATGCCATGGGCGCCATCAAAGCCATCAACGCCACCCGCATGGCGCTGCGCGGCAACGGCACGCACATGGTTTCGCTCGACCAGGTGATCAAGACCATGATGCAGACCGGCGCCGACATGAAGAGCAAATACAAAGAGACTTCGCGCGGCGGGCTGGCGGTGAACGTGGTGGAGTGCTGACGGCCTGGCTCGCTGGGGCGACGAGAGCGACTGGAGCGACTGGAGCCACGGGGGCGGCTGGAGTGCCGCGGAGACGGTGGCGAATAGGACGCACGAACGCCTCAGGCCCGGGCAAACCCTGCTATTTTTCGTTACACGCGCATACACTTTGCGCTTTTCGCCCGCCGTCCGGCGCGGTGCCCCCTCGTTCGTTCCCAACCGCCTTTCCAAGATGCATTTCCTTTCACGACTGCGCCCGTGGGCGTTCATGGCCGCCGTGGCCGCGTTCAGCAGCGCCGCCCCCCGCCTGGGCGCAAGACACGCTGGCGCGAATCGCAAGCTCGGGTGAACCGAAGCTGGGCCACCGTGAAAAGTCTTTGCCCTTCTCGTTCAAGGACGGCAACGGCGCGGTCAAGGGCTACACCGTGGATGTGTGCCTTCAGATCTTCGAGGAGATCAGGAAAGAGCTGAAGCGGCCCGATCTGCGCGTGCGCTATTTGCTGGTGGACGGCAAGAACCGCATCAGCGATGTGAAGGACGGCGTGGTGGACCTGGAATGCGGCGGAACGGCCAATACGGCCGCGCGCCAAAAGGAAATCGCGTTCAACCACCACATCTATCTTCGTGGCGACCTCTTCGTTCCTGGTGCGCAAGGATTCAGGCATCAAGACGCTGGACGACCTGCAGGGCAAGCGCATCGCCGTCCAAGGCAAGACCACCAACGAAGGACTGCTTCGCGCCAACGAGCGCACGTACAACAGCCGGTTCAACTACGTGCTGGCCGACAGCACGATCGACGTGGTGGGCGCACCGATCAAGGGCGAGGCCGATGCCGCCTTCGCCGACGATGCGAGCATCTGGATTCCGCTCACCCGCCTGGGCAAGAACGTGGACGACTACCACTTCGACTACCACTTCCTGGAAAAGCGCCTGTCGCTGGAGCCCTACAGCATCGGCATGCGCAAGGACGATCCCAAGTTCAAGGAACTGGTGGACCGCGTCACGCGCCGCATGATCCAGGGCGGAGAGATGACCGCGCTGTACAAGAAGTGGTTCAGCGTGGAGCAGCAGGGAATGCTGCCCATGAGCATGTTCATGAAGGAAGCACTGCGCCGCCCGAGCGACATGGGCGTGGAGCAGATCGCTTTCTGAGGCCTGTCCGCCAAGTCGGCGGCAGGGGCGGCGGCGCTCCCGAACCGATGCCCCTCGTGGGCCACCGGACTACAGATAGCCTTGGTCGATCGCATCCTGGTGCGCCTGCAACTCTTCCTCCTTGCGCGCCTGGATTTCCTCCGGCGTGCTGGGAGTCGAGTACAGCATCGACGACAGCCCCTGGCTGTCAAAAGCTTCTTTGATGTCTTTGGCCACGCCTTGCAACGCATCCAGCTTGCCGAAAGACTGGCCGATGTCCATCTTCGCCATCTGGCTGAGCGAGGCGTGCAGTTGGGGATCTGCGTAGCGCAGGCCATCCATCTCGTTGCTGGCGAGCAATTGCTTGAGCTGGTTCTGGCTATTGATGATGGCCTCGCGCTGGCCCGACAGTTCGTTGAACTCCTGGGCGGCCCTGAAGGTACTCACCATTTTTGCCCCGCTGCGGCGCATGGTGCGCTCCAGGTCGAAGGCCATGCCCGTCTGATCGACCTTGGCGAACTTGCCGGACAGATTCGCCAGCTTCTCCAGCATCGGAAGGTTGGCCGTCAGTGCCTGGCTCACATGGTACGCCACGGGAATGTTCATCTTCGCCATTTCGTTGCGAAGGGTATTGTGTTTACTGACCGCCGTTTTTTTCTTAGCGGAGAGGTAGTCATACCTTTCGACCAGCGCGTCGTATTGCTCGTCGGGCATGGCATCGGTCGCGTTGTCCAATTGCGTGCGCACCTCATACTGGGCCTTGGTCACGGCATCCATGCGGTTCTTGGCATCGATGTATTTCGCCTTGACCTCCCGGGTTCCCCGGATGAACCGCAGTTTGGGCTGGTCCGCACCGGGGTCAGCGGACTGGGCTTTGGTCCGCCCGAAACCCGTGGATGACGTTGCCTGCTGAGAACCCGCAGCCTGGGTTTTGCTCGCGGGACGCGAAGGGCTCGCCGGGCGCGAGGGGCCAGTGGGACGCGAAGGGCTCGCCGGGCGCGAGGAGTCCGATGAACTGGTGGAGCCCCAGGAGCTTGAAGAATTGGTGGAACCCCAGGAGCTCATGGAACTGAGGGAACTCGATGAACTCGCAGGGCGCATCGAGTTGCGATGCACTCCCGGCTGAGACACCGGCGCATCGCTGCGCCCACCGCCGAACATCTTCAAGCCCGCGGGCTCGGGCTGCTGCTTGCGCGGGGAAGGCGCGGCAGCCGTGGCCTGCTGAAAACTCGAGGTCTGCACGCGCTGATGCGGTTGGCCAACGAAACCCGTCTGCTGGCTGCCGGGCCGGAACGACTGCAGGTTGGCCCTGGGCTGCTGCGACTGCGCGCCTTGCGGACGGGCTGCCGCGCCATTGGACCGCGAATTCAGTTTGGAGAAGACGGCATCCTGCTGCGGCCGGGCCTGCGAGGCACCCGATGGGGTCTTCTTTGGCTGGCCTGTCGTTTTCGACGCCACCTCTTTGACGAAGCGGTTGCCGGCGGACAAGACTTTGGATGCGAGCTTGGAAGTGAGGGACATGAAAACCTTTCAAGGCGGACGCTCGCCGTGCCTCGCATCGGGAAATCGCCGCTTGAAATCCAATGTAGGGGGGCAGCCTGCGCCCACGGCCCGGCCATACGAAAGCGCTGAGAGAAATGCGAAGCACCGGCCTTTTTCCGGCCACGCCCGCTCGGGCGGCCCGTGCTCGCCGCCCGGCCGTTGCGCCCATGGGAGAATCGCGCCCCATGACACCGGAACAGTACGTCCAGCAAAAAGCCGCCGCCTCGGGCAGCAGCTTCTATTACGCCTTCCTGTTCCTGCCGGCGCCGCGCCGCGCGGCCATCACGGCTTTCTACGGGTTCTGCCGCGAAGTGGACGACGTGGTCGATGAGGTTTCGGACGCAGGCGTTGCGCGCACCAAGCTGGCCTGGTGGCAGGCCGAGGTGGCGCAGTCTTTCGCGGGCCGCGCCACGCACCCGGTGATGCACGCGCTGATGCCGCACACCGCCGCCTACGGCATCGAGGAGCGCCACCTGCAGGCCGTGATCGATGGCTGCCAGATGGACCTGGAGCAAACGCGCTATCTCGACTTTGCAGGCCTCGCGCGCTACTGCCAGCTGGTGGCGGGCGTGGTGGGCGAGGTCGCGGCGCGCATCTTCGGGCAGACCGACGACCGCACCACCGAATACGCGCACACGCTGGGCCTGGCGTTCCAGCTCACCAACATCATTCGCGACGTGGGCGAGGACGCCATGATGGGCCGCATCTACCTGCCCGTGGCCGAACTGCAGCAGTTCGACGTGAAGGCGCACGAGGTGCTCAAGCGCCAGTACTCCGACCGGTTCACCGCGCTGATGCGCTTTCAGGCCGAGCGCGCGCACCGGCTGTACGACGAGGCGCTGGCCCTGCTTCCCGCTACCGACCGGCGCGCCCAGAAGCCCGGGCTGATGATGGCCAGCATCTACCGCACCCTGCTGCGCGAGATCGAGCGCGACAACTTTCAGGTGCTGCACCAGCGGGTGAGCCTGACGCCGCTGCGCAAGTTCTGGCTGGCCTGGAAAGTCCAGGCGCTCGGCCGGCTTTGAACCGGGATCCCTCACCCATGCAACGCGTTGCCATCATCGGTGCGGGCTGGGCCGGCATGGCGGCCGCCGTGGCCGCGGCGCAGGCCGGGCACAGCGTGACCGTCTTCGAAGCCACGCGCGCCCTGGGAGGCCGCGCCCGCGCCCTGTCGGTGTCCGACGGGCAAGGCGACTCGGTCACGCTGGACAACGGCCAGCACATCCTGATCGGCGCCTACGCCGAGTGCCTGCGGCTCATGCAAGTGGTGGGCGTGGACCCCGATGCGGCCCTGCTTCGCATGCCGCTGTCGCTGCGCTTTGCCGACGGCAAGGGCATCCGCCTGCCCGACATCGCCCCGCCCTGGGACGCCGTGTGGGGCATCGCCACGGCCCGGGGCTGGAGCCTGGCCCACCGGGTGGCGCTGATGGCCACCACCGCGCGCTGGATGTGGGGCCTGGGCGGATTCCGCTGCGAGCCGGACGACACGGTGCTGCAGATCAGCAAGGGCCTGCCGGCGCAGCTGATGGCGGAATTCGTCGAGCCGCTGTGCGTCTCGGCCCTGAACACGCCGGCCAGCGATGCCAGCGCCACCGTCTTCTTGCGCGTGCTGCGCGATGCGCTCTTCAGCGGGCGCGGCGGCTCCAACCTGCTGCTGCCGCGCACCGATCTGGGCGCGCTGTTTCCCGAACCCGCCGCGCAATGGCTGCAGGACCAGGGCCACGCCGTGCATCGCGCGCGGCGGGTGCAATCCATCGCGCCCTCGGCATCGCAGGGCAGCGGCTGGACCGTGGACGGCGATGCCTACGACACCGCCGTGCTGGCCCTGCCCAGCAGCGACGCGGCCAGGCTGGTGACGGGCTGCGCGGGCTCGGCCCAGGCCGCCATGCGCAAGGAACTGTGCTCGGCCCTGTACGACTGGGCGGCCGTTGCTGGCGCCATGCGCTTCACGGCCATCGCCACGGTCTATGCCCAGGTGCCGGGCGCGCGGGGGCCCGTGCTGGAAAGCCCCATGCTGGCGCTGCGCAGTTCGCCGGGCGAGCCGGCGCAGTTCGCCTTCGACCGCGGCGCGCTGGGCAGCCGTGCGGGATTGCTGGCGCTGGTGGTGAGCGCCTTCGAGGGCGACCGCGCCCAGCGCGAGCAGCAGGTGCTGCGCCAGGCCATGCGCCAATTGGGCCTGCCGGCCCTGGAGCTGGTGCAGACGGTGGTGGAAAAACGCGCCACGTTCGCCTGCACGCCGGCGCTGCAGCGCCCGTCCAACGCCATCGCGCCGGGGCTGTGGGCCTGCGGCGACTATGTGCGCGGGCCCTACCCAGCCACGCTGGAAGGCGCGGTGCTGGCGGGGACTGCGGTGGGCCAGCAGTTGGGCAAGAAATAGCCTCCAGCGCATATACCTCTAGGGGGCATAGCTACAAAAAAAATAGCAATTGATCACCGAGTGCGTGGCAACGACGTACCGGGCCCGGCCTGCCTGGCCCGCCCGGCCAACGACGGCTCAGCGCCGTCGGCGCTCAGGCCCCGCGGGGCAGCACGTCCGCCATCTTGAGCACCGCCACGCCGGTGTTGCCCCAAAAGCGCTCCAGGCTCGGCGCCCGCTCGATCAGCAGGCGCTGCACCAGCGGCTCCAGCGACGTGGCGGCAGGATCGGCCACCAGCAGGTAGCGCGGCTCCACGGTTTCGGGCAGGCCGGCGGCGGTTTCGTTCACCTGCACCACCCAGTCCAGCGCGGTGAGGGATTCGATCACCGGCTCCAGTTGCAGCGCATCCACGCGCAGGGCCTGGCACAGGCGGCTCATGCGCAGGCCCCGGGCGGGCGTGCCGCTGGCCTGGTGCAGCGCCTGCAGCACCTCCACCGCCAGCTGAAAGGTCCAGCCCTGGCCGCTGGCGCGGCGGGCCACGCCGTTGAGCAGGCTGGGCAGGTAGGCCGCCACCACCGCGCCCAGCAGCACGATCACCCAGGCCACGTAGATCCACACCAGCAGGATGGGCAGCGTGGCGAACGCGCCGTACAGCACCGAATAGGTGGGCACCGAAGCCAGGTACAGCCCCAGCACCTTCTTGGCGACCTCGATGCCGACCGAGACGAACACCCCGCCCGACCACGCATGGCGCCATTTCACCTGCGTGTTGGGCACATAGCGGTACAGCGCGGCGGTGCCGCCGGCCAGCAGCATGAATTCGATGGAATCGAACAGCAGCCGCGCACTGTCGGGCAGCGCGTCGTGCAGCCCGCGCGAGGCCGACGCCGCCACCCAGGTGGTGAGCGCCAGGCTGGCCGCCAGCACCAGCGGCCCGAGCGTGATGACGGCCCAGTAGATCAGCACCCGCTGACCCAGCGGCCGCAGCCGGCGCACGCGCCAGATGTTGTTGAGGGTGCGGTCGATGGTGAGCACCAGCGCCAATGCGGTGCCCAGCAAGATGGAAAAGCCCGCCACGCCCAGGCCGCTGGCCTTGGCCGCGAACTGGGTCAGGTAGCCCAGCACCTGGCGCGAAATGCTGTCCGGCACCAGGCTGTCCACCAGCCAGCGCTGCAGGCCCGTCTGCAGCGTGCCGAAGATGGGAAACGCGGTGAACACGGCCAGCGCCACGGTGAAGAACGGCACCAGCGCCAGCAGCGTGGTGAAGGTCAGGCTGCTGGCGGTGAGGCCCAGGCGGTCCTCGCGGAACCGCTCGCGCAGGGTGTGCGCCGTGATGCGCCAGGGAAAATGCGACAGATCGGCCAGGACGGCTTCAAAGCGCTGCGCAAGTGGGGCTAAGGACATGGCCGATATGATGCCACCCCGATGCCATCTTCCCCCCTCCCCCCTGGCGCGGCCACCAGCCCCGGCCACCCTGCAGCCCCCGACGTGGCTGCCACCCGATGGCTGGCCGTGGGCTGCCTTCTCGGCCTCATCGTGCTCAGCCTGGCCTGGGAGCTTTGGCTCAGCCCACTGCGGCCCGGCGGCTCCTGGCTGGCGCTGAAGGCGCTGCCGCTGGCGGTGCCGCTGGCCGGCCTGCTCAAGCACCGCATGTACACCTACCGCTGGGTGAGCCTGGTGGTGTGGCTGTATTTCACCGAAGGCGTCGTCCGCGCCTGGAGCGACAAGCCGCCCGGCCAGTGGCTGGCGATGCTGGAGATCGCGCTGTGCCTGGGCCTGTTCGTGGCCTGTGCGCTGCACGTGCGGCTGCGCCAGCGGCACGCCCGCGAGGCGGCGGCGCTGGCCGCGCCCAGGCCCTCACCAGGCCCTGCGCCCGAACCGGCCCCCGCACCGGCACCAGCACCCTGAGGGCGGCCTGGTCGCCAAGCCCCCGTCCCATGATCCGTTTCCGCAAGATTTCGAGAACACCATGTCCACACTGATCGACACCCTGCGCCAGACCGTCGGCGCCGCCCATGTGCTCACCGAGGGCGACCTCACCGCCTGGGAACAGGACTGGCGCCGCCGGGCGCGCGGCAGGGCCCTGGCCGTGGTGCGCCCCGGCAGCACGCAGGAAGTGGCCGCCGTGGTGCGCGCCTGCGCGGCCGCCGGCACGGCCATCGTCCCGCAGGGCGGCAACACGGGCCTGGCCGTGGGCTCCATTCCCGACGAAACCGGCACCCAGGTGCTGCTGAGCCTCACGCGGCTGAACGCCATCCGCGCGGTCGATGCCGACAACCTCACCCTCACCGTGGAGGCGGGCGCCATCCTGCAGAACGTACAGGACGCGGCCGAAAAGGCCGGCCTGCTGTTCCCCTTGAGCCTGGCGGCCGAGGGCAGCTGCACCATCGGCGGCAACCTGGCGACGAATGCCGGCGGCACGCAGGTGGTGCGCTACGGCAACGCGCGCGACCTGTGCCTGGGCCTGGAAGTGGTCACGCCGCAAGGCGATGTGTGGGACGGCCTCAAGGGCCTGCGCAAGGACAACACCGGCTACGACCTGCGCGACCTGTTCATCGGCAGCGAAGGCACGCTGGGCATCATCACCGCCGCGACGATGAAGCTGTACCCGCAGCCCGCAGCCAGCCTCACGGCGTGGGCCGCCGTGCCGTCGATGGAGCACGCCGTGCAACTGCTCGCCCTGGCGCACAAGCACCTGGGCGCGGGCCTGACGGGTTTCGAGGTGATGGGCCGCTTCGCCCTCAGCCTGGTCGCCAAACACATGCCGCAACTGCGCGTGCCCTTCATCGACCAGGCCGACGTGCCCTACGGCGTGCTGCTGGAAAACAGCGACAGCGAATCGGAGGCGCATGCCCGCACGCGCTTCGAAGCGCTGCTGGAAACCGCCTTCGAGGCCGGCTGCGTGACCGATGCGGTCGTGGCCGAGAACCTGGCGCAGGCGCACCAGCTCTGGCACATCCGCGAGAACATTCCGCTCGCGCAGGCCGAGGAAGGCCTGAACATCAAGCACGACATTTCGGTGCAGATTCCGCGCATTCCCGCCTTCGTCGAATACGCCGATGCGCTGCTGCAGCGCGAGATCCCGGGGGTGCGGCTGGTCAATTTCGGCCACCTGGGCGACGGCAACCTGCACTACAACGTGCAGGCCCCGGCCGAGGGCGATGCCAAGGCCTTCCTGCGCGACGAGGAAGCCCGCGTGAACCACCTGGTGTACGAAGCGGTGGCGCAGTTCGGCGGCTCGTTCTCGGCCGAGCACGGCGTGGGCGCGCTCAAGGTGGACAAGCTGGAGAAGTACCAGTCGCCCGTGGCGCTTTCCATGATGCGCGCCATCAAGGGCGCGCTGGACCCGCAGGGCCTGATGAACCCGCACTGCATGCTGCCGGTGCGAAGCGCCTGACGATCTGCCGGCCCCGCCAGGGCCGGCACAGGTGAGCGAGGGGCCGCACGGCGCGGCCCGCCAGGCCGGCTCAGCGCCGCGCGTCTTCCAGCACCTTGCGCACGTCGGCCGGCAGGGGCACCGGCGCGCCGGCGTCCTGCACGTCCCATTCGGCATCGCCCGTCTGCAGCCACACGCGCATCGCATCGCGCGAGGGGTCCACCACCACGGCGGCGGACCGGGCATCCGGCTGCTGCGAGCTGCGGCCGGTGATGTAGAGCAAGCCCCCTTCCTGCCGCAGCGGCGTGGCGATCGCCATGTTCTGCAGGAATTCGGGGTGATTGACGGGACCGAGCAACTCCTTGACCCGCACGCCCATCGGGCCCGTGCGCAGAAAGTCCGTGCCTTCCGACGGCTTGCGGCCCACCTGCGCCTGCACGCCGGCCCAGCGTTCGGCGGTGGCCGTGGCCGTGGCCGGCGGTGCGGAGGCGGATGCCGCAGGCTTGGCAGGTGTCGGGGCTGGCGATGCGGGCGTGAGCGGCACCTGGGTGGCGCAACCGGCCAACAGGAACGCGGCCAGGAACGGTAGAGAGGCTGAAAGGCGCATGGGGCGGATTTCCTTGAATCGAGAAAGCAACCGGCAAGCTTAGCCGCTGCCGCCTAGAATCCACCGCTCCATCGTTGCGCCTAGCGTTCAAGCCCATCGCCCATGACCGATTCCACCCGCCCCGTGCGCTCCCAGTACGAAGACTTCATGCGCCACGTCCACACCCACGGCGTGGCCAAGGGCGACCGCACCGGCACGGGCACGAAGAGCGTGTTCGGCCACCAGATGCGGTTCGACCTGAACGAGGGCTTTCCGCTGGTCACCACGAAGAAGGTGCACCTGAAATCCATCATCGTCGAGCTGCTGTGGTTTCTGACCGGCTCCAGCAGCAACCGGTGGCTCAACGAACGCGGTGTGACCATCTGGGACGAGTGGGCGCGCGAGGACGGCGACCTGGGCCCCGTGTACGGCGTGCAGTGGCGCAGCTGGCCCAGGCCGGACGGCGGCCACATCGACCAGATCGCCCAGGTGGTCGAGACGCTCCGGAACAACCCAGACTCGCGGCGCATCATCGTGAGCGCCTGGAACGTGGCCGATCTGGACAAGATGGCCCTCATGCCCTGCCACGCCTTCTTCCAGTTCTACGTGGCGCCGCCGCAGGCCCCCGGCGAACGCGGGCGGCTGTCGTGCCAGCTGTACCAGCGCAGCGCCGACATCTTTCTGGGGGTGCCGTTCAACATCGCCAGCTATGCGCTGCTCACGCACATGGTGGCGCAGCAGTGCGACCTGGACGTGGGCGACTTCATCTGGACGGGCGGGGACTGCCACATCTACAGCAACCACGAGGAACAGGTGCAATTGCAGCTGGGCCGCGAGCCCTTGCCCTACCCCACGCTGCACATCCTGCGCCGGCCGGACAGCCTGTTCGACTACCGCTTCGAGGACTTCGACGTGCGGGACTATCAGCACCACCCGGCCATCAAGGCCCCGGTGGCCGTCTGACCGCCGGTCGCCACGGCACCGATCCGATGGGGCGCTCCACTGCCTGAAATTCCCGACGGGACGGCCTGTTGCAGGGCGCGCCCGTTTTTTCGTTTTTTCGTCCAACCAGAGTTCCACGCACTATGTCTTCCGACGGATTTCACGTACACGGCCCGCACGACCACGCGGTCGAGCATGCCAGCCAGGGCCACGACCAGGGCGGCCATGGCACCGCGCACGAAGGCGGCTTTTCCACCACCAGCAAGATCGCGATGTTCACCGCGATGGTGGCGACGGTGGGCGCCATCTTTTCCTACATGGGCGGGGCCACGCAGGCCAATGCGGGGCTGCTGAAGAACGATGCGGCCATCCGCAAGACGGAGGCATCCAACCAGTGGAATTACTTTCAGTCCAAGAGCACCAAGCAGTCGCTGACCGAGATGGCGCGCGACCTGGCGCCCGACGACCGCAAGGCCGGCTACCAGACCAAGCTGGACCGCTACGAAACCGAGAAGAACGAGATCAAGGCCCAGGCGGAGAAGCTGGAACGCGAGTCGCTCGATTTCGACCACCAGAGCGAAGCGCAGATGCACCAGCACCACCGCTGGGCGCAGGCCACCACCGCGCTGCAGGTGGCCATCGCCCTGGCCGCCATCGCGCTGCTGACGCGCAAGAAATGGCTGGAATACGGCATGTACGGCGTGGCGGCGATCGGCCTGGGCGTGGGGACCATGGCGTTCCTGCACTTTTGATGCCCTGGCGCGCTATCGCTACCGCGATCGCCCTTCCCTTCTTATTTCTTTGAAGCCGCTGTGAGGATGTCCGTCATGGCACTGCACCTGATTTATGCGCGCGCCGCCAATGGCGTGATCGGCAAGGACGGCACGATGCCCTGGCATCTGCCCGAAGACCTGGCGCATTTCCGCCAGCTCACGCACGGCTGCCCCGTGGTGATGGGCCGCAAGACCTGGGATTCGCTGCCCCCGCGCTTTCGGCCGCTGCCGGGGCGAGCCAACATCGTGGTGACGCGGCAAACCGGCTGGCAGGCCGAGGGTGCCTTGAGCGCCGCCAGCCTGGGGGAAGCCCTGCAGATGGCGGCGGCGCAAGGCAGTGCCCCCACCTGGGTCATCGGCGGCGCGCAGATCTACGCCCAGGCGCTGCCGCTGGCCACGCGCATCGAAGCGACGGAAATCGGCCGGGATTTCGAGGGCGACGCACACGCCCCCGACCTGGGGCCCGAATGGGTGGAGACGGCGCGCGAGCACCATGTGAGCGCGGCGGGCCTGCCGTACAGCTTCGTGACGCTGGAAAGGCGCTGACGGCGCTTCATGGACTGCGGGGGCTGAAAAGGGGCGGCTGCCCCTGCGTTCGAAACGGCTTCTGGCGGGCTGGGGCGCTGCCAGTGCGGCGAAATCCCTGGCGGATTGCAGCACCGCCAAGGCGGGTCGCGGCGCCCATCGACTGCGGTCGAGGCCAGGAGAAAGCCCCCAGACTGCGCTCAGCCGGCGCGACACGGGCAGAATCCGCTTGGCGGAATCATCCGATCCGCAGCCGGGCGCGGCAGCGTCGCAACCCCGCGCGACGAGGGCCCTCCTCTTCATAATCACCCCTCCCTTCCCATCCGAATTCACCGTGAAACTAGACACCATTGACCAAAAGATCCTGGATCTGTTGCAGGAAGACGCGGACCAGCAAGGGGCGGAAATCGCCGCCAAAGTCGGGCTCTCCACCACGCCGTGCTGGCGCCGCGTGCAGCGGCTGAAGGAAAGCGGCGTCATCAAGAAAAGCGTGGCGCTGGTCGATGCGCAGATGATCAATGTCGGGGTGACGGTGTTCGTCTCGGTGCGCACCAGCACCCACACGCAGGAGTGGTTCGAGAACTTCAAGGCCACCATCCAGGTCATGCCGGAAGTCGTCGAGTTCTACCGGATGAGCGGCGAGATCGACTACCTGCTGCGGGTGGTGGTGCCTGACATCGCGGCGTACGACCGGGTCTACAAGAAACTGATCGCCAGCAACCACCTGTGCGACATCAGCTCCAGCTTCGCGATGGAAGAGATCAAGTTCACCACCGCACTGCCACTGACCTATGCGCGGTAGCAGCAGCGATTGCTATATTTTTCATAGCACCACCCCTTAGAGATTATTGTGCTGGAGGCCTTTTCGACCCAAAACCCCCCGGCTGCACCTGGAAGGCTCTTGCACCTCTTGGTGCGCCCGATCAAGGGCGCCACAGCGCCATGCCGCCCGCCAGGCTGAAGGCGCGCGCATGGCCCAGGCGGCGCAGCGCCTTGGCGGCCTGCGCGCTGCGGTTGCCGCTGCGGCAAAAGAACAGCACGGGGGTGTCCGGCGGCAGGGCGAGCCAGTCCGGCAAGGCATTCACCAGGGCGGACAGCGGCACCGCCTGGCGTTGCACCGCATCGCCCAGCTCGGGCGCGCGGCCCAGGCGCTGTTCGTAGGGTTCGCGCACATCCACCAGCAGCAGCGGGGACTCGCCCTGCAGCAGGGCCTGCAGCGCCGTGGCATTGAGGTCGCTGGAGGCAGCGGCTGCGCAAGGCGCCGCGTCCACCCGGGCACCGCACACCATCGGCTGGCCGCCCGTGGCCTGGGGCGCGAGGCCGTGCTCCAGCTGGGCCTTGGCCTCGGCAAACGCCTGGGCGTCCAGATGGCCTTCCAGCACCTGCGCCAGCAGCGGCTGGGCCGTGCACTCGGTGCCCAGCGTGCTGGCGAAGCGGTCGTCGTAGTCGTGGCCGGGCAGCAAAAGGGTTTGCGGGCCGAGCACCTGTGCCAGACGGTGCAGCGACGGGCCGAAGGCCAGCGGCGCGCTCTGGGCGAAGTCGCTGCGGCCCAGTGCGCCCGGCATCACCGTGTCGCCCACGAAAGCCAGGCGCAGCAGCCCCTGCGCGCCGTGCAGCAGGTAGGTGGTGGAGTCTTCGGTGTGGCCGGGCGAGGCCAGGCGGGTGAGGTGCATCGCACCCAGGTCGATCCGCTCGGCGCCATGCGGCCAGCCCAGGGCGTCCACGGCTGCGGCATCCAAGGTGGCCGCATTGCCGCTCAGCGCCGCACGCAGTTGCGGTGCCGAGGACGCGTGGTCGCCGTGGCTGTGCGTGTCGAGCAGCGCGGCCAGCGTGTAGCCCTGGCAGCGCACCAGTTGCGCGAGCCGCTCGGTAACCTCGGGCAGCGGGTCGATCACGGCGCAGCGGCGGCTGGCGGCATCGGCCACGAGATAGCAGCAGGCGCCATCGACCACGAAACGCGTCACGCCCTCCACCGGCGGCGCGGCATGCTGCGCCGGGCCCAGGCAGCTGTCGCGCAGCGAGCCGCCACAGGCCCGGATGCGGGCGCAGGCCTCGTCGATGAAGGCGCCGTCCGCGGCCGGGCCGAACGACAGGCGCACGGCCGAGGCCGATTGCCACGCGGGCAGTTGCATGGCCTCCAGCACGTGGCTGGGCTGCGCCTTGGCCGCGCTGCAGGCCGAGCCGCCGCTGACGCGCACGCCGGCCGCGTCGAACAGATCCAGCAGCAGCTTGGAGCCCACGCCCGGCACCGAAAAGTTGAGCGTGGTGGGCAGGCAGTGCGCGGGCGGCGCGTTGAATACCAGGCCCGGAAAGGCGTCCTGCAGCGCATCGCCCAGGCGCGCCCGGTAGTCGGCCAGCACCGCGGGCGGCTGGAACGTGGTGCCGTCCTCCAGCGCCGCCAGCACCGCGCCCAGCGCGGCGATGCCGGCCATGTTCTCGGTGCCCGAGCGCAGCGCGCCCTCCTGCCCGCCACCGGCCATCATGGGCGTGAACGGGGCGCCTTCGCGCACGTAGAGCAGGCCGATCCCCTTGGGCGCGTAGAGCTTGTGGCCGGAGAACGTGGCGTAGTCGATGGGGTGGTCCACCAGTTGCAGCGGCATCTTGCCCAGGGCCTGCACGCTGTCCACCATCCACAGCGCGCGGCTGCCGGCGAGGGCAAGGGCGATGCCCGCCAGATCGCTGACCACCCCGGTCTCGTTGTTGGCCGCCATGGTGCAGACCAACCCGGCGCGCGGCGCATGGGCGCGCAGCCAGGGAAGGTCGTGCCGGCCGTCGCGGCCCACGGGAATCGGCAGAATCTGCAGGTTCAGCTGCAGCAACGCATTCCAGTGCTTGAGCGCCTCGGGCACCGCCTTGTGCTCGGTGGCGCCGTAGAGCAGCAACTCCGGCACGGCCTCGCCCGCAGCGCGCTGCACGCGCAAGCGGTCCAGCGCGGACAGCACCGCCGTCTGGATGCCCTCGGTCGCGCCGCTCACGAACATGAGCTGCCCCGACGGCGCCCCCACCACCCGCCGCGCGCGGGCGCGGACCGCGTCCATCAGAGCACGGGCCTTGAGGCCGGTGCTGTGCGTGCTGCTGGGGTTGCCGTAGTCGTCCGCCATCGTGGCCAGGGCCGCGGCGCGGGAAGCGGGAAGAACGGGGGTGGTGGCGTTGGCGTCGAGGTAGATTTCCATGGATTTTGCTCGAATTCTATGAATCTTGGTAACTGCATCCATCGTAAGCAGCTTTTATGAGAATATTTTTCTCATTTACTTGCCAACATAGAAATACAAACCGTTATCGAATCGGCAAGATCGCAGCCCGCGAAAACGGTTTGCCATGGAGCCCCCATGTTCAGCACGCCTCAGCCATGCGAAGCGCCGAGGTGCTCGTCCACGATAGAGGGTTCGCCGCGGCCCATCACGGCGCCGCGATGCCACCCCGTGTGGAATTTGTGCAGCGAGCGGTTTGCGCGCGCTGAAGCGACCCGGTGACGTCGAGAGAAAGCATCCATGCAGCAGCAGGCAGAAAACGCCCCAACCACCACCACGCCCACCGCCGCCCCCGGCATGGCCGGGCCTGCCGGCAGCCCCGGCGCGCCACCGCCACCGGGCGGCGACCTGTCGCACCACACGCCGATGATGCAGCAGTACCGGCGGGTGACTTACTCATAAGTCAGTAACTTAGAGAACACGCTCTTGCGAAGTGCGGCGATCGGTGCTTTCATTGACGGCATGAAACGAGACGGACGCACCCTGGCCCACAATGTGTTGGAAGAAATGCGCATGCTGGCCGTACAGCGCATGCGCGAAGGAGAGTCGCCAGCAGCGG
>NZ_BQXQ01000044.1 GCF_030159055.1 Acidovorax sp. SUPP3334
CATGGAATCTCCGGAGGAATTTGCAAGAAAACAGGTATAGGCAGAACCATACCTTGCAAAGGCTGCGGCCATCAACCCCAAGAACTGCAAGCAAGATCAACGACTTGCGAATTGTTCAGGATGGACTCCAGACCCTGTGGCTGGTCCACGCCATCATCTCGGACTGGCTCGACAGCACCGAAGACCTTTGAGTCTCGGCAGCACCGCTGCAGCACTGCCGCAGGCCCGATGCCGCAAAATGCCGGCAACGCGTCCGCCGCCGCCTGCCATGATCGAAAAACACTACCTCACCCCGCTCTTCGCCCCCAGCTCCATCATCGTGCTGGCCGGCCAGGCCGATGCCCCTGATTCGCTCGTTCCCTGCGCCCGCGCGCTGCACGCCGCGTTGCGGGCGCAGCGCTTTACCGGCACGCTGCAGTTTCTGGACATCCACACCAGTGGCACGCTGGCCGATCTGGCGCAGACGCGCGCGGACCTGGCCCTGATCGCTCTGCCGCCCGAGGACGTGGTGGCCGCGATGGAAGTGGCGGGGCGCATCGGCTGTCGCGCCGCCGTGGTGCTGTCGCACGGCATGGACGCCGAACAGGCGGCGCGGCTCAAGCACATCGCCCGGCGCGAATGCATGCACCTGCTGGGCCCCAATTCGCTGGGGCTGCAGCGGCCGCACCTGCAGCTCAACGCCAGCGCGGCCGGGCCGCTCGCGCGGGAAGGCTCGCTGGCGCTGGTGTGCCAGTCGGGCGCGCTGACCTCGTCGATCCTGGACTGGGGCACCAAGAACGCAGTGGGCTTTTCGACCGTGGTGTCGCTGGGGCCGAACACCGACGTGGACATCGCCCAGGTGCTGGACTTTCTGGCCAACGACGCGCGCACGCAAAGCATCGTGGTGTACATGGAAGGCATCTCCAGCGCGCGCCGCTTCATGAGCGCGCTGCGCTCGGCGGCCAATGCCAAGCCGGTGGTGGTGCTCAAGGCCGGGCGCAAGCCCGCCGGCAACGAAGCCGCGCACACGCACAGCGGCGCCATCGTGGGCAGCGACGACGTGTTCGATGCCGCCCTGCGGCGCGCGGGCGCGGTGCGGGTGCGCTCGTTCGTGGAACTGTTCTCGGCCGCCAAGTGCCTCGCCTCGCGCTACCGGCCGGTGGGGCGGCGCTTGGCCATCGTCACCAATGGCGGCGGACCGGGCGTGCTGGCCGCCGACTGGGTGAACGAAATCTTGCTGCAACTGGGCCGCCTGTCGATCGCCTCGGCCGAAGCGCTGGCGCCGTTGCTGCCGCCGCTCGCCTCGCTGACCGATCTGATCGACGTATCGGAAGAAGCCGGCCCAGAGCATTTCCGCCACGCGGTCGAGGCGGCCGAGAAAGACCGGCAGATCGACGGCGTGCTCGCCATCTATTCGCCCAAGCCCGGCATGGATGCCGCCGCGGTGGCCGCCGCGCTTGCCGAAACCAAGCGCCGCATGGGCAAGCCGCTGCTCGCGTGCTGGATGGGCGATGCATCGGTGGGCCCCGCGCGCGAGGTGCTGCGCGCGGCCGCCATTCCCAGCTTTCGCACGCCCGAGGCGGCCGTGGGCGCCTTCGGCAACATCGCCTCGTTCTACCGGAACCAGCAGTTGCTGCAGCAGACGCCGCCCCCGCTCACCTCGCTGGCCAAGCCCGACATCGAAGGCGCACGCCTGATGATCGAAAGCGTGCTGGCCGAGCGCCGGCACGTGCTGACCGAGATGGAATCGAAGACGCTGCTGGCCGCCTTCAACGTGCCGGTCACCAAGACGCTGCTGGCGCGCAGCGCGCACGAGGCCATGATGATCGCCACGCAGCTGGGCTTTCCGGTGGCGCTCAAGATCGACTCCCCCGACGTTAGCCACAAGTCCGATGTGGGCGGCGTGGCGCTGGACATCCACACCGGCACCGCGGCGCGCGATGCCTATACCGACATGGTGCAGCGCGTGGCACGCCTGCAGCCGGGCGCCCGCATCCAGGGCGTGACGGTGCAGAAGATGGCGCGCGCGCGGCGCGGCCGCGAGATCTGCATCGGCCTGGTCACCGATGACCCGTTCGGCCCCGTCATCACCTTTGGCGCGGGTGGCACCATGATCGAGCTCATCGACGACCGCGCCATGGAGCTGCCGCCGCTCAACCAGTTTCTGGCGCGCCGGCTCATCGAGCGCTCGCGCGTGGCCGAAACGCTGGGCGAGTGGCGCGGCGCCAGCGCCGTGCACCGTGAAGGGCTGGAGCAGGTGCTGCTGCGCGTGTCCGAAATGGTGTGCGCCTTGCCGCAACTGCGCGAGATGGACATCAACCCGCTGATCGTGGACGAGCAGGGCGCCGTCGCGGTGGATGCCCGCATCGTGGTCGGCCACGCCTCGCAGTCGGTCGGCGGGCGCAGCGACCGCTACGGGCACCTGTCCATCCTGCCTTACCCGGCCCGCTACGAACAACTATGGCCCCTGCGCGGGGGTGGCGAATACCTGGTGCGCCCGGTGCGCCCGGACGACGCGCAGATGCTGCAGAAGCTGGTGAAGGAACTGTCGCCCGAAAGCCGCTACTTTCGCTTCATTTCGCAGATCGCCGAGCTGCCGGCTTCGATGCTGGCGCGATTCACCCTCATCGACTACGACCGCGAAATGGCGCTGGTGGCGGTGTACCGCGAACGCAGCGCCGGCGAAGACGGCGAGATCGTCGGCACCGAGCGCATCGTAGGCGTGTCGCGCTACGTGACCAACCCCGACCATTCCAGCTGCGAATTCGCTCTGGTGGTGGCCGACGACTTCAACGGGCGCGGCATGGGCTCGCGCCTGATGCGCAGCATCATGGACGTGGCGCGCGAGCGCGGCCTGTCGGAGATCGACGGGCTCGTGCTGGCCAACAACCCCAGCATGCTCAAGCTGATGCGGCGGCTCGGGTTCGAAGTAAAAGCGTACCCGGACGATCCGGATTTCAAGCTGGTGACGCACCAGCTATGAGATGGCTCCCCACTGGCCGCCGCGCCATCGGCTCGGCGAATCCTCAACCCGCATCGCACACCGTTTCATGAAACAACACCTCGCCCATTGGATTCTCGCCCTCGGCGCTGCGTTGCCGCTGGCCGGCGTCGCCCAGGTCCCCGTGCGGCCCGCCGCCGATCAGGAGGCGCTGCTGACCAGCGCGGACCCGGTGCTTCGCGCCAACAAGCGGCTCGTATACGACTTCTGGCGCGAGGTATTCGAGGCCGGGCACGTGGCGCTGGCTGAAAAGTACGTGGCCGAGTCCTATGTGCAGCACAACCCCAACGTGCCGACCGGCCGCGCCGCCATGGTGGGTTTCGTACAGGGAAGGAATCCCGCACCGAAGCCGGTGGAAGAGCGCATCAAGGCGCCGCTGGTCTCGATCGTGGCAGAGCGCGACATGGTGATCCTGAGCTTCGTTCGCGAATATGCCGAGCCCAAGGATCCGAACCGCAAGTACACGACCACCTGGTTCGACATGTTTCGCATCGAGAACGGCAAGATCGCCGAGCACTGGGACAGTGCGGTGAAGCCAGCGAATCCCTGATGGTTCGCGGCGGTTGATCCGCCGGGCGATGCATCTTCATGCTGCATGCGGTCAGGGCACGCCCGACCGATGGTTTCACAGCTTTCCGTCAGATCGCCGAAGGTGCACGGAACACCGCTGAAGGATCTGCTGATCCGGGGACCACGGCTCTTTCAAAAAAACTGCTGGCTGCAGCCGGGCGACTCCGGGCCGCAGCCAGTGCATGATCAACGCACGGTCAGTGCGTCAATGGCCAGCAGATCGTCCTGCGACAGCGTGCCCGCCGCTTGGCGCAGCTTGAGCGTGCCAAGCAGCACGTTGTAGCGCGCCTGGGCCAGGTCGCGCTTGGTCTGATAGAGCTGGCTCTGGGAATTGAGCACGTCGATGTTGATGCGAACGCCCACCTGGTAACCCAGCTGGTTGGCTTCCAAAGCGCTCTGGCTGGAGGCCTCGGCCGCTTCCAGCGCGCGCACCTGGCCCTGGCCGGACTGCACGCCGTAGAACGCCGATCGCGTGGCCTGCGCCACGGTGCGGCGAGCGTTGTCCAGGTCCGCGAGGGCCTTGTCTTCGAGCGACAGCGTTTCCTTGATGCGGTTTTGCACGGAGAAGCCGGCAAACAGCGGCAGCGTCAGTTGCACGCCCACGGTGGCATTGTTGGTGCGCGAGTTGACGTTGGGAATGGTGGGCGTGCCCTTGGGGTTGCGCGACACGCTGTAGCCCGCCTGCAGGTCCACCGTGGGCAAGTGGCCGGTTTCGGCCTTCTTCGTTTCGAGGCGCGCCACGTCCAGCGCGATGGTGGCCTGCCGCACCTGCGGTTGCAACTCTTCGGCCGACCGCACCCAGGTGCCCACGTCGGCGGGCGCCACTTCGGGCAACTGGACGGGCAGGGCCAGCGGCTGCGGCGCCACGCCCGGGCGGCCCACGACCTGGTCGAGCGCCAGTTGCTTGACGCGCAGGTCGTTGTCGGCCGCAATCTCCTGGGCGATGACGAGATCGAACCGTGCCTGCGCCTCGCGCGAATCCGTCACGGTCGATGTGCCGACTTCGAAATTGCGCTTGGCCGAGGCCAGTTGCTCTGCCACCGCAGCCTTTTGCGCTTGCACGAAGGCGAGGGTGTCGCGCGCGGCCAGCACATCGAAATACGCCTGGCTGACCCGCACGATCAGGTCTTGCGCCACGCCTTCCAGCTGCGCCTGCGCCAGATCGGTTCCGCGCTTGCCCTGCTCGAAGGTGATGCGGTTGGCTGGCCGGTACAGCGGCTGCGAGGCCGTGAGTCCCACGGTCTGGCTCGGTGCGCTCAGGTCCACGGGCGGGCGATTCACATCGGTGTTGGTGTAGTTGGCGCCAGCGGACAGGCCGGCGCTTGGCAGCAGCCCGGCCCGGGCCTGCTCGGCGCGGCTGCCGGCGGCATCGAACTGCGCCTTCGCGGCCTGGAACGGCGCGTCATAGCTGCGCGCGATCTCCACCAGCTGGGATAGGCTCTGGGCCTGGGCGCCGTGGCTGGCGAGCGCGGCCGCCACGGCCAGGGACAAGGGAATGCACCGAAGCAGGGTCATGAACGTCTTTCAGGAAAAAGTAGGCGTGGCACCACGTGCTGCCGGGCCAGTGGCCTCGACCGGAGTGGATCAATACCGGGGGACCGCCATGTCGCGCTCGTGCGACCAGGCATCGATGCCGCCGCTGATGTTGGCCACGCGGTCGAAACCTTGCTGATCGAGGTAGGTGGCCACGTGCAGGCTGCGCATGCCGTGGTGGCACAGGCAGGCGACGGGGCGGCCGCGGTCCAGTTCGGCCAGGCGCGAGGGCAGCTCGCCCATCGGGATGGTGGCCAGATCGAACCCTTCCTCGGTCTTGACGCTCGAGGTCTGCAGTTCCCACGGCTCGCGCACGTCCAGCACCAGCGGGCGGGCACCGGAGGTGGCGGCAGCGAGCCACTCGGTGAGCTGGGCGGGGCGGACGTGGTCGATCATGCGGATTCCTGAGAAAGACGGAAGGAAAGGGTCAGAACGTGAAGCGCGAAGGCTCCGGGAAATGCTGCAGTCGAGGGGCGATGGTGTCCCACGGCTTGGTGGTCTCGAACCGGTCGCCCGCACGGCGGATGAAGGTGGCGCGCATCATGGGTTCTCCGCCGACGATGGCTGCCAGGCGGCCGCCTTCGCGCAGTTGGGAGAGAAGGGCCTGGGGAACGTCGTTCACCGAACCGCTGAGCACGATCACATCGAACGGGCCGTCGGCAGCGGCGCCTTCGGCACCGTCGGCCTGGCGCACTTCGGCGTTCAGGATGCCGGCGCTGCGCAGGTTTTCGCGGGCGAACTCGACCAGGTCGGGCACCAGTTCCAGCGTGAGCACATGCTCGGCGCGTTGGGCCAGCAGCGCGGCCATGTAGCCCGAGCCGGCGCCGATCTCCAGAACCCGGTCGGTCGGCTTGACCTGCAGATCCTGCAGCATGCGGGCCTCGACGCGTGGTGCAAGCATGCATTGCCCCAGGCGCTGGGCCTGTTCGTTGGAGGCATTGAGGGGAATTTCCATGTCCATGAACGCCATGCCACGGTAAGCGGGCGGCACGAAGTCTTCACGGCGCACGACGGCCAGCAGGTCCAGCACGTCGGTGTCGAGCACGTTCCACGGACGGATCTGCTGCTCGATCATGTTGTAGCGGGCCTGCAGGATGGGATCGCTGATGTTGGCGGACGTGTTCAGGGGCATGTTCATTGGATTACTCCGGGCGGGATCGTGGATCGGGTCAACCCTCGATTTTAGGGGCCGCGGCCGCATCGGGCGCCGGGGCGGGCGTGCCCCGCATGCACAGTCCGCACAGGATGTTGTCCACCTGGGCCGCTATGAAGCGCTCGGGCGTGATGCGCTCCAGATCCGGCATGCATGCGGACGAATGGCGCCACATGGTCATGAAAATGAGCGGTGCGAGCACGATGTGGATGGCGCAGTCCATGTTCGTCACCTGAAACTCGCCGCGGTCCAGGCCGCGCTGCAGGATGCGGTGGATCAGCCGCTGGCCGGGCTCGACCACCTCGCTGCGGTAGAAGTCGATGATGTCCGGAAAATTGTTGGATTCGCCCAGCATCAGCTTGGTGATGCCCGACGCCGGAGTGGCGCCGATGCGTTCCCACCACAGTTGATATGCGTAGCGCAACAGTTCGGCGGTGCCATGGGGGTACTGGTCGATCTCCAGGTCCCATTCGGGGAAATGGCGGCCGATGTTTTGCCGCACCACCTCTTTGAACAGATCTTCCTTGCTGGGAAAGTACAGGAACAATGTGCCCTTGGACACGCCGGCGCGGGCGGCGACCTCGTCCACCTTGGTGGCGGCGTAGCCCTTTTCGACGAACAGTTCGAGCGCCGCGTCCAGCAGCTCGCCCGGCCGTGCCTCTTTGCGGCGCTCGCGCTTGGAGGCCTCGTGGAACGGATGGGGAGCGGGGGAGGGGAGCGAATTCATAATTAATGACTGACTGGTTAGTAATGTAGCAATCCCGCAGAGGAGCGTCAACGCGGCGGGACTTTCATAATGGGTCGATTGCCACTCCAACCTTTGTAAGACCTTCCCATGACCCTGCAAACCATCACCCTGGGCGGCGGCTGCTTCTGGTGCACCGAGGCCGTTTTCGACCGCGTGCGCGGCGTGACCGACGTGGAAAGCGGCTACGCCAACGGCCGCGAGCCCAACCCCACTTACGAGGCGGTCTGCACCGGCACCACCGGCCACGCCGAAGTGGTGCGGCTCACCTTCGACCCGGCCGTGATCGCGCTGCGCGACCTGCTGGAGATATTCTTCGCCACCCACGACCCCACCACGCTGAACCGCCAGGGCAACGATGTCGGCACGCAGTACCGCAGCGGCATCTACACCGAAACCCCTGAGCACCAGGCCGAAGCCGAGGCGATGGTGCGGCAGATGTCGCAGGACAAGCTCTTCGGCGCGCCCATCGTGACCGAGGTGGTTCCGCTCAAGGGCTACTGGCCGGCCGAGGACTACCACCAGGACTACTTTTTGAACCACCCCGGCCAGGGCTATTGCGCTTTCGTGGTGGGTCCGAAGGTAGAGAAATTCCGCAAGACGTTCACGCGCTTCCTGAAGCCGGAATGAGCGGGCGGCCTGTAGTAAGGGACCATCGGATCAGAAAAAAAGTTACGTAATCAAACAGAAAAATCTTTTGGTTTTTGTCTAAACTTCCGCCCCGTCAAAACAAGACTCAAGCGTAGGTCAAAACGTGTCAGCAGGTGCAGAGAATGAACCCCGGTGGCTGGACTATTGGCGGGAGAACATGGAGGCGCTCGGGATTCCCGTGCCAGCCACTGCGTTTCCGAATTACGCACTGATCGTGGGCACCATCAAGACCCTGGTGGACGCCGCCCGCGTGCATGGGCCGCATGTAAAGGTGGTCGGCATTCTGGTCGGATGACGCTGTCCCCCCAGAGCCTGTCGCGGGCGAGGTGATCTCCATGACCCCATCCTCCTTCAAAGACGGCGCATACCTGCTGGTCACGGCATTGGCGTGCGCGGGGGCATCCTGGCTGGCCTTCGCATTTTTCGGCGAGGCGGTGTTCTACGGACTGTTCGGCCTTTCCTGGCTGGCACTCAGCCTGGACAACGTGCGGCTGCGGCGCCAGCTCAGGCGGCTGCAGGACGGGCGGAAGCCTTAGGTAGCGGCCTGGAGCAGTGGGGCGAGGCCGCGCCGGCCGGGTTGGGCAAAGCTGCCATAATGCAACCTATTTGCGTTACCAAACCCGTCCCGGCGCCTTGCCCGCGCCACCGGCTGCCTGCCATGCCCCGTTCTCCCCAATCCGATCCTACCGCCCCGCGCGCCCTTCCGCCGGGCCTTCGCTCCACCCGCGCCACGCGCGCGCTGCTGGCGCTGATGTCGTCGCAGCCTTCCGTCGCGGTGTCCGGCGCGGAGGTGGAATCCGCCCTGGCGCGCCGGGGCGTGGTGGTCAACCGCGTCACGGTCTATCGGCTGCTGGACCGGCTGGCCAGCGCCGGGCTGATGCGCCGGCACATCGACGCCCAGCGCGTGGCCCGCTACACGCTGGTGGGCCAAAAGAGCGAGCCGGCCGCGCCGCATTTCGAATGCAACGACTGCCACCGGCAGTTTCCCGTCACCGAAGGCGCGGCGCCGTTGCAGGCGGCCGCGCGCCAGATGCTGAAGGCCCTGGCCTCGGCCGGCCACGACCGCCTGGCGCTGGACATTGCCGTGCGCGGCCGGTGCGCCGTGTGCGCGCAATTTGCCCACCCCGGGGACGGCGAATGATCCGCACGCAGGCGCTGGCCTTCGCCCACGCAGGCGCTGCACCGCTGCGGTTTCCCGATGTGGACCTGCCGCAGGGCGGGTGTCTGCTGCTGCAGGGGCGCTCGGGCTCGGGCAAATCGACGTGGCTGGCCCTGGTGGCCGGGCTGCGCCGTGCCAGCGCCGGCACGGCCGAGGTGGCGGGCCAGGCGCTGGACCGCCTGGGCGGCGCGGCGCGCGATGCCTGGCGTGCGCGCCACATCGGCTTCGTGCCGCAGACCCTGCACCTGAGCGCTGCCCTCACCGTGGCCGAAAACCTCGCGCTGCCGTACTTCGCGGCCGGCCTGCCGCGCGATGCAATCGCCATCCACACCGCGCTCGACCAGTTGGGGGTGGCCGGGCTGGCGGCGCGCCGGCCGCACCAGCTCTCGGGCGGGCAGGCGCAGCGCGTGGCCCTGGCGCGCGCCGTGCTGCTGTCGCCCCGGGTGCTGCTGGCCGACGAGCCCACCGCCAGCCTGGACGACGCGGCCGCCGCCGATGCGCTGGCCTTGCTGATCGCCTGCGCCGACGCGTGCGGCGCCAGCCTGGTGGTCGCCACGCACGACCGGCGCGCGGCGCAGGTGCTGGCGGATCGGCCGGGCACGCATCGGCTGGATTTGAATGAAATCGGCCTCCAGCGCAATGATAACTAGGGGATATAGCTATTAAAAATATAGCAAACGTCCTGGGCCTGTCGTGGCGCTACCTGTGGTCGCGCCCGCTGCCGGCCGCGCTCAACCTGCTGCTGCTTGCGCTCGGCCTTGCCGCGGTCACGCTGGTGCTGCTGGTCAGCCGCCAGATCGACGATGCGTTCGAGCGCGACGTGCAGGGCATCGACCTGGTGGTGGGCGCCAAGGGCAGCCCGCTGCAGCTGATCCTGGCGGGCGTGTTCCACATCGACGTGCCGCCCGGCAACATCGCCCTGGCCGACTTCGAGGCGCTTGCCCGCCAGCCGCTGGTGGCCGAGGCCATTCCGCTGAGCCTGGGCGACAGCTTTGCGGGCTACCGCATCGTCGGCACCACGCCGCAGTACCCGGCGCACTATGGCGCCGCGCTGGCCCAGGGCCGCCTTTGGCAGCAGCCGATGGAGGCCGTGCTGGGCGCGGCGGTGGCGCGCGCCATGGCCAGCGCTTCGCAGGACGCTGCGCCGGGGCAGGGCGATGCGCTGCTGGGCCGGCGCTTCGTGGGCAGCCATGGCCTGGCCGGCGGCGGGCACGCGCACGGCGCCCACCCCTACACCGTGGCGGGCGTGCTCGCGCCCTGCGGCTGCGTGCTGGACCGGCTGGTGCTCACCGCCACCGAATCGGTGTGGAAAGTGCATGAAAGCGCGCAGGCCGACGACCCCGACGATCTGGAGGCGCTGCGCCAGGAGCGCGAGGTGACGCTGGCGCTGGTGCGCTACCGCAGCCCGCTCGCCGCCGTGACCCTGCCGCGCACCATCAACGCCAACACCCCCATGCAGGCCGCCGCGCCCGCCGTCGAGGTGACTCGCCTGCTGCGCCTGCTGGGCGTGGGCGCCGATGTGCTGCAGGCCTTCGGCGCCGTGCTGCTGGGCGTGGCGGCGCTGAGCGTGTTCATCGCGCTGTGGAACGCCGTGCGCGAGCGCCGCGCCGACCTGGCCATGCTGCGCATGCTGGGCACCTCGCGCGCGCGTGGGCGGGCTGCTGCTGGCCGAGGCGCTGTGGCTGGCGCTGATCGCCTCGGCCCTGGGCCTGGCCGGTGGCCATGCACTGGCGGCGGTGGTCGGCTGGATGCTGCAGGCGCAGAACGCCATGCCCGTGACCGGCGCGCTGTGGCTGCCCGAGGAATGGGCGGTGCCCGGCCTTGCGGTGTCCGTGGCGGTGGTGGCGGCGCTGCTGCCGGCCGTGCAGGCCTACCGGGTGGACGTGGCCGAGCTGCTGGCGCGGCCTTGAATGCCTGGATGGGTCCGAATTCCTTGCCCTTTGCCCTTTGCCTTTTCCTTCGTCGTCGTCTTCTTTCCGTCACCCACTCCTTCTGAAAGGATCTTTCATGGCCCCCGTTTCCCGACTCCGCGCCCTGGCGCTAGCACCGCTCTTCCTGTTGGCCGCCGCCGTCCAGGCGCAGCAGCATTCCGATGAAGACACCAAGGCCGACATCCAGCGCCACCGCGCCATGGCCGCCGCGCACGAGGCCGCCGCCAAGTGCCTGGAATCCGGCAAGGGCAACGACACCTGCGAGAGAGAGCTGCAGGCCGCATGCAAGGGCCTGGCCATCGGCAAGTTCTGCGGCATGAAGCACCAGCATTGATCCCTGCGGTTGGCCTTTGCACCCCTTCTGCCCTTGACGGCCCTTGACTGCCCTTACCCATCCTTTTCGGTCCTTCCCGGCCGGGCGCTGCGACAATCGCCCGGCCGCCGCTCGCCGCCTTTTTGAGGACTCCCGCATGAAAGCCATTCCCCTCGCATTCGCCTGCCTGCTGGCTTGCGGCGTGGCCGGTGCGCAGGCGCCTGACGGTGCCGGCGCAGCGCTGTCGTCCCCGCTGGGCAGCGGCGGGCTGCCCCCGGGCAGCGGCGCGGGTTACCACAGCCCGCAAAGCCCGATCAAGCCGCTGCCCACGCGCAGCGATGTCGTGCCCTGGTCCACGCTGACCAACCTGCAGAAGAAAACCTTGAAGACCCGCATCGAGCCGGTCTTCAACCCCGAGCAGAAGGCGCTGAACCAGACGGTGCAGCGCGTGCAGGGAGTACGGCCTGTTCTACCGCATGGTCGAGGCCAAGCCCGTCCAGTGACGCCAACGCCTCGCCCAACCTGCTAGCCACCCCGACCCTTGCCATGAAACCCGCGCGCCCGCAGCCCCTGCCGCACCGCCAACGCATCGCCGTCTGGTGGATCGCGTTCGCGCTGCTGCTGGCGCCTTTGCTCGGCCGCATGCACCAAGTGGTGCATGGCGCGGGAACGGCGCCGCTGGCCGTGGCGTCGGTCGTCGCCTCGGCTTCCGTCTCCTTGATCCCCACGGACTTTGCTGCCCTGCCGGGGCAGGCCGGGTTCGGCGCGTCGCGCTTCGATCATCACGCCGATGCATCCGTGGCCCTGCCAGCGCGTGCGGCGGGGCAGGGCGGCGACGTGCTGCATGCGCTGTTCGCCGGCCACCACGGCGCCGACTGCCAGTTGCTGGACCAGCTCCTGCTCGGTGGCGCGCTGCTGGCGGCCCTGGTGCTGCCCACGGTGCATGGCGCGGCGCAGGCACCGCTGCCGCAACAGGCATCGCATGCCGGCACGCGGCAGCGGTCGGCCTTTCTCGCCCGCGCTCCCCCTGCACAGGGCTGAAGCGCGACCCCGTGCGGCCGCTGGCCGCAGCGCGGGTTTACTCCTGTTTTGATAGCTACCTGCCTTAGAAGAATATGCGCTGGTGGCACTTTTTTGCCTGATTGACTGACCGACCGACTGCCGGCATTGCGCCGAGGCCGTCCCGCCTGTCTGCCTGTGCGTTGCCCGGGCGGGTGCGGGCCGGGCCGCGCGTGCATGCAGCCGCTCCCTTTTTACGTGAAGCCTTTGTCCATGAACTCCCACACCCCCACCGCGCGCGCACCCCGCATCGCCCCTTCGCGCCGCGCCACGTTGCGCCCCCTGGCCTGGGTCGCGCTCCTTGCGCTGAGCGGCCCCGGCCTGGTGCCGGCCGCGCACGCCCAGTCGGCCGCCACCACCGCGCAGGCGCCTGTTGCGGCCCAGCCTACGGCTACCACGGCAACCACGGTCGCCACGGCCGCCAATGCGCCGAACGCCCCGACCGCGCGCCTGCCGGAAGTGACCGTCACCGGCAACCCGCTGGGTGCCGCCGCCACCGTCGCCCCGGCGGCCCAGCTGTCGGGCGATGCGCTCACGCTGCGCACCCAGTCCACGCTGGGCGAAACGCTGGACGGCCTGCCGGGCGTGAGCAGCACCTACTTCGGCCCCAACGCCAGCCGCCCCATCATTCGCGGGCTGGACGGTGACCGCATCCGCATCCTGCAAAACAGCGGCGCCACGCTGGACGCCTCGGCCCTGAGCTTCGACCACGCCGTGCCCACCGAGGCGCTGGTGACCGAGCGCATCGAGGTCCTGCGCGGCCCGGCGGCGCTGCTGTACGGCGGCAGCGCCGTGGGCGGCGTGGTCAACGTGATCGACAACCGCATTCCGCGCGAGCCCATCAACGGCGTGACGGGCAAGGCCGAAGCCGCTGCCGCCACGGGCAACGGCGAGCGATCGGGCGGCGCGATGGTGGAGGGCGGCAACGACCGCTACGCGCTGCACGTGGACGTGTTCGACCGCGACACCGACGACGTGCGCGCCCCCGCCGACCTCGCCTGCGAAAAGCCCGGCTCGCCCGGCCTGGCGCGCCGCATCTGCAACTCCGCCAGCCACACGCGCGGCGGCGCGGTGGGTGGCACGGTGTTCTTCGACCGTGGTTACCTGGGCGCCTCGGCCAGCACCTACCGCAACGACTACGGCACCGTGGCCGAGGACGACGTGACCATCGGCATGCGCTCCAACCGCTACGCGCTGGACGGCGAGTGGCGCATCGACGCCGGCCCGCTGCAGAGCATCAAGATGCAGGCCAGCCACACCGACTACGTGCACACCGAATTCGAAGGCGGCGAGGCCGGCACGACCTTCCGCAACCGGGGCAACGACCTGCGGCTGGAAGCCAAGCACGCGCCGCTGGGAGCGCTGCAGGGCGTGATCGGACTGCAGGCCGAATCGTCGCGCTTCTCGGCGGTGGGCGAAGAGGCCTTCGCGCCCTACAGCCGCAGCCGCTCCACCGCGCTGTTCGCGCACGAGGAACTGGCCACCGGCTGGGGCAAGCTGACCTTCGGCGCCCGCACCGAGCAGGTGAGCGTGGAGTCGTTCGGCAGCGCCGACACCGACCGCTTCGACACCGGCAAGCACACCTTCCACCCGCACAGCGCGGCGGTGGGCGCCCTGGTGAACCTGGCGCCCGACTGGCAGCTGACCTCCAACCTGTCGGTCACCCAGCGCGCGCCCAAGGACTACGAACTGTTCGCCAACGGCCCGCACATCGCCACCGGCGCCTGGGAGACGGGCGACAGCCGCCTGGGTCTGGAGAAGGCGACCAGCATCGATGTGGGTGCGGCGTGGAAGAGCGGTCCGGACCGCTTCGCAGTCACCGCGTTCTACAGCCGGTTTTCCAACTACATCGGCCTCACGCCCACGGGCGCCAGCCTGACGGAAGACGGCGAGCGCGTGCCCGCCGGCACGGCCGACGCGCTGCCCGAATACCGCTACGAGGGCGTGCGTGCGAAGTTCTACGGCCTGGAGGCGAGCGGCAGCGTGCGCCTGGTGGGCGAGAGCGGCCTGGCCAGCGCCACGCTGTTCGGGGACACGGCATCGACGCTCGACCTGCAACTGCGCGGCGACATCGTGCGCGCCACCAACGAGGACACGGGCGAGCCGCTGCCGCGCATCGCGCCGCTGCGCCTGGGCAGCACGCTGGCCTGGGCCAGCGGCCCATGGCGCGCGGGCGTGGGCTTCGACCATCTGGCCGCGCAGAACCGCGTGCCCAGCGACGGCACCCGCGCCACCGGCGCCTACACGCTGTGGAACGCCTCGCTGGGCTACCACACGCAGATGCAGTTCGGCGCCACGCGCAGCAACCTGCTGTGGTACGCGCGCCTGGACAACATCACCGACAAGCTGGCCTACAGCGCCACGTCGATCCTGACCACGACGGCATTTCCGAAGTCGCCGCTGCCCGGGCGCAGCCTGAAGGTGGGCGTGAAGGCAACGTTCTGATCGACCGCCCGGGGCGGGCGCCTTCGAGGCTCGCCCCGGCTTTTTTGCTATTGATTTAGTAGCTGATTGCCCTAGTGGTCATTGCGCTGGACGCCTCAAAGGCGCCAAGGCGGGTCCGGCCCAGGCGACACCGCCAACCCCATTCACCCTCGCGCGAACTCCACGAATGCGCGCAAATAGTCCGTCTCCAGGTCACTCTCGCGCGCACCCAGGTGGATCTGTTTGGCGATGCCATGGCGGCCCAGCTTGACGGGCACCACGTCCATCGTGTCTGCATATTCGAGCACCAGCCATCGCGGAAGCGCCGCCACGCCGCGCCCGCTGGCCACCATCTGCAACATGATGTCGGTGGTTTCGATGGTCTTGTGCCGGCGCGGGGTGATGCCCGCGGGGGCGAGGAACTGGGTGTACACGTCGAGCCGCTCCGGGCTCACCGGGTAGGTGATGAGCACCTCGTCGGTCAACTGCGCCGGCTTCACATAGGCCTGCTGCGCCAGCGGGTGGTCCTTGCCCACCACCAGCACCTGCTCGTAGTCGAACACGGGCTCGAACCTCAATCCCGGCTTGAACAGCGGATCGGGGGTGACCAGCAGGTCGATCTCGTAGCCGAACAGCGCGCCGATCCCGCCGAACTGAAACTTCTGCTTGACGTCCACGTCCACGTCGGGCCAGGCGGTCAGGTAGGGCGAAACCACTTTCAGCAGCCACTGGTAGCACGGGTGGCATTCCATGCCGATGCGCAGCGCACCGCGCTCGCCCTGCGCGAACTGGCCCAGCCGCTCTTCGGCCAGGTCCAACTGCGGCAGCACCCGGTTGGCCACCGCCAGCAGGTACTGGCCCGCCTGCGTCAACCGCAGGCTTCGGCCCTCGCGCAGCCAGATGTCGGTGCCCAGTTGCTGTTCCAGCTTCTTCATGCTGTGGCTCAAGGCCGACTGGGTCAGGTGCAGCACGCCAGCGGCAGCGGTCAGCGACCCTTGTTTCTCGACCTGCTGGACGATGCTGAGGTGGATGCGCTCAAGCATGACTATGAGCCATATTCATGGATTGTTGAAATAAATCCATTTTACTTCATTGAAAACCGCCACTAGCATTCGCTCCATCGTTTGTTTGCATGTTTTGGAGCGGCCATGGACACCCTTGAAAAAATCGGATTGCGCATAGGTTTGACCGAGCAGGGCAGGGCACGTGCGATGCACCGCCAGCGGGCGAGGCTGGCGGTCGAGCGAGCGTCGCCCTCGGTCGAACTGGCACGCCCCGCGAAGCACTCTCTCGCCGCTGCAGCGTTGCCGGCGTGAAACCGCAATCGTCTTTTCGCTCAAAAAAACCCAGCCATTCATCGCCATGAACCAAGAACCTGCCTTCACCCTCAAGCGCATTCGTTTCGACGAGAACTATGAGCCAGCGGACAGCACGCGCATCACCACCAACTTCGCCAACCTGGCCCGTGGAGCGTGCCGGCAACAGAACCTGCGCAACACGCTGAAGATGATCGACAACCGGTTCAACGAACTGGCGCATTGGGACAACCCCACGGGAGATCGCTACGCCGTCGAACTCGATATCGTCTCGGTCGAAATGAACATCGATGCCCAGCGCAAAGGGGACGCGTTTCCGTTGATCGAGGTCCTGCAAATCGGCATTCTCGACAGGGCGGCGGGGCAGCGCATCGACGGCATCGTGGGGAACAATTTTTCCTCCTACGTGCGGGACTACGACTTCAGTGTCCTGCTCGCCCGGTACAACGCCGATCGTGCGGAATTCAGCATGCCGGCCGATTTCGGTGAGCTGCATGGAAAGCTGTTCAAGCAATTTGCCAGTTCGAGCACCTACCAGGCGCATTTCAAGAAGCCGCCGGTCATCTGCATCAGCGCCTCGACGAGCAAGACCTATCAGCGAACGGGAAATCACCATCCCATTCTGGGCGCCGAGTACCAGCAGGACGAGCTGTCCTCGACCGACCAGTACTTTGCGAAGATGGGAATGCGGGTTCGCTTTTTCATGCCGCCGAACGGCGTTGCGCCCCTGGCTTTCTACTTTCACGGCGACCTGCCCGGCGATTACACCAACCTCGAATTGATCGGCACCATCAGCACGATGGAAACCTTTCAAAGGATCTACCGGCCGGAAATCTACAACGCCAATTCAGCGGCGGGAAAGCTCTATCGACCGAGCCTGAAAAATCAGGATTATTCGTTGACGCAAATTGTTTACGACCGGGAAGAGCGCAGCCAACTGGCCGTCAAGCAAGGCCGATTCGCGGAAGAGCATTTCATCAAGCCGTACAAGAACGTTCTCGAACGATGGGCCGCCCACTGCGCGGCCTGACTCATCGAAGCGCAGCCGCCAGAAGTGGTGCGCTCGCCAGATCCATCTTTGATTTTTAAAGGAATCCGCTGATGTTTGAAACCTCGATCGCCGGCAGCCTGCCGAAGCCCGCCTGGCTGGCCGAAACCAACAAGCTCTGGCCCCAGTGGCAGGCGCAAGGCGATGCGCTTCGCCAGGCCAAGGCCGATGCGACCCTGCTGTGGATCAAGGCCCAGGAAGACGCCGGCCTGGACATCGTGTGCGACGGCGAGCAGTCGCGGCAGCACTTCGTGCACGGCTTTCTGGAGCAGATCGAGGGCATCGACTTCGAGCACAAGGTGAAGATGGGCATCCGCGACAACCGCTACGACGCGATGGTGCCGCAGGTGGTGTCTGCCCTGCGCCTGAAGGGCCGCGTGCATGCCTTCGAAGCCCAGCTGGCCCGCGCGCACACCCAAAAGAAACTGAAGTTCACGCTGCCCGGCCCGATGACCATCGTCGATACCGTGGCAGACCGTTTCTACGGCGACAAGGTCAAGATGGCGTTCGCGTTTGCCGAGCTGCTGAACCAGGAAGCGCTCGCGTTGCAGGCCGATGGCGTGGACATCATTCAGTTCGATGAACCGGCCTTCAACGTCTACATGAAAGACGCCGCCGATTGGGGCGTGCAGGCGCTTGAGCGCGCCGCGCAGGGCTTGACCTGCACGACGGCGGTGCACATCTGCTACGGCTACGGCATCAAGGCCAATACCGACTGGAAGAGCACCCTGGGAGAGGAGTGGCGCCAGTATGAAACGGTGTTCCCTGCGCTCGCCAAAAGCAGCATCGACCAGGTGAGCCTGGAGTGCATCCACTCCCATGTGCCGCCCGACCTGATGAAGCTTCTGGTCGGCAAGGATGTGATGGTCGGAGTGATCGACGTGGCCAGCGACGTGGTCGAAACCCCCGAAGAAGTGGCCGACACCATCGCCCGGGCGCTGGAGTTCGTGCCGAAGGAACGGCTGTTCCCCTGCACGAATTGCGGGCTGGCACCGATGGGGCGGGACGTGGCGTGGCGCAAGCTGCAAGCGCTGGCGGCCGGCACGAAGCTGGCGAAGGAGCGGTTGGCCACGGCGTGATGCGGCGGCGGCGGCGGTCGCCAGTGAATCCGCCACGGTGCGGGAATGCGCCCTGACGGATTTGCTACCAATTTGATAGCTATATGCCGTCGCATTGATTGCGCTGGAGTCCTTTTTCATTCAGAGTATTTTTGGCCGCCGGAGCGAAAAGGGCGTCGCCGGCCGGTGCATCGAGCGCCACGCTGTACAGGGCCGATTCTTCGCAACTCCGAGGCCAGGCGCCACACGGATAATCGAAGGTTTTGCCCGCACGCCGACGCACCGGCGGCGCGCGGCCAAGCCCTTCATTCTTCCCGCAGGACCGCTTCCGTGAACTCCCCCGTCTTCGCCTCCATGATCCCGGTGATCCTGTTCATCGCCATCGGCTTTCTCGCCGGGCGCCTGGGCTGGGTGCGGGCCTCGGCGGTCAAGGACCTGTCCAACCTGGTGTTCCTGGTGCTCACGCCCGCGCTGCTGTTTCGCACCATGGGAACCTCGCGCGTGCAGGACCTGAACTTCGAGCCGGTGGGCCTTTATTTTCTCGCGGCCGGGCTGGTGTTCGTGGTGTCGATGGCGATCATGGGGTTTTCCACCCGGTCCGCCGCGTTCGGGCTGGCCAGCATGTTCAGCAACACCATCATGATCGGCGTGCCGCTGGTCGGGCTGGTCTATGGCCAAGAGGGGTTGGTGACGCTGTTCACGCTGATCTCGCTGCACGCGCTCATCCTGCTCACGGCGGCGACGGTGGTGTTCGAGCTGGCGCAGGCGCATGAAAGCCAGCGCGACGGCCGCAGTCCGCCGCGCCCGATGCTGCACACGGTGCTGCAGGCCGTGCGCAACGGCATCCTGCACCCGGTGCCGCTGCCCATCCTGGCAGGCCTGCTGTTCGCACAGACCGGCCTGCACCTGCCCGAGGTGGTGGACAAGCCGCTGCAGCTGCTGGGCATGGCGCTCGGCCCCATGGCGCTGCTGCTGGTGGGCGTGACGCTGGCGTTCAGCAAGGTGGGCCACCATGCGCGCGATGCGCTGCGCATTTCATTGGTCAAGAACGTGGCGCACCCGTTGCTGTTGCTGGCGCTGGCCTGGGCCTTCGACCTGAGCGGCACCTCGACGGCGGTCATGTTCCTGGCCGCGTCGCTGCCGGTGGGGGCCAACGTGTTCCTGTTCACGCAGCGCTACGACACCATGCAGGACGAGGTGACGGCCAGCATCGCCGTATCGACCGCGATGGCCCTGGTGACGGTGCCGGCCATGTTGATGGTGGCGCAGCGGTTCTTTCACTGAAACCGCGCTACGGCGCGAGTCGTTCGCGCAGCCACCGGCCATCGTCGGCCCGGTAGCGCAAGCGGTCGTGCAGCCGGCTCTTGCGGCCTTGCCAGAACTCCCATTGGTCCGGCACCAGGCGGTAGCCGCCCCAGTGCGGTGGGCGTGGAGGGTTGAGAAGGAACTGCGCGCCGTACTTGGCGGCGTTGGCCACCAGCACGCCGCGTCCCGGAATGACCTGGCTTTGCGGGCTCGCCCAGGCCCCGATGCGCGAGTCGAGCGGGCGGCTTTGAAAGTAAGCGTCGCTCTCGGCATCGTCCACCTTTTGCACGGTGCCTTCGATGCGCACCACCCGTTCCAGCTCCACCCAGTGAAATTGCAGCGCCGCGAACGGGTTGCCCGCCAGTTGCCGGCCCTTGCGGCTTTCGTAATTGGTGAACCAGACGATGCCGCGCTCGTCATAGCCCTTGACCAGCACGATGCGCGTGCTGGGCCGCAGGTCGGCACCCACGGTGGCCAGCGTCATGGCGTTGGGCTCGGGCACCTGGGCGGCCAGGGCCTGCTGCAGCCACTGGTCGAACTGGGCCAGCGGGTCGGCGTGGGAGGCGTCTTCGCTCAGTTCTGCGCGTTCGTAGCTCTTGCGCAGGTCGGCGATGGAGGAGGAAAGGGGGCTGCTGCTGCTCATCGGTCGATTGTGCCTGCTGAGCGCCGAAGCAGCAGCCCGTGGGGAGGGCGATGGCATTCGTCAGCCCATGAACGCTGCAGCGCCTTCCCCTTGAGCGGCCTCAGGCTTCGGGCGGCGCGTAGCGAGGGTGCTGCGCCGACAGCGCCTGAATATCGACCTGCTCGCTCAGGCTTTCCGACGGCTTTCCGCGCATGGCAGACCACGTACTGGACAGAACGTTCACCACCCCGTTCATCGCTTGCACGATGCCCTTGCCTGCAGGGAAAGTCAGCGCGAGAGCGGGATGCTCGATGGCCTTGAGTTCTTGCTCGGTGATCGGAACGCTGGCTGGTTGCTTCGTGACCGGATCAGGGGACGCGTTCAGCCTTTCGACGGCTTTGTTGGCAATCAACTCGATCATCCGGCGGTTCTTTTCCGCGTCGGTCGTGAGAAGGCCGCCCAGGCCACCCAGGTAGTTGCTGCTCAGGATGCCGGCGCCCAGGCTCAACACTTCCGTGGGTGTGTTCACCATGATGGTGACCACCTTCTGCACCATGGCTGGCAGAACGTGCGCGCGTGCCATCGTGTCGAACGGCAGAAAACCCGTGAGCAGGCTGATGACCGATCCGATGCCCATGGAGTTGATCGCCAACCCGTCGCCAGGGGCTACCTCCAGCGCGCTTTGGGTGTCGGCCTTCACTTGGCCGGCGAAGGCTCTTCTCGCGGCTGCAGAGCTTTGCGGTTCATTGGTAGTCTCTGGCATGTCCGGAGTGGGAAAGAAACCATTGCTCATCTGCTGGATCACGCCCGCCGTCATCTCTTCGTGCGCTTTGGCGATCTCCTGGGGCACCATGGCACCGGAGGTGGAAACGGCGAGCTGGTTCGTGAGCATGCTGACGGGCTCCATGCCCCACCGCTGCGTCAGCCCCGCAGCATTGTTGGGAACGGAACCGACCGCGGCGATGGTGCCGGAGATGGCGGAATCCTTCAAATCGCCCATCAATTCGTCAAGGGACTCCGGCAGCAGAGGCTCATTCTTGAACACCCCCAAGAGCCGCTTGATGACCAGCGAATCTGCCGTTTCGGCGAACAGCGGAGTCAGCGAAGACAGCACGACGGTCGCGAACTGCGTAGCGGGATG
Organism: Acidovorax sp. SUPP3334; assembly: GCF_030159055.1. Taxonomy (GTDB): domain Bacteria; phylum Pseudomonadota; class Gammaproteobacteria; order Burkholderiales; family Burkholderiaceae_C; genus Paracidovorax. The sequence continues at coordinate 21,009 of NZ_BQXQ01000044.1, forward strand.
TTCTTCGCCCCAGGTGTCGGAGACCTTGCTGAGAATGGCGCCCCAGGCCAGCACGTCCAGTGCGTAGGCCAAGCCACCGCTGCCGACCATGCTCGCTGCCATGGCCCAGCCCAACTCCTTGCTGAACTGCTTTTGGCTGATGACCGACTGGATCGCCTGAGCTCCCAGCCGCCCGCGCAGTTCGAGGGTGATGGGATCGTGGGCGTTGAGGGCCTTTTCCACCAATTGCTTGAGCCCGGCGTTGTCGGACTCGACCTGATAGCGCACCCCTTGCAGAAAAGCGAATGGGTGGCCCAAATCCGCCAGTTCCATGGCAGACCCGTGCTCCGACCCGCCTTCGATATCGTCTGTTTCCGATCTTTGCGAAACCTCTGCGGCCGCGTCAAGCTCAGCCCGCAAAGTGGCTCCTTCCTGAAAGCCCTGGGTACCTTTCTTGATGGCTTGGCGCGTGGTGTAGGTGGTGAGATCGATACTGACCTCTTCGCTCGAACCGTCCGCCAGGTTCAGTTCACGCACCTCGCAACCGCTGGCGAATGCACGGGATTTCAACAGAATTTCTGTTTCAAGAGGAAGAGACAACTCGCTGGCGGATGAAAGATCAATGCCGGCCGCGAGGTCCGGGTGCATGGCCGCAGCGAAGCGCAGCACCGCTTTGATAGCCTTGTCCTTGCATTCGAAATCGCCGTCGGCATTGAGAGTGACCTTGCCCTTGATTGCTTGAGGATGGCGAAATCCGTCTTTTGCGGTTTGCTCGGCGATACGGGCCATGAGCGCGGCGGTTTCTGCGCGGCGTTGCTGAACCAGTTGCGGTACGGACGACGCAAGAAAGGCTAGATTGGCCTGCGCCTTTTTTTTCCGGGCGATGACTTCGATGGCGGCGGAACGCAATCCGAGATTGCTCTTGAGTTTGTCGATTCCTTGACGGGGCGAGGCGGCGTTACTGGAATGCGGCCCGGAGGAATACCTCGACGCGCGGCCATGCCGCAGATGACCCAGCGCGTCGTCGCCATTCTGACTACTGGTGCTGGACGCTGCCGCAGAAGGCCGGTCGGAGGATTTCAGCAGCGGGGTGGTCAACTGACCGTCGGCACTGGATGGCGCGGCAGGCGGGGTGCGATCACGCGAAAAAGAAGCTTTCATAAATCCCTGTGGTTGGTTTCATTGGGCGCCGCTGCCCTGTCGCGCCGTCGAACGGCAAGAAGAGCGCATTGAACGGCGCGTAAATGAAAGATATTCCACTGCATGGAACTTGAGCTTTTGATCGGGCGAATGTTTTTCTCGCTTTGCGAAGCCAATGCTTTTTTGAAAGCGAACCTGCGGTGCCCAGGTCACCGATGGGTTCGGGAAGTTTCCGAGGCGAGCTGCAGCAAACGCTCCAGCGCCCGGTCGTGAATGCCCAGGCGGCGCAGTTCGTCATACGTGGCCTGGGCGTAGTCGCGCGTGGTGCCGTAGATGCCGGTGGCCTGCTCGAAGATGCGGCGGTATTCGTCGTCGGGCAGCACGCCCGCGTGGCTCGGGCTGCGGCGCGACAGGGTGAAGGCGAGCGCGCGCACGGTGCCCAGCGGTGTCTGGCAAGGAAGCCAGCGCGGGTCGTAGACGGCCAGGGCCATTTCGCGCTGCCAGAGGTTGACCATGGTCTGCCGGGCATGTTCGCGGTCCACGCGAAACACCATGCCACGGCAACTGCCACCGGAGAGCATGCCGAAGACCAGCCCGGGCCGCTCGGGGGTGCCTCGGTTGATGCGGCTCCACATCTTGAGCGCGCGGTGCCAGCCGTGCACCCGGGCCGGGCGCTGTTCGGCAAAGTCGAAATCGGGTCGCCAGATCAGCGAGCCGTAGCCGAAGATCCAAAGATCCTCGTGGCCGCCCCATTCGTCGAGCGTGCGCTGGAGCAGGGGAGCGGGGTCGCGCAAGGGGGCGGGAAGCGGCATCATGACTCTACAATCGCAGGTTGTCTTCAGTCCCCATTATTTACCTTACGGAGTTCTTTCCATGGCCTTCAGCAGTTCCGACGACGACAGCCAGCAGCGTTTTGCCCTCGGGTTCCTGTTCGCGCTGATTGCCCTGGTGGTGTCTTCGGTGGTCGGGGTCACGGTGTACAAGCAGCGCAGCCTGGCGCGCGCGCCGTTGGTCGAACCAGCGGCCATGGTCGTGGCGCCGGCCGGTACGCTGGTGGTGTCGGAAGACGAGGTCGCCCGCGTGGTGGTGGACGGCGGCCTGGTGCGCTTCTACTTCGCCTCCGGCCGTGCCGATCTGGCACCCGGCGCAGCGCCGGCACTGGCCGATGTCTCGCGCGCGGTGGCCGAAGGCCGCTCGGTGGTGGTCTCGGGCTTTCATGACGCCACGGGCGATGCCGCCGCCAACGCGCAGCTGGCCAAGGACCGTGCGCTGGCCGTTCGCGACGCCTTGAAGTCGGCCGGCGTGCCGGAAGACAGGATCGATCTGCGCAAGCCTGCAGTCACCCAGGCCGGCGGCAACAACGCCGAAGCCCGCCGCGTCGAAGTCACGCTGGCCCCGCGTTAAGGGCCGAGAGGCCGGCGCGGCCTCGCTCCGCCCGCCTGCAAGAGCCCGGTTCGCCGGGCTTTTTCGTTGGGCGCCGCGGGCACCCCAATGGTTTGCGCCGCTGCGGCCGAGGTTTCGGCCGCCGTGCTTTCAACTGCTGCCGCGCACGACGAGTTCGTAGCCCAGCTCGACGCAGCTCGGCCCTGGCGCCGCCCCGCGCATCAGGCCGAGCAGCATGGCGGCACCGGCGCGGCCGACCTCTGCGCGCGGCGTGCGCACGGTGGTGAGTGGCGGCACCATCTGGTCACTGCCTGCCAGGTCGTTGAAGCCTGCCACCGCGATCTGCGCGGGCACCGCCACCCCGAGCCGGTTGGCCGCCAGCAGTCCACCCTGGGCGATGTCGTCGTTGCAAAAGAAGATGGCGTCCACGTCCGGCATGCGGCGCAGCACCTCCTCAAAGAGCCGCGCGCCCAACGCCACGCAAGAGCGCTCCGGGCTCAGCACTTCGAGTTGGGGATCGTAGAGCCCGGCCTCACGCAGGCAGCGGCGATAGCCTTCGGCCCGTTGCAGCACGCGCGGGTCCAGTTGCGCTGCGCAAAAAGCGATGCGGCGGCGGCCGCGGTCCAGCAGGTGGCGGGTGATGGCTGCACCCGCATCGGTCTGCGAAAAGCCCACGCACTGCACGCCCGGGGCACGGCTGGTTTCCATCAGGTGCACGCAAGGCACCCCGCTGCGCGCGATGAGCTGGCGCGCGGTCTCGCTGCGGTCGAAGCCGGTCACCAGCAGGCCTGCGGGCCGATGGGGCAGGTAAGTGCGCAGCAGCAACTCTTCTTCGGCGATGTCGTAGTGGGTCACGCCGATCAGCGGCTGAAAACCCTCCGGAAAGAGCGTGCGGTGCACCGCCTCCAGCAGATCGACGAACAAGGTGTTGGACAGCAGCGGCACCAGCACGAGCACCTGGGTGCTGCGCTGGGAGGCCAACGCCCGCGCGGCAGGGTCGGGCACATAGCCCAGTTGCTCGGCGGCGGCGTGCACGCGCTGGGCCAGCTCCGGGTCCACGCTGCGTTCACGGCGCAGGGCGCGCGAGACGGTGATCGGGCTCACGCCCGCAGCACGGGCCACGTCGTCGAGGGTGATGCGGCCGCTGGAGCGGCGAGGGCGGCGGGGAGCGTCGGTCAAGGGTTAATCCGGATCGGCATGGGCACCATTGTTCTCTAGGATAGCGCTATCTCCATCAGGGTAAAACCTCGGTGCGATCTCTGCGTGGGGGTAGATGTCGCCCGCTTCGGATCCTCTGCATCGGCGATGCTGATTTCAAACCGGTGGGTGGCCTGAACCTTCAGGCGCCCGCCTTTTTATGAATTGCAATGGACAGCGCTATCCCAAACAATTCCCAGCCACGGCCGCTTCGCGCCATCGTGGTCATGGGCGTCTCCGGCTGCGGCAAGTCGAGCGTGGCGGAGGTCTGCGCCCGTTCGCTCGGCTGGACGCTGCACGAAGGCGATGCCTACCATTCGCCCGCCAGCATCGCGAAGATGCGTGCCGGCATTCCGCTCGACGATGCCGACAGGGCAGGGTGGCTGGACCGGCTGGCCGAATTGCTGTCAGCCCCTGAAAACGGGGGGGTGGTGCTGACGTGTTCGGCATTGCGCCGCCGCTACCGCGACCGATTGCGGGCGGCGTGCCCGTCGCTGGGCTTCGTGTTCCTGGAGCTGGACTACGACGCGGCGCTGGCCCGCGTGCAGGCCCGCCCTGGGCATTTCTTCTCGCCGACCTTGGTGGCCGATCAGTTCGCCACGCTGGAATCGCCGCGCGGCGAGCCGGCCGTATTGGCGCTGGATGCGCTGCGCCCCGTGGCCGATCTGGCCGCGTCGGCGGTGGCGTGGGTGAGCGCCAGCGGCGCCCGTCCGGCTGCCGACCTCACCTTGCCCGTTCTCGGAGACGCTGAATGACTTCTCCTGATTCCTCATCCCCCGCGGCCCATGCGCCAGCGCGCCGCAAGCCGGTGCTGCAGCGCATGGCCGAGCATTTCATGGTGCTGTCGCTGGCCGGCATGGTGGTGGCCGTGTTCGTCAACGTCGTGCTGCGCTATGCGTTCGGCACGAGCATCGTCTCGTACGAAGAAATCTCGCGCCTGCTGTTCGTCTGGCTGGTGGCGATCGGTGCCATCGTGGCCGCGTTCGAAGGCAAGCACCTGGGCTTCGACATGCTGACATCGCGCTTGAAGGGCCACGCGCGCACCGCCATGTTCTGGATCGCGCAACTGATCGCCGCAGGCTGCATGGTGCTGCTGCTCATCGGTTCGTGGCACCAGGTGGTGGCGGGCATGGACAGCTTCAGCACGGTGCTGGGCTATCCGCTGGCCCTGGCGGCTGCGGCCACGTTGGTTCTGGCGGCCGGGTTGCTGGCCGCCATCGTGGTGGACCTGTTGCGAGGCGGCCCGCCGCCGCAACCGGCCGATGCGGAAGCCACGGTGGAGTAGGGCGCGCCATGATCGTCACTCTTCTCTTTCTGGCCGTACTGATCGGCGGGATGGTGATCGGCATGCCGATCGCCCAGGCACTGGTGCTCACCGGCGTTGCGCTGATGTGGTACCTGGACTTCTTCGATGCGCAATTGCTGGCGCAGAACCTGCAGGCCGGCTTCGACAACTTTCCGCTGCTGGCCGTGCCGTTCTTCATCCTGGCGGGTGAGCTGATGAACGCAGGCGGCCTGTCGCGCCGCATCATCGATCTGGCGCGCGCCTTCGTGGGCCACATCCGCGGCGGCCTGGGCTTCGTGGCGATCGGCGCCGCCGTGCTGCTGGCTTCGATGAGCGGCTCGGCCATCGCCGACACGGCGGCGCTGGCCACCATCCTGCTGCCCATGATGCGCCAGCAGAACTACCCGCCCAGCTACAGCGCGGGCCTGCTGGCGTCGGGCGGCATCATCGCCCCGATCATTCCGCCGTCGATGCCGTTCGTGATCTATGGCGTGACGACCAACACTTCGATCAGCAAGCTGTTCCTGGCGGGTGTGTTTCCCGGCTTGATGATGGGCATTTTCCTCATCGCCGCGTGGTGGTGGATCGCTCGCAACCACCAGTTGCCCGCCATGGAGCGCGTGGCGTGGGGTCCGCGCCTGAAGGCGTTCGTGCAAAGCTTCTGGGCCATGATGATGCCGGTCATCATCCTGGGTGGTCTGAAGGGCGGCATCTTCACGCCGACCGAAGCCGCAGTGGTCGCTGCCGTGTATGCGCTGTTCGTGTCCATGTTCGTGTACCGCGAACTCACCTGGGCCGGGCTGTACGAAGTGTTCCTGGCAGCCGGCAAGACGACGGCGGTGGTGATGTTCCTGTGCGGGGCCGCCACCGTGACGGCCTACATGATCACGCTGGCCGATCTGCCCAATCTGCTCGCAGGCAGCTTCGCGGGGGTGATGGGCAATCCGATCATATTCATGGCGCTGATGATGCTGTTCCTGCTGGTCGTCGGCACGGCGATGGACCTGACCCCCACCATCCTGATCTTCGGACCGGTGTGTGCGCCGCTGGCGGTCAAGGCAGGCCTCGATCCGGTGTATTTCGGCTTCATGTTCATCTATGTGGGCTGCATCGGCCTGATCACGCCGCCCGTGGGCACGGTGCAGAACGTGGTGGCGGGCGTCGGACGCCTGCGCATGGAGACGGTGATCAAGGGCACCACGCCTTTCCTGGCCATGTACGTGGTGCTGCTGGTGCTGTTCGTGCTGTTCCCGGCGCTGGTGACGGCACCGCTGCGCTGGCTGCACTGAGTCGTTGCGCCGCGCCGTCCTGCGCGACAGCGCTCGCTGCTTCGGTTTTGTTTTTGTTTTTGGTTTTTTTCAGCGTTCTTTTTCCTTCATTCCAACCAGGAGACATCCATGCGCATTCGTTTTGCTCTCGCCGGCCTCGTGGCCGCCCTCGTCGCCAGCGGCGCCGCCCACGCACAGGACTTCAAGCCTCGCATCGTGCGCTTCGGCTATGGCCTGGTGGACGACTCCAACCAGGGCCGCGCCGCACGGCTGTTCGCCCAGGAAGTGGAGAAAGCCAGCGGCGGCAAGATGAAAGTGCGCACCATCGGCAACGCAGCGCTCGGCTCCGACACGCAGATGCAGCAGGCGCTGATCGGCGGCGCACAGGAAATGATGGTGGGCTCCACCGCCACGCTGGTGGGCATCGTGCCCGAGATGGCCGTGTGGGACACGCCGTTCCTCTTCAACAACGCCAAGGAAGCGGACACCGTCCTGGACGGCCCGGTGGGCGAGAAGGTCAAGGCCAAGCTCGAAGCCAAGGGCATGGTCGGCCTCGTGTACTGGGAAAACGGTTTTCGCAACCTGACCAACAGCAAGCGCCCGGTCAACAAGCTGGAAGACCTGGGCGACATCAAGCTGCGGGTGATGCAGAACAACGTGTTCCTGGACAGCTTCAAGGCGCTGGGCGCCAACGCCGTTCCGCTGCCATTTTCGGAACTGTTCACGGCACTGGAAACCCGCGCGGTGGACGGCCAGGAAAATCCGTTCAACACGGTGGTCTCCAGCAAGTTCTACGAGGTGCAGAAGTACCTCACGGTGACCAACCACGTGTACAGCCCCTGGATCGTCACGGTCAGCAAGAAGTGGTGGGACGGCCTGTCCGTCGCCGAGAAGAAGGTTCTGCAGGACGCCGCCGTCAAGAGCCGCGACTTCGAGCGCAAGGACACGCGCGAAGAAGCCGCCAAGGCGCTGACCGACCTCAAGTCCAAAGGCATGCAGGTCAACGAATTGCCATCGGCTGAAGCCAACCGCATGCGCGAAAAGCTCACCAGCGTGAATTCGGGCATCGCCAAGACAGTCGGGCAGGACACCTGGGATGCGGTGAACGGCGCCGTCAAACAGGCACGCGGCGCCCAGTAACGCCGCCAAGCCGCAGTGCCGCAGATCCGGCACTCGCCCACGGGCCCTGCGCCCCCCCCGGCGCCCAGCGGCCGGGGGCGCCATGGCCCGGCCAATCGTGCCCTTTGCCTACAGACGGTGCGGTCTCCGGGTTTACCATGGTCCCTTCGCCAGCCGTCGCAACCCCCAGCCAGCATGCCCATCCACGACACCGTTGAAGCCGTCACCCGACGCATCCGCGAGCGCAGCGCAACCACCCGCGCCGATTACCTCGCACGACTCGAAGCCCATGCCCACCGCGATCGCGGCGCCGACCGGCTGGGCTGTGCCAATGTGGCGCATGCCTTCGCCGGCATGCCCAGCAACGACAAGCTGCGGGTGGTGGCGGAGAAGGCCCCCAACATCGGCATCGTCAACGCCTACAACGACATGCTCTCGGCCCATGCGCCGCTGCAGCACTACCCCGATCTGATCAAGGAGGAGGCACGCAAGCGCGGAGCCACCGCGCAGGTGGCGGGCGGGGTGCCCGCCATGTGCGACGGCGTGACGCAAGGCACGCCGGGCATGGAACTGAGCCTTTTCAGCCGCGACGTGATCGCCATGGCCACCGCCGTGTCGCTGAGCCATGACGTGTTCGATGCCGCGCTGATGCTGGGCGTGTGCGACAAGATCGTGCCGGGTCTGCTCATCGGTGCGCTGCAGTTCGGGCACCTGCCCACGGTGTTCGTGCCTGCCGGGCCGATGACATCGGGCCTGTCGAACGACGCGAAGTCCAAAGTGCGCGAGCAGGCCGCCCAAGGCCTGGTCGGTCGGCCCGAACTGCTGGCAGCCGAATCCGCCGCGTACCACAGCCAGGGCACCTGCACGTTCTACGGCACCGCCAACAGCAACCAGATGCTGATGGAGGCCATGGGGTTGCACGTTCCCGGCACCGCCTTCATCAATCCGGGCCAGGCGCTGCGGCAGGAGTTGACCCGCGAAGCCGCGCGCACGGTGCTTAGCGCCGCGTGCCCGCCCATCGGCAAACTCGTTGACGAGCGTGCCATCGTCAATGCCATGGCCGCACTGCTGGCCACCGGAGGCTCCACCAACCACCTGATCCACTGGGTGGCCGTGGCGCGCGCCGCAGGCCTTGTGATCGACTGGGACGATTTCGCCGCGCTGTCGCATGCCGTGCCGCTGCTGGCGCGCGTGTATCCCAACGGAAGTGCCGATGTGAACCAGTTCCAGGCAGCGGGCGGCCCCGGCTACGTGCTGCGCGAACTGCTGGATGCCGGCCTGATGCACGAAGACGTGCTGACCGTGCGCCCTGGCGGCATTCGCGAATACACCCGCCTGCCCAGCGGCGGCGCCGAAGGGCGCCTGAGTTGGACCGACATCGGCGCCAGCGGCGACGACACCGTGCTGCGCCCGGCTGGCGATCCATTCAGCGCCGAGGGCGGGCTCAAGCTGCTGCAGGGCAACCTGGGGCGCAGCGTGATCAAGGTGTCCGCAGTGCCGCAAGACCGCCATGTCATCGAAGCGCCTGCTGCCGTGTTCGGCTCGCAGGCCGAACTGCAGGCCGCTTTCCAGGCCGGCCAGCTCGACCGCGACGTCATCTGCGTGGTCCGCTGGCAAGGCCCGCAGGCCAACGGCATGCCCGAACTGCACAAGCTGACCCCGCCCCTGGCCGTGCTGCAGGGCAAGGGCTACCGCGTGGCACTGGTGACCGACGGCCGCATGAGCGGCGCCTCCGGCAAGGTGCCCGCCGCCATCCATGTCTCCCCTGAGGCCAACGCCGGTGGTGCGCTGGCGCGGGTGCAGGATGGCGACGTCATTCGGCTGGACGCCGTGGCCGGCACGCTGGACGTGCTGGTCGACCCCAAGGTCTGGCAGGCGCGCACGCCCGCCGTGCTGCCGCCCGCACAGGCCGAGGACAACGCCCACGGCTGGGGCCGTGAACTGTTTGCCGGATTCCGGCGCAACGCGCTCAGCGCGGAAGAGGGAGCCTGCTCGTGGCTGTGAACGACGCTAACCCATCCAACGGCAATGCCAGCTTGACCGCCATCGAAGTCATGCGCGATGCACCGATGATTCCGGTCATCGTGCTGAACGATGTGCAGCACGCCGTGCCGATGGCCCGCGCACTCGTGGCGGGCGGCATCCGCATGCTGGAGGTGACCTTGCGCACCCCGCAGGCACTGGCCTGCATGGAAGCCATCGCCCGCGACGTGCCGCAAGCCGTGGTCGGCGCCGGCACGGTGCGCAGCGCGGCCGATGCAAAAGCAGCCGCAAGCGCCGGCGCCCGGTTTGCAGTCAGCCCGGGTTTCACGCCCGCCATGGGGCAGGCCTGCCGCGATCTGGGCCTGCCGCTGCTGCCCGGCGTGGCGACCGGCAGCGAAATCATGATGGCGCAGGAAGAAGGCTTCAACGCGCTGAAGTTCTTCCCCGCCGTTCAGGCCGGTGGCCTGGCCATGCTCAAGGCATGGCAGGGGCCGTTCGGCGATGTGGTGTTCTGCCCGACGGGCGGCATTCAGCCCGGCAATGCAGCGGAATTTCTTGCGCTGGGCAACGTGGCCTGCGTGGGCGGGTCGTGGCTGGTGCCGGGGGATGCCCTGGCACAGGGCGACTGGGCGCGGGTGACGGAACTGGCGCGCGGCGCCGTGGCGCTGCGCCCCTGAGACGGATCTCCCCGGGGGCTGACGCCATCGGGGAGTATGGTTCAATTCGCTAGAAAAGCGATTTGAATCAAATCGGCCTCCAGCGCATATTCATCTAAGGGGGGGTAGCTATAAAAATAATAGCGAATCACTGGCCCTCGCGCAGTCCGGTGCTTGCGCCGACATCGCTCTTGCGCTCGATCAACTCGATCTTGTAGCCATCGGGGTCCGTCACGAAGGCGATCACCGTGGTGCCGCCTTTGACGGGGCCGGCATCGCGGGTCACATTGCCGCCGGCTGCCTTGATCTTCTCGCACGCGGCGTAGGCATCCGGCACGCCCAGCGCGATGTGGCCGTAAGCCGTGCCCATGTCGTAGCTTTCGGTGCCCCAGTTGTAGGTGAGTTCGATCTCTGCCTGGCCGGGATTGCCGCCCTGGAAACCGAGGAAAGCCAGCGAGTATTTGTACTCGGGGTTTTCCGAGGTGCGCAGCAGTTGCATCCCGAGCACCTGGGTGTAGAAATCGATCGAGCGTTGAAGGTTGCCAACGCGAAGCATCGTGTGGAGAAATCTCATGCCCGCGATTGTGCCGGGAGTTCGAAGACCAGGCAGGTGGTTGTGGCGTGTGCGTACAGCGTGCCGTCCGGCCCCACCAGGCGCGCATCCGCCGTGGCCAGCTGCCGACCGCAATGCAGGATGCGGCCTTCGGCGCGAACCCGCTGCACCTTCGGCGTGAGGGCCCTGACGATGTTCATGCTCAACTCCGCGGTGGTATAGGCCCGGCCAGCCGGCATGCACGTGTGCACGGCGCATCCCACCGCAGAATCGAGCAGCGTGGCGAACCAGCCACCATGCACCGTTCCCATCGGGTTCAGGTGCGCAGCGCCGGGCGTGCCCTGGAAGATGGCAGAGCCTTCACCCACTTCGATCAGCATGAAGTCCAGCGTGCGCGCGATGGCGGGGAAGGGCAACTCGCCCCTCAGCATGGCCTGCATGACCTGCAGCCCGGTTTTGCCGGCTATTTGCTCTGGCGTGGCGACGCCCGGCCCGGGACCGGCATCCACGCGCGCCATCAAGGCGCGTTCCTCATCGATCCATTGCGTCAGCGTGTCTGTCGAAGCCATCGGTACTCCTTTGTTGCATATGCAATCATTGTAGATACAATATTTTGCCATGGATACCACTCAACGGCCTCGGGGTTGCACCAACCTCAAGCTGCGCCAGCTCACCCGGCTGGTCACCCAGCACTACGACAGCGAGATGGCCAAGACCGGCCTGAAAACCACCCAGTACTCCTTGCTTTCGCACATTCAGACGCTGGGGCCCGTGCAGCCCGGTGAATTGGCGAGGGCCATGCGCATGGACGCCTCCACGCTCACCCGCAACTTGAAACCATTGCAGGACGCGGGCTGGGTCGACCTACTGCCCGGGCCGAATGCGCGCAGCCGCATCGTGCAGCTCACGCCGGCGGGCCTGGCAAAGCGGCAGGAAGCACAGCGCCACTGGCGCATCGCGCAGGAATCCTTCAACGAGCGCGTGGGACCGGCCCATGTCGTTGCGCTTCACGCCTTGATCGACGAAACCGTTCGCCAGCTGGACCACGACCACGACGCCGAAGGCTTGGCCTGAGCCGTTGAGCGCCCCCGAACGCCCCTTTTCCTCCCCCCTTCCTAAGGCCCCTCCATGCTTTCCAATTTCGCCGCGCGCTGGCTGCAACGCCATCGGATCCATTACGGCTGGCTGGTCGCCGCGATCACCTTCCTGACGATGCTCACCATGTCGGCAGCACTGGGTTTGCCGGGGGCGATGCTCAAGCCGCTGTCGCAGGAATTCGGCTGGTCCACCGACCAGATATCGACCGCCTTGGCCCTGCGTTTCGCGTTGTTCGGGCTGATGGGGCCTTTCGCTGCCGTATTGATGGAGCGCTGGGGGTTGCGGGCGGTGATGTGCCTGGGTCTCGGCCTCGTCGGGACGGGAATGGCGCTGGTCACGCTGGCCAGCCAGCTCTGGCAACTGTTCGTGCTGTGGAGCCTGCTGCTGGGCCTGGGCACCGGGCTGACGGCTTTGGTGCTGGGCGCCGTGGTGGCCAATCGCTGGTTCGTCGCCCGGCGTGGACTGGTGGTCGGGCTGCTGACGGCCAGCGCGGCCACGGGGCAGTTGGCGTTTCTGCCATTCGCCGCCTGGATGATCGAGCACTGGGGTTGGCGCTTTGCCATTGCGCCCATCTTCATCGCTTGCGCCGTGGTGGGCGTGCTGGCGCTGGCCTTCATTCGCAACCGGCCGTCGGACGTGGGACTTGCGCCTTATGGCGACACGGGACCCGCCGCTTCGACACCGCCACCGGCCATGGTGATGAATTTCGCCACGCCGTTCAAAGCGCTGGCGGAGGCATCGCGCAGCGGCACTTTCTGGATTCTGTTTGCCACCTTCTTTATCTGCGGGTTGTCCACCAACGGGCTCTTGCAGACCCACTTCATCTCGCTGTGCTCAGACAACGGCATGAGCGCCGTGCCCGCCGCGTCGGTACTGGCAATGATGGGTGCGTTCGACTTCGTCGGCACCATCTTTTCGGGCTGGCTGTCCGACCGGTACGACAACCGAAAGCTGCTTTTTTGGTACTACGGGCTGCGCGGGCTTTCCCTGTTCTGGCTGCCGCACTCAGAGTTCACCTTCTATGGGCTGGGCCTGTTTGCGATGTTCTACGGGCTGGACTGGATCGCCACCGTGCCGCCCACCGTGAAGCTGGCCGGTGCCACCTTCGGCCCGCAGAAGGTCGGCCTGGTGTTCGGCTGGATCTTCGCGGCCCACCAGATCGGTGCTGCGGTGGCCGCCTGGGGCGCAGGACTGACTCGCACATTGCTGCTGACCTACACGCCAGCGTTGTATGCGGCCGGCGCCGCCTGCCTTTTGGCAGCGGTGCTGGTGATGCTGATCCAGCGGCCTGCCAAACCCGCGCTGCCCGCAGCGCAGGCCGCCTGAGCGAGCATGGCCATGGCATCCGCAGTGTCCGACTCCGCCGATCTCGATCCCCGCACACGGCGCATGCTCGAGGCGCCGCTGGCGCCCCTGATGCTTCGCATGGCTGCGCCGAACGTGCTCATCATGGTTGCGCAGGCCTCCGCCGGCTTGATCGAAACCTGGTTCATCGGGCGCCTGGGTACCGATGCACTGGCCGGCATGGCGCTGGTGTTCCCCATCGTCATGCTGATGCAGATGACTTCGGCAGGCGCGATGGGCGGTGCCATTGCCTCGGCCATCGCGCGGGCACTGGGCCGCCGCGACCGTGCGGCAGCGGAATCCCTGGCGTGGGCGGGGCTGGTGATCGCCGTCGCGTTCGGGCTGTTCTTCACCGTGGTGCTCTGGTGGGGAGGGATGGCGCTGTACCGGTCGATGGGCGGGGAGGGTGCTTCGCTGGCGGCCGCGCTGACCTATTCACACGTGGTTTTCGCGGGTGCCGTGCTGATCTGGTTGTTCAACGCGCTTTCCGCGGTGGTTCGCGGCACCGGCAATATGGCCCTGCCGGCCAAGGTCACCACCGCCGGCACGTTGTTGCTCATACCGGTTTCGCCATTGCTGATCTTCGGGTGGGGCCCCATTCCCGGGCTCGGCATCGCTGGAGGCGCCCTGGCACTGCTGCTTTACTACCTGGGCGGCACCGTGGCCCTGTGCGTCTATCTGCGATCGCGACACAGCCTGCTGCGGCTCACGAGAAGCGGCCTGCAACTGCGCGGCGCCCTGTTTGCGAGCATCTTGCGCGTGGGCCTGGCCGGCGCGGTATCGACCGTGGCCACCAATCTCACCATCGGCATTGCCACGGCGTTGACCGGCCATTTCGGGCCGGCCGCCATCGCGGGCTATGGAACGGCGTCACGGCTGGAGTACCTGCTCGTGCCGCTGGTGTTCGGACTGGGCGCGCCATTGGTCACGATCGTCGGAACCTGCATGGGAGCAGGGCGGCCGGACCGTGCCTTGAAGGCCACCTGGTTCGGCGCAGCCGTCGCTTTTGCGATGACAGAGTTGATTGGCATCCTGGCGGCATTGTTTCCGCATGCCTGGCTCGGCCTTTTCGGGCAGGACCCGGCCATGCACGCGGCCGGTTCGCAGTATTTGCAGATGGTCGGTCCGGTGTACGGCTTTTTCGGGCTGGGCCTGGTGCTCTATTTCGCCTCGCAAGGCGCCGGGCGCCTGGCATGGCCCGTGGGAGCAAACATCGCCCGGTTGCTCGTGGCGGGCGTCGGTGGCTGGTGGGCGCTGCATTCCGGAGGAACCCTCGCGCAGGTCTTCCTGGCACAGGCAGTCGCTCTGGTGGTGTACGGCGTGCTCAATACGGCAGCGATTGCCGGCGGCGCATGGTTCGGGCGCGTGGGTTGGCCTCGGTTCGTGGCGCCATCGGCGCGTTGATGGAGCGGAACAGGACGAAGTACCCTGTTCTGCCGAAACACCCTTTGTCTCTGTGCCTCGTCACCGAAGGGCCAGCGAGCGCAATGGGTTTCAGTTCGATGGCAGCGGCAATGTGCCCGCATCCAACTTTGAGGCGGCATGTGCCAGGCGCACCGCGTTCGGCGTGGCGCCCGTCCAACCCTGGAACGCGCGGATCAAGGAGTTGGGGTCCTCGAAGCCGAGCAGGAAAGCAATCTCGGCACCGGACGTCACGGAGTTCTGCAAATAGTGGTGTGTCGAGTTGCAATAGGTTATACCCGGCAAGTCGGGAAGCTGGAGGTCTGTAGCCCAAGGCGGAGTGGGGCCTCCTGGCGTTGTAGTAGCTCAGGAACGCAGGCAACCATGCTGTGCGTTCCTTGCTGTTAGCCCATACGCGCCCATAGGCCCACTCGCGCAAACAGGTCTGGATGAATCGCTCGGCCT
>NZ_BQXQ01000045.1 GCF_030159055.1 Acidovorax sp. SUPP3334
TGCCCGCAAGCCGGTCGGCCCGGATCGCCTGATTCACCACGGCGACCGAGGCGTTCAGTACGTGTCGATCCGCTACACAGAGCGGCTCGTGGAAGCCGGCCTGGAGCCTTCGGTAGGCAGCGTGGGGACTCCTACGACAACGCTCTGGCCGAGACCATCAACGGCCTGTACAAGGCCGAGGTGATCCATCGCGCCTCGTCCTGGCGCACGCGCGAGGGGGTCGAGTGGGCCACGCTCAACTGGGTCGACTGGTTCAACAACCGTCGATTGCTGGAGCCGACCGGGAATATCCCACCGGCCGAGGCTGAGGCCAACTACTATTCCCACTCCCATGAGTCCGCCATGTCGGCGTGACTCAAACCAAGGGGTCTCCGGGATTCCCGGGGCGGTTCAAACTCCCAGAAAACAAAATCCGATTTGTTGATTCTCGGGGGATCAAGCAAGCAGAGGAACTGGCGCAAACCCAGTGTTCATGCGAGTTGCAAGCGTTTTGCAGGGCCGACTACCGAGCAAGAGCGCGATTTCATCGGTTTCGAACGTGGCCCAGCCGCCTTGCAAGCGCTGCTTCTTGGTCAGCAGGGCGCGGTTCTCGGCGGGGTTGTCGCCGCGCGTGTAGCCCTGTTTTTTGCCGAAGTTGTAAAGCGCCCGAATAGTAGAAATCTTGTTGCCTGACGGATTTGAGCAAGAGGAACTTTTCCAGCAGTTCGCCTAGCTTCAAGGCGGTGGGGTCATCTGCGGGCGGGGTGTTGGGGATGGTGCCAACGTGGGAGCGGGCTGGCCCGCGTGCAGCGCTTTGAGGGCGTGGATGGTTTCCAGCATCCGCCTGTGGTCTTCATCCCCTTCGGCTTTGTAGATGCCCTTGGTTACGTCCATCTCGTAGGGGCTGATTTCGCTGAGGTCGGGCTTTTTGTGCATCGTGTTCAACAGGGCAGTTGCACGAATGATAGCCACGCGCTTGTAGCTGGTGCGCAATGAGCGCTTGACCTGCTGTCCGTTGACGCGGGTGTGCAGGTAGTAGCTGGAACCGAGCAGGTAGATGGGCAAATTGAGCATGGATTGCTACCAAATTTGCTACCACCCTCAAAGCAAAAAGCCTTGTAAATTGTTGATTTACAAGGCTTTTTCCGTTTTGGCGGAGAGGGTGGGATTCGAACCCACGGTAGTGTTGCCACTACGCCTGATTTCGAGTCAGGTACATTCGACCACTCTGCCACCTCTCCTGTGTGTCGAAGCCGGGATTCTAGCAGGAAGTTTTGGGCCTCAGGCTGCAAAACCGACGAGGCTTCGAAGCTCGTCGTCCATTCGCTACGAGCGGCTCGATCTCAGTACTTGCCCATGTAATCGCGCTTACCCAATTCCACCCCGTTGTGCCGGGCGATCGCGTACGTGGCATTCACATGGAAGAAGAACTGCGGCAGGCCGTAGTGCAGCAGGTAGTGCTCGCCAGCGAACTGCTTTTCGCGCGGCGTGCCGGGCTGCAGCGTGATCTGGCGGGCGGCGGCTTCGTCGAAAGCTTCGGAGGGCAGGCCTTCGATGAACGCCAGAACGGTATCGATCCGGGTGCGCAGGTCAGCGAAACCCGGCAGTTCCGTATCCGGCAGCGATGGCACGTCCACGCCGGCCAGCCTTGCAGCGATGCCCTTGGCGAAGTCGCACGCGATCAGCACCTGCCGCGCCAGCGGAAACATGTCGGGAAACAGCCGTGCCTGCAGCAGCGCGTCCGCATCGATCTTGCGTGCGGTCGCATGGGCTTCGGTCTTGGAGATCACGTCCGAAAGCGAGCCGAGCATCTGCTTGAAAACTGGCACGCTGGCGCTGTACATGAAAGAGGTCATCGCGGGTCGATCCTTGAAAAAGAGAGCCGGCATGGCGCCGGCGGATGGCAAGTACACCAGCAATGGGATGCTGCTGCACGGGCGGAGCGGGAAAACCCCTTTGAAAGGCCCGCTCCGATGGGTCAGACCAGAAGGATCTGCGGCAGGTTCTGCAAGTCGCGCAAGGGCGTGCGAGCTGGCTTCACCGCACGCAGATGGGCCACCATTTCGGTGACCACGTTGCGTTGGCTCTGGATGCATTCCCAGATCTGCTCCTGGGTCAAACCGCGCAGCCGCTGCGCCACGGTCAACTCGATGCGGTCGGTGATCCAGTCGCCGCGGTATCCGTAATCCGCGCGCCAGTAGTAGGGCTGGGAAAAATACCCGAACGACCCGTGGAACAGCTGGCGAACGTGGGTGGGGTCTTCGAAGGCGTCGTCGCTCGCGCCATGGGGCACCCGGATGACCATCCGCGCGTCGGGCCGTGCCACGCGGTGCAGTTCCTGCATCATGGGCAGCACCTTCGGGATGTGCTCCAGGACATGCGACAGCAGAAACTCCTGCACGCTTTCGTCCGCCAGCGGCAACGGCGTGGTCGCGCAGGCATCCAGGTCCGCGACGATGTCCACGCCCGGCAGCGCCTGGCTGTCCAGGTTCAGCCACCCGGCAAGGGTATTGCGACCACAGCCGACGTTGAGCTTCATGGCCTTCCTACTTTAGTTGGTGCTAAAAAAAGCCGTTCGGCGAAGCCCTGGCGGGTCGCCTATGCAGCCAGGGAGGTCAAGCCGCCCAGATAGGGGCGCAGCGCTTCTGGCACTTCGACGCTGCCATCGGCCTGCTGATAGTTCTCCAGCACCGCGACCAGCGTGCGCCCCACGGCGAGACCCGATCCGTTCAACGTGTGCAGCAGTTCATTCTTGCCTTGCGCATTCTTGAAGCGGGCCTGCAGGCGGCGCGACTGGAAGGCTTCGCAGTTGCTGATCGAGCTGATCTCGCGGTAGGTGTTCTGCGCGGGCAGCCACACCTCCAGGTCGTAGGTTTTTGCGGCACCGAAGCCCATGTCGCCCGTGCACAGGCTCATCACCCGGTAGGGCAAACCGAGCTTTTGCAGCACGGCCTCGGCATGGCCGGTCATGGCTTCGAGGGCTTCGTAGCTTTTATCGGGATGCACGATCTGCACCATCTCGACCTTGTCGAATTGGTGCTGGCGGATCATGCCGCGCGTGTCGCGGCCGTAGCTGCCGGCCTCGGAGCGAAAGCACGGCGTGTGCGCCGTCAGCCTGATCGGCAGGTCGGCCTCGGGCACGACCACGTCGCGCACGAAGTTGGTCAGGGGCACTTCGCTGGTGGGAATGAGGTACAGGGCCGCATGGTCCGGCACGGGCTCGCCATCCTGGCCGCCCTTATTGGCCGCGAAAAGATCGCCCTCGAACTTCGGCAGCTGGCCGGTGCCGCGCAGCGAATCGGCATTCACGGCGTAAGGCACGTAGCACTCGGTGTAGCCGTGCTCCAGGGTCTGCACGTCGATCATGAACTGGGCCAGCGCGCGGTGCAGGCGGGCAATGGAGCCCTTCATGACGGTGAAGCGCGAGCCCGAGAGCTTCACGCCCATGTCGAAATCCAGGCCCAGGGGCGTGCCGACATCGACATGGTCCTTGGCGGTGAAGTCGAAAGCCCGCGGCGTACCCCAGCGGCGCACTTCGACATTGCCGGATTCGTCCGCGCCCACGGGGACGCTTTCGTGCGGCAGGTTGGGCACGGCCAGCAGCAACGCGTGCAATTCGGCCTGCAATTGTTCCAGCCGCGCGGCGGAGGTTTCGAGTTCGGACTTGAGCGAGCCCACTTCGGCCATCACTGCGTCTGCGTTCTCGCCCTTGGCCTTGAGCTGGCCGATCTGCTTGGACAGCGTGTTGCGGCGGGCCTGCAGCTCTTCGGTGCGCGTCTGCAGGGTCTTGCGCTCGGACTCCAGGGACTGAAAGGCCTCGACGTCCAGGAAAGCCTGGGGCTTTTTGCGGGTCTCCAGCCGGGCGATGGCGGAGTCGAGATCTTTGCGAAGGAGGAGGATGTCTAGCATAGGCGGCGATTTTAGTAGGGCGTCTTACCGGGTTGGCGCGGCGCCCTTTCCGTCTTAGGATGGGCTGCACAGCCTTAAGGGAGGGTCCCCATGCACATCGAACCGTATCTATTCTTCGACGGCAACTGCGAGAAGGCTCTGGACTTTTATGCCCAATGCCTGGAAGGGCACCTCACGGCGGTGCATCGCTACGAAGGATCGCCGCTGGAAAAGCAGCTTCCGGCGCAGTGGCGCAACAAGATCATGCACGCCACGCTGGAGGTGCCGGGCGGCCACCGGTTCATGGCCAGCGACCGCATGCCGGGGCAGCCTTTCGCGGGGCACGCGGGCTTTTCCATGTCGGTCAACTGCCCGGGCGGCGCAGAGCGCGGCGAGCGCATCTTCCACAGCCTGGCCGCTGGCGGGCACATCGGCATGCCGTTCACCGTGACCTTCTGGGGCGCGCATTTCGGCACGCTGGTGGACAAGTTCGGCGTGGGCTGGATGGTCAACTGCGACGGCGCACCGCCACCGGCCTGAAGAAACAAATAACGCAGCGCCCCCTGGCGATCAGGCCAGCGTGGCCGGATCGAAGTTGGCACCGCACAAGATCAGGCCCACCGTCTCATGAGCGCGCGGCCGGTAAACGCCGCTTTGCAGCGCGGCCAACCCCAGCGCCGCCGCAGGCTCGACCGCCAGCTTCCACTCGCGCCACAGCCATTGCTGGGCCTGTCGGATGGATTCGTCGGACACCAGCAGCGACGAATGCACATGGCGCTGCGACACCTCCCACGCGATGGTGCCGATGCGCCGCGCGCCCAGCGAATCGACCGCGATGCCGCCCACCTCCACATCGACCGGCTCGCCCGCCGCGCGCGCGCTGTGCAGCGTGGGAGCGCGTTCGGGCTCCAGCGCCACCACGTTGGCGCGGCTGTCGCACCACGCGGCCACACCGGCGATGAGTCCGCCGCCGCCCACGCTGACCAGCACGCTGTCGGGCAGGCGGTCACCGGCCTGCTCCTGCATTTCCAGCGCCAGCATGCCGGCACCGGCCACCACCTCGGGCTGATCGTATGCATGGTTCAGGAGCGCGCCCGTTTGCTGCTGGCGCGCCAGGCAGGCCTGCAGCGCCTCGGAATAAGCGGCGCCGGTCACCACCACTTCGGCGCCCAGGGCGCGCAGCCGGGCACGCTTGGCCTCGGGCGATATCTCGGGGACGAACACCTCGCAGCGCACGCCCAGGGCACGCGCTGCGGCTGCGGTGGCGATGCCCGCGTTGCCGCCCGAGGCGATGATCACGCCGCTCTCGGGCACGGCGTTGGCCAGCAGGCGGTACAGCATGCCCCGGGCCTTGAAACTGCCGCCCACCTGCAGATGCTCCAGCTTCAGCCACACCTCGGCGCAATCCACGCCCAGCGCGCTGCCGCTCAGCCGCCACAGCGGCGTGGTGCGAAGAAAGCCGGCCTGTGCGGCCAGGCGCTGGCGGGCGGTGGAAACGGCGGAGCGATCGATCATTGCAAATGTCCTCTTGCGAAACGAAAACGATGGAGCCTGCGCACGGCACGGCACGGCACGCCGCGCGGCATGAATGCCCGTGCGCAAAACCGTCGAGTGTAGGCAGCCACTGGCGCGTGCCGGGACAGGAACCAGGAACGCACGCCGAATGCGCCATTGCCCTGCGGCTTTCCACCCGCCGCCATCTGCCGATACCATGGACCGCCGATTGAGGCGTGCGCGCCTGAGCGCACGCGGAGCGCCGGCCTTGCAGGAGATGGCGATGTTTTTTGTGTTCGGCCCTTCGGGGCAGATGTACCGCGGCGGGCCGGAGCAACTGGCGCAAGTCTCGCCCGTGCGGCGGGTGCAGCGGCCACAGGCCCTGCGCACGCGTGCCGCAGACCCCGAGGCGACGCCCTTTCCCCCGATCGCGGCGCCCGCGCCCGACCCCGGCCCGGTGAACCTGCGCACGCAGGAGGCCGTGAGCGCCTATGTGCAGACCGAGCAAGGCCCGCAGGTGCAGCGCCAGCCGCTGTCGCGCGTGCAGGACGTGATGACCGTCGGCGCGCTCACCGTGCCGCCGGACATCCGCGTGAACGATGCGTGGCAGACGCTCGCGGAGCACCACATCGCCCAGGCGCCGGTGGTCAACGCCCAGGGCCAGGTGGTCGGGCTGCTGCTGCGCGCCGACATGGCGCCGCTGGAGCTGCTGCCCGAGCCCGGCAGCGTGAAAGATGCAATCGAGCTGGCACGCCGGCCCGTGTCCGAGGTCATGGTGAGCCCGGTGCCCACCGTGGCCGCCGACACCGAACTGCGCCGCGTGGCCGGCGTGCTGCTGGACACGGGCCTTCCCGGCCTGCCGGTGACGGACGAAGCCGGCACGATGACGGGCTTCATCTCGCGCACCGACATCCTGCGCGCCGTGGCGGCCGACCCGCCGCTGGACCTGTGGAGCTGAGCGCTGCGCCGCCCATGAAAAAACCCGCAGGGCGGTGAGCCGTGCGGGTTTTCAGGGTCAAGGCTCCGGGGCCTGCGGCGCGGGCTTTCGGCCCTGCCGCTACTCGGCGGAAATGGTTTCGGGCTCCGCAATCTCCACCGAGGGCAGCGGGCTCGCCAGCACCTTGTCGATGGTCTTGCCATCCATGTCCACCACTTCGAACTGCCAGCCTTCCCACTGCACGCGGTCGGTCACGCGGGGGAGCTTGCCCGTCAGCAGCATGACCATGCCGCTCAGCGTGTGATAGCGGCCCCGGTCTTCTTCCGGCACGGCGTCCAGGTCCAGGCGGTCCTTCAGTTCGGGCACGGGGATGTGTCCGTCCAGCAGCCAGCTGCCGTCTTCGCGCTGCACGGCCCAGGAGGTTTCGGGATCGCGGGCGTGGAATTCGCCCGTGATGGCCTCGATCAGGTCCTGCAGCGTGACGATGCCCTGCACCTCGCCGTACTCGTCGATCACGAAGGCCATGTGCAGATCGGACTGGCGGAAGTTGTCGAGCAGCTCCATGCCGGTGATCGTCTCCGGCACGTACAGCGCCGTCTGCAGCGGCTGCGTGGCCAGATCGCAGGCCTGTTCGCGCAGCGAGCGCGAGAGCCACTGGCGGGCGTTCAGCACGCCGAGCACGTTCTCCATGCCGCCCCGCACGACGGGAAAGCGCGCATGGTCGGACTCTTCGATGCGCTTCAGGTTTTCTTCGAACGAATCTTCGACGTCCAGCACCGCCACGTCGGCGCGCGGCACCATCAGCGAGCCGATCTGGCGGTCGTCCAGGCGGAACACGTTGCGAACCATCTGGTGCTCGTGCGATTCGATCACGCCGGCGCTCGTGCCTTCGGCCAGCACCGCGTGGATCTCGGCCTCGGTCACCGCGCTGGCGTTGCTCTCCTTCACGCCCAGCAGGCGCAGCAGGCCCTGCGTGGACATGGACAGCAGCTTCACGAACGGCTTGGTGGCAATGGCCAGCCAGTTGATCGGGCGTGCCACCAGGCGGGCGATGACTTCCGGATGGCTCTGGCCCAGGCGCTTTGGCACCAGTTCGCCCACGACGATGGAAAAGTAGGTGATGAGCATCACCACCATGCCGGTGGCGAGGTAGCTGGCGTATTTGGGCTCCATCCCGAAGGTGCGCAGCCATTCGCCCAGCGGCTGGGCCAGCGCGGCCTCGCCGACGATACCGTTCAGCACGCCGATGGACGTGATGCCGATCTGAATGGCGGAGAGGAACCGGGTGGGGTCTTCGCCCAGCTTGACTGCAGCGACCGCGCCGCTATCGCCCTCATCGATCAGCTTCTGGAGCCGGGTCTTGCGCGCTGTGACCAGCGCCAGTTCCGACATGGCAAACAAGCCATTGAGCAGGATGAGGGCGAACAGTATTGCTACTTCCATAGACGGGGAGCGGAGAGGCCCCCTCAGAGTGAATCAGCCGCAAATTGTAAGAAGTCACAACAGGCGTGGGGTCATAGGGGCCGCCCGCGTAGGGACATTGGGGCGCCAGCGTGGTATTTGCGCCCTGTCGCTGCCGGGACAGGGCGTGCGGCAGGCACCAAAGACCAAGCATCAAAATGGCCTCCAGCACAATAAGTACTAAGGCACATAGCTATTAAATTAATAGCAAACTGACGGCCAATCGATTTCAGTGCCCTGCGGGCCCCGTCTCCGGCGTGCGCTCGGTGATCGCCAGCCCCGTGGCCGCATCGATGCGCAGGCCCTTGGGCAGCGGGAACTTCACCGTCTCCTCGATGCCGTCCATCTTGCGCACCGACACGGCGCCCAGCGCCTTGATGCGGTCGATCACCTGCCGCACCAGAATTTCGGGCGCCGACGCGCCGGCGGTCAGGCCCACGCGGGCGACGCCATCGAACCACTCGGGACGCAGTTCCTCGGCGCTGTCCACCATGTAGGCCGCGGTTCCCAGCCGCGCCGCCAGTTCGCGCAGGCGATTGCTGTTGGAGCTGGTGGGGCTGCCCACCACGATGACCAGATCGACCTGCGGGCTCAGCACCTTGATCGCGTCCTGCCGGTTCTGCGTGGCGTAGCAGATGTCCTGCTGCTTGGGCTCGCGCACGCTGGGAAAGCGCGCGCGCACCGCCGCGCTGATCTCGGCCGCGTCGTCCACCGACAGCGTGGTCTGCGTCACCACCGCCAGCTTGGCCGTCTGGCCCGGCTGCACGCGGGCCACGTCCTGCACGTCTTCCACCAGGTGGATGCCATGGTCCAGCTGGCCCATGGTGCCCTCCACTTCGGGGTGGCCCTTGTGGCCGATCATGATGAACTCGTAGCCCTCCTTGGCGAGCTTGGCGACCTCCACGTGTACCTTGGTCACCAGCGGGCAGGTGGCATCGAACACGCTGAAGCCGCGCTCGGCCGCCTCGGTCTGCACCGCCTTGCTAACGCCGTGGGCCGAGAACACCAGCGTCGAGCCGGGCGGCACATCGGCCAGGTCTTCGATGAAGATCGCGCCCTTGGCCTTGAGGTCGTTCACCACGTAGGTGTTGTGCACGATCTCGTGGCGCACGTAGATGGGCGCGCCGAATTTCTGCAGCGCACGCTCCACGATCTCGATCGCGCGGTCCACGCCCGCGCAAAAGCCGCGGGGCTCGGCCAGAATGATTTCCTGGGGTTTTTGCATGGCGTCAGAGCACCCCGATGAGCTGCACCTCGAAGGTGACCGGCTGCCCCGCCAGCGGGTGGTTGAAATCGAAGCGCACCGCGCCATCCTCGCGCACCGCAAGCACCACGCCCGCGTAGCTGCCAAGCCCGTCAGGCGTCGGAAACTGCACCACATCGCCCACCGAATAGCGCTCGTCCGGGTCGCCCAGCTCGGCCAGCAGCTTGCGCGCCACCCACTGCTGCATGTCCGGATTGCGGTCGCCGAACGCCTCGCCCGCGGGCAGGGTGAACGTGGTGCGCGTGCCTTCGGCCAGGCCGATCAGGCACTGCTCCATGGCGGGGGACAACTCGCCCGCCCCCAGCGACAGCGTGGCCGGCTTGTCGCCGAAAGTGTTGATCACATCGCCCGCCGGGCCGGCCAGACGGTAGTGCAGGGTCAGGAAGGAACCCGCCTGCACGGTGGGGGCCGCAGAAGGGGATGTGGGGGCGAGAGTGGTCATGAGAGTCCCGATAAACTGGCCGCCATTGTAGAAACCTGCCCATCCCCTGCCCCGCGCGCGGCCTTGGCCGCGGCTCACCCAACCTGGCACCACCATGCTCATGAAAACGATGCCCGCCGACGCGCGGCCCCGCGAACGGCTGCTGCAACGCGGCCCCGGCGCCCTGTCGGACACGGAACTGCTGGCCATCCTGCTGCGCACCGGCATGGCGGGCAAAGGGGTGATGGAGATGGCGGGCGAACTGCTCGCACCGAGCACCATCGATGAGGCCACGGGCAAGCCAGCCGGAGGTTTCGGAGGCCTCAGCGGACTGCTGCACACCAGCGCCGAGGACCTGCGGCGCATCAAAGGCTTGGGCCCCGCCAAGCGGGCTGAACTGGTGGCCGTTCTGGAGTTGGCGCGACGGGCACTGGCCGAGCAACTGAGCGAGCGCGAGGCGTTCGAATCGCCCACGGCAGTGAAGCACTACCTGCAACTGCATCTGGCGAACAAGGGATACGAGGTGTTCGCCGTGATGTTCCTGAACTGCCAGAACCGCATGATCGCCATGGATGAGATGTTCCGCGGCACGCTCTCACAAACCAGCGTGTACCCGCGCGAAATCGTCACCCGTGCCCTGCACCACGGCGCCGCCGCCGTGGTGCTGGCCCACAACCACCCCAGCGGCAGAGTGCAGCCCAGCAAGGCCGACGAGGCACTCACGCACACCCTCAAAAACGCCCTCGCCCTGGTGGACGTGCGCGTGCTGGACCACGTGATCGTCGCGCGCGGCGCGGCACTGTCGATGGCAGAAGCCGGGCTGGTTTAGCGCAGCAGTGCTTCGTCCCCACCGCAACACAAAACAAAGCGCGTAGCGGCCCGTTTTCTGAGAGCACGAGCCCATGCGTGCGTCGTCGTTTTTAACAAATGGTTAATAAAAATAATACCTCTACAGTTAAATTCGAGCCGTTTCCCATTTAGCATTCGCCCCCAACAAAACACGATCTCAAGGGGGGATTGAATGAGCGCAGAACTCGCGGCCACGTTCTTCAACGTCGGCTACGGACAGACCCTGGCCCAGTCCATGGACAAGAACCAGGTGGACGTGCTGGTGCTGACGCAGGGGCAGTACATGAGCATCCTGCAGGACAAGGCGAGGAACAACGCGGCGCTGGAATTCAACCTGCGCAAGATGCTGTCCCAGTCCACGTTCGGGCAGTACTGGCAGAAGACGTTCAGTCCGAATGCGGGTGAGCCTTGGGTCGGCCCGGTGGCGCAAGGGGCCAATGATGCGCTGGCCATCACCAAAACGCTGAACGCCATCGGTATGGCCGGCATTGGGACTTACATCAAGACCACGGCAACGGGTACGTACATCATCATCAAAGGGTACTCGGCGCGGCGTAGCAGTGCGCTACAAGGCACGCGCTATCTGGCGACGCACCCAAAGATGCTGCAACTCGGCCTGGGCATGAAGAGCCTGCAAGGCATTGCCAAAGGTGGGTTCATGCTGGGCGTGGTGGTGTCCACAGGGATCGAACTGATGGACTTCATGTTCAATGACGAAAAGACCATGTATGACTTGGTCGGCGGGATCGGGGTGGAGGCGGTGAAGGGCGGCCTCGGCGCCCTGGTGGCTTACAGTGCTGCCGCTATGGCAGGCGCCCTCACAAGCGCCGCGGTCACTCCACTGTTCGTCATGGCGATAGTTGCCGTGGGGACTGGATTCATCCTGAACAGCATGGACCGCGAATACGGCATCAAGGAGAAAGTCATCTCCGCGCTCAAGGTACTTCCTGAACAGACAGCCCAAGGTTTTTATTACATCGACACCAACGCACAATCTTGGCAGCAGGCTTTGAGCGAAGCCTTCGAACAAAAGAAGGTAGAAGGCGGCCGTGCTATCGACCGTGGAGTGAAGGACTGGCTCTGTCGCATCACCTGCGTTCGGTATTGAGGCTGGCCAAAACATCGAACCAATGCAAGACATCCATCACATCCGCAAAACCATGCTGTGGGGCGCTCCGCTTTACTTAGCTATCACCGCCGGCTGCCTTTTTGTAGTGTTTCATGAACTGATTCCAACATTGAATGCGATCGCTTCGAGAGCACCTGCGGTGCGAATCGCGCCCGCCGCACAGTTGGCTCCTTTCATCGCCACGTTTTGTCTTATCGGTGTCTTGCTGGGAATGATGCGTTCGGTGCCTGCAAGTGAACGACTGATCCAAAAGTTCGAGCGCGCATTCAACATCGCGGTGTGGATCGGAATGATTGCGTTGCTTTTGATTCCAGTGACTTCCGTGACGCAACGCTTTTATATGCCCAGTGTTGGTTATTCAATGTGTTCAGAACTGCAGGGCAACCCCACCATGTGGTTCACAGATTGGGTCCGCGATCCCAGTTGGTGCGTCAGAGGCAAGAGCTTGGAATGGGTGAACGAGCAGGCGCGTGAGGCCCTTCCTCGCACAGCGCCATAGAGGCGGATGCGACAACGTCACAACATTTGCTATAAAAAAATAGCAACGTGCGTTTGCACTGACTGCGGTACCGACTGATTTTGCTGCGTCTACCTGCATCGAATTGACGGATTCATTCCGTGTTTAACGACGTGAAAACCATGACCTAGTGGGCGGGAAAAGTCGGCGAATGACATGCCGCCGATACTGATTTCGTCTCTCCTTCAATGAGATAACCCATGAATAAGACCCGTCAGATCAGAAAGGCATTGGTGTGGGGCCTGCCTCTGTGCCTGTCTATGGCGTTTCTATTTGGATGGCTCATTCTTGATAGCGTCATACCGCCGATCAAGCAAATGATCTTTTCGATGCCTGTCATTCGGATCAGGCCCACGGCACTGCTGGCGCCTTTCGCGCTGTTGATTTCGTTGGTTCTCCCATTGGGCCTAGTGCTCAAAGCTATCCTTTATGAAGGCGTCTGGGTGAAGAGGTTGGAAGCCCTGTTTAACTTCTTGGTGTTTTTAAGCATGGGCGTTTTGTGCTTGATCATTAGCACCTCTGCACTTGTCCAAAGTCGATGGATGCCGCAGTTGGGTTACGTCCAATGCGATCAGCTTCAAGATCAACCTTCTGTCTGGTTTACCGACTGGGTGCGCAATCCCGACTGGTGCGTCAAAGGCAAGAGCCTGGAGTGGGTGAACGAGCAGGCGAACTCAGCCGTTCCTCATGGTTCACCATAGATGCGCTCGCTGCCACACCGGAAAATTGCTATCAATTAAATAGCTACATGCCGGCACATTGATTGCGCCACGGCCCAATTCATACCCGAAGAGTGGCAGCGCCCAGAAGCGTTTGAGCGGCGTGCGCACCCCTCGACAAAAATGGTAGATCTCAAAAAAGTCAGAAAAGCTTTGGTATGGGGCCTCCCGCTCTTTATCGGGGTCGGCGCGAGTTGCTTGTGGGTGGTATCACACGGAATCATTCCAACGATTGAAGCCATCGCGTCACAAGCCCCAGTCGTGCGGATAGCGCCTGCTTCCCAAGTCACGCCGTTTGTCGCTGTCTTCAGCATGCTGGGGGCGTTGATCGGCAGCATGCGCGCCATTCCCATCAGTGACAGAGCTATCCATCCGTTCGAGTGCGCTTTCAAGGTCACCGTGCTTTTGGGCATGGCCGCGATGGTGTTGATTCCTGTCAGCGCTGTAGTCCAGCGCTTCTACATGCCCAACATCGGTTACTCGATATGTTCGGAACTAGAAGGCCACCCCACCATGTGGTTCACGGACTGGGTGCGTGATCCCACTTGGTGCGTCAGAGGCCAGAGCTTGGAGTGGGTGAACGAGCAGGCGCGCACTTCAGTAAGAAATTGAAAGCAGACAGGAACCTCGACAACGGATTTAGAGATTGGCTCTGCCCGATTTGCCGGAGATATTGAAATGACAGCAAACGCTGCTGAACTCGCCCGCATCAGAAAGATATTGCCTCTCGGCATTCCGGTCTCGATGATGCTTTTCGCGCTTGCATGGTTTTTCACGTTCGCACTGATTCCTGAACTCGTCCAAGAACTGCAACTGGCTGCGCCGGTGATACGTATTTGGCCGGGGATCACTCTTGGCCCGACGCTGTTGCCCTTAGCGCTGATGATGATCGTTATCCCGCCGATGAAAGCCATCCCCATTGGCAAGGGTTTAACCGACCGCGCAGCCACCTGGATCAACGTGCTGCTCGTCATCAACTTCCTTGCCATGCTGTTGATGCTGACCACATCGGCATTCTTGCAAGGCTATTTCATGCCCAAGAAGGGCTATATCAGATGCACGGAACTCAAGGACCACTCCTATATTTGGTTCAGCGATTGGGTACGTAACCCTGCCTGGTGCGTTAAAGGCAAAAGTCTGGAGTGGGTGAACGAGCAGGCAAGAAATGCTGAGTCTCACCCCCCGTCGCAATAGGGCTTGGCCTCGTTTCGATGCTGCTTCAGAGACCAATAGTGCATGAAGTCCATACGCCGGATTTATGAAAGATGTCGCTGCAGTTCGGAATTTTCTTCCACAGATCTACGCAGTCTTTCTGGTGACCGCGGTGCTTTGCTACCTCACTTCGTTCGGCGGCTTTTTTGAGCAGTGGAACGGGCTCGCTCGCAAGGCTCCTGTGGTCCGGTTTACAACGTTCTCCGTGCTTACCGTTTTCTTGGCCGTGATCGTTGCACTGTTGACCATCACGCTCTCAGCCAAGGCAGTTCCTTGCAATGAACGGCTAACAGGAGCTCTGATGCGAGTCCTGAATGTGCTGGCCTTCGTGAGCTTCGGTGTGATGGTCGTATTCGCGCTGGCATCCGCGCCACTGCAAAGGCACTATTTGCCACAACTGGGTTACTCCACTTGCAACGCGTTGAAAGGGAATCCGTCGGTCTGGTTCACGGACTGGGTGCGCAATCCCGACTGGTGCGTCAAAAGCAAGAGCCTGGAGTGGGTGAACGAGCAGGCCCGCAATGCAGAAAAAAACTGAAGGGATGACAGGAACATCGATAGCAGTCTCTGAGGCGAGCGCAGGCAGAACTGCCAGAAATACTGAGATGAAAGCAAGCGCTGATGAGGCAGTCCACATCAGGAAGACCTTGCTGTTTGCGATTCCCGCAACAGTGCTCATGTTGGGCCTGTGTTGCTACTTCACTTTTTGGGCAATCCCCGACTTGGTGAACGCGCTGCGCGAGTCCGCACCCGTGGTTCGCATCTGGCCGGTCCTCATGCTTGCGCCGGCCATGCTGCCCCTCGCATTTCTTACCTTGATTCTTCTGCCCATGAAGGGCATGCAAGTGGGCGAGCGCATCGTGGCGAGGTCCACACGATGGATCAATGTGCTGGTCGTGCTGAATGGCATTTCGTTGCTGCTGATGGCCTCCACCTCGACGCTGCTGCAAAGCCATTTCTTACCTCCGATGGGCTATGAGAAATGCGCCGATTTGAAGGGACAGCCCTCGCTCTGGTTCACGGACTGGGTGCGCGATCCTGCTTGGTGCGTCAAAGGCAAGAGCCTGGAGTGGGTGAACGAGCAGGCGAACTCAGCCGTTCCTCATGGTTCACCATAGATGCACTCGCTGCCACCGGAAAATTGCTATCAATTAAATAGCTACATACCGGCACATTGATTGCGCCACGGCCCAATTCATACCCGAAGAGTGGCAGCGCCCAGAAGCGTTTGAGCGGCGTGCGCACCCCTCGACAAAAATGGTATATCTCAAAAAAGTCAGAAAAGCTTTGGTATGGGGCCTCCCGCTCTTTATCGGGGTCGGCGCGAGTTGCTTGTGGGCGGTATCGCACGGCATCATTCCAACGATTGAAGCCATCGCGTCACAAGCCCCAGTCGTGCGGATAGCGCCTGCTTTACAAGTCACGCCATTTGTCGCTGTCTTCAGCATGCTAGGGGCGTTGATCGGCAGCATGCGCGCCATTCCCATCAGTGACAGAGCTATCCATCCGTTCGAGTGCGCTTTCAAGGTCACCGTGCTTTTGGGCATGGCCGCGATGGTGTTGATTCCTGTCACCGCTGTAGTCCAGCGCTTCTACATGCCCAACATCGGTTACTCGATATGTTCGGAACTAGTGTTCTGTCCCGCTGATAAGTGAGCAAAGTCGATGCAGCTTTTCGAGCATCGAATCCGCGGTGGCGGTCCACCTGAAGGGTTGGCAGTTGGCGTTGTAGGCGGTGACGAAGTGGTCGATGCGTTGGACGAGTTGCTTGACGCTGGTGAATGATCCCCGGCGAATGGCCTTGTCCGTGAGTAGCGTGCGACGCTGGACTTGGAGATGCCCGTCTCGGCGGCCACCGTACGCACGCTCCAGTGCGTGGAGCCATCGGCCGGCTTGGTGTGCAGCGTCGTATTGATCAACCTTGCCACGCGCTCGTCGTCGATGGTGCGCGGCTTGCCGGGGCGAACGTCGTCGTACAGCCCAGGGATGCGTCGCTCGATGAACCGGGCGCGCCACTTGCCGACCGTGGCATTGGTCAGCTTCAGTCTCTCAGCAATGGCGTTGTTGGGCTCACCATCGGCACTGCTCAGAACGATGCGAGCCCGATTGCTCAGCGCAGCAGGCAGCGAGCGGCTGCGGGCAAAGGATTGAAGCTGCGATCGCTCCTCGTCAGAGAGCGCCAACTCGACCTTCGGTCTGCCCATTCTCATCGCGGTATCTCCGGTTCCAACATACCTCAATGGCATGCACGATTAATGCCAGAAAATAACGGGACGGGACACTAGCGTTGTGTCGCAAAGCCGCATATCTCGCAATGCCTTCGCCTGAACGTATATACACGTTGGCTAAATTGACGTTAGTATCAAACCTATGAAGAACCTAAAAATCTCTCCAGCCACGCTTGATAAGCTAGGTCACAAGCATCAAGTAACGCTTAGAGAGGTTGAGCAAAGTTTCGAAAACATCGACGGCCCGTTGCTTATTGACAACAGGGAGGATCACAGGACTGATCCTCCTACGCTGTGGTTTCTAAGCCATACGAACGCCGGACGATTGCTGAAGATCGCGTATATACAACGTGGTTTGGAAATTCATCTGAGGACATGCTACGAACCCAACCCAACCGAGATCAGCATCTATACCAGTCACATTAAACGGAGAGTCAAATGAACAATTTCGCAGGCACTGATGAAGCATGGGAGAATCGCTCACTGGGCGCAGATGCCGCCCATGCGGAGGTTGCCAGTGCGGAGCACATGGCAGCGCTGGACGAGTCGATGGGCATGCAATCCATCTCGATCAGATTGCCGAAAAGCATGATAGACGCCTACAAACTTATTGGTGCGCACCACGGTGTTGGCTACCAACCTTTGATGCGTGACATCCTGCAGCGCTTTATCCCAGATGGTCTTAAAGAGGTGCTCGAGCATCACCAAAAGAAGGCTAGTCAAGCGGATGATCGGATCGAGGAATTCAAGAGGGCAGCTTGAACGCAGTTGCGCCATAGAAGCCCGCCTTCGCGCGGGCTTTTTTACGCCCTTTTCTCTCCAGCGGGTACGCCTAAACCGGAGTTCTCACCAAAGCGCCAGTTGTGGGAGCCCGGCAGTTCTCCAGCGCTGTACGCAGTTCCCCCTCGTACCCCTTTCGCCGCTCGATCTCGGCCATCGCCGCGCGGGCTAAGTCGTCCACCGTTGCGCCAGTGCGCAGGGCCTCGGTGGGCATCGCTGGCTATCGCACGCCACCCAGCTTCTCGAAATCCGCATCCAGCCGCGCCAGCGACGTCGCAATCTGCGTGCGCCGTGCATTGATCCAGCCGTCCTGTTCAGCCACCCGCTGGGTTGCCTCGCGCAGCATGCGGTCCATTTCGGCGGGTTGCGGGCCGCCGGCGGTCTGGCGGTTCTTCACGATCGCCACCGGGTCCAGCGTGGAACGGAACTCGGCCTCGGACAGGGGCAGCACCTGTGCAAACTCCGTTCCTTTCACGGTCTCTGTGTAGATGCGCTGCGCTTCCGAATAGGGAAACGCGAGCGGCTTGATGTCCTTGGCCTTGGCGTATTCCACGACCTCCGAGGCGAAATGGTGGCCGACGCGGAAGGGCAGCTTGTACTTGCGCATCAGCACGTCGGCCAGCTCCTGCGAGGCGGTCCAGTCGCTGTTGAGTTCTTCCAGCGCGCGCTGGGGATCGATCACCAGGTTGTTGAGGATGCGGGTCCAGTTGTTCAGCACGCCGGCCGCTGCCTGCACCATCACCGCGTTGGTGCGGACCTCTTTCGGATCGCTCATGCCGGGGGGAATGTTGTGCGCCTGCAGCGCCGGGCCCATGCCCAGGTTGAGCGCGGTGGAGGCGTCGCGGCGGGTGCTGTTGAGCAGGCCGGGATTGCGCTTTTGCGGCATGGCGCTCGATACATACGTGTTGCCGCCGCCTTCCTGCAGCAGGATCCAGGGCCGCGGCTGGGCGTATTGGGTCATCACGTCTTCGATGAAGCTCCCGGCATGCAGGGCGATGGCCATGACGATGGCGCCGGCCTCGACGGGCTGGTCCACCGCGGAGATCTGAGCGGCGTCGTACGCGTTGTCCACCGTGGCGGAAAACCCCAGATAGTCGGCCATGCGCTTGCGGTTGAGCGGCCAGCTGGTGCCGTTGAGCACCGTGGTGCCCATGGGCGATCGGTCCATGCGGGCATAGGCTTCGCGGATGCGCTGGGCGTCGCGCTCAAGCCCCGCAGCGATGCCCAGCAGGTAGTGGCCATAGCTGTTGGGCTGGGCGGCAACCCCGTTGGTGTAGTTGGGCACGACGGTGGCCCGGTGCTTGCCGGCCAGTTCGACCAGCGTGGCGGTGGTCTTGTTGAGCGCCTCGGCCAGGTGCAGCATTTCGTCGCGCAGGATGGCGGACCGCGCGGTGGCCAGCATGTCCTGGCTCGATCGGCCTGCGTGCAGCAACGTGATCTGCGGGCCGGCGGCCTCGATCAACAGCGGCTCGAAGGTGATGACCAGCGAGGGCCGCTTGCCACCCGGCTTGTCGCCGTTGGCCAGCACCTCGGTGATGCCTTGATAGACCAGGGGCGACAGCGATTTGTCCAGCAGGCCTTCGTCGGTATTGATGACAGCGGTGGCCTTGTTGATTTCCCCGAGCCAGAAGAAATCGTCGTGCTTTTTCGAGGTCTGGGCGCCGGCATGGGGCGCGAGGAGAGCCAGGCAAACGGCGGCCGCGGCGGCCAGGGGGGTGGGTTTCATGGGCATGGCATGTCGTCTCGGTGGATTTTCTGCGGCCAGCGTCAGCGTCGGTGGCCGTGATGACTGTCGGCGTGCCTCGGCGACCACCGCCGCCAGGCGATGGGCAGCCAGCGCGCCATCAGTACACCCCGTACCGGTACGCGAAATACAGAGCGGCCAGGGTGCCGATGACGGCGAGAAAAGTCATTGCCTTGCGCATGGAGTCTCCTGAAAGCAAAAGCCCATGGTAGTGGCTGGCTCAGTGCTGCACGCCCGCCCCGCTGCCCGCCAGCGCAGCGCGCCGGCGCTGCAGCAGTGCCCGCACCATCACCCCCACCACCAGGGCATTGACGATGAAAATGCCCGCATGCAGCGCATTGCTGTGGTGCAGGAATCCGATGAACTCGAACGGCAGGTAGATCGCCCCGCTGCCTGCGGCCAGCACCTCGGCCCAGGGGCGCTCCCTGAAAAGGCCGTAGGCCTCCACCAGCCGCAGCGCGGCATAGGCCGCGGCGCCCAGGGCCAGCAGCGTGAGCCGCGCGTCCTGCAGGTTGCGGGCCGCATCCAGAAAGATCTGCGGGTACTTCGCGGCGGGATTCAGATGCGCGTGTTCGATGAGCCGCGCAGCGATGGCATAGAGGTCGCGGTGCATGAGCGACAGCAGCCCCGTGGCCGCGGCCAGCACGAGCAGGCCCTTGAAAGCTTCGAGGAAGGCGACGAGCCGGATGGCCTGGTTCATGGCAAGGCGATGGTAAAGAGAGATAAGCAGTGATCGGATGCACGCCGGGACGGGACGGGCAGGCCGATTGTCGGCGCTGGCGGCGCCGCGCGAAACGCCTGTCCGTCCGAAGGGTTGCCGGCCTACAATCCGCCGCTGGACGCTGCCCACCGGCCTGCGGATGCACCGCCCAGGCAACGGGGTTTGAGCCAAAACAGCCTCCAGCGCAATCAAATCCACGGCATCTTGCTATCAAAAGTGAAGCAATCACCTTCCAACGCACTGCTGCACACCGCACGCGCCCTGCGCCGCTGGGTGCTGGCCTGCTTTGTGGGCGCGCTGCTGGCGGCCGTGGCCTCGCCGCTGGTGCATGCGCGGGCGATGGAGTGGATCTGCTCCACGGCAGGCATGGTGAAGGTCTATGTGCAGACCGACGACGGCCCGGTGGAAATGGGCCAGACCGCCATGGACTGCCCCCTGTGCATGCCGCACGGCGCGCCACCGCCGGTGGTGGCGATGCAAACCCTGCCGCAACCGTTGCCGCTCGGCCATGCGGTACAGGCGATTCCGGCCGCGCGCATCGCTGCGGCCACGGCCGCGCCGCTTCCGGCGCGCGGGCCGCCATCCTTCCCGCACGCCTGAGCCTTCTCGGCTCCCTCCGTTCGCCATAGCGCGGCGGCCTGCCGGTGTGCAGGTGGCCGGGGCCTTGCGCGAACGCATTCCCTGTCTTTTTCGCTGAGACGACCCGGCCTGCCGGGCGCGGCGTTGAACCGCAGCCAATGGCGCGGCTCAGCGCCGCGCGCCGTGCGCCGCTCGCCCGCGTGCTGATCGATGCCATGACCACGACCTTTTCCTCCCCGTCCCCCCGCCCATCCACATCCAGGCTGGCGGTGCACGGAGCCGCCGCGCGCGCGGACTCCGGCACCAGTGCCGGCGCCGCAACCGACGGTTCGGCGCGCCCGACCCGGCTGGCGATGTCGCCGCTCGGCCACGCCATGCTGGCGCTGCTTGCCAGCGCCGGACCTTCCGCCGCGCTGGCGCAAGAGGGGCCATCCGCCTCCCTGCCCACGCTGGCGCCCGTCACCGTTTCAGAGACGCCCGCCGAGCCCATGGGCCGGTTGAACCTGGACACGCCCGCCGACACCGGCAGCCGCCTGGGCCTCACGCCGCGCGAGACGCCAGCATCGATCACCGTGGTGGACCGCGCCACCATCGAAGCGCGGGGCGCGCAGGACACGCAGGAGATCCTTCGCACCGTGCCCGGCGTGACGGTGCACAACGCGCCAGGCTCCATGGCTGCCAGCTACCGGGGCTTCAGCAACAATTCGGTCACGCAACTGTTCAACGGCATCACCGTGCAATACGGAAGCGCCACCCGCGCGATCGACAGCTGGATCTACGACCGCGTGGAAGCCATCGGCGGCGCGTCGGGCTTCCTGTACGGCGCGGGCGCGGTGGGCGGCTCCCTCAACTACATCACCAAGACACCCGACCGCAGCGGCAACTTCGCGGAAGGACGGCTGCGCGCGGGCTCGTATGGGCTCAAGGAAGCATCGCTGGGCATCAACCGGCGCATCGCGGGCCCGCAGGACGGCGGCGCGGGGCCCAGCCATACCGCACGCATCGACGTGAACCACCGCGACGCCGGAAGCTGGACCACCGGCACGCACACCCGGTCCACGCAGGTGGCCACTTCGCTGCTGTCCGACCTGGGCGGCGGCTTCACGCACCTGCTGGCCTACGAGTTCCAGAAGGAAACGGTGGACCGGCCTTACTGGGGCACGCCCGTGCTCAACCCCAACGCGGGTGCGCTGCGCATCGACCCGGGGACGCGCTTTGCCAACTACAACAGCGCCGACGGCATGTATGCCCAGCGGGTGCAGTGGCTGCGTTCGGTGGCGCAGTGGCGCGTGTCCGATGCGCTGCAGTGGCGCAACACGCTGTATGCCTACGATGCGCTGCGCGACTACCGCAACGTGGAAACGTACCAGTTCAACGCCGCCAACACCCTGGTGTCTCGCGGCAGCGCTTACCTGCAGCGGCACGACCAGCAACTGGTGGGCAACCGCACCGAGGCGACCTGGCACGGCACGCTGGCCGGCCACCAGAGCGACTGGGCTTTCGGCCTGGACGTGAGCGTGAACCGACAGACACGCTTTCCCAACAGCCTGCCAGGCACGGTGAGCACGGTGGACCCGTACCGTTTCACCACCGAACGGTTCTTCGACATTCCCGGCATGGCGCCGGGCTTTCGGGCCGACCGCGACAACCGCGTGCAGACCACGGCGCTCTTCGCGGAAAACCGCACGGCGCTCGTGCCCGGCGTGCACCTGGTCACCGCCCTGCGGCACGAACGCATCGCGCTGGAGGTGAACAACCGGCGCGCCATCACCGCCACAGCCCCGGCGGCATTCGACCGCAGCTACACGCCCACCACCGGCCGGCTGGGCGTGGTGTGGGACGTGGCGCCGGGCGCCAATGTCTATGCGCAGTACGCGACGGCGAGCGATCCGCCGTCGGGGTCGCTTTCCACCGCATCGTTCGCCGACGTGGCCAACAACAGCGCGCTCACCACGGGCCGGCAAACCGAGGTCGGCAGCAAATTCGACTTCTGGGGCGGGCGCGGCACGGCCACGGTGGCGGCGTTCCAGATCACGCGGCGCAACATCGCCTCGCAGGACCCGAACAACCCTGCGTTCACGGTGCAGGTGGGCGAGCAATCGTCACGCGGGGTGGAGGTGGCGGCGGGCCTGCGCCTGACCGACCGCTGGCAGGTGCAGGCGAACGCGATGCGCGCGCGTGCCCGCTACGAGCAGTTCGTGCAGGGCGGCGTGTCGCTCGCGGGCCGCACGCCCATCAACACGCCCGAGAGCGTGGCCAACCTGTGGCTGGGCTATGCGATCACGCCGGCGCTGCAGGCCACGGCGGGCGTGCGGCGCGTGGGCCGCATCGATGCGGACGCGGCCAACACGCAGTATTGGCCTTCGTACACGCTGCTGGACCTGGGGCTGGCGTGGAAGCTGTCGCCCACGGCCACGCTCACCGGGCGCATTCGCAATGCGACCGACCGCATCTACGCGGCCGAAGCCCGCAGCGCACAGGTTTACCTGGGCGCGCCGCGAACGGCGGATGTGTCGCTGCAGGTGGCGTTCTGAGCAGACACGGGAGACATGCCGTGCCCTTGCTCCTTCGCATTCCCCGCGCGGCCTCTGCCAAGCGCTGGCTGTTTCTGATCCACCGCTGGCTGGGGGTGCTGCTATGCGCTTTCTTCGCCATGTGGTTCTTCTCCGGCATCGTGATGATGTACGTGGGCTACCCGCAGCTCACCGAAGCCGAGCGCACCGCGCACCTGCCTCCGTTGGGCGACGGCGCGGGCCTGCTGGAGCCTGCGGCCGCGCTGGCGCCCGCCGGTCTGTCAGGGGTGCCGCTGGCCGACCTGCGACTTGCGGTGGCGAGCGGCGGGCAGGCGGTGTACCTGGCGCGGCCCGAGGGCGCGCCACCGCGCTCGGCCGCCACGGTGATCGACGCGAGAACGGGCGAGGTGCTGCAGGCGGTGGATGCGGCACGCGCCCGTGCGAGCGCCATGGCCTGGGCGGGGCCCGGCGTGGCGGCCAGCGACGAGGGCACGCTGCAGGAAGACGCCTTCACCCATTCGCGCGGGCTGGATGCCCACCGGCCGCTGCACCGCGTGCGGCTGCACGATGCCGACGACACGGTGCTCTACGTATCGGGCACCACCGGCGAGGTCGTGCGCGACGCGCCGCGCACCGAGCGCCTCTGGGGCTACGTGGGCACCTGGATCCACTGGCTCTACCCCCTGCGCGGCAACGCCCTGCAGCCCTACTGGAGCGCTACCGTGAACACGCTCGCGGTGGCCGGCACGCTGGCCGCGCTGGCGGGCACCGTGGCGGGCCTGCAGCGCTGGCGGTTCAGAGGCCGCTACCGCAGTGGGGCGCGCACACCCTACCCCACCCGCTCAATGCGCTGGCACCACATGCTGGGGCTGGCGTTTTCAGCGGCCACCATCGCGTGGATCTTCAGCGGCTTCATGTCCATGAACCCGTGGAAGCTGTTCGACAGCGGTGCGCCGCCCCTGCGCATGGCGGCGTTGCAGGGTGGCGCACTCGTTTTGGGCACGACGGCTGGCGGCAGCACCCGGCCGGCACCGCTGACCGCGCTGCTCGCCCAGGCCGGCGGCGCCACGCGCGAGCTGCGCTGGGTGCGCGCCACGGGCCGCACGCTGGTGCTGGCGCAGCCGGCACAAGGCGCACCTGAAGTACTGGATGCCGCCACCGCCGCGCCCACCGCCATCGAGGCCACGGCGTTGCAGGACGGCATCGCCGGGCTGGTGGCCGCGCCGCTGGTGCGCGTGGAAACGCTGGCGCACTACGACCTGTACTACTACGCCCGCGCGCCCCACACCATGACCGGAGCCCCCGCCAAGCCGCTGCCCGTGCTGCGCGCCGTGTTCGCCGACGAACACGCCACCTGGGTGCATGTGGACCCGCGCACCGGCGCCGTGCTCGGCCGCCTGGACGACCACCGCCGCGCCAGCCGCTGGCTATTCGCCATGCTGCACAGCTGGGATTGGGTGCCGCTGCTGGAACGCCGGCCGCTGTGGGACGCGGTCATGCTGCTGCTGGGGCTGGGCGGCGCGGCGCTGAGCGCGACGGGCATGGTGATCGGGTGGCGGCGGCTGCGGCGCAAGGCGGGGCGAGCCCACCAGGCGGGCAAGGCACAACCGGGCACGCGCCCGGTGACACGGTACTGAGGCGGCTGGACGGCCGCCGATTCGTATGAAAAATGGCCTGCGCCGCCGCATTGATTGCGGTGACAGCTATAAATTTAATAGCAAATCATTCGAAGCGGCGCGGCGCTGCGTCACAGCTGGAATCCCACGGCCCGCACGAAGCCCTCGCCGATGTCCCGCGGCCAGGACGGCCGCCGGGGGACGAACGGCTTGGCCAGAGCGATCTGCGTGGCGCACCAATCCGACAGCCACCGCACCTCGGCCGGTCCGTAGAACGCGGTCATCGACTCGTAGTTCAGGAACAGGCTGCGCGCGTCCAGGTTGAGCGAGCCGGACAACGCCAGGTCGTCGTCGATCAGCACGGCCTTGGCATGCACCATGCCGGGCGCGAGCCACACCTCGGCGCCGGCCAGGCCCAGCTCGCGCAGGGCACGCTCGCGGGCCCAGTCGGCCAGGCGGTGGTTGGATCGCCGGGGCACCAGCAGGCTCACCCGCACGCCGCGGCGGCAGGCCATGCACCACGCCTGCAGCAAGGCGTCGTCGGGCACGAAGTACGGTGTCACGGCCACGATGCGCTCCTGTGCGTGATAAGCACCGGCCAGCAGCAGGGCGTGCACGGTGTCGTCGGCATGGTCGGGGCCGCTGGGCACCCACTGGGCCAATGCCCCCTGCTCGGGGCCGGCGGGCAGCGGCTGCTTCAGCGCTGCGCGCACCAGCCGGCCGCTGGCGGTGCTCCAGTCGGCTTCGAACTGCGCCGCGGCCTGCAGGGCGATGGGGCCGTGGACCTCGTAGCTCAGGTCGATCCATGCCGGGTGGCCGGGCTGGTCCAGAAAATATTCGCAGGCCAGGTTGCGCCCGCCGCTCCACAGGCGCTCGCCATCGGCCACCACCAGCTTGCGGTGGTTGCGCAGGTTGGTGCGCCCGCGCATCGGGTTGTGCAGCATGGGCATGAAGCGCCGCACCTGCACGCCCTGCGCCTGCAGCGTGCGCACCATCGGGCTGGGCGTGGCCAGGCTGCCGACCGCGTCCAGCAGCAGCCGCACCGCCACCCCGCGCCGGGCGCACTCGCCCAGGGCCTGCGCGACCTGGCGGCCCACCGGGTCGTCGCCGAAGACGAAGGTGCACACGTCCAGGCTGCGCCCGGCCGAGGCGATGGTGTCGCGCAAAGTCTGCAGCGCCTGCGCGCCATCGGCATGCAGCACGATGCGCGCGTTGCGCACCGCAGGCTCCAGCTCCATGCTGGCCAGCAGGCGCGCGGCCCAGGGCGGCCCTGCGGGCAACGCAGCGGCGGCCATGGCCTCTTGCTGCGCTTTGCGAGGACGGCGCAGCGGCCGAGCGAACTTGCGGGTGCCGAACAGTACGAAAAGCGGCACGGCCATGTACGGAAACGCCACGATGGCCACCACCCAGGCGATGGCGGCCGACGGATGGCGGCGCTGGTGCCCGATGCGCGTACCCATCACATAGACCAGCAGGCCCACCGCCACGAACACCGCATGGCCCAGGCCGGAGAGAACGGCGAACCCGGTCAAGCCCGGCCCTCGGCCGATGGCGGCGGCGCCTCGAACCGCACCGACACGCGCAGGCCGCCCAGGCGCGGGGAGCCGTCCAGATCGACCTGCGCCTGGTGCATGCGCGCGATCGACTGCACGATGGCCAGGCCCAGGCCGCTGCCAGGCACCTGGGCACCGCCATCGGCGGCCTGCGGCGCGCGGTAGAAGCGGCCCAGCACGCGTTCGCGGTCACCCTCGCCAATGCCCGGGCCGCTGTCCTCCACCACGAGGGTGACTGCGCCGGACGGCACAGCACCGCCACCGCCTGTTTCGGCGGTTGCGCCGGCACCCATCGTTCCCTGGCCCGCGCCGGTGGGCGGCTCGGCGATCACGTGCACGTCCACCACGCCACCGTCGGGCGTGTACTTGATCGCGTTGTCCACCAGATTGCGCAGCAGAATGCGCAGCGCCTCGGCGTGGCCCGCCAACGGTGCAGCGTCGGCCGTGGCCAGGCCCAGGTCGATACCGCGCTGCTGGGCAGCGGGCGCGGCATCGGCCACCGCCTGCAGCGCCAGGTCCGCCAGCAGCACCGGCTGCGCGGGCGCCCCGGCCGCCACGCTGGATTCCTGCCGTGCCAGCGCCAGCAGTTGCTCCACGAGCCGCGTGGCCCGGTCGATGCCGGCCGACAGCCGGGCCACGGCCACGCTGCGGGCTTCGGCATCGGGGGCGCGCAGCAGCCCTTGCGCCTGCAGCTTGAGCGCCGCCAGCGGCGAGCGCAGCTCATGCGCGGCATCGGCCACGAAGTGCTGCTGCGCCTCGAAAGCACGCTGCACCCGCACGAAGAGCAGGTTCAGCTCATCCACCAGCGGCTGCACTTCGGCGGGCAGCGCCTCGCCATCGACCGGCGACAGGTCATCGGCCTGGCGCTGCGCCACCTGGCGGCGCACGCGCTCCACGGGCGCCAGCGACCCGCTCACCACCCACCACACGGCCAGCGCCAGCAGCGGAGCCATGAGGGCGATGGGCCCGGCGGTGCTCAGTGCCAGGTCGCGCGCCATGGCCTTGCGGGCCGCCATGTCCTGCGCCACCTGAATCACCTGCGCGCGCGTCTGCACGGAAAAAACGCGGTAGGTGCTGCCGTGCGCCTTCACGTTCGAAAAGCCCAGCACCGCACGCTGCGGCAGCGCAGCGCCCGCGGCGGACTCGAACACGCGCGACCCTTCGGCCGACCAGACCTGCACGACGAACTCGTAGCTCTCGTCTTCGTGCACCAGCGGCCCGGGCGCGTTGGCCGGCAGCTCCGGCAGGCCGGGGCGCAGGGCCATGGCCATCTGCTCCATGTGGTAGTCGAAAATCTCGTCGGCCTCGCGCAGCGCCGAGCGGTACGACAGCACGATCTGCAGCAGCGCCGTGCACACGATCGCCCCCAGCAGAAACCACAGCAGCCGCGCGCGCAGAGAGTGCGCGGGGGATGCGTGCCCGGCGGCCGACGGCGCATGGGCCTGGGTGGCATGCCCGGGGGCGGGTGGCGCTGCGGGTTTCATGCCTTGGGCACCATGTAGCCCACGCCGCGCACATTCAGCAGCAGGTCGGCACCCAGCTTCTTGCGCAGGCCGTGCACGTACACCTCCACCGCGTTGCTGCTGATCTCGTCCTTCCAGCCATAGAGTTTTTCTTCGAGCTGGGTGCGCGACAGCACCATGCCCGGGCGGGCCAGCAGCGGCTCCAGCACCGCCCACTCGCGCGCCGACAGCACCACGGGCGTGCCGTTCACCGTCACCTCCCGCGTGGCAGGCAGGATGCGCACGCCCTTGTGCTCGTAGGCCGGTTCGGCCCGGCCCGCTGCGCGCCGCGTGAGCGCGCGAATGCGGGCCAGCAGTTCATCGAGCTCATAGGGCTTGAGCACGTAGTCGTCGGCACCGGCGTCCAGCCCTTCCACGCGCTGGGCCAGCGCGTCGCGCGCAGTGGCTACCAGCACCGGCGTGCG
Source organism: Acidovorax sp. SUPP3334 (assembly GCF_030159055.1). Taxonomy (GTDB): domain Bacteria; phylum Pseudomonadota; class Gammaproteobacteria; order Burkholderiales; family Burkholderiaceae_C; genus Paracidovorax. The sequence continues at coordinate 27,532 of NZ_BQXQ01000045.1, forward strand.
GTCCTTGCGCGCGCGCAGGTCGCGCAGCACCGCCAGGCCATCACGCCGGGGCAAGCCGAGGTCGAGCAGCACGAGGTCGTAGGTCTGCGTGCGCAGCGCGGTGTCGGCCATTTCGCCGTCGCGCACCCAGTCCACCGCGTAGTGCTCGGCGCGCAGCAGGTCATGCACGGCTTCCCCGATCATGGTGTCGTCTTCGACGAGCAGCAGGCGCATGGGGCGGCACTCCTCTTTTTTGTCAGGTCATCAACGCCGCCGCGCCGGAAGCGGCTGCGGCAAATCGCAGCGCCAGCGGCGCGGGTGCATCAGGTTGCAAACGGGTGGCGGTATCCATGGCAGCCAAGCATAGCGGCCAAGCCCCGGGCCGCCGCGTAGGACGCGGTCAGCCCAGAGGCACGGGCACGAAGATCTTGTCGCCGTCGCGCTGAATCAGCAGCGCCACCGACTTGCCCGCCTTGGCCATGGCCTCGCGCACCTGCTCCACCCCACGGGCAGGCGTGCCGTTGATCGCCAGCAGCACGTCGCCCGGCTGCACGCCCGCCAAGGCCGCAGGGCCGCGCGCGTCTTCAACCAGCAGGCCGCCGTCCACGCCGGCATCGCGGCGCTCCTGCGGCTGCAGCGGCCGCAGCGCCAGGCCCAGCCGGCCTTTTCCGGCGGACTTTTCAGTGCTGGCGATCTTGTTGGCCTTCTCGCTCGCATCGCCCAGCGTGGCCATGAACTCCTCGCGCTTGCCATGGCGCCACACCTCCAGCCGCGCCTGCGTACCGGGCGCCGCCTGGCCCACGATGGCCGGCAGGTCGCCCGAAGCCACGATGGGCTGGCCGTTCACGCTGCGGATCACATCGCCCGACTTGAGGCCCGCCTTGTCGGCCGGACCGCCGTCTTCCACGCCCGCCACCAATGCACCTTCGGGCTTGTCGAGCTGGAACGAATCGGCAAATGCCTGATTCACCTCCTGCACCGACACGCCCAGCCGCGCATGGCTGGCCTTGCCCGTGGCCACGATCTGGTCCTTGACCTTGGCGGCCACCTCGATCGGAATGGAGAACGACACGCCCTGGTAACCGCCCGAGCGGCTGTAGATCTGCGAATTGATGCCCACCACTTCGCCGCGCGCGTTGAACAGCGGGCCACCCGAGTTGCCGGGATTCACCGCCACGTCGGTCTGGATGAAAGGCACGTAGCTGTCGTCCGGCAGCGAGCGGCCCTTGGCGCTCACCACGCCCGCCGTCACGCTGTTTTCAAAGCCGAACGGCGACCCGATGGCCAGCACCCATTCGCCCACGGCCAGATTGCGCGTGCTGCCCAGCTGCACCACGGGCAGGTCCTTCGCATCGATCTTCAAGACGGCAATGTCGGTCTTGGGGTCGGAGCCCAGCACCTTGGCCCGGAACTCGCGCCGGTCGGTCAGCTTCACCGTCACGCTGTTGGCGCCCTTCACCACATGGGCATTGGTCATGATGATGCCGTCCGGGCTGACGATGAAGCCCGAGCCTTCACCCCGCGTTGGCACTTCGCGCTGGCGGCCAGGAGCCTGCATGCCGGGCGGCACCATGCCGAAGCGGCGGAAGAATTCGAACATCGGGTCGTTCGGGTCCACGCCCTGTGCGCCACCGCTGCGCGGGTGGGCGGCGGTTTCGTCATCGTCGTCTTCCGAGTCGGTCAGCGACGTCTTGGTGGTGCCGCTCACACTGATGTTCACCACCGCCGGGCCGTTGCGCGCCGTGATCTGCGCGAAGTCCGGCGCCGTCACGCCGCCCGTGTAGGGCAGGGTCGCCGGCTGCGTCATGGCAGGCGGCATCGCAGCGCGGCTGGAATGCATGTTGGTCACCAGGCCAGCGCCGGTCGCGCCGATGGCACCGGCAGTGAGCAGGGCCAGAGTCAGCCGGCGCGGGGTCGAGAGAACGGAGTTCATGGCAGTCCTTTCGTTGGGTCGTTGCATGGGGGGCAGTTTGGGCAACGAGACTTAGGTGTGGCTTAGGCCTGGGTCGGGCCGGGTTGCGGCGCAGTTCAGTCGCTGGATGTGATTCGGCACACATCAAAGGGAAACTCCGCAGGCGGCAAGGAGCACCCGGCCAGCACAATCTCCCTACCGACAGCTCATCCATAAAGAACTGCGGCGACCACTCAAAAGGGAGGAAAAGGCATTGACCAACCCAGAACAAGGTGCGGGCGCGCCGCGCTTTTATGCGCACTCCGTCGAAGGCGCCGGCCCGCAAGGCTGGCAACCCTTGGCGGACCATCTTCACGCCGTGGGCCGGGGGGCAGGTGAGTTCGCCTCTGTTTTTGGCGGCCAGGCACTCGCCCAGGTGATCGGCCATCTGCACGACCTGGGCAAGTACACCCTGCCCTTTCAAGAGCGTCTGCGTGGCAGTCCGCTGCGGGTGGACCACTCCACCTGGGGCGCACGCATCGCGCAGGAGCGCCTGGGGGCCATGGGGCAACTGCTGGCCTATGGCATCGCAGGCCACCATGCGGGGCTGGCCAATGGGCAAGGCGAAGGCGAGCGCACGGCCTTGGCCGACCGGCTCTCGTCAGAACTGCCGGTGCTGCACCCTGGCTGGGAGCAGGACATCGCCCTGCCCTCTGGGCTGAGCACTCCCGAGGGCTTCAAGCCCTACAACGCCCAGGGCCGCCAGCAGGCCAAGGAACGGCATCCGTTCCAACTGGCATTTCTCGCCCGCATGCTGTTCTCGTGTCTGGTGGATGCCGACTTTCTCGATACCGAGGCGTTCTACAACACTGCTGAAAACCGCCCCGATCAGCGCCGCGGTGGTGGTACACCGCCCACGCTCGCGGCACTGCGCGAGCAACTGGACGTGTCCCTGACCCAGTTCCAGCCCACTGGCGATGTGAACCGTCTGCGCGCTGACATCCTGGGCCATGTGCGAAGCCAGGCGGAGCATGAACCGGGGTTGTTTTCACTCACGGTGCCCACCGGCGGCGGCAAGACGCTGGCATCGCTGGCTTTCGCCCTCGACCACGCCATCCTCCACGGTCTGCAGCGCGTGATTTTCGTGATTCCCTTCACCAGCATCGTCGAGCAGAACGCCGCCGTATTCCGCAAGGCATTGGGCCCGCTGGGCGAAGCCGCCGTGCTGGAGCATCACAGCGCCTTCGTGGAGCAGCCGGCCCCGCGCAACGACCCCGAGAAGTACCAGTCGGATCGGAAACTGCGGCTTGCCATGGAGAACTGGGACGCCCCCATCGTCGTCACCACCGCCGTGCAGTTCTTCGAGAGCCTGTTCGCGGCCAAGCCGTCGCAGTGCCGCAAGCTGCACCACATCGCGGGCAGCGTGGTGATCCTGGACGAAGCGCAGACCATGCCGCTTCATCTGCTGCGGCCCTGCGTGGCCGCCATCGATGAACTGGCTCGCAACTACCGCACGAGCGTGGTGCTGTGCACCGCCACGCAGCCCGCTCTGGAGGCGCCGGCCTTCGAAGGCGGGCTCACGGGCGTGCGCGAGTTGGCGCCCGAGCCGGCACGCCTCTTCCGCCAGCTTGAACGGGTGCGGGTGCGGCATATGGGCACGCTGAGCGACGACGCGCTCGCCGCCGAGATGCGCTCACGCGAACAGGTGCTGTGCATCGTGAACAACCGCCGCCATGCGCGGGCGGTGTATCAGGCCATGGCCGATCTGCCCGGCGCACGCCACCTCACCACGCTGATGTGCGCCAAACACCGCAGCGCCGTACTCGCCGAGGTGCGGCAGATGCTCAAGGATGGTGAGCCGTGCCGGGTGGTGAGCACGAGCTTGATCGAGGCAGGCGTGGATGTTGACTTTCCCGCCGTGCTGCGCGCAGAGGCAGGCTTGGATTCCATCGCTCAGGCCGCTGGCCGCTGCAACCGCGAAGGGCGCAGAGACCTGGCTGCGAGTGAAGTGCTGGTCTTCGCCAATGAGAATCCAGACTGGGCACCGCCGCCGGAACTGACGCAATACGCTCAGGCGGCTCGCGAAGTGCTGCGCCAGGACGAAAGCGACCCCTTATCACCCGAGGCCATCAGCCGCTACTTCGCGTTGCTGTATTGGCAAAAGGGCGGCGATGCGCTCGACAAACCCAACCTGCTCGGCCTGCTGCGGGACAGCCGCATCGATAGCCTTCCGCTGGAAACATTGGCCACGAAATTCCGCATGATCGACAGCGTTCAGATGCCGGTGATCGTGCCGTATGACAGCGATGCCAAAGGCTTTCTGCGCGATCTGGAGCACGCCGAAGGCAGCGTTGGCCTTGCGCGCAAGCTGCAGCCCTATCTGGTGCAGCTGCCACGCCAGGGTTTCGACGCTCTCTACCAGGCAGGCGCCGTCATCCCTGTGGCGCCGCAAAAGTGGGGAGAGCAGTTCATGGTGCTCGCCCATGAGGGACTCTATGACCCGCAATTTGGACTGAGCTGGGACCACCCGACATTCATCCGCACTGAACACTTGAACTGGTAAGCCCGTTGTAGGGGTGGCCAACGATGATCCAACGAAACAAAGGGGAGGACCAATGGGATTTGGAGTGAAACTCAAGGTTTGGGGCGACCGCGCGTGTTTTACGCGACCTGAGATGAAAGTAGAACGCGTCTCCTACGACGCGATCACCCCGTCCGCGGCGCGCGGCATCCTCGATGCGATCCACTGGAAACCCGCGATACGGTGGCAAGTAGACCGCATCCATGTGCTGAATCCCATCCGCTTCGAGTCGATCCGCCGCAACGAAGTGGGCGGCAAGATCTCGCCTGCCAGCATCGCCAAGGCCATGAAGGCGGGCGACACCGCAGGGCTGGCGAACTATGTCGATGAAGACCGGCAACAGCGCGCCGCCACCATCCTGCGCGATGTGGCGTATGTGATCGAGGCGCACTTCCATCTCACACCCAAAGCCGGCCCCGAAGATTCGGTGGGCAAGCACCTGGACATCTTCAACCGCCGAGCACGCAAGGGGCAGTGCTTTCAGCAGCCTTGCATGGGCGTGCGGGAGTTTCCGGCGAATTTCCAGTTGATCGAAGAGGGTGACCCGATCCCCGAGGTGCACGAAAGCCTGCGGGAGGCGCGAGACCTGGGCTGGACGCTGCATGACATCGACTTCGACCGGGGGATGACGCCTCGATTCTTTCGCGCACAAATGGCGGGCGGCGTGATTGAGGTGCCACCCTGGCACAGCGAGGAGGTCAAAGCATGATCCTGCAAGCACTCAACACTTACTACCAGCGTCTGCTGGCGCGCGGCGAAGAGGGGCTATCGCCGTTCGGTTACAGCCCGGAGAAGATCAGCTACGAGATTTTGCTGGCGCCTGATGGGCGAGTGGTGGAGGTGAACGACATCCGCGACACGTCCGGCAAAAAGCCGCTGCCGCGCTCGATGAACGTGCCGCAGCCCGAGAAACGGACGGTGGGCATCAAGTCGAACTTTCTTTGGGACAAAACCAGCTATGTGCTGGGCGCCAGCGCCACGAGCAAGCGTGCGGACAAGGAGCACGAAGCTTTCAAGACGCTGCATCAGGAGAGCTTGAAAGACACCCAGGACTCGGGCCTCAAGGCCCTGCTGAACTTCATGTCCGCTTGGAAGCCAGAGCGCTTCAGCGATGCCCCCTTCAAATCGGAGATGCTGGACGCCAACATCGTCTTTCGCCTGGACGGCGAACGCACCCACCTGCACGAGCGCCCTGCAGCGCAAACCGTGCGGGCGCGTCTGCTAGGCAGTGACGATGCGGCTGCGCCCGCTCTGGCCCACTGCCTGGTCACCGGTGAGCGACTGCCGGTGGCGCGTCTTCACCCTGCTATCAAGGGCGTGAACGGCGCACAAAGCTCGGGCGCTTCCATCGTTTCGTTCAACCTGGAGTCGTTCACGTCGTATGGCAAGAGCCAAGGCGAGAACGCGCCCGTTTCCGAGCAGGCCGCCTTTGCCTACACCACCGTACTCAACCACCTGCTGCGACGCGGCGAGCACAACCGCCAGCGCATCCAGATCGGCGATGCGAGCGTGGTGTTCTGGGCGGAGGCTGACGATGCAGACCAGGCGCAGGAAGCCGAATTGACGTTCGAGTCGCTGCTCAATGCGCCGCCGGACGACTCCCAGGAAGCAGCGCGTGTGCGTGATGTGCTGCAGCAAATCGCCAAGGGACGCCCCTTGAGCGAACTGAATCCCAAGCTGCAGGACGGCACGCGCATGTTCGTGCTGGGGCTGGCTCCGAATGCCTCGCGCATCTCCATCCGATTCTGGGAAACGGACACGTTGGGCGGCTTCGCACAACGTCTGGCCCAACATGCGGCGGACTTTCGCCTGGAGCCCGTGCCGTGGAAAACAGCCCCCGCCGCTCGGCGCATCGTTCTGGCCACGGTGCCCAATCGCGAGGGTGCCATACCCAAGATGGACGACGCCTTCAACAACCTGGTCGGCGAGTTCATGCGCTCCGTACTCAACGGGCGTCCCTATCCGCGCAGCCTGCTAGCCAACACGCTGATGCGCATCCGGTCGGACGGCAATCTGTCGGGCCTGCGCGCGGCGATCTGCAAAGGCATCCTGGCCCGCGAGAAGCGGCTGGGCATCAACATCCATATCCACAAGGAGGAGGTTCCCGTGAGTCTCGACAAGCAATCAGAAAACCCGGGCTACCGGCTGGGCCGCCTGTTCGCGGTGCTGGAAGCCGTGCAGCGCAGCGCACTCGGCGGGCAGGTCAACGCCACCATCCGCGACCGTTACTACGGCGCGGCATCGGCCACGCCGGCATCCGTTTTTCCGGTGCTGCTGCGCAATACGCAGAACCACATGGGACGGCTGCGCAAGGACAAACCGGGCCTGGCGGTCAACCTCGAAAAAGACATTCGAGAGATCGTCGATGGCCTGTCCGAACAGTTTCCGCGCAGCCTGCGCATCGAAGACCAGGGCCGTTTCGCCATCGGCTACTACCACCAGTCGCAAAGCCGTTTTACCAAGAACGGCGCGGAGGCTGAGCAAGACACCGCAGATACCAATACCAACGACACCGAGGGAGCCCCCGCATGACCGCCATCGCCCACCGCTACGAATTCGTCTATCTCTTCGACATCACCAATGGCAACCCCAATGGCGACCCGGACGCCGGCAACCTGCCGCGGCTGGACCCCGAAACCAATCGCGGCCTGGTGACCGACGTGTGCCTGAAACGCAAGATTCGCAACTTCGTTAGTCTGGCCAAGCCGACCGACGAGGGCTACGCCATCTACATGCAGGAAAAGGCGGTGCTCAATAATCAGCACCGCAAAGCCTACGAAGCCCAATCACTGAAGCCCGAAGACAAGAAACTGCCCAAGGAAGAAGAGAAGGCACGGGCCATCACGCAGTGGATGTGCAACAACTTCTTCGACGTGCGAACCTTCGGCGCCGTGATGACCAACGGCGTCAACGCGGGCCAGGTGCGTGGGCCGGTGCAGATGGCCTTCGCCACCTCCATCGATCCCGTGGTGCCACTGGAGATTTCGATCACCCGCATGGCCGTGACCACCGAGAAAGAGGCCGAGGCGCAGAGCGGCGACAACCGCACCATGGGCCGCAAGCACATCATTCCCTACGGCCTGTACCGCGCGCACGGCTTCATCTCGGCCAAGCTGGCCGAGCGCACCGGCTTTTCCGATGCGGACCTGGAGCTGTTCTGGCGCGCACTCATCAACATGTTCGAGCACGATAGGTCAGCCGCCCGCGGCGAGATGGCGGCACGCAAGCTGATCGTGTTCGAGCATGAAAGCGCCATGGGCAATGCACCTGCGCATGTGCTGTTCGATGCCGTCCAGGTCACGCCGGCACACCCCGAGGCAGAAAGCGCCCCCCGCCGGTTCACGGACTACCGCGTGGAGATCGAGCGTGCGGCCATTCCTTCGGGCGTGACCGTTCGCGAGCTGATCTAGCTGTGATGTCTCAATAGGTTGTTCACCCGAATGGGTCTGGGAAACTGGAGTTAACACGCTTCAGAGTCACAGAGGGATCCCACCGGATGAACAGCCATAAGAATGCCAGATTGACATTGGAAG
>NZ_BQXQ01000046.1 GCF_030159055.1 Acidovorax sp. SUPP3334
CAGCATGCGCATTTCTTCCAACACATTGTGGGCCAGGGTGCGTCCGTCTCTTTTCATGCCGTCAATGAAAGCACCGATCGCCGCTCTGCGCAAGAGAGTGTTCTCTAAGTTACTGACTTATGAGTAAAAAGATCACTGGACTTCAAATCTGCGCGGCGATTGCCAAAACTGCTCACGGTTCGATGAGGCGTCTCGATTTGGCGCTGGAGATCCGGTTAAACCCACTCAACGACTGGCAGTTAGGGATTGAGTGCGCGGCCATCGGCGTGGCAGTGTGCGAGGGGTTGATCGTTGATGTAGATGCAGATGTTGGTCATGGCTTCGTACGCATCTGCCATCTCACCGACGCGGGCCGGCACTTGCTGATGACCCGCATCACCGGCACTACTGCGCGCGGCATCCTTGACGAAATCGAGGGCGAAGAATGAATAACTTCGAAGCTTCAGTGGCGGAAGCCAACGACGCGCTCAGAGGCCTGACAGGGATGGGTTCAGCCGCAGAAATCCGCGGAGGCGAAAAAAAGCGCGATGGCTGATGTGTCTGGCGCGCCATCCAGCGGCTGATCTCACTAGGATAGACCCACGTTTCAATCCACAAGATCGTGAACGCAAAACCGAGGCCGCGACAATAGGCCGTGACTGCAAAATCGGCCCTGCGGCCCGGGGAAAAGGGAATGGTTGAGCTAGATGCGCTTGGGGGGAGACGCGGGGACCGATTGCGATCGCGTCCCTTACCCATGGTGGGCTGGGTGATGACATCAAGATCGGAACTTGCGCAGGCCCAGCGCCTTCTGCTGGGCGAGCAGGATGGTGTTGTGGATGAGTTGGGACTGCTGGCGGTACATCAAGCTGTTTCCGACCGACTGTTCCCTGGCACGTCGGTGCTGCACACGCGTCTGCGCTACACCTTGTTCGTGCCCTGGCTGATGCGATTGGCGGCACTTGAGCGGGACCCGGCCAGATCCTTGCGTGACCTTGAGTTTGCTCTGACAGGTCGGCTGCTCCATGGAACTGCGGGGGACAGGGAGGCCCGCAGGGGCATCATCGGCGGACGCATTCATCCAGTCAGCGCTGCGGCGCAGCCCGCGTCGTATTCCTACTGGACAGCTCTCGCATTGTGGGGGCTCATTGGTCCACAGTGGACGGAAGCGATTCCTTCGCGCGAAGCGGTTCTCGAAGAGCTGTCGGAATTGGGTACCTCAAAGCTCGCGCTGGACGCCGATGGACAACCCTTGGCGGAGCGCGTGGTTCCCTTCCAGGCATTGCCTCCGATCCCGGACCAACTTTTGGAGGCCAGTGCCGGTGTTAGTTTCAGGCTGGAACGTGCGGAGCGGGAGTTTCTCCGGCGTCGCCTTTCCGTCGTCAAAGCCCCGCTCACCGGGCCAAGCGAATCGCGACATCTGTCGCTTCTGGCCAAGCTGGCTTCGCGACCTTTGAAGCTCAATCCCTCTTTTCAGCCTTGGCTGGACGATCGTGTGGTGGCGGCGGCAGAGACGCAGGACAAGGAAGTTTTGGCTCTGGCGGAAGGACTGTCGGCCGTCGCGGGTCTCGCGCGGGCCGCTTACTTGGCAATGGTTGAGGGCGCTTGCAGTACCAAGGGACCGACCGGAGGGAGGCGGCACCGGGCCCGGTTTGATGAGATGAAGGCGAATCTAGGTCGAGCCGCGCTCACACTGGACCTGGCTCGCGCGCAGCAGCTGGGACTGACTGGGTCGGGCGGACCGGTAGCTGGACTGCTGCGAGATACTCAGCGGTATCTAAGGGATCAAATGGCGATGTCTAGCCTGAAGGACGTCTACGCTGCGGTGGAGTCCGCTCGGAAGGGACCACGAGCGCGACTTGCGGGGACGCGTGGCGCCGCCGTTCATCTCCGGGACTGGGCGCGCACGGCGTCGAAGATCAGACTGGCGGAGCCGTTGCACTTCCGGTGGCCCAATGTGGTCAGGCTTTTGAACGATCTCCATGGCAAGTAGACAACGGCAGCGGGAGGCCGAGCCCGACGAGACGGCGCGAGCGGTTACGTCGCACCTCCCCTCCTCGGCGCTCCTCGATGCTCTGGTCCCGCCGAAAGGATTCAACCTGGACCGCGCGTTGTGCTCGACGTACTCGGCGCAGTCCACGGTACTCGTGGCCATGCTCATGGCCATGACGCGCTATGCCACGGTGGAGGGTACAGGTGGGTCGCGTGCGGCGCTGGCCAAGTCACTGCGCCTCCTGCTCGAACGGGTACACATCCTGGTCCAGCACGGCCACTGGACCAGTCCTCGCAGGCATCTACCCGCGCTGCACATGCTGGACCGCTTTGTCGTGCAGGTGAAATGGGATGAGAAGCAGCGTTCTTGGCACCCCAAGGTTTGCCTTTTGCGGTTCGAGTCTGCGGACGGAAAGGGGGACGTTCGATGGCGTCTCTGGCTGGGAAGCCGCAACTTTACTCGCGACCGGTCCTGGGACCTCGCGTTGGTGCTCGATGGCGCTCCGGCAGGCAAGGGCAAGCCATTGGCCGGTGTCGGGAAGTTGGCGTCGCGTCTGGCTTTGCAGGCGGGCGCGGAAAAGCTTTGGCGGAAAGGTATCCGTGAGCTCTCCGACGTGCGCTGGACGGCCAGCCCCGGCATCCAGGTCGATCAGGTCCTGCTCGACTTGCCAAGCGACGACAGGAAATTACTCGTCCTGCCTGCCGACACGATTCGCGCAGTGGTCGTATCACCGTTCCTGGACGCCAGAGCCCTGCGAACCATCAAGAGCGAAATCGCGAAGCAGGGTCCGATCAAGCTCGGCGTACTCACGCTCGTATCGACCGAGAGTGCGCTTGCAGACATGAAGCTTCGCGAAGGAGCCCTTGATGGCTACCAGCTTCTCGTACTGCCGCCTGCAGACCAAGAGGAACCGTATCAGACGGACACCGACGAGGACCCAGAGGATGTCGAGTCCGAGGCGCTTGGGCTCCACGCGAAATTCATCTGGATTGAGCGGTCAGGCCAAGTGCGACTGCTGCTGGGCAGTACCAACCTGACTTCACGAGGTTGGCTTGAGAACGCAGAGGTGCGCGCCGAGCTCTCGATGCAACGCCGTGGGACGCGGGAAGTCCTCGAACTTCGCGGAGGAATCGATGCGTTTCTGAATGCATGCACCGAAATTTCTATCGACGATCTGCCGCCTGTCGATGCGGTGGCGAGGCGGACCGAAAGGCGGTTCGGCTTGCTGTGCAATGCGCTGTCGGCGGAGTTGCATCTGCGGCAGCAGATCAAGGACGACGGGACGGTGGTCGTTACGTCCGAACGCGCGCCACAACTGCCTTCGAGTGCGCAACTGCGAATTGCCCGGCTGGGCGACGCCTGTCTCGACTGGCCGATAGGGGCATCCAGCATAAAACTCCCTGCGGCTGCGGATCATGACAACAGTGACTCCCTTCAACTCGAACTGGAATGGGGGCATCACGTCGCAAGCTGGCTGCAGTCTGCGCCGTTTGATCCGCCGCAGGACAAGGAGATTCGCGACCGCGCGCTGCTGCAGGGCATGCTCGGACTGGAAGGCCTGCTGGCTCTTCTCAATGACATGCTGGGAGGTGGCACGGCCGGCAGCAAGGGCGCCCGGCAACGCTGGGATGAGGACACGCAACATAAGGGACAGTTGGTCAGGCTGCTGGGCATAGAAGCCGTGCTCGCGGCCTGGACGCGCAACAAGGACGCGTTGAGAGAGGTCGCTCAGATTGTCGCCATGACTCGTGACTTCCAGCCGCGCGATGCGCGCGAGCAGAAGGCACACGCACAACTGCAGGAGTTCCTGGCGAGTTGGGACGCGGTCGAGAGCGAGTTGTTGAGCAAATGACGCCGAAGCCGTTCCAGGAAGCGACCATCCGTGCCACAATTGCGGCTTTCGGGTGCAAGGAAGGCACGCGCAGGTTTCTTGTTGCCGATGAGCCCGGGCTTGGGAAGACCATAGTGGCTCGTGGCGTCATCGACTGCATGGTGCCGCCGGAGAGGTCAGGGTCTTTAAAGGTTCTGTATGTCTGCAGCAACCAAGCGATCGCCGCGCAGAATGTCGAGCAACTGTTGGGCAGCAGCGCCCGAGCGCGCACAGGCTCAGCCGATCGTCCTGGTTTGCTTCCGCTGGAATGGCCGCGGCCTGCTTCCACCGGAGTTCATCCTCCGGAACGTCTAGCTGTGTATTCACTCACGCCGAGCACCGCGTTCTCCAGCGCGCGGCACCCTGGGCGAGGCAGAGTGGAAGAGCGCGCCTTCGCCTGCGCGCTCATCGATCAGCGGGCCGGGTATGAGCTTCGCGTTGTGCACGATTCGCTGCGGCAAGGGACAGCACGTTTCGACGATGAACTGCGTGAGAAAAGGCTCCTCGTCAGGCAGCGTGCGGCCGATCCAGCGTTCATGCGCTTTGCAAGAGAGTTTGAACTGCTCCTCAAGGCCAGTCTGCCGGGGCCAAAGTCAGCTACGACTTGGAAACGGCTCGAGGACATGGCCATCGAATCCATTGGCAAAAAGCACGCGCTTGCGCTCACCGCACTGTGCCGCAACTGTCTCTCGGCCGCCGCCCTGTCCGAACTGAAGCCCGACCTTGTGATCTTCGACGAGTTCCAGCGCTTTCAGGAGCTGCTTGAAGTCGACGATGTGAATAGCTCCGCCACTCCTGCGGAGGCACGGATCCGAGAAGTCCTCACCGCTGGCAAGCGTGGAAGGCTCCTGATGCTCTCGGCAACGCCCTACGAGGCGCTGCGACACGCGCTGGCTGTAGTGAAGCTCACGCCGGCAAATCGCGGCAAATCGCGGCCTCCACGCGCGCGTCGCGACTTCTATCACCTGCTGCGGTTTCTGTGGCGCGACACAGCTGCATCTGTTCCTCACAAAGACGTGCGTGTTCGGCAGCTGTTCGAGATCCGAGACGGCGAACTGAGCAAGGGGCGGCCGGACTCGAAAGTGGCCCGCACGGCACTGGACGAGCTGACTGCCTTGCTCAGCCAGGTGATGTGTCGTACCGAGCGCCCCATCGAACCGCAGCCACGTCTACCGGAACAGGCCAGCTTGCCTCTGGGCGCCAGAGACTTGCAAAGCCTGCGCGAGTTCTCGAAGTGGACCAAGCGAAGACGCAAGGACAAGCTGGAGCACCTCGAGCACGCGCAGTGGATCGTCCCCTTGTGGAGTTCGGTACCTCTGGCGGCGCAGGCGCTGGGTGCACGCTACGCATGCTGGTCGGCCGCAAATTGCGACCCTCTCCCGGTCGAGTTGCGAGCTGGCAACTTACGGGACTGGAGGCCACCTGAGTGGTCAAACGTCAAGCTTCGTTGGCTCCTACAGGCGCTGCCGCGGCGCACTGTCTCCATGCCCTGGATCAAGCCAACCGCGCCGTGGTGGCCTCTGCGAGCGGGCTGGAGCGAAGCGGCGCAGCCGCACCAGATCGATGGCAAGGCCCTGGTTTTCAGCCGGTTCTCCGCCACGCCAGCTGTGGTCGCGGGTACGGTGAGCTTCGACTTCGAGGCCAGTGCGGTCAGGAGCAGCGCACGTGCAAAGGCGGCGTACGGAGATGGTTCCAGGACCACCTTCCGGGCCGGAGGGGCGAGTCCGGCGATGTTCCGGCTCTTCTTTGTGTGCGATCCGCTGGTGAGGCTGGATCCCCTGGAAGGTGGTGGACCGGAGACTCTTGAAGGCGCGCGAGCGCGCGTGGCGACGCAGTTGCGTGTCTTCCTCCGGGATCTTGGCATTGCCGTTAAACGAAAGTTGCGACGAGCGCCGCTCAGCTTGGAGAGCTGGCTCCTGTACCTCGCGCTGCCTGAGCACGGCTCTGACCGACTGGACGTGACAAATGTCTCGGTCCAAGCCTGGACCCAGGCCGTGCTTTTGGAACGCGGCAAGGCTGCGAATCCCAGCGCCATCCACGCGCGGCTCGCGAAAATGCTGGGCGGCGGCGGCCGGCCCGGCGAGATCGACCTGGATAGGGAGTTCAGGCCACTGGTCGAACTGGCACTGAGCTCGCCCGGAATCGTCCTGGCAAGAAGCCTGCTGAGGCATTGGCGCGACCAAGGTAACCCCATTCAACTTGACTCCAAAGTCGAGGGGGTCAATCGACGCTCGGTGGTGACGCCACGCCAGTTGCTGCAGACGCTGGCAGTGGAGGGATTTCGTCGCTACCTCGACAGGCCATGGTTTGCAGCGGCTCTCACGGGTCGCGCGAACATCCAGTTCCCCGATGCAATTCAGCAGGCTGTACTTGACGGGAACTTGGAGGGCGTGCTCGACGAGCACTTCTGGTTTGTCTCGTCCACCAACGCAAAGACCTGGCCCAGACGGATCGACGAGTTGCACAAAGCACTGAAACTCAACGGTGGTCGCGCCATCTTGCACACAAGCAAGAAGGACACCCTGCGCGTCAGATCCAATTTGGCGCTGCCGTTGCAGCCAGCCAAGGACGAAGCGCGCAAGTCGTCTGCGAAGGGCAAGGCCGACCAAGCCAAGCGGCAACGCGCCAAGGAACTGGAGGCGCGGCCGGACACCGTTCGACACGCATTCAACACGCCGTTCTGGCCCATGGTGCTCACCACGACATCCGTCGGGCAGGAGGGATTGGACTTTCATGCTTGGTGCAAGACGATCGTTCACTGGGATCCTGCAGCAGGGCCGGTGGAACTGGAACAGCGTGAAGGCAGAATCAACCGTTACGCCAGCCTTGCCATCCGGCAGGCCATTTGGACACAGGCGTCCGTGGTCGACAGCGCTGGATCGGGCGGCAAAGAGGCGGATCCAGGTTGGCGGGGCATCTCGTCGTTCGCCGACCGTGAGCTTGCCCAACAGGATGACCTTGGATTGGCGCCGTGGTGGTGCGCACCGGGGGCACGCTTCCATCAGCTTTACCCGTATCCCACCGGCAGCCGCGAGCGATTGCAGCGAGAAGACCTGGAGCGCCAGCGCGCCTTGTACCGGATGGTGCTAGGCACATCGGAACCCCTTTGGCTGCTCGACGAACTGGATGCAGCCGCATTGGACTTGACGCCCGACCGCGTTGCGAAATCCACCCTTCGATTGGGTGCGTGGGAGCTTGAGCAGGCAAACGCCAGTAAAGCCAAAACTCGCGAGAAGGTCCGGCGCAGGCAGAACTGAAGCACCCTGGGAAAACATGACCATGACTTGCTTTAAGGAGATTTTCTACACTTTTGGGCGAACCAGCTCTTCGCCCAGTCAGGCGAAATCGAACCTGCAACTGACCATTTATGATCTCAGATGAGTTACCTTGGGTGAAGAGGTTCACTGATTTCCAAGTGTGCCGGTTCGTCGCCGATGCGCCGTCGACGGCGCTGGAAAGCTACGGCTTGATGGTCTCCGCGTTGCGCGAACAACACGCGCCGATGACCGTTCGCGATTCTGAGATCAACCTCGATGACGCAATCGGAAAAGAGCTGATCACGTTTGCGTTGCCCGACGGCTTTGCAGTCACCGACGCCGGCCGCTTCCTGGTGATGACCGCGTCGACCGGCGCCCGTGCTCGCAGCATCCTCGACCAGATCGAAGACGAAAAATGAATGACTTCGAAACCGCGGTGGCGGAAGCCCACGACGCGCTCGTTGCTGCCGGGCACGGTTGGGCTCAGCCGAGGAGGTTGACGGAGGTCGCGAAGCTCGAGGCTGCCAGGCTGCCTGCGGAATGGATCTCCGCGCCGAAACCGGTGATCGAACAGCGGACGGTGCGCATCCGGCGCATCGACCACTTGGCGATCCGCTTCGCACCGCTCGCGATGATGCGTCTGCAAGGTGCGATCTTCGATCCGAACAACCGTCAGCTTTTCAGTGCTGAAGCTGGACTACAGGCGTCTTCTGACTGCGCTTGACAGTATCGAAAAGTTACAGCCCCTCCGACAAAGGTATCATCGAGGGTTTACCAAAAAAACAAACCGACAAAAATCATGGCCACCAACCCCTACAGCGGCATCGCAATGGACCCCACGAAAGCTCGTGCGGCCCTGGGGCAGGCTGGCGTCCAAGATTTGACCGAAGAAGTTCTGAACGGCGGAAAACTCGTCCAGTACCGGGGTACTTTCGAGACGAAGCCTTTCTTGGTGAAGATCTTCGTGAACGGTAAGGGCAAGTGCACCATCGGGGCGTCCACTGGCTTCGATCCGGACACGTTCAAGGTTCTCGCGGAGGCCATCGCCAATCACTGCAAGTTCGGAGAGAAGCCGCGGCTTGAGCTCTCGATTGCGAACTTTGAAGCCGGTCTACAGCAGCATTTCCTGGACTTTTTGGCAGAACTCGGAGCAAAAGTAGCCGCTGACGACGCTCACCAGCACCATCGCCAAGTCCGTTTGACTGGCCCTCTGGGCGATACGTTGACGGTCAAGTTCTTCACGAACGGAACCCTTCAGCTGCAGGGAAGCCACGCTCAGCTTGCAGTCTGGGCTCTGGACTTCCTGAAGACCGTGTTGCCTCTGGATGACGTGCTTGCTCACCAGAAAGCGGTCTACGCGCTCCCGCTGACAGTCGCACAAATCAAAAGTGACCTCACAGCCAGGGTTCCTGTAGTCCATGACTGGCTTGAGGACACGGTCCGCATGCAGTTCACCTCAGCTCTTGCGTTGACGAAAATTGGGATTGAGCTTGAAGATTACGCAGCGCTTGCGTTCCCAGCACTTCGTGGATTGGAGGGCTTCAGTTTTCAACTTTTGCAGTCGGAATGTGGCTTGAATCCTGCTGCCAAAGCGAAGCTTGGCGAGTATTTTGAGGTTCAGGGTGCCGGGTGGGCCATGCGTTCTCCCCACGGGGACGGGGCGTCAGCGGAAGCCAAGGCCCTGTTGACCGCATGTTATAAAACGTGGCATGACCAGCGTCATCGCCTGTTCCACATGGATGGAACGGTGGAAACCACCCGGATTTTGGGCAGCCGGACTGAGGCAGTCGCGATCGTTGAGGGAGTTTTGACTGCAGTTGAAACGGGGTACAGCACGTTGATCAAATCCAAGGGAAAACCATGAAACACTTTGCTGTTTTCGATTCTCCTTCTGTGAAATTCTCCGCTGTCGTGATTGCGACCGGGATCAATGTGCCTCAGGACGATCTGGATGAAGTGGCTGAGGAGCTCCGTCGATTGCACGTAAACGGTCATGTCGTGTTCGATCTTTTGACCGCCAACGGAACTAAATCTCGTCGATTCTTCGCCATCGATTTCGATGGGAAGAGCTTCCCCGCGACTCGGTTCAAGTGCGTAGAGCCAGACACCTCGGTTCGTGAAGCGTCGGCCAAATTCCTGTGCGATCACTTGTCAGAAGTGGATCTGTCGCTGCTCACTCCGGCCATGCGCTTTGCTGTCTCCAGAGGCATCGCCGTCTAGGCCTTTGCCGCACTACAGTTCTATTTTCAGTAGAGCTGGAAATCTACTACCCCCAGGGACTCGTTAAAAAGTAGCTTTTTCCTGTTTGATTTCAATGACTTGAGATCATCAGGATTTTCTATTTTCAGTCGAGCTAAGATTGCACCAAAAGGGGGATCGTCATGCCGTTGACCGCATTTTCTACATCGCAGCCTGGCGAGAGGGATGTCGACCAGGTTTTGGCGCGTGCCTCGGCCCAGTTCGGCCAGCCATACAGTTCTGTGGATGCCATCCCCGAAGCGTGGAGAGCATTCCTGAGGACCGACTTGCAATGCCCCGGTTGCTTTGCAACAGGAGCTGAAGTTGTACGAGGCTCTGTGATCAGCAAGACCGGCAAGTCAAAGAGGCAGTCGTTCTTCCGCTTCACCACTCCTGGGCACAACCCGTACTGCGAATTCGACAGCGACGAAGCGGCCAACTTCACGCCGGAAAATCTCGTCTCGTTCGGCGAGTCTCGATCAAACTTGACGCGTGTTGTCAGGGATCTTGTGTGCACCGGCATTGATCAGGGCGTTTTCAGCCAAGTCACGATCCGGGACATGCGTGAATGGTTCTACAAAAAAAGAGTCAGTTCGCTGTTTGAAGTCACGCTTGACCCTCGTTGGTTTTCTTGGATCGAGGGTCTGAGGAGGGCAAGGCACGCGGCCACTGGATCGCTTCCCGATGGCGTTCTCCTCACCCAAGACATAGCGTCTCTGCCGGAGTTCGACTGGCGAGCAGAAGCAGCCCGCCGGGTGCTGGACCAGCACCCTGAAATCAAAGGTATTCTTGAAATCGTTGCCGGCCAGCGCCTTTGGTTCTCTGGCGAGTCAGCGAGCCAACTCGAATCCTTGGCGCGTCGGTCCCGCGGTCGAATGGTGTTCGATCCAAACACTCTGCGAATTGAGTACGGGAAAACCGTGGCGCTCGCACAGTTCATTGCGCGCAATCACGCTCCCTTGAAGGCTGAGAAGGCTCGCTCCCTGGCATCAGTCAGCGTTCTTGCCTTTTCCGCGTTGCTGCTTTTCGTGTCTGGTTGGGATACGACGAAGGCGATCACGTCCTTCATCAAAATCGTATCTGCATTGGGGCATGCTGATCCAGAGCTTGGAAATGTGATGGGGCTCAACCCATTCCACAACTATGAGACCTGGAACACGATGAAAAGGATTCAAGATTTGCAACTTGAAGTCCCTGACAACTCAGACATCAAGGCAGAGCGGGTGGCCATGGAAGTTGCGCTGCGTGCTCAGTTCGGCGCTCCTCCCATGCCGGCGTGAACTCATGGGTTCCTGAGCTCTGAACCCTGAACATTCCTTCCCTCGTCACCTCCCCTCCTTGATCGGGTTGCCGATCCTAGCTTCAGCGCCCAGGCCTTCCCGACGGCCCAAGGCACGTCAGCCGCGCCACCTCGCGCCCTGACCCTGCCTCCAGCACCAGATCCTCCCCTTCGTCCCCCAGCGTGACTGCGCCGCCCGTCGTGTTGGCTTTTGCGGTCTTCAGCATGACCTGCGCCACGGACGCCTGCATCGCTCTGCAGGCCTCCATGCCTGGCGCGTCGTACAGCGTCACCTGGGGACCCCACGATGCTCCTGCGAGATACGCGACCACTACTAGGGTCGATGCTGCCATGTTGCCTACTTTTTGAGCAGTGCCATGACTTGACTCCGGGGGAATTCCAGGATGCTGGTCTTAATGGCAACTCGTGCGACAAAGTCTACGGCCAGCCCCGCTGCACGCAAAACAAAGGCAGCGGCAAAGCCCGTTGTGCCCAAAAAAGAGGCAGGCGGACGGCCGTCCAAATACACCCCGAAGTTTCACGATCCACTCGCTCGACGCCTCACGCTGCTTGGCCAAACGATGGCCCAGATGGCGGATGTTTTCGACGTTGCGGAGAGCACGATTTGGGACTGGAAGAAGAAGCACCCGAGGTTTTCGGAGGCCATTACGTGTGCGCGAGCCAACGCCGACGCCCTGGTGGCCGAATTCCTGTTCAACATCGACGTCGGGCAGAAGGTCACTGAGACTCGCACGCGCACGATCGTCAGCAAAACTGGCGAAGAGGTCGTCGAAAAACCGTCATCGTGAAGAGGAGCTTCCGGGCGACGTAGGCGCCGCCAAGCACTTCCTGCACAACGCCAGGCCGCTCTTTGGAAGAACATCCCCAAGACACCCAAGTCGGCGACGCACCCATCGACCGTATTGTTTTCGTTCACGAACACGGCACACCTTCCGAAATCGATGGACCCCGGCGCCGAAGTAGCACCGGATGCCTAACCTGAGCCTGAACGATCATGCGGACTTTCGTGAAAATTTACTTTCCTGAAACGTTTACATACATGTATGGTAGAGCGCTATACAAGAAAAGGTCGTTATGTCCGAGGGCAAAAACGTCTCCATAAGCTTCCGTGTGTCGCCCCGCTTTAAGTGCTTGCTGGCGGCAGCCGCCGCGCGAGAACGGCGGTCGCAGACCAACATGCTTGAAATGCTGCTTTTCGCTTACTGCGACGAGCATGGGCTTCACCCGGTGCCTGTCGAAAAATCCGAGAACAAGACGCAGGCTGGAGGGCTTTCTCAGTGAACTACCAGTCAATCCTGGCAACCACTCCGACCACCGTTCTGGCTACCGGCGCCGTGCTGGCCATTTTGGTGCTGATCTTTTGCGTCGTCTTCCTTGCGCCCGGCGTACTGCACTGGTTTCGCTTGATGTCAATACAGCGGCAGATCAATAACTTCGACTCAAAAAATTTTGCTTCCGAGTTCAAGAAGGTCTTCGCCAAGGACAAGCGTCTCTCACACCTCTGGAAGGAGTACCAGGATTCCCTCCACATCCAACGCGAAGAGCGAGACGGTCAGCTGACGATCGTCGCCACTCGAGCGACAGTGCCCTCCGAGCTTTACTTCAACAGTCAGTTCGTTGTCGACAGCCGCTTACGAACGGAATTCTTCAAGCACCTGCCGGGCTTGTTTACTGGCATAGGCATCATCGGAACTTTCAGCGGGCTCATTGAGGGACTGCGCGTTTTCCAGGTGAGTGAGAACGCGGCTACGGTTCGGGCCAGCCTTGAATCGCTGATGCACTCAGTTGGCGAAGCCTTTCTAGTTTCAGCTGCGGCCATCGCCGCAGCCATGGTCGTCACCTTTGTCGAGAAGCTGCTCTTGGCATCCCTGTACCGCCGCACGGAGGAGGTTGCGCACGCGATTGACGCTCATTTCGACTCAGGCGCAGGCGAGGAGTATCTGTCACGCCTAGTACGAGCTTCGGAAGACTCAGCAAGCCAGTCGAAGATCCTGAAAGACGCACTGGTCAAAGAGTTGGGCGAACTCCTTCGTGAGCTCACCACAGCACAAATCGCCTCCGCGAAGGAATCGCAGCTTTATCTTGCCGAGCGCCTCACCCAAACCTCGAAGGAGCAGGTCGAAGCGACCCGGCAAGATAACCAAGCTCTGGGCGTCACTATCGCTGAGAGCATTCAGCAAAGCTTGCAGGGTCCACTGCAGGACATCGCCAACACCGTGAAGTCGGCCAGTGGCGACCAGAGCGGCACGGCCGCCCGGATGCTGCAAGACGTCATGGCCAGTTTCAGCCAGCGCTTGAACGACCTGTTCGGTGGGCAGATTTCCGGACTCAGCGACCTCAACCAGCAGACGGCGAAGAGTATTCAGGAGGCCGTGGGTACCCTGCAAACGCTCGTATCCAACATCGAAGAGTCGAGTCGACGTTCGACTGACACGATGGCTGAGCGGATGGCGCAAGCCATTGAAAAGATGGAAGCACGACAGGAGGCGATGAACGCCCAGTCGACCGCGTTCGTCGAACAAATTCGACAGCTAGTCGCATCGTCGCAATCCGAGACCAATACCAAGCTCCAGTCCACGTTGGAGACCATCGGCACTCAGGTCGCCGGCATGTTGGCCACACTCAGCGAGTCGCAGGCGTCGGTCTTCGAGGGCAACCGCTCGCGCGAGCAGTCGATGACCGACCGGGCGAAGAGTGCGGTCAGCAGCATGTCCGAGTCCGTGGAAGCCGCCATCAAAGAGATGAGCGCGGCGTCCACACAGATGGCCCAGAACGTCGCCGTGCTCACCCAGACAACAAGCTCTTCCGTGGACAAGATGAACGCAGGCGCTGAGCAACTCGGCACGGCGTCGCGCAACTTCGCCGCTGCCGGCGAGCGCGTGAGCGGCGTGATGGGTCAGGCCGCAAACGTCACGGCAAAGCTGTCCGAGACGTCAGGTGCTTTGACAACGGGCGCCTCTGCGCTTCAAGAGCTGCTTCGCGACTACAAGACACAGCGCGACGCCGTTGGTCAACTGGTCTCCGAGCTGCGTGCCACGGTTGAGCTTGCTCGTAAGGAGGCTTCCCTCACCGGGGACGTCCTTGCCCGCATAGAGAGTTCCGCGACCCGGCTGGGCACGGCCCAGAAGCAAGCCGACGAATACTTGGCCGGCGTAAGCCGAGTGCTCGGCGAGGCGCACACCACGTTCGCCACCGAGGTGAAGCGAACCCTCGAGAAGGCCAACACCGAGTTCCACAACAAGCTGAGCGGAGCAGTTGGTCTGCTGTCGTCCGGCGTGCAGGAGCTTGAGGTGACGCTCGCGGCCATGGGCAACATGAAGCCGGCCCGGGTGTAGCCGATGATTGGCACCAGGATAGTCCTCAAACGCGGAGGCCGGGACGAGGCGGAGAAACCGTTCTGGATTTCGTTTGCTGACCTGATGACAGCGCTGATGGTGCTGTTCCTCGTGGTCATGGGCGTGGCCCTGCTGGCGGTCACGAAGAACGTCACCGAGCGTGAGAAGGCAGAAGAGCAGCACCGCAAGGACATCGAGGTCATCCTCGAACGCTTTACCGAGGCTGCCAAGCGTTATGACGGCATCAAGGTCGACAAGGAACGGCGCGTCATCGACTTCGGCGACCGCGCCCGGTTCGCCTTCGGCAAATCCAATCTCGCCGCTGACCAAGAAAGCGTGCTGCGGCAGTTCGTCCCGGAGATTCTTACCCTGGCGAATGACAATCTTGGAAAGAAGGTGCTCAAGCGCGTGGTCGTCGAGGGCTACACCGACAAGACTGGCTCCTATCTGAGCAACCTGAACCTCAGTCTGCAGCGCAGCCAACGCGTGTTGTGCACGATGTTCGCCATGGGCGGTGCCAACTTACTTTCGGACCAGCAGAAGGAAGACGTCCGCAGCCTTTTCCTGGTCGGCGGGTATTCATTCAACGCATCCAAAGACACTGACGAAGAAAGTCGGCGTGTCGAGATGCGCATGGAGTTTCTTGGCATGGGCGAGCAACGGGCCTCCGCCATGACCCAGTCTGGCAACTTTGGCGAGTGCGCCCTGCGATGAACCCGCTCGACCACCTCGCATCGCTATTGCGCCCTGGCGCCGAGGAGGGCGCACGGGCAATGACGGTGTCGTCGAACATCGACGCCGTGTTGACGCGGATGCAGGAGCGCACCAAGGGAAACGGGGGCAGGGCGCTCTCCGAGGACCTGCAGCTGGATGCCGTTCGGCGCTTCTGGGAAAGCCAGGAAGTTGAATCGTTTCGTGACGCATACCTGCTGTCCTGGGGCCTTTGCTTGCCGCACCGGCCGAGCGGCCCTTGCGTGCTCGAAGACCGGCCTCGCTTCCAAGCGGTTCTGGACGGCGTAGACGGCTGGTCGATGCGCCCCAGTGCGTTCCGTCGCTGCTATCAAGGCTTGGTCAAGAGTTACTTCACCTATGACGCCCTGGCCGAGTCGGCTGCGCCGGCGGCGCGAAACAACTGGAAGATGTTGCGCGACTACCTTCGCGACAAGAACGGGTTCGTTCGTGACAAGCAGGCCAATCCCGACTGGGTTGAGACTGCCATCGGAAATCAGCAGCTATTTGGTGAACGGCCTTGCGACCCGTACGTCGATGCTCTTCTGAAGGGCGATGTCGGCGCCATCGACCATCTCTGCGAAGAGCTTGGTATCGCCAAGGCCTCCTGGTTCCTGCGGGAACTGGTTCTCGCGCAAATCCGAGGCGCAACGCAGCTTGGCAACGTGCAGTTCCAGGCACTCGTGCCCCGGCTGCTTGAACTCCTTGCCAACAACGATGTGCTGAGGGACCGCGGCCTCATCATGCTGCTCGACCGCTACGTGAGAGTGCCGGGCGCACATCTTCACCAAGGGCTTCGGGACTCGTCCGTGCTCTGGTGGGGCAACCCATGGCTCCCGTCGAACGAAACTCGCTGGGGCGGCGTCGTCCCGAACGCTCGGACGATGGTTTCAGACTGGCTCAAGCTGGAGTTCATCGAGACCTTCTTCACCAAGCTGGCTGAAGACGGCATTGGCGACCGCCGGCGCATGGAGTTCTGGAAGCGATACGTCAAAGCCATCGACCACATAGAGTTCGCTCTCGGCTCGACGGCCCGAAATGCGCGAGACCGTGATTTCATCGCCCTGCGCAAGAAGATGACCGGCCTCATCTGCAAGCTCGAAGCGTCTGGGACAAACAATGCGTTCATCATGACGATGGGCAATCTGGTCGCCGTCGAATTCAGCGGCCTGGGCAACGCTCTGTACGGGTACGACGCACGCAAGAGCCTGCCCTTCGACACGTCCGAAGACCTTCGCCTGGCGGGCGACGCTGACAACTCGCTGAAGCAGAAGGCACAAAGCATCCTTTGGCTCAGCCATCAGGACGGCATTCACAACTGGGACAAGTGGGAGCACATGTTCGAGGCGACGCTGCGAAAGGAGTTCGGCATCGAACCCGGCGCGGCCGAGCCACGCGTCACCAGAGTGTTGACGCCTGCGCGTGTTGCTCCACCCGCCCCGCACGTAATGGAGGCCCGAGAACGCGACGCCGTTTACAGCGCGGCCGCCGACCTTTCTCGGCCGTACACGCGGTCGGCACTGAACAAGTTCGCGAGCCGGCAAGGCCTGCAAGTTGAAGATAAGACGCCTCAGGGCGGAAGCCTCTGGGTGCGCACGGACGCGGCCGACGAACACATCACAAAAATGCTTACCCAATGGGGCTTCCAACACAAGCCTGGCAAGGGCTGGTGGAAGTAAGGGAGACCAATGTTCCAGTTGTTCAAGAAGAGTGGCGGTGGCACGATTTCGGATTGGCGGCGACGCTGGTCACCGGCTGGCGTGGTCTTGTCGCGCGGAGCCGGGCAGGGCGGCGTGCCGCTACTAGACCCTATGTTCGGCGGCTTCCTGACTCAGCTGTCTGACGATGGCTTGGCCATCGAGACGACAGACGGCTACGTGCTCGGCTGGGACGCGCTCTTCTCGGCGATGTCGCAGCCGGCGTACGCCTCGCTTCAGGATGTGCTCTTGGTTCCACGCGCGACTGAAGCCAAACCATCGCTTCGTAGCAGCAACTCGCTCACCGACGACGACTTTTCGATCGCCATTTCGGGCTGGCATTGCGAAGACGGAGCTGCATTCGACTGGGAGCTCATGGGCCCGCTCATGACCCGCGACGACCGTGCGGAGCTGATGCGTCCCGAGCAGTGGAACCTCTTCAAGGAAGTCGTCAGCTTCGCGCGCCGACCAGCTGAAGAGCACAACGACTTGGCGCACCGCCAAGCGTGGGGTCGGATACGAAAGCTCGCCCTGCAGGCTGGTGCCCGCCTGGACGATTTCCTTTACCGCTCGGTAGTCTTGACGCCGGAGAAGCTCGAGATTGGCCTGCGCCGTTCGGCCAATGTCGGCGACGACCGCGTTGTCGAAATCGAACCTGGTTTCGAGGGCGCTCCCGCCGATTGGCTGCAGGCGTTCGACCGCAGCCGCGAGGTCAAGGACCGTTACGACATCGTCACCAAGGAAGGCATCGTCCAGGTCCTGGTCACGCCGAAGGTCCGCACGGTTCTGCAAGAAATCAAGCGCCTGGAGGGCCGGCGGGTCGCCGGCACCCGTGCACAGGCGTTCCTGCTGAACCCGTACGCGACGCTCGGCGACGATGCTGTCGACGTCATCGTCGAGTCGCAGTTCGAGAAGGCTCGCGAGGACGCCGGGCTCACCTACGAGAGGTTTACGCCCATCTACGAACGCGATTCCTCAGGCTACCCCCTGCGCGTCGGCCTGCTCATCGAAACGGCAAGTTCGACTGGCCCCTCGACCTCGGAAACCCAATGGCTTGACGACGCAGCTCTCGGTTCCTTCGTTCGAGCCCTGCACAAGGCGCTTGCCCTCAACTACCAGCTCGTCGCTTGGCAAGGCTATGACCTGGAGATGCAGGGCGACGCGCAACGCCACCACGACGAGCTGAAGGCTGCTCTCGAGCGCAGGCTAGCACCCCCGACCCTCGTCTCCTACGCGCAGGTTCACGACCTGAGTGGCTACAGCTCCCGGGTTGAAAGCATCGGCATCGAGAAGCCGTACTACTCGCCCTACATCGCCAAGAAGAACGACGGCGAGGGATGGTTCCCCGAGAACGTCTTGCCGGTTGTGGTCTACCAGCCTGCCGGCGCGGCGGAGCCCATCGCCGTGCCCACCAGCAAGGCGGGTATCGAACAGCTTGAGAAGTCGGTGAAGGCTGCTCAGGCCGCCGGCGAGACCACTGTGAAGGTGTCCGGGCTCCCTCAAGCGGTAACGCTCGACGAGGCTGCTGTCATCGTCGAAACGTTCAAGAAGGTCTTCGCCGACCTCGAGACTGGCAGCTTCGACCCCGCCAAGCAATACAAGGCCTCGAAGAACACGCCGGTCGGGCCGAAGAAGCAGCTTGTCCTGCGGGCCAACATCCAATCGCTGGAGTACGAAGAGCTTCGACGTGAGGCACTCGAGTCCGTGCCGACGGAGCCGAGGATGCCCAGGAGCATTCGCCCAGAGTTCTCGTTGATGCCGCACCAATGCGCGGGCCTGGCTTGGATGCAGCACCTCTACAGCCTGCAGACCGACTACCAGGTGCGTGGTGCCGTGCTCGGCGACGACATGGGGCTCGGGAAGACCTTCCAGTTGCTGGCCTTGATGGCATACCTCATCGAGCGAGACCCGAACATCGAGCCGATTCTGGTGGTTGCGCCGGTCTCGTTGCTCGAGAACTGGGCGGACGAGGCGAACAAGTTCTTCCACGATGGAGCGCTGCCACTTCTTACCGCCTACGGCGAGAAGCTTTCGACCCTGCGCGTGCCTCGCGCCCAGGTTGACCAGCGTTTGCAGGCCGACGATGGCTTGGTCAAGTTCCTCCGCCCGAACTGGGTGGGCAACGCCAAGGTGGTCCTCACCACCTACGAAACGCTGCGAGACCTCGAGTTCTCATTCGCCGCCCAGAAGTGGTCCCTGATGGTCTGCGACGAAGCCCAGCGCATCAAGAACCCCGCGGCCATGGTCACGCGCGCCGCGAAGAAGCAGAACGTCGCCTTCAAGATTGCCTGCACGGGCACACCGGTCGAGAACACGCTGGCCGACATGTGGTGCCTTTTCGACTATGTGCAGCCGGGCCTCCTGGGTGCACTCAACGACTTCGGGCAGAGATACAGGAAGCCCATCGAGGCGAAGACCGACGAAGAGAAGGCCCGGGTGGAGGAACTGCGTGCGCGCATCGCTCCCCAAATCCTGCGGCGCATGAAGGCAGACGTCGCCACGGACCTGCCGAAGAAAATCGTCGTGGATGCGTGCCGCAAGTTGCCCTTGTCGAACGCGCAGCGCAACCTGTACGCCAAGGCCATCGAGAGCTTCAAGAAGCGTGGCGACCCCAACCACTCGACCCCGTTCAAGAACCACCTCGGGCTCCTGCATTACTTGCGCCTGGTCTGCACAGACCCTCGACCGCATGGGCTGAACGTCTTCAAGCCGGAGCCTACAAAGCAGTACCGAGACAAGGCGCCGAAGCTCGACTGGCTCTTGACCCAGCTGAAGGTCGTTCAGAAGCTGGGCGAGAAGGTCATCGTCTTCTGCGAATTCCGGGAAATCCAACGACTGCTGCAGCACTACATCGAGGCCGAGCTCGGCTTCAAGCCCGACATCATCAACGGGGACACCAGCGCATCTGCCAGTCACACTGCGAGCCGCCAGAAGCGAATCAAGGCCTTCCAAGCTCTCAACGGTTTTGGCGTCCTCATCCTGTCACCAGTAGCCGTCGGCTTCGGCGTGAACATCCAGGCCGCGAACCACGTTGTGCACTACACCCGCACCTGGAACCCGGCCAAGGAGGACCAGGCGACCGACCGCGCCTACCGCATCGGCCAGAAGAAGGACGTCTACGTCTACTACCCGGTCGTCTACGCCGAGGACTTCATGACCTTCGACGTGAAGCTCGACCTGCTGCTCGCCTACAAGCGAGGTCTTGCCGAAGACATGCTCAACGGGTCAGGTGACGTCGGCCCTGGCGACTTCAACCTGGTCGATGTCGTTCCTGCGGCGGACGCGAAGGACATCGACGAGCGGGTGAACCTCGACATGGCAATGCGGATGGGTTGGCAGCACTTCGAGTGCCTCGCGGGTGTGTTGTGGACCAAGCGTGGATACGACTGCTATCGAACGCCTGGTAGCAACGACAACGGCGTAGACGTCGTCGCGTTGGCAGCCGGCAAAGGACAGCTCGTGCAGGCTAAGACGAGCGGCACCGACGGGGCTGCGCTGAACTGGGATGCTGTCAAGGAGGTAGTGGGCGGTGAAGCGTTCTATAAACACCGGCACCCGTCCTTTGAGTTCCAGAAAGTCTGCATCACCAACCAGTTTTTCAACCGGCAGGCTCAAGAGAACGCCGCGCTAAATTCGGTGGAGTTGCTGGACCAAACGCATTTGGCCGGACTTCTGGAGCGGCACAGTGTCACGATGCTTGAGGTCGAGAAGATGCTGTATGCCGAGTGGCAGGAGCGCTCGGGCGGCTCCCCTGAAGGTGCTTGCTCATGAAAGGGGTACCGTTTGCCTTTGAGTACGCCGACCGCACGAGTGGTGATTTATCTGGGTCGGTCGCGCTGGTGAAAGTCGGTGTATTCCGAATCGACATGGTGGTCGCGGGTGCTGGGCACATAACGATCTACCTTGAAAGGGGAGATCGACGTGGGATTTAAATTCATTCACACAGCGGACATTCACCTGGACAGCCCTCTCCGCGGACTTAGTGCCTACGAGAACGCACCTGTTGAGCGTCTGCGCAATGTGTCGCGCGAAGCGCTTAAGGAATTGGTGACCCGCGCCATCGACGAAGAGGTCTCCTTCGTCGTGATCTCCGGTGATGTCTACGACGGCGACTGGCGGGACTACAACACGGGCATCTTTTTTGCCGGCCAGATGGGTCGGTTGGCGAAGGCCAACATCCGCGTGTTTTTACTGCATGGGAACCATGATGCGGAGAGCGAAATGACAAAGAAGCTCGCCCTTCCCTCCAACGTCACGGTGTTTTCTTCGAAATCGGCGCACGTTCACAAGATTGACGAATTCAAAGTCGCGCTGCACGGACAGAGTTTTGCCAGCCGCGCGGTGCTCGATAACCTCGCCTCAGCGTACAAGCCGAAAGTGGACGGCTACTACAACATCGGAATGCTGCACACCGCGCTCGAAGGGTATGCAGCCCACCCCAACTACGCGCCGTGCACGGTCAATGAACTGCACGGCAAAGGCTATGACTACTGGGCGCTCGGCCATGTTCACGAGTACCAGATGTGGGAAGGTGCTTCGACCATCGTGTTTCCTGGCAATCTCCAGGGGCGGCATGTGCGCGAGACGGGTCGCAAGGGTGCCGTGTGCGTCACAGTTGACGACTCGGGGCATGCAACCGTAGACCGACTCTACCTCGACATCCTGTGCTGGGAAAAGCTCGGAGTGGACGTCGGCGCGTGCGCCAACATCGACGACGTCGCGCACGCGGTAGGTGCGGGACTGACGGGTCTGCTGGAGACGGACAATGTTCCGCGGGCTGTGCGCGTCGTCCTTGAGGGCCAGACCCGCCTGCACGGTGCGCTAATCGGCGCGCCGGCGTTGGTGCGTGCACAGGTATTGGCGCAGGTCGAAGCCATCGATCCGGAGCAGTTCTGGATCGAAAAAGTGAGGGTCGCAACCACAGCGATGGACGCGCCCGCATTGGTGGAGTCTCGTGAGGCACTGGCCGATTTGCAGGCCATCTTTGCGGAGGCGAGTTCCGACCCCGACTTCATGGCGCACCTGCAGCAGCAGTTGCAGCCGTTCCTGAACAAAGTTTCAGAAGAAATGAATGAGGATGTGCCGCTGCTGGAGCTCGCACGTCAGAAGCGCTTTTCGGAAATGGTCCTGGAGGTCGCGCCCGCGCTTCTCTCCCAGTTGAACTCAAAGGGGCTGTGATGCGACTGGCCGAACTCGATCTGCTTGCCTACGGAAAATTCACCGACACGAAGCTGCCATTCCCCAAGGCCGAACACGACTTCCACATCATCATCGGCCCGAACGAGGCTGGGAAGTCCACCGTGCGTCGCGCCATCACCGAACTGCTTTTCGGCATGGAGATGCGTTCCCCACTGGGCTTCAAGCACGCGCAGAGCGACCTGCGACTGGCTGGCGTGCTCGAGGGTGGGCCTTCCAGACTCGCCTTCATCCGCACGAAGCAGCAAAAGTCACTGCGCTCGTTGTCCGATGAGGTGCTTCAGGAGAGTTATCTGGCAGGCACTCTGGGCGCACTGACTCAGGAAACCTTCGAGGAGTTGCACTGCCTGGACCATGGAAGATTGCTCAGGGGCGGGCAAGGCATCGTCGACCCGAAGAATTCAGTCAGCCAGATCCTGTTCCAGGCCGCCTCGGGACTCGAGGATTTCGCCGTCATCCGCGAGGCTCTCGGGGAACGCGCCAGTGCGCTCTTTGCCAGGACAGGAAAAAACAATCGATTTGCCAAGGCCTCGGAGAAATTCACCTCCGCGCATAGAACGCTGAAGGACGTGCAGGTGCGCACCAAGGTATGGGTCGATGCGCGGGAGGCGCTGCAGGCCGCAGACGATGCGCTGAAGAGCGAGCGCGACACACGCCGAGATCTGGAACTGCAACGCACGGCATGGGATCGGGCAAGGCGCCTGGCGCACCTGATCGAAGCCCTGGGTCAACTTCAGGCCGAGGAAGCGCAACGCGGCGAGGTGATTGCCTTTGCGCCTGGTGCGAGAGAGGCGCTCGAAATCGGCATCGAGCGGGTCAACGCGGCGTCGGCCACCCATTTAACCCGTCAGGAAGATGCCATCCGGGCGCAAGCGGCCTTTGATGCGATAGAAACCAACGACGAAATCCTCCAGGAATCAGCCTTGATTGCCCGGTTGGGCGCCCTGTGCGGCTTGCATCCGAACCACGCCCGCGACCTTCCGTTGCGCCGCGCAGAAGTCAACGCTTGGCTGGCCGAGATCATCGAGCGCAGCGAGCAGTTCGGCTGGGGGTCGAGCGAAGCCGGAGTGCGCGCATGTCTTCCGCAGGACAAAGTCGTGCGGTCCATTGATGCGCTCCTAAAAAGCCGTGGTGCCTTCGTGGCGGAGGAACGCGCAGCGCGCGACACCCTGGCGGAGCGCCGGACAACGGTCGAAACATTGAAGGAGAAGCTCGCAGCGTCCGCAACTCAGGGCCCAGATGCACGGCTCGTGGAGGCGCTAGAGATGGCGCTTCCGTTCAAGGCAAGCGACGCGAAGCTAAAGGCTTTGGCGGCCGCCGCGCAGAGTGCCCGGACTTCTGCGCGCAACGCCTTGACGAGCCTGGGAAGACCCGCGCTTACCGAGGATCTCCTTCGGTCGCTGCGCCTTCCGTCCCTCGAGCGCGTGAGCGGCTACCGTCAAGGCCGGCAGGAGGTGGTTAACGCCCTGGAGCTTGCGCGATCCCTTGCAGCGCAGAGTCAGGCCATGGCGGACGGCCTCACATTGAGCTTGAAGCAGTTCGAGCGCTCACACCAGGTGGTGACCGTCGCTCAGGTGTCGGACGCGCGCCGTGTTCGAGATCACCACTGGGCTGGAATCAAAGCAGGCGGCCTGTCGCTTACCGAAGGCGCCCCACTGCTGGACACCGCTATTCGACTGGCTGACGAGTTGGGCGACTCCCGCACACGGTCCGAAGCCGACGCCGCGGAGGTGCAAGCTCTGCGTGACCAGATCGAGCGTGCAGCACAGGAGCAGGCCGGTCATGACGCCACATTCAAAGGCAAGCACAGCGAACTCGAAGCGCTCGACGCACGCTGGGGCGAAACCGCCGCCACCATGGGCCTTGAGGGCATGGAACTCGACGACCTCCCGGAATGGCTCGGGCTGAGAGATGGCGCCTTGCGCGCCGCCGACTTGGCGCAACAAAAACAAAGTGAGTATGACGATGCGCAAGAGGCTGTGCGTCTGGCCCAGGAGGCGCTTGCCCAAGCCATGAGCATGGCAGGTCTCGTCGTCACTGGCCCCCAGAGCGTTGCGGCCCTTTGCGCAATCGCGGACAACCACGTCCATGCAGCTAACGTCGACCGCACCCGTCGTTTGGATCTGCAGCAGCAACTGGAAAGCGCGGAGACGGCGTTGCGGGTCGCCACGACAGCCAAAGAAGCGAAGGAGCAGGCCCTGCTCGAATGGACCACAAAGTGGGAAGCGACGCTCGCCCGCGCCAATCTGACGGGCCTCGGTGACGACATCGACGAAGCTGAGGCTGCCATCCGGGCTTGCGAGTTCATTCGCCAGCGCATGGAGCGGGTTGACACAACGCGATCGCAACGTATTGAAACGATGGAGGCCGACCTGCGCACGATGCAGGAGGCCGCGGCGGCTCTGACCGAGAAGATGGCTCCGGAACTGACAGAACACGTGCCTGAGGAGGTGTTCGGCGTCTTGAATGCGAGGCTCGAGGAGGCGAAGCGTGGTGCGGACCGCAAGGCGCATGCGCGGAAATACCTCGACGATGCCCTGCGTCGCCGCGACGACGCGAAGTCGGATCTGTTGCAAGCTAGGCGGAGCCTGGAGCCATTGCTCGCTATTGCAGGCGTCGATGAGCCAATGCTCGCGCTGCCGCTGATTGAACGGTGGGAGACAAGCAACGCGCAGCAGGCAGAGATCAGTCGGATCCAGAAGGAAATCGATGCGCACTCCGATGGCCTGCCCCTGTCAGAAATACGACAGGAAGTCGTCAGTCACCCGGCCGACCAAGCGGCCGATCAGGTCCTTCGCCTGAGAGACCAGCTCAGCGATTCCGATCTCAAGCTCACGTCGCTCATGGCGAACCAGATCCAGGCGAGGGTTGCATTCGACACGATCAACGGCGGCGACAAAGCAGCTGTCGCCGAAGCCGAGCGGCACGAGGCATTGGCTGAGATGTCCGAAGTGAGCGAGGAGTACCTACAACTTGCGACCTCAGTCAGCTTGCTGAAGTGGGCGGTGGACCGCTACCGCGACCGGAAGCAAGGGCCGCTGTTGGACCAAGCCAGCGAAATCTTCAGGGACTTGACGCTTGGCGCCTTCCAGAAGCTGCGTGTCGATTTTGAGCAGACGCCTCCAGCGCTCGTCGCCTACAGGCCGAACTCGCAGGCGGTGAAGGTTTCCGGCCTGAGCGACGGGACGCGGGACCAGCTCTTCCTGGCGCTGAGGATCGCCGCGCTGGAACTTCAGTCGGATCAAGGAACACCGGTCCCCTTCATCGCTGACGACCTTTTCATCAACTTCGACGACAGGCGATCACAAGCTGGCCTAAAAGCCCTGTTCGCCCTTTCGGCCAGCACCCAGGTGATCTTTCTTAGCCATCAAGAACACCTGCTTCCGATCGTCCAAAGGCTGTTTCCGCAAGCGAATCTGCTCCAGTTGAGCGCCGATGAGGTTGCTGCGTAACGTGCGGGATGAAATGACGACTACTCAAAAGCGACCAAGACCGGCCAGGAGTGTGCGATGTTCCTCAAGCGATTACTGACGGGCCTGTTCGGCGGCCGCCCGCAGCGGGTAACTACGCCTGCGAATCCCTCTGCACGTCCTTCTGGCGAAACGGCATCAACTCAACCGGCGGCGAGACTTAAAAAGGCTGACCGCGACACTCGCTTCGATCACTCCGTGTTGACGGTCGGCTCGCTGCGCTTCATCGGGCAAGGTGTCCGTTCGCCCAATAAACGGTGGGTGGTTGGCTGTTCGGATCGCTTGCCTGGCATGAACCACCGCCTCAATGAACGCGACGGGTCTGCCGTTCTCGTGGACTACTTGGAAGACAGTGTCCTGGCGAGATTGACAGGGCTGTATCGCCCCATGGACGCGGCAGTGGCCGACGATGGCACGTTCGTGGTGAACGACGCCAACTTCGGCAATCAGTTGAGTGGCGAAGTGCAGGCGTTCAACTCTAAGGGTAGCAAGCTGTTCGCACGGAAGTACAAGGCCAACGTCTACAACCTGGGCATCTCGAAGTGCGGCTGCTACGCGGTCGTTCAAACAGCCAACTCCGACAATCAAGATGGCCATCTGCTCGAGTTGTTCGACTTGCAGCAAGGAAGCCCCATGTTCTCGCGTACACCGGCGACGGGCTGGGCAGACCAATACAGCTTCGTCGTCGACGATCACGGCAGTTTGAAGCATCTGACGGTTATTCACAAGGACATCGGTCGCTTCAGCTATTCGCCAGAAGGAGAGTTCTTGGAAGCCCGCTCCTATCAAAAGGCGCGCTTGGAAAAGGGAGCGCCTGAGATGCGTATTCATGCAGCCAAAGAGGCACTGAAGGCTGATCCCAAGAACCAAGAACTCG
This sequence comes from Acidovorax sp. SUPP3334, assembly GCF_030159055.1. Lineage (GTDB taxonomy): Bacteria > Pseudomonadota > Gammaproteobacteria > Burkholderiales > Burkholderiaceae_C > Paracidovorax. The sequence goes on from NZ_BQXQ01000046.1 coordinate 25,942, forward strand.
CGCGGGAGCTGGTCGACGCACTCGACATTGCGTTGCGCGAGTTGGCCGGCGAACGTACGGACCACCGCGCGACTGGAATGCGCGTGAAGGGAGAAGCTTTGGAGTTGATGGGGCGATCAAGCGATGCTCTTGCGGCATACGAAGCGGCCGTGAAACTGAATCCAAGAATTGGTGTAGCGAAGCGGCTGGTTGCGTTGAAAAAGAGAGGGCCGTGATCAGGAATCTCCATGAAAGGCCCAGCCGCGCGCGAATTCATAACGCGTTTGTTGAGGGCCCAGACGCGGTCTATCTCGTAATCAGCACGTCGTTACTCCAGCGTGCCTAAAACGGACTTTCCATGCCCCATCGCCTTCGCAAAGTCTTCTCTGTCAACATTCGCAATGCGAGCACGAACGCTGCTTCGCAGCAGATCGCGCTGCTCGATCTCCGCGCCCACACGATGGCAATCGGCGAAAACGGCGTTGGCAAGTCCAGCTTCATGCGGCTGATTCCACTCTTCTACGGGGCAAGCCCGGAGCGCATCCTACGGGGCACCCAGAAACACCACCTGATCGGCTACACGCTACCAGGCCCGAGCAGCGCAGTCGCGTTCGAATACGAGCGGGAGACCGAAGATGACCTGCGCCTGGCCGTCATGTTCGCCAAGCCAGGGGCCGAGCGGCCCGAGTTCATGATCGTCGAGGGTGGCTACAAGGAGAGTTACTTCGTCGATGAGAACGGTGACTTCGTGGACCGCGACCGCTTCAAGGATCGCCTCGAGGCCATGAACATCGAGGTTTCGCCGCGGTTCGAGCTGCACGAGTACCGCAGCGTCATCCTCTACGAGCATCGCCACACGAAGGAGGCGCGCAGCCTCCGCCCATGGGCCGCCCGGCATTCTCTGGGCCCGTCCAGCCTGTTCGGCCTAGATCTGATTGCCGTGGCCATGACTTCCGAGAAAATTACGTTCCGCGACCTGCAGAACCTGGTACTTGAGCGGCTGAACGACTCGGCCTTTGAAGGCGCCCGCAACTCCAACGCACGACTGCTACGCAAGGACCGCAAGGACGTCGATAGCTGGTTGGCCAATGTGAAGCACGCCAAGGAAGTGCTCAACGACACGGCGCGCAAGAAGGTCATCGAAGAGCAGGCCGGGAAAGTCGGGCAGATCGCTCTGGACCTGGGGTCGCTGCGCGCCGCGTGCGACCTGAGCATCGATCACCGCGTCGCCGCGCTTGATCAACTGGGTCTAGAGCTCGGCAAGCTTACCGTCGCGATGCACGATCTAGAGCAATCCGCCGCCGAAGGCGCCGCGATGCACGCCAGGGCGGTCAGCGAGTCCAAGAACGAGCTTGCCAGCGCCACAGCAGCCGTGGAGGAGATCCAGGGAAAAGATCGGCACTTCACTTACATGGGCATTAAGGGCATGGTGGCGGAGCACGCCCTGCAGGGCCAGTACACCCATGACAAACAGGTGGCCACCACCGAGCGCAACAGCCTGACCGAGCGCGCGAACGATGCGCAGCAGGCCCTACAGGTGACGCTGTCCAACCTCGAACGGGACCTTCAGACCCGAAAAGGACAGATCCAGACCCAGCGCGAGACCGCCACCCGTGAGTGCGAGACACAGGTCGCCGCAGTGGAGGAGGAGCGGAACGGCGTAGTTGCCGAGCTCGACTCGACGCCGGCGGCGCCCCGCCTGGTCGAGATCGACGAGTTGATTGCACAACACCGGGGCGACGTCGGATCCCACGAGACGCTGGCCCGTGTGGCCGAGGCGCCCAAGGAAGCCCAGGAGCATCTCGCCAGCGCCGAGGCGTCGCTGGCGCAGGCCAACCAGGTTCTGTCGGAGCGCAAACAGCATGTGGAGCGCACAAGCCTTGAGGTTAAGTCGGGCGACGGGCTACGGACACAGACCCTGCACACCCTGGACCAGATGGAAGCTCAGCTGGCAGACGCGGCCGCGCGCCACGAGGTTCTGCAGGCGCAGCTCAACCCGCCGGCGGGCAGCGTCCTCGCCACGCTGCGCGCGCAGCCGGCCGAGCTGTGGACCGGCGCAGCCAAGGTGCTCGATCCCGAGCGGCTGCTGCGCACCGACCTGACAGCCCGCTTCGAGGATGACGCCCTCCACGTCGCCGAGCTGACGCAGCAGGACGGCTCGGGCTCCGAGAAAAGCGAAGAGGTGAACGTCGGGCCTCTGCGGTTGAACGTAGCGCCGATCGAGTTGCCCCAGTGGGCGACTCAGGACGGCGCGCGTGCCCGCATCGCCGCGTCGGCAGCCAACCTGGAAAGCATCCGCGCCCGACACAAGGAGGCTTACACCGCGGCCAAGAACGCGCAAGCCGATCTGGATGCTGCCCGCAAGGCGCTCCAAACTGGCGAGCACGAACTCAATCGCGCTACGACGAATCAGGTTGACACAGCAGAGGCGGTGGTTCGTGCGAAAAAGCACGTCGTACTCGAGCTGGAGCGCGTGCGCAAGGGCCACGCTGAGGAGGTAGCCAAGCTCCGCTCGGCCGTGTCAGCGCTCTCCAGCGAACGCAATACGCTGATGAAGGACGAGCAGGCGCGCCGTGGCTCTGTGCTGCGCCAGCTCGATGAGCGTATCAACAAGCTCAGGACCCAGCGCGACGATGCACTCGCGCAGCTCACCGGGGAAGCTGGCGCTGCGGACAGCGGCGCCAAGGAGCAGCGTGTCAAAGCCCAAGAGGCTCATGACCGCATCCTGGAGGGGCTGGGCGTAGATCCGGCCAAGGTGCAGACGCTGAACGAGCGGATTGGCGTCCTGGACGCCAAGCTCGTGGCCATCGCGCAGAACGCACACAACGTCGCGGCCTGGCGCAAGTTCGAGCTGGAGCTGCTGCCGCTCAAGCCCGAGCGAGAAGCCCGGGAGCAGGAGCTTCGCCGGCGCGCCGAAGCTGCGGCCGACGAGAAGACCAAGTTCGAGAAGGGCTTGATGGAGAAGCGTGCGGCGCTCACGACCGCCGAGGCGAAGGCGCGCTTTTCCCGAAACGCCACCCAAGAGGAGCTGGACAATCTTCGACGCCTGCGCACGCAGTCGCTCGCGCCGTACTTGCTGCAGGGGCCGGCGCACGTGGGGGACGACGCCTACTACACCCTCAGCACCGCCACCAAGACCCGTCTGGACATGCTCGGGACCGCGACCCAGCGTCTGGAAAGCGTCACGCGCGACCTGTGCTCCCGGATGCGCGAGCGGCAAAGCTCGATCTCACAGTGGCTGGACGGCGCCCAGGCGGCTCACAACGCACTTGTGCAGCAGCGTGAGCAAGACGGCCTGGGAGATGCCTACCTGCCACATGAGCGAGCGGTCGACTGGGGCCGGGCCGTCTGCGATTGGTTTGAGCCGCTCACGCACCGGCAGTACCACATTGCCCTGCGCCACGAAATGGACGGCTACTTCGCCGCAGCAGAGTCATTCATCAATCACATCGCCAACTTCGAGTCGCGGGTGGACGAGCTCAACCGACAGTTCCAGCGCGCACTGAACCAGGCGACCGGGTTCAAGCGGTTCAACAACCTGCAGATCAAGATCTCGTCGAGCGCCACCTCGAGCCCGACGCTGAAGGCGCTGCGCGAGATGCGGGACGTGAGCCTCTCGCGCCTGAGCTCTCACCGCACGGCGCTCGCAGCAAATCCGCAGCTGCCCTCCGAAGAGGACGTCGCCCTCGTTCGCTCCTTCCGCGATCAGATCCCCGACACCGGTACGCTGAGTGTCGACCTTGACGAGCACGTGCGCCTGGCGTTCGAGCTCGAGGAGATGGGCAGGCACATCAGGATCGACAACGACCGGTCCATGCAGGGCCTGTCGTCCACGGGCTTGACGGTGTTGATCACCATGATGTTCCTGCTCGGGTTCCTGGGCATCGTTCGCGGGCCGCGCTCGCCGGTGGGCATGACCTGGGTGCTCGACGAGGTGGGACGCGTCAGCCCCAGCAACATGCTGCAATACCTGGATGCGCTCACTCACCAGAACGTAACGGCCGTGTGCGCGGCGCCAAGCATCGACCCGGCGCTAGGGGCCCTCTTCGCCAGCGCGCATCTCTTTGAGGACGATGGCTCGCTCGTCAAGTCAAATGCTGACGACGAGGAAATCGACCTGGAAGCTGAGGAGACCATGCGATGAGCAAGCTCGCAAGTACCCTGAAATCCCTGCTGGCGGGCGAGTTCATTTGCCCCGTCGCCCATCCGGCCAGCTACGACATGCTGATTGAGGAAGAGCACCGCACGGCCGTCGAGGTCTGGGTAGGGCAGCTGGGCTTGCGCCTGGTACGTTTGAGCGAGGAGGGCGCCTTCTTCCTGGCGCCCGAGGTGGTCGATGCCGAAGCGCGCTCGGCTGTCCGTGACTCGCTGCGCAATGTGCGCGCAATGCTCTCACCGGTCGTTCCCGTACTGGAGGCCATTCGGCAAGCCCAAGGGCAGGACGCACACCTGCAACCGGGGCTCACGCTCTGGGAGTCGGAGCTGGCCGAGCGAGTACGTCTCACGCCGGCGCTCGAGCAGCAGGTGATGGAGCTGGCGCTGTCGGGCCTGCGCCTGGACGCGACCAGCAACGACCGGCTGTCGCGCATGCTGGAGTTCCTGGTCAAGGAGCGCTATGCAGTGCCCCTGCCGAACGACAGCCGTGGCTACAAGCTCACCGGCAAGATCGAGTTCCTATACGCCGTGCTTGAGGTGATCGCGGAGAACACTGAACTGATCAGTGACGCTTCGGTGGTGGACCAGGAGCAGTTGCGCCTGCCGGAGGCTGCCAAAGAATGAGCAGTCCCGACCGGAGTTCGCCGCTCAAGCCGGTCTTCGCGGCCCTTAGCCGGCACGTCGACGTGGTGGAGGTGGCACTGCGAGAGCTTGTGGGCGTGGACGGAGGGGTCGTGCCCACCGACCCGGCCATCCGCTCGTTGCGTGAGCTCAACGTCCTTCGCCCCGCCGGCGAGCGCGGGTACCGGCTTCATAGCCGCCTGCGAGAGTTCGCCAACGACATCCTGCAGATCCATCCGGCGTACCAAAGCCTCACTGGCATCGGTCAACTGGTTGAGCAGATCCCAATGGTCTGGAACGAGCTGGATGACCTGCGTGCCGCCGGCGACTTCAAGCAGGCCGACGAGGCGGCGGGGCAGATCGAGCAGGACGCCTTCGACATCTCGGACATGGTGGAGCGCAACCTGCGCCTGTTGGGCCTCCTTCTGAGCACGCGCTTCGGCAACGTCACGTCGCTCGCCGCTAAGAGCAGCCAGAACCGCTACTACCAGCGCCAGAGCGAGCTCATGAGCAACGACCTCGCGCGCCTGAGCCGCGCGGTGGAGCGCGTAGAGGGCGAGGCGCGCGAGCGGGGGCTGCAGGCCCTGGCCGCCATGCTGCGCAACACGATCCAGGGGCAGCTGCCCCGGTGGACACAGACGCTTTCGCAATACCACAGCCAGATCCGGCGCGAGCTCTTCAGCATGCGTGAGATCGAGCGCAAGAACGTGCTGCTCGCGCGCACGGCCATGCTGTTGCGCCAGAACCCCGCCTGGCGAGGGATTGAAGAGCCGGGCCTGTCCGAGGATCTACCGGCCTTTCTGCTGTCCAGGCCCTTTGTCGGCGCACCCGTCCCGCCGCTGCGCATCCACATGGATCCGCAGGACGACGATCGCAACATGAAGGAACTCATGCGCGACGAGGTGCATTCGCTCCCGAAGGCGCCAGTGGCAGCGCCGCCGGCGGAGAAAGCGCCACGCATCAAGCGCGCGGACCCCAAGCTAGCGCGCAGCGCCCCCGAGACGCCCGCGATGCGATCTCTCGCGTGCCTGGCGGCTGCAGCGATCGCACACGCCAAGACCGAAGGGGCCAAGTCCTTGTCGGTGATGGATTGGCGCGCCGGCGACGCGGCGGCGCGCTCGATGGCGCCGGCGCTCTGGCTCGCTTTCGCGGCGTCGGCATTGCGCCCGTACAAGTTCCGGGTGGTGCTGGTTGCCGATCCTGCTGCACCAGGTGAGCGGTTCCGCCACACCTTCAGCGACGCGTTGGTGGCGCCCACGCCGGACGCCATCGCGCTTTTCAAACGCACGCTCGGGCGCCAGGTCGGGAAAGCCCAGCGCCAGGCGCCGCCGGCCGCTCCTGTCGAGGCAATCCCTGCTCCATGACGCCCGCCCACTACTCCTTCATGCGAAACCTGGTGGCCAACCGGTCGCCCAGGCTGAGCTCTGCGATTGCCAAGGAAATGGCGGACACGCAGGATCTAGGACGGGTTCGCGGGCGCGTGGTCCTCTACGAGGAAACGGATTTCATCAAGGCCGAGACGAAATTACGCAACGCCGGGTACTCGGTCGAGGCGCCAGCAGTCGGGCGGCAACGCTCCGACGCTAACGATGCCAGCTCCGAGAAAGCCTTTGCAGCGCCGGTGACAGAAGGCTTGGTCGCGGTGGTTGCGATCGGGGTCCCGGGCATTGCCACCCCCGAAGGCAGTTTCCTCGCCATGAAGTGGCGCGACGCACTGGCGTTGCCCTACGAGGTGCTGGTGGTGTGCGAGAACCTGGAGTCAATGCAACGGGTCCATCGCTATGCGTGGCTGCAGCCCTACCTTCTTGAAGGCGCGAGGCGGCGAAGGGCGCTCGTCCTTTTCCGCGGCGCGCCTGATTGGTTCCGGATAGGTCCGGCCAGCCGCCTGGTGGCCGAGGACACTCGACCCGTTCTCGGACTCTTCGACTTCGATCCGCAGGGGCTTTTGATGGCTGCGGGTTTGCCGCGTCGCGAAGCGCTTTGTCTGCCGCCCTGGGAACTGCTAGAGGCCCTTGTAGTTGATCGAAAGCGTCATGACCTCTACGCGGCGCAGGAGGCAGGGTGCCGGGCGCAGCTGGATGCCTGCGCCGACCGGGACGTCGCCATGGCCTGGGCCCGTATGCGCCTGCTGACCCGCGGCCTCAACCAGGAAGCTTTTCCAGAAAGCGACTGATGCTAGCAGCCGCGCTCGGGAGTGAGCTTGCCAACAAGAACGCGTGCCCCTGCGGATGCACGAGATGATTCGCTTTTCTTGCAGCAGGACTGCGCGGTAGCGTGCACAAACGGAGATCCATCCTGCCGGACCGGCCGATCCCGTCGGAGCGAGATCACAGCGGCATGGGTATCGACGTCGATGGGGGTGGACGGGCCGCTGGCCGTGCTCGGCTGCTGGCGGTGAGTCACGATGCCGCTGGCACGAACTGTCTGTCCGTTCTTCGCACGATGCCGAAGGTCCTTGGCGGTCCAGCCCCGGCAGCCCGCCGCGCTTGCGCCATGCGCCCATGGCGCGCCGCAGCTGGCCGCTTGGTCGATGGTCTAGTGGTAGCTCGCCTCGTTCATGACCAGCGTGCCGGGCCCCAGTAGCCAGGCCCTGTCAGGGAACCAGGTGCGTGCCCACATGGCATGGGCAAACAGGGCCTTGACGCTGACGTCGAGTTTGGGCAGCAGCAGTACCAGGCAGCCCGGCAGGCCGGTCAGGGTAGGCACCTTGGGGCTCTTGCCCTCATCGGCCAGCTGCGCGACGTAGCTGAACGTCCAACCGTCCCCTCGCACCGACGCGCAGGCAGTCACGTTTGTCGCTGCCATCGCCGTGATTCCCGGGCGACGCGCACATCCTGCTCTAGGCAACGGTCGCGGCTGGGGAATGGCTGCAAGGGCACAGCCGGCTTCCAAATGGCGCCAGCCAAAAAGGTAATCACCATCAAACCAGCCGCTAGCAAATTCTCCTACGATACATATGTGCATTTAATATTTATTCCGCATTTGGCACGTTGCCCGCCTTTGGTATTAGGTGCACCAGTGCACTAATTCATAGTGCAATTCCCACGTTAATCCCCCAATCTTTCCTGCTCCAGTCACCGCGCCTCTTTGGATGGGGAATTCCGTCCGTCAATCGATCAAATTGCATCCAATGCAGAATCTATGGCGTTGCTTGCAAAACCTATTGTGACGCCCGCAAATTGAGTTGCATCGCCTACAGAATGTCTTGCTGCCCTGGCGGAATTGATGGTCAGAACTCGACATCGGGAGGAGCACACCAACGGTCCCAGGCCAGCCGACCCTCCGCGTTCAGAAGATCGCGCGCATCCGGATCCTGGTGAGGATCTAGTACCACCGGCAGGAGATGCAGGTCGGCCACGACAGCGTGCCCGATGTCTTGGAAGCACACCACCCAACGATTTCCCAGAGTCGGGGAAATGTCGAACAGCCAGAGCACGCGGCCGACCTTTCCGCACTCTTGATTTGGGCCAAAGACGAAAGCCACATTGTTGCTTTCGACATTCATTTGGGACCTCCTTCAACGCCTAATAAACTACCAGAGAGCTGCTCAACTGGTAAGTCCAATAAACACCGCCGAAAATTCCCATTAACAAGGGCATAGGGACCCAAAAAGACGTCCGAATCATGCGACAAAAACTGTTTAGTCGCCCCTGCAAAACCCTGGCAACCCGCATGAACACTGGGTTTTCGCCAGTTCCGCTGGTTGCTTGATCCCCCGAGAATCAACAAATCAGATTTTGTTTTCTGGGAGTTTTGCAGATGTCCGAGA
>NZ_BQXQ01000047.1 GCF_030159055.1 Acidovorax sp. SUPP3334
CTTCCAATGTCAATCTGGCATTCTTATGGCTGTTCATCCGGTGGGATCCCTCTGTGACTCTGAAGCGTGTTAACTCCAGTTTCCCAGACCCATTCGGGTGAACAACCTATTGAGACATCACAGCTAGGGATCGAGGGCGACCGACTCGTCCCCGGGGCCGGCCTCGCACCCCGGGCCCAGTGCCTGCCAGCCGCGGCGCACCACGATCTTGCGGCGGTCGTGGCACAGCTCGATGCGTTGCGCACCCGGCATGCGACCATGCACGAAGGTTTCCAGCGAGGCGGGCAGGCTCACCTGCATGCGCAGCGCGTACAGGTCGTTGCGCGGGTGGTCGTCCACATGCACCAGCGGCGCGAAATGCGCGGCGAACAGCACGCCGTGCGATCCCAGGTCGAGGGGCTCGGGCCGGTAGCCCTCCGAGCGCAGCCACGCCTGGGCGCTCACTGGAACTGTTCCACCAGTTGGTCCGCACCCTTGGCGATGCCGGCCTGCGCCGCATCCAGGGTGCCGAAGGTCGCGCCGATGTTCAGCGCGTTCGGGTATTGCTTGGTCACGAAGGCGTCGAGCAACTGGTTCGATACCGCGTCGAAGATCTCCACGGCATAGCTGACCGATCCGGTGAACGTGCCTTCCTTGCCGCGAATGCCCTGCACCAGGTTGTACGGCCCGCCGCCGATGTCGAAGCGCGTGAAGGTGCTCAGGCCCCGGGTCGTGAGCTTGGCACCGGTGAGCGTCACGCGAAGGCGCAGCGTGCCGGGGGAGGGCTGGGTCACGATCTGAAAGCGCGACGCCAGCCGGGCCGTGAACTGCGAACGCATGTCGCTGGCCAGCTTGCGCCGGTTCGCCTCGGGCACGTCCTCGAACTGGTGGTCAGGCCCGGTGTAGATCACGATGGGGTCGAGGATCGCCTTGGAATACTGGCCCCAGTCCCGGTGCGAAGCCACGCGCAACGGAATGCGGCCGCTGTCTTCCTCCAGGTTGGGCCGCAACTGGGGCGCGGACTGCAGCCCCGAATAGGCGACCGGTTGTGTGCTGGCACACCCGGCCAGGGCCGCGGCGCACAGCAGGGCCAGGAGCGCCGCGGGGCGCAGGAAGGGTTTGGTATTCATCGGAGGGTTGCCCGCAAAAAGAGTGGATGAAAAGATCCCGCCCCCCGGAATTGGTGCCCGGAAACCAGTCCATAACTGAACATGTGTGTACGATATAGTATGATTCCACGCAGGAAGCCCTGTCAAGTAAAGAGTACAAGTTAGTTCATTTTTGGAGATGAGAATGCGGGTCAGGACCCAGGCGCGGCGGGATGCCATCGTGGAAGCGGCGGCCAAATTGTTCGAAGAGGTGGGGTACGAGGCGGCGTCGATGAACGAGCTGGCCAAGCGGCTCGGTGGCTCCAAAGCCACGCTGTACGGCTATTTCCCGTCGAAGGAGCCGCTGTTCGTCGCGGTGGTGCAGTCGCTGGCGACCTCCCATCTGGCCGATGCCACCGCCCACCTGCTCACGGCGCTGGAGACGCGTCCCCCATTGCGGCCCACCCTGACGCGGTTCGGGGACGAGGCGCTGCAGGTGATGCTGAACGACCGCCGCGCACTGTCGGTGTACCGCATGGTGCTGGCGGATGCAGGCCGCACCAACATCGGCGAGCTGTTCGACGGCGCGGGCCCGCGCCAGTGCATTGACGCGCTGGCCCGGTTCATGGGCGCCGCCATGGCGCGTGGCGAGGTGTGCGAGTCCGATCCTCAGATCATGGCGATGCAGTTCATGGCGCTGCTCACCGCCGAAACCGGGCCGCGCCTGTACCAGCAAAACCCACCGTCCATCTCCGTCGCGGACATCCACGCGCGGGTGGTGCGGGCCGTGGACTTCTTCCTGCGGGGTGCGGCGCCTGGACGGTAGGCGTGGCGCCGAACGATGGCCGCGTTCCCTGCGGCACCGACGCGGTCACGGCGCCTTGTCCTGCGCATTTGCCGGGGCCGCGGGCCGGCGCAGGCCGGCCGGCCATTGTTCAATAGGCCCATCCGCCACCGAGCCTTCCCTTGGCCATTTCCCTGGCCCTTCCCCTGGCCCTTCCCCTGGAATCCGAATGTCCGCCCTGCCGTCCCGCCCCGAGTCTTCCGCTGCCGCTGCAACCCCGTTGCCGGGCGCCGATCCGTCTGTGCACAGCGTACACATCGCATCGCGCCGCGCCGCGGCCGCCCTGGTGCCGCCGGCCGACACGCATTCCCCGGCAGACCGCTATGAAGAGTTGTTCATCGAAGTGCAACGCCAGCGCGTCTTCGAAGACTCCAAGACGTTCGTGGACTGCGCACCCCGCCAGCCGCCCGAAACCATCCTGGCCGCCTACCGCATGCAATGCCATGCGCCCGGCTTCGACCTGCACGCATTCGTGCACCACCATTTCACGCCGCAGCACCGGGCGTGCCAGCACGCCACCACCGAAACCGGCCTGCCGATGGCCGAGCACATCGATGCGCTGTGGGACGAACTCACCCGCCACCCCGCGCACCATCCCGCGCACGGCTCGCTGCTGGCACTGCCGCATGCCTACGTGGTGCCGGGCGGGCGGTTCGTCGAGATGTATTACTGGGATTCGTACTTCACCATGCTGGGCCTGGTGCGCAGCGGCCGGGACCACCTGCTGCATGCGATGACGGACAACTTCGCCTACCTCATCGACACCTACGGCCACGTGCCCAACGGCACCCGCACCTATTACCTGAGCCGCTCGCAGCCGCCCATGTTCGCGCTGATGGCCGAGCTGTGCGAATCGTGCGCGGGGCACGGCGCCGCGCAGTACCTGCCGCAGATGCGGCGCGAATACGACTTCTGGATGGAGGGTGCGGACACGCTGGCCGCGGGCGGCGCCCACCGCCGCGTGGTGGCGCTGCCGGACGGCGCCATCCTGAACCGCTACTGGGACGACCGCGACACGCCGCGCGAGGAATCGTGGCGGGAGGACGTGGAGACGGCCACCCACTGCCCCCGGCCTTCGCAGGAGGTGTACCGCGACCTGCGCGCCGCCGCCGAATCGGGCTGGGACTTCAGCGCGCGATGGCTGCAGGACGGGCTGCCCGGCGCCTGCCGCACCCAGACGCTGTCCGCCATCATCACCACGCGCATCCTGCCGGTGGACTTGAACGCGCTGCTGCACAAAGCCGAAACCACCATCGCCCGCCTGAGCCGCGATGCGGGCGACGACGCCACCGCCCAGTCCTTCGACGAAAAGGCCCGCCAGCGCGCCGGGGCCATGTCCCGCGTGCTCTGGAACGCCGAGGCCGGCGCCTTCCTCGACTACGACTGGCAGGCCCGCGCGCCGCGCCCGTCGCTCAATGCCGCGACCGTGGTGCCGCTGTTCACCGGCACCGCCACGCCCGAACAGGCGCGGGCGCTCGCACCCACCGTGCGCCGCCGCCTGCTGGTGCGCGGCGGCCTGTCCACCTCCGAAACCGCCAGCGGCGAGCAGTGGGACCGGCCCAATGGCTGGGCCCCCCTGCAGTGGATGGCCGTGGAAGGCTTCGCCGCCTACGGCGCCGCCGACGAGGGTTGCCGCCAGTTGGCGGACGACATCCGCGCGCGCTGGCTCAAAACCGTGCAGGACGTGTACGACCAAGAGGGCAAGCTGGTCGAGAAATACTCGTTGTGCGAGGCGAGCGACCGCGCTTCCACCGGCGGCGATGGGGGCGAGTACCCACTGCAGGACGGCTTTGGCTGGACGAACGGCGTGGTGCGGGGATGGCTGGCCGATAGTGGGGCAAGGAAGTAAACCGAAATGGAAACTGTGGCGCAGAAGTTCAAGCCTGCCCTTGAAGCAAAAGCCGTGCTTCACTGAATTTTGCGAACGCCCAGCAGTGCCCGAGGTTCCGTGATTGTTACGGCTGCACAGTCCACGGCAAATTGACCATGTTTCTCATGCATGCAATCTTGGGATGGGGATCCACGGAACGCAGCCGTTGTTTCAACTTCTGTCTAAGGTCTGCTAAATCGACTTTAGGAATATGGCGGTCACTCTGTTCGATATGCACCACGATGTGCAGCGCTTTGCATTTCAGCAATTGTTGACTTATCGAGCACTCGTCTTGACTGGCGTTTAATTTGGCTGGCAAAAAGACAGCTAGGGTGTGAAGGACTTTCATTGCAATGGTATCCGCCAAAGAAGAGGGTTTTTCGGTTTGGGGATGGCGGTAGTCTTTTACCTCGATTAGATAAGCCGCTTTTTCAGGGGACAGTGCGACGACATCCACGGCTTTCAAGCCATCGCATAACTTGATGAAGTGGTTCCGATAGAAAGACCATTCGTCATATTTGCTGACTTGCCAAGCGTCAGGAAAGATGAAGTCCAGCCCATCAACATGCAACGGCTGCATTTTCAGCTTTCCATCGCCAGATAGCGGTCAGATTGGGCAAGGCTTTCTTCCAGCGAAGTGATATCTCCCATGTCCGACAATGTAGAACCTTGCGCTATCGCCATTCCGTTTGCACTTGAATGGAGTCCAAAAAACTGTGCACGGATGCCCTTGTGCTCATTCAGCAAAATATCTAGTTCGCGCAGCAAGAACAGGCTATGGGTTGCAAGAAAAATCTGGATGCCAGCAAGGCTGAGCGATGTAATGACTCCAGCGACTTCCCTGACCAAGCGGGGGTTTAGATTGGCCTCTGGTTCATCCCAAAAAAGATGGCCTTTATCCAGAAGAACTCCGGATGCGATCAGGCGTGCCAGCATTCCTAATTTGCGTAGTCCTTCTGCAACGAGTGGCATTTCCATGCGGCCATTGCGTTGTTGAAGATAGAAACGTCCGTTGGTACCCAAGTCGATACTTCCATCCATAGCGGCCTCCAAAGGCCGCAACAATTCTTTGATGCGTTGCTGTAGAGGGCCTTTTTTCAGTGGCGTTCCAAGAAGGAGGCAGGTGTCGCGCCAAGTCTCTTCAAATTCAAGAAAGCGGCTTTCATAGACCGCGACAAAATTCGGAAAAATAGTTAGCAACTCTCTCGTGGGCAGATAAGCGGGCGCTGTCGGCAACCATTTTTTCGGCAATGAGCCTATGGCAACTTCGGATTTGCTATTGGTGGCAAAACTGAAATCGGTGTTCAAGTCAGGAACAGAAAATTCAAGTGCGATATCGCACCTTTCTCTGCCTTGCTTACGCCGAGCAAGGCGGCCCAGGCTTTCCGGACGAAAGACATTGACCAACTTGTTCGCAAACACACTTTGCAGCGCTGTTTTGGTGGGCGCCTCCGCATGAGGCTTACGTCCTTCTTCGTAACTGGCGGCCAGAACAGAATAAGCCGCTTTCAACAAGTGAGTCTTGCCAGCGCCGTTTTCTCCGACGATGACGTTCAATTGAGGAGAAAACGTCAAGTCTGCCTCTGAAAAGACGGTGAAATTTTTCAGGCGCATCCGTTTCAACATATCTTTCCTTGGAACTGGTTCAGCCAACGCTGCAGGCCTGGAGTGAGGCCGTTGGGATGGTGGCTGGGAGGTCGCCATGGTAACCACGTTGACGCTGCTGAACGAAAAGGTGCGGTGGAGTACGTCAGAGCCTATTGAAGCGCTTTATCCTCAGGCCGCCTTCTCCACATGCGCCTGGCGCGTGTACAGGAAGTCCATCACCGCCTTGCGGCTGCGCAGGTAGCGCGGGTCTTCGGCCAGGGCCACGCGGTTGCGGGGGCGGGGAATGTCCACCGCCAGCACCTCGCCGATGGTGGCGGCCGGGCCGTTGGTCATCATCACGATCTTGTCGGACAGCAGCACCGCCTCGTCCACGTCGTGGGTGACCATGACCACGGTGCTCTGCGTGCGCGCCACGATCTCCAGCAGCTCGTCCTGCAGCTTGGCGCGGGTGAGGGCGTCGAGCGCGCCGAAGGGCTCGTCCATCAGCAGCACCTGTGGCTCCATCGACAGGGCCCGGGCGATGCCCACGCGCTGCTTCATGCCGCCCGAGATCTCGCCGGGGCGCTTTTGCGCCGCGTGGGTGAGGCCCACCATGGCCAGCGCGGCCTCGGTGCGGGCCTTGAGCTGGGCCTTCGGTTCCCGCTTGCCGAACACGCGCTCCACGGCCAGGTGCACGTTGCCTTCGCAGGTCAGCCAGGGCAGCAGCGAATGGTTCTGGAAGACCACCGCGCGCTCCGGGCCGGGGCCCTTGATCTCCTTGTCGGCGCACAGCAGCGCGCCGGCCGTGGGCACCGTGAGCCCGGCGATCAGGTTGAGCAGGGTGGACTTGCCGCAGCCCGAGTGCCCGATCAGCGCCACGAACTCGCCCTTGGCGATGGTAAGGTCGATTCCTTTGAGCGCCGGGAACAGGCCCTTGGCGGTCTTGAAGGTCTGGGCGACGCCCTGGACTTCGATGAATTTCTCGGGGTTGTTCATGCCTTCACCTCTTCGAACGTGAATGCCGTGGCCAGCTTGACCAGCGCGTATTCGAGCAGCAGCCCGACGATGCCGATCACGAAGATCGCGATGATGATGTTCTTGACGTTCAGGTTGTTCCACTCGTCCCACACCCAGAAGCCGATGCCCACGCCGCCGGTCAGCATCTCGGCCGCCACGATCACGAGCCAGGCGGTGCCCACGGCCAGGCGCACGCCGGTCAGCATGTAGGGCAGCACGGCGGGGAACAGGATGGTGGTGGCGATCTTCCACTCGGAAAGATTGAGCACGCGGGCCACGTTCATGTAGTCCTGCGGCACGCGCTGCACGCCCACTGCGGTGTTGATGATCATGGGCCAGATCGAGCAGATGAAGATGGTCCAGATGGCGGCCGGGTTGGCGCCCTTGAACACCAAGAGGCCGATGGGCAGCCACGCCAGCGGCGACACGGGCCGCAGCAGGCTGATGAGCGGGTTGAACATGCGCGAGAGGAAGTTGAACCGCCCGATCACGAAGCCCGCGGGAATGCCCACCAGCGCCGCCAGCCCGAAACCGACCGCTACGCGCTCCAGCGAGGCGAGCACGTTCCAGCCCACGCCCTGGTCGTTGGGGCCATTGCGGTAGAACGGGTTGCTGAACACCTCCAGCGCCTGCTTCCAGGTGTCCAGCGGGCCGGGAATGCTCTGCCCGGTGGTGGAAGACACCACGGCCCACAGCCCGATCAGCAGGCCCAGGCCGCAGGCCGGCGGCAGCACGGCGAGCCAGAAGCTGCGCGAGATGGCGGCCCAGTCGCGCGGCGCCCTCGGCGGGCTGGGCGGTGCGGACTGCAGGGGTTTTTGCCCGGATGCCGGCGTTTTGATTGCCGGGGTTGCTATCGTTTGCATAGCGTGCGGGGCGGTGGCGGGCGTGGGCTCCGGCGGGGCGTGGAAGACGGCGCTGACCATGGTGGTTTCTCCTGGCGTGGGGCGGAAAGGGGTGTCGGGCACGGGCCGCGCTCAGGCCTTGATCTTGAAGCTGTCGGCGTATTTGGCGGGCTCCTTGCCGTCCCAGACCACGCCGTCCATCAGCTTGCTGGTGCGCGTCTCGCTCTTGGGCAGCGGTGCCTTGGCCGCGGTGGCGGCCTGTTTGTACAGGTCGATGCGGTTGATGGACTTGGCCACGGCCAGGTAATCGGGGTGGTCCTTGAGCAAGCCCCAGCGCTTGTGCTGCGTGAGGAACCACATGCCGTCGGACAGGTAGGGGAAGTTCACCGCGCCGTCGTTGTAGAACTTCATGTAGTTGGGGTCGTCCCAGGTCTTGCCCAGGCCGTTCTGGTAGCGGCCCAGGATGCGCTGGTTGATGGCGTCCACGCTGGTGTTCACGTAGGCCTTGCCGGCGATGGTTTCGGCCATCTTGTTCTTGTTGGCCAGGCCCTCGTCGATCCAGCGGCCGGCCTCCAGGATGGCGGCCGTCACGGCGCGCGCGGTGTTGGGGTACTTCTGCACGAACTCCGACGTGGTGCCCAGCACCTTCTCGGGGTGGTCCTTCCAGATGTCCTGCGTGGTGGTGGCGGTCACGCCGATGCCGTCCATGATGGCGCGGTGGTTCCAGGGCTCGCCCACGCAGAAGCCGTCCATGTTGCCCACCCGCATGTTGGCCACCATCTGCGGCGGCGGCACGGTGATGACCTTGGCGCCCTTGAGCGGGTCGATGCCGTTGGCCGCCAGCCAGTAGTAAAGCCACATGGCGTGCGTGCCGGTCGGGAAGGTCTGGGCGAAGGTGTATTCGCGCTTTTCCTTGGCCATGAGCTGGGCCAGCCCCGCGCCGTCCACCGCGCCGGCATCGGCCAGCTTCTTGCTGAGCGTGATGGCCTGGCCGTTGTTGTTGAGCGTCATGAGCACGGCCATGTCCTTCTTGGGGCCGCCGACGCCTAAGTGCACGCCGTACACCAGGCCGTACAGCACGTGGGCGAAATCGAGTTCGCCGTTGGCGAGCTTGTCGCGCACGCCGGCCCAGCTGGCTTCCTTGCTGGGCACGATCTTCACGCCGTACTTCTGGTCGATGCCCAGCACCGAGGCCATCACCACGCTGGCGCAGTCGGTGAGCGGGATGAAGCCGATCTTCACTTCCTTCTTTTCCGGCGCGTCGGAGCCGGCTGCATACACCATGGAGCGCAGGGCGGGGCTCACGCCCACGGCCCCCACGGCGGCGGCCTGCAGCACGGTGCGGCGGTGGAGACTGGTTTTGGACAGGTCGGTCATGGAAGGCATCCCTTGGCTTGGCTGGCAACGTGGAAAAACAAAAAAGGCGTCCTCACACGCCTGCAGGCTGCCTGGTGGCAGCGCCGCGAGCGGTGGGGACGCCTTTGTCCGGATTGGGAGAGATTCACCCGCCGTTGGGTGGCTTCTCCTCAGCAGACCTATGGTCTTGGAGGGGTGATAGCAAATTCTGTGCCAAACGGGTTTGCGCATGGGTTTGCGCTGTCGGCTTCGAGCGGAGCAATGGATCGCCCATGGCCCAGACGTTCGCAGTTCTTCGAGCCACCACCCAGTCATGGGCGCATGACGCCCTATGCCTGTGCAGCGCTCCCGGTTGCGGTGCAAAGATGCTTCAGTTCGGTATACGGCGGTTCGCTGTGCGGTCAATCTGTTCGCCGCGTCCCTGTCGCTATTTGCACGGTCGCTAAAAATGCTTTCTCCTCAATTGATAGACAAAAGGATATAAATTGTTCAACAGAATCAGCGGCAATAGTTCAGCATATCGTCCTCCAGTTGATCATTCCCCGGGAAGCTCTCCCGAGCGCATTGCAGAGTCGACAAGCAAGGTGCAGGCATGGGATATGTCTTTCAGTCCCCCGCGAGCATCAAATCGCCCGCGCCCAAGTTCTTCGGAGCCGTCCAGCCTGCCTCCTAGGGGCGCATTCTTTTCATCAAGCACCAAGCCTGATCGCGGGCACGCCGTCATGGACGATAAAAGCGTCGCTGGAGGAGGTGGTGATCGAAAGATGCAAGCGCAGACAAAGCTCAATCAGCGGGCGGGCGGGCTGCTGAAACAGTACCCGGAAGGGCTTCCAGACGATGTGAAGAAGGCCGTTAAATCGGGCCGCGCATTTCAGGTTTCGTCCAGCGAAGGCAAGAAGGTGTACGAAACCTATAAAACAATGCTGAAAGAATCTGAGTAAACAGGTAAGTCACACGTCGAGATCAGCCCAGCAGGTCCGCCACGTCCAGCATGCGCTGGGCCACCTCGACCAGCTTCATGCCCTTGTCCATCGCGCTCTTGCGCAGCTTGTCGTAGGCCGCCTGTTCGGTCAGGCCCTGGCGCTGCATCAGCAGGCCCTTGGCGCGGTCGATAGTCTTGCGGTCCTTCAGCTCGCTGCGCGCGTCGGCCAGTTCGGCGCGCAGTGCCTGCTCGTGCTGAAAGCGCGCCATCGCCACATCCAGGATGGGGCGGATGCGCTGGGGCGACAGCCCGGCCACGATGTAGGCCGACACGCCCGCGGCCACCGCCTGGCGCACGTGGGAGGGGTCGTCGTCGTTGGTGAACATCACGATGGCGCGGGGCGCATCGCGGGTGGCCATCACCACGTGCTCCAGCGCGTCGCGGGCGTCGCTCTCGGCGTCCACGATCACCAGGTCGGGCTGCAACTGCGCGAGCCGCTCGCTCAAAAACACGTCGGCCGGCAGGGTGGCCACCAGATTGAAGTTGTTTTCCAGCAGGCCGATGCGCAGCGCCCGCGAGCGCTCGGCTTGCAGCTGGGCGTGCTCGTCGTCTTCGGCGCCTACCGCCAGATCGGGGGCCACCACCACGATGCGCAGGGAGTCGGTCATGCCCCAATCTTAAGCAATAAATGCGCCCATCCTGGTGCGTCGTCGCGGTGCCGACCCTTGGGCGCTGCACTTCTGCGCCGGAATGCACTGCGCGGGTGCATTAGCGGCGCTTTCAGGCTGTGATGGAAATTGCTAATAGATGTAACTTGCTATGGAGCAGGGGTTACCCGATAGCGTAAGACTCTTCCGTCTTATATACATCCAGATACATTTAAACCACTGAACTGAATGGAACGGAGCTGGAGATATGAGCACACAACGAAGCAGGCGCGCGGCGCTGCTGGCGATGGCAGCGCTGGCCGCTGCCCTGGGGGCCGGTTGCAGCAAGGTGCCCGACACCATCAAGATCGGCGTGGCGCAGCCGCTGTCGGGACCGCTGGGCGCGCTGGGGCAGGACATGCTCAACAGCGTGACGCTGGCGGTGCAGGAGCTCAACAAATCCGGCTTCACGGTGGACGGCAAGGCCGTCACCCTGGAAGTGGTCGCGCAGGACGACCGCGCCGATGCCGACTCCGGCAAGAAGGCCGCGCAGCAGCTGGTCGAATCGGGCGTGGTGGCGGTCATCGGCAATCTGAACTCGGGTGTGAGCATCGCCGCCGCGCCCATCTATGGCGAAAAGGGCATCGCGCAGCTGGCCATCTCCACCAACCCGCGCTTCACCGAACTGGGCCTGCAGACCACCCTGCGACTGGTGGCCAACGACAACCTGCAGGCCCGCGCCATGGGCTCGTTCGCCGCCACGCAGCTCAGCACCGCCAGCTACGCCGTGCTGGACGACGGCACGCCCTATGGCAAGGGCCTGGCGGACGGCGCGGCCAAGCAGCTCGCCACCGAAAAGAAGGAAGTCACCGTGCGCCAGTCGTTCGACGACAAGACCACGGCCTTCGACGAAGTGGCCCGGCGCCTGCAGACCGCCAAGGTGGGCGTGATCGTCACCACGCTCAACGACTTCCAGGTGCTGGCCCTGATGCAGGCGCTGCAGAAGATCAACTACACCCAGCTGTCCGTACTGGGCGGCGACACCATCAAGACCACCGACATGGCCAAGGCTGCGGGCATGGTGACCGCCATCTACGCCACCTCGCCCGTGCTGGAGCCGCGCGAGTTCATCACCGGCCGCCAGTTCCTGGACCGCTACAACGCGGCCTTCAAGAAGGCGCCCGCATATGGCGGCCACTACAGCTACGACGCGACCTACGTGCTGGCGTCCGCCATCAAGCAGGCGAAGTCGGCCGACCCGAAAGAAGTGACCAAGGCCCTGCGCGCCATCAACGGCTACGCCCCCGTCACCGGCACCATGACCTGGGACGAAAAGGGCGAGCAGCGCTACGGCGCCGTGGGCGTGTACAGCCTGCGCGGCAGCAACTGGGAGCTGCGCATGCGCTCCGACCGCTGGTAAGCAGGCACGAGGTGAGGGGGCAGGGCGGCGCCGGGCCGTTGCCCCTGGCCGCCGAGGGCCCGGCGCCCAGGTTCTACACTCGGGCGCATGAGTCTGCTGATCCTCGGAATCGAATCCTCCTGCGATGAAACCGGCGTGGCGCTGGTGCAGTCGCCCACCGGCGACGGCGTGCCCACCCTGGTCGCCCATGCCCTGCACAGCCAGATCGACATGCACCAGGCCTATGGCGGCGTGGTGCCCGAACTGGCCAGCCGCGACCACATCCGCCGCGTGCTGCCCCTCACCGAAACCGTTCTGGCCGAATCGGGCCGAAGCCTGGCCGATGTCGATGTGGTCGCCTACACGCGCGGCCCGGGCCTGGCCGGCGCGCTGCTGGTGGGCGCCGGCGTGGCGTGCGCCCTGGGCGCCGCGCTCGACAAGCCCGTGCTGGGCGTGCACCACCTCGAAGGGCACCTGCTGTCGCCCTTCCTCAGCGCCGACCCTCCCGAGTTTCCCTTTATCGCGCTGCTGGTCTCCGGCGGGCACACGCAACTGATGCGCGTCGATGGCGTGGGCCGCTACGAAATGCTGGGCGAAACCATCGACGACGCCGCAGGCGAAGCCTTCGATAAATCCGCCAAGCTGATGGGCCTGGGCTATCCCGGCGGCCCCGCGCTGTCGCGGCTGGCGGAGCAGGGCGACCCGGCCGCCTTCAAGCTGCCGCGCCCGCTGCTGCACAGCGGCAACCTCGATTTTTCGTTCGCGGGCCTGAAGACCGCCGTGCTCACCCAGGCCAAGAAGCTGGGCGACGACCTGCCCGCGCGCAAGGCCGACCTGGCCGCGAGCACGCAGGCCGCCATCGTCGATGTGCTGGTCCGCAAGACCATGACGGCCCTGCAGCAAAGCGGGCTGCACCGCGTGGTGGTGGCGGGCGGCGTGGGCGCCAATCGGTCATTGCGCGAGCAGCTCGACGCCGCCTGCGCACGGGCCAAGGTGCGGGTGCATTACCCCGAGTTGCACCTGTGCACCGACAACGGCGCCATGATCGCCATGGCCGCCGCCATGCGCCTGCAGGCCGGCAGCCAGCAGGCCAATCGCGACTACGCTTTCGACGTGAAGCCGCGCTGGCCGCTGGACACGCTGCAGTAAGCGGTGGTCTTTCGACGGGGGCATCGGGCACAAAAAACGCCCTGGCGTTTCGGCCAGGGCGCTCGGGGCGCTGTTGAAGCATCGCGGTGAATCCAGCGGCGGATTTCTCGGTCAGCCAGATTCTTCGACGCGACCGGGCGCTGCGTGCTGCGCCGCCCGGCCGGGCGTCCTTACGCGATGGCCAGTTGCGTAGCGCGGCTTTCCGGCACGACCTTGCCCAGCACCAGCGTCAGCACGCCGTTTTCGAGCTTGGCCGAGCTGGCGGCCACATCGATGTCCGCTGGCAGTTCCCAGGCACGCTGCACCTGGCGCGGCGCACCTTCCACGCTGGCCAGGCGGACCTGATTGCCTTCGATGGTCAGCTGCAGTTGTTCACGGCTCAGGCCGGGCAGGTCCATCTGCAGGGTCACGGTTTTTTCGTCCTGCTGGACGGTGTAGCCGGCCGCCACCGGGGCCGACAGGGTATGGTTCAAGAAGCGCTGCAGGGCCACGTCCGCGGAGCGGGGGGCGTTGAAAGCGGAGCGACGGATCACAGGGGCGAAAATCATTAAAAAAACTCCTGAAACACAGTGTTTTCGCGGCTCCCGGGTCGTTCGCCGCATGGTCCACAAATGTGTGTGGGATGCGGCATTTCAAGGGCGTTGCAGCGCACGAATCTGCCTTGCGCATGCACCGGACCGGCCTGGGGATTCCTGCCGTTTTTACAAGGTGCCGCCGCTCACGATGTCGCGCCGCAGGAACCCGCGCGGCGCTGCCGCATCCCATCCGCAGTCGCTGCCGCCGCCGTTTCGCGGGGTTACACCCCTTTGTCCGAACGCGTCTTTCGCAGCCTTCACAATGCACGCTGATCAGGGAACCGCCATGCCAACTTTTCGTCCTCCGTCATCACGTTCACGCCTTCGCGCTTCGCACCGTCCCCGCCACCTCGCCGTGCTGGCGTTGTCCACCGCGCTCGTGTCCCTCCTGGCCGGCTGCGCCGGCAATTCGGTCCCAGGGCTGGATCGCGCCCCGCGCTTCGACCCCGACGACTTCGACAGCGCCAGCATGCACACGCGCCACATCAACGCCCCCCAGGCACGCGTGTGCGAAGGTGCCCGCCGCGCCTTGCTGAGCCAGGGCTATCTCGTGAGCACCGCCAGCGCCGAAGTCGTCGCTGGCCGCAAGTACTTCCAGCCCTCCAGCGACATTCACTACGAAGTCGAAATGCGCGTCGTCTGCGCCACCGAGGGCGGCGACAAGACCCGCACCGCCGCGTTCGCCAGCGCCCTGCAGGACCGCTACGTGATCAAGAAGATCAACAACTCGGCATCGCTCGGCGTGGGCGCGCTGGGCTCGGTCTCGCTGCCGTTTTCGGCCAGCGACGACACGCTCGTGAAGGTGGGCAGCGAAACCGTGACCGACCCGCGCTTCTACGACCGCTTCTTCCAGTTGTTCGACCGCTTCGTGCCCGCCGCGCGCGAGCAGGTGGGCCAGCCATCGCCCACCGTGCCGCCCACGATCGCGAACGAAACCGCCAAGAAAGAGGCCCGCGAATCCGGCGAGGTGCATGAGCTTTTGCCCATGCCCGTCACCATTCCGGTCCCCGTCCCACGCCCGCCGGCCGTCACGGGGTTTCCGATGCCGCCAGCTGCGGGCGCCGGGGTGGAGGCGCCAGCGGCCGAGCCCGAGGCGGCACCCGCCACCGCGCCCGCATCCGCGCCAGTGCGCTGAGCGGCGGCAGGCGCTGCGTTCTCCGCGCACAGTCCAGCGCGGCGGGCAGGCCCTTGGGGCCGCTCGAAGGGCCTCGCGGGCGCGAGGCCATGCGGGTGGATACGGTTGCCCGATGACTGGGTGACTGCGAGGATTGCGCAGCGCGCCGATGCCGCGCGTGTCAGTTGTCAGGCCGCTCCGATACACTGCGCGCCTTTCCATCCCGGGCGGCTGCCTTGCTGGCGGCGCGGCCCACAGGACCGCTCGCATGACCCCATCCTCCCCTCGCGTTGCCCACCGGGCGCGCGCTCTTGCCGTGGCCGCCGCCACGCTTTTTCTTCCTGCGGCATTCCTTGAAGCCGGCGCGGTGCCATCGGCTGCAGCGGCATCGACGGCATCGACGGCCCCCGCCGCAACGGCGCCCAGCACCACCTCGGTCCTGCCAGCCACCCTCATGGCGCAGGCCGCCCCCGCCAACCCATCGCGCGCGGCCAGTGCCCCGGCCGCCGCCCCCATCAAGGTCGCGCTGATCGAGAGCATGTCCGGCCCCTTCGCCAACACGGGCGAGGCCGTGTTCCGCAACGTGCTGTGGGCCATCGAACGGGTGAACGCGCGTGGCGGCGTCCATCTGCCGGCCCAGGCCGGTGGCGACCGGCCCCTGGTGATCGAGCGCTACGACAGCAAGGGCCAGAACGAAGAGGCCCTGTCCGCCCTGCGCGCTGCCATCGACGACGGCGCTCGCGTCATCCTGCAGGGCAACTCCTCGGCCACCGCGGCCGTCCTGATCGAAGCCATCAACAAGCACAACGAACGCGAGCCGGGCAAGCGCGTGATCTTCCTCAACTACTCGGCGGTGGACCCCATCCTCACCAACGAAAAGTGCAGCTTCTGGCACTTTCGTTTCGACGCCCACGCCGACATGCGCATGGCTGCGCTGATGGACGTGATCCGCGAAGACAAAGCCTTGAAGAGCGTGTACCTCATCGGGCAGGACTACAGCTTCGGTCAGGCCGTGCTGCGCGAGGCCAAAAAGCAGCTGGCCGCCCAGCGCCCCGACGTCACCGTGGTGGGCGACGAACTGCATGCCGTCGGCCGGGTGAAGGACTTTGCTCCCTACGCCGTCAAGATCAAGGCCAGCGGGGCACAGGCCGTCATCACCGGCAATTGGGGCAACGACCTCACCCTGCTCGTCAAGGCCGCGCGCGAAGTGGGCTACGACGGCATGTTCTACACCTTCTACGGCAACGCCCTGGGCGCACCGGCCGCGCTCGGCGACGCCGGCGTGGGCAAGGTGGTGGCCGTGGCCGACTGGCTGCCCAACGTGCCGGGCGCGCAGAGCGCAGCCTTCTACCAATCCTTCCGCCAGCGCTTTCCCAAGCCCACGGACGACTACGTGCACATGCGCATGCAGCTCATGGTGGAAACGCTGGCCCAGTCCATCGAACGCGCCGGCACCACCGACACCGCCGCCGTCGCCCGCGCCATGGAAACCGCGAAGGTGCAATTGAACGGCCAGGCCGGCGCCATGCGCGCGGCGGATCACCAGTTCCAGCAAGCCCTGGCCGTGGGGGTCATGGACCGGCAGGGCGCGCCGGGCGTGCGGTTCGACGTGGAGGGCTCGGGGTATGGGTTCCGCGTGGTGCGGCAGATCGCGGCGGAGAAGGCGGAGCAGCCGCAGAGTTGCCGGATGGTGCGGCCTTGATGCTTATTTGATTTGATTTTCGGTTAATATTGCCGTTGCATCGCCATCACATCGCTGAACGGCGATTGAGGCATCGATTTTCAATGTCAGGCACAGATCGATGGTGATCTGAGAACGACCACATCACTTGTATTTCTGTAAGGCTTTTGATGCATTTATCAGCAGGGAGGGAGAGATTTATGAAAAGTTTTCTTGATATAAAAAATCAACTGTCACCGGTCTTTTATCTCTGGGTCCGCCAGTTTAGGTTTTTCATGGGTCTCAGCGCGGTCAAGATGCTGATAATCACTGCGTCGGCGACGGTAAGTCTCTTTGCATCTACGCCTGCTGATGCAGCGATACAGGCGGAAATAACATTTTGCCGTACGGGCGATGTCGATGATCGGCTTTGCGGATCTCGTGAAACAAGAGTGGGTGCTTATAAGGCTTATATCGACAGACGCCCGGCGATGTGTGGTGATCGCATAAACACAAAAAATGTATGGATAGCCAGGGATGACGGCGCGCCTGTCGGTTATCTCGGAATAGGCTATTGGACATATTCGTGCTGGGGGAATGATGAGAAATACTATACTTCCTACGGCGGAGATTTTGGTTCATTCATCGAGAGTGGAATAACTTGCCCAGCCAACAGCACGGTGGTAGGCAGCGGTTGTGTCTGCAAATTCGGTTATCAAGAAGATCCCACCAGTACTTCATGTATTCCGGTGATTCCTATGGCACAAATGTGTGTGCCTGGCGTAGCTGGGGAGAGTGTTGGGTCGCCCATAGAGCCCGGCACTTCAGAGAAGGTTCGTTTTGAAACGGACTGGGCCGGCTCTGGACCGAATGCATTGACCTTTCACAGATACTACCGTAGCACGCGCGGCGGAAGGCCGTCCGGAAGCTTCGATGGAGCTTGGGGTCATAACCATGATGTCAAGCTCGAATATCTTCCCAAGTCGATTGATGGTGTATTAATCACATCGGGGGAAGGGCATGTACAAAGCTTTTCCAAGCCGAAGAACGCCGCATCTTGGAGCACCACCGGCAGCGGTACGTTAACCCAATCGCCCCAAGGTCTGTGGACATACCTGCGTGATGAAGACGGCGTCACGATGGTATTCAACAGCACGGGCAAGTTGCAGTCCGCTACGGCCCGCAATGGATGGGTCACCTCTTATGTTTACGACCTGCAGGGTCGGCTGGCTACGGTTTCCAATAACTTTGGGCAATCGTTGGTTTTGGCGTATGGCAGCAACGGGTTATTGACGTCGGTTACTACGCCTGATCTACAAGTCATTCAATACACCTATGACGGCGGGGGGCGCCTCAGCACCGTTGCCTATCCCGATGGTAAGAATCGGACATTTCTCTACGAAGATGCGCGCTTCACCAAAGCGTTGACAGGTATCTTGGATGAATCGGGGGCGCGTTGGGGTACCTTCGCCTATGACAATGTGGGCCGTGCGGTTACGACGGAACTGGCCGGTGGAGCGAATCGCTACGAAGTGCAATATCCGCCGGTGCCCGAATACGGGTTTCAAGTCATCGATCCCCTTGGTACGGCTCGCGTTTTCAACTACAGCATCAACTTGGGCAAACTCGTTGTCAGTGGAGCCAGCTTGCCCGACGGCAGCGGTAAAGCAGACGCCGCCCAGCGGGTTCAAAACGCGCAGGGTTTGATCGACTCCGAGACTGATTTTCGAGGGGTAGTTAAAACGAAGCAGTGGGACTTCTCGCGCCAACTACCCATCAGCACCACAGAAGCCGCTGGCACGGCGCAGGCGCGCACGACCAGCACCGAGTGGCACCCCCAGTGGCGCCTGCCGGTCAAGGTGACGGAGGCGGGCCGCGAGACAAGCTACACGTACGACAGCCTGGGCAACGCCCTCACGCAGACGATCAAGGACACCAGCGTCACCCCGGCCGTCTCGCGGACCTGGACGTGGACGTATCACCCCACCGGCCTGGTCGCCAGCGAGACGGAGCCCAACGGTGCGGTGTCCAGCTTCACCTACGACAGCGCAGGCAACCTCACGCAGGCCACCAACGCGCTGGGCCAAAGCAGCCTGTACACCCACGACGCGGCCGGCCGGGTGCTCACCCACACCGCACCAACAGGTTTGGTCAGCACCTACCAATACGACTTGCGCGGTCGCCTGACGCGCGTGCAGCGCGGCGACGAAGCCACAGTGTTCACCTACCGGCCCACGGGCCAGGTCGTCACCGCCAGCACACCGGCGGGCTACCAGATCACCTACACCTATGACGCGGCCCAGCGCCTGACCGGCTGGAGCGACAACCGGGGCGCGAGTGCCAGCTACACGCTGGACGGCATGGGTAACCGGATCAACGAAAGCATCACCGACGCCCAGGGCCAGGCCGCCTGGACGGTGGCGCGCACCATCAACAGCCTGAACCGGGTGGAGAGCGTCACCATCGGCTCGGCCGCCACGGGCACGCTCAGCACCACCGGATATGGCTACGACGCCAACGGCGACCTCATCCGCAGCACCGAGACCGTTGGGGGCGCCAGCCGCAGCACCACGCTCGGGCTGGATGCCCTGAGGCGCGTCAAAACCATCACCAACGCGCAGAACGCCAGCGCCGCACTGGTCTACAACGCGCAGGACGCCGTCACCCAGGCCACGGACTTCAAGAGCGTGGCCACCAGCTACGCGCGGGATGCGCTGGGCAATGCCAGGCAGGAAGCCAGCGCGGACAGCGGCACGCTCACCAGCAGCTACGACAGCCTGGGCCTGCCGCAAAGCATCACCGATGCACTGGGGAGTGCCAGCGCCATCACGCGGGACGCGCTGGGCCGGCCCACGCAGATCGTGAGCAGCCAGGGCGGGGTGAGCCGCACCACCGTGCTGCGCTACGACCTGCCCGGGGCGCAGTACAACGCCAGCGGCAGCGCGAGCGCCAGCGTGGGGTATCTGAGCGAGATCCAGGACGCGGGCGTCACCACGCGCTACCAGCGCGACGCGCAGGGGCGCATCACCGAGCGCACCCAGGTCTTGTCCAATGGCACCAGCAGCACCGTGGGCTACCAGTACGTTCCTGCCGGGACGGGCAACGCAGGCGCGGGGCAGATCGCCCGCATCACCTACGCCAGCGGGCGCCAGCTGGTGCACCAGTACGACGCCACCGGCCAGCTCACCGGGCTGCAGTGGAACGGCCAGCCCCTGGTGAGCGGCATCACCTGGAGCCCGCTGGGCCAGGCCACCGGCTGGCAATGGCCGGGCTTTGCGCAGACCCCCGGCAACCCCGCACCGCTGGCCGAGCAGCGCAGCTACACCAGCGCGGGCCAGCTGGCCGCCAGTGCCCTGCTGCAACTGACCTGGGACAGCGCCGGGCGCATCGCGCAGATCACCCAGCAGCACATGCTGCCCGCGGCAGGCAGCACCACGGTGGCGCAGCAGGTGCCGCTCACCAGCGCGTACAGCTACGACACGGTGGGCCGGCTCACCGCCAGCGCGCACAGCGCGCCAGGCACCCTCACGCTGCCCAGCGCAGCGGCATTGAGCGACACCATCGGAGCCAACGCCAGCGGCTACGCGTGGGATGCCAACGGCAACCGCAGCCAGAGCTACTACAGCAGCAGCACGGCGGGGGGCACCGCCACGCTGCAGCGCGACTACCAGATCGCCAGCGACAGCAACCGCCTGGGCGGGTACACGCAGACCTTCACGCCAGCGGGTGGCAGCGCACAGACCAGCGCGGTGGCCTACAACCACGACGCCACGGGCTCGATCACGAGAAAGGGCGACAGCTACCTGCACTACGGCGTGGACGGGCGCATCGCCAAGGCCGGCCCCAGTGCCGACCCGGCCAACGCGCTGGCGGTGAGCTACACGTACAACGCCCTGGGCCAGCGGGTGTTCAAGAGCGATGCGAGGCTGTCCGGGTCGAACAACCCGGCCATCACCCAGCAGACCGTGTATGCCGAAGACGGAATCGGCAGCACCGTGCTGGGCCAGTACGGCAGCAGACGGAGCAGCGACAGCGCGGCGCCGGCTGGGGAGATGGACAGCACGGAGGTCATCTACCTGCCCACGGCAGCAGGGCCGATGCCGATTGCGGCGCAGATCAACGGCAGGCTGTACGCCATCGATGCGGACCACCTGAACACGCCGAGAAGGCTGACGAACACGCAGGGCCAGGTGGCGTGGCAGTGGCTGATCACGGGGTTCGGGGAGGCGAATCCGACGACCGGGGCGACCGGCTACACGCAGAGCGGGCAGGGGAGCGCAGCCTATGCGGAAGCCATCCGATTCGACCTGCGGTATCCGGGGCAGGTGTTCGATGAAGAGACAGGGTTGAACTACAACCTGCACCGGTCTTATGACATGCCTTCAGGGCGGTACATCCAGAATGATCCCATCGGGCTCAATGGAGGATGGAATCGGTATGGGTATGTCGGTGGAAATCCGCTTAACTTTACTGATCCGACGGGCCTGCAAGCGATTCCTTTGCCGCCCCTGTTAATTCCTGGCGTGCCGAATCCATCAGTGGATGCGCAGCGCGACTTGGCAGACAGGCTGAGCCGGGCATTCAAAGACGATGACGAAACGACATATCAGACTTACACGCGATACAACCCACTGACTGGCGATTGCTATTCAGGCCGCACTTCAGGAATTGATACTCCAGAGCGCAACGTGCGAAATCGAGGTTATGGGCAATCCCTGCTCAATGCCGAAGGATTCTTGCCGCCCGTGTTGGATCGGTCGTCTACAAATTACGACGCTATCCGAGGGCGTGAGCAGCAACTCATCGATATCAATGGTGGAGCACAGAGTAGCGGCGGAGATTCGAGAAATAAGATTAATGGGATTAGCCCTTGGAACCCGCGTGGCCCACTTAGGTACATTCCTGCAGCTAATGCTGAGTTTGGGCGGCCGGTGGCTTCAGGTCATTGCACTTGCCAGTAAATAAGGAAAAAGGATTATGGGGAACAATTCTTTATCTATCGAAGACTATAGATTGCTCAAGGTTTTTCTTGATCTGGAGTTTAAGTTTTATGCGCCAAAGTATCCGACTACGCCGCAGGAAACTCCGTCGCAGTTCTTGGAGAAAATAGAGGCAACTTCTCTCGCTAATGCCAAGAAAGGTCTACAGATGGCGCTCAACGACTTTGTCGAGGAGACTGCAAATTGGACACCCGAGGCGATTGCCGCCGCCGACGCAAGATTCGCTGCTGCTGGCACTTTCACGTTGAGCGAAGTCAGGCGCCGATATTCAAAGAAATACTTACAGATAATCAAGCGCGGCCTAATTCGCTCGGAAACCGAATACTACTTGCTCAAAGGCATCGCGGATGGTGGAGGCATTGAGCCAGGGGCTACGGAGGGGCAGCAGATCGAAGCCATGCTCGCGGCATTTGAAGCCAAGATCATGAAAAACTGATCTGCTATTGATTTAATAGCAATATGCCGTGGAATTTATTGGCATGAGGCATGTTTAGGTGTAGAAACCGATCCCAGCGTTTGACGGGCTGGAGCGGTAATCGAGGCGCCTGTGTCAACCACACACAGTGCGGCATCACCGAGCGCACCCAGGTCTTGTCCAACGGCGCCAGCAGCACCGTGGGCTACCAGTACGTTCCTGCCGGGACGGGCAACGCAGGCAGCGCAGGCGCGGGGCAGATCGCCCGCATCACCTACGCCAGCGGGCGCCAGCTGGTGCACCAGTACGACGCCACCGGCCAGCTCACCGGGCTGCAATGGAACGGCCAGCCGCTGGTCAGCGGCATCACCTGGAGCCCGCTGGGCCAGGCCACCGGCTGGCAATGGCCGGGCTTTGCGCAGACCCCCGGCAACCCCGCACCGCTGGCCGAGCAGCGCAGCTACACCAGCGCGGGCCAGCTGGCCACGAGCGCGCTGCTGCAGCTCACCTGGGACAGCGCCGGGCGCATCGCGCAGATCACCCAGCAGCACATGCTGCCCGCGGCAGGCAGCACCACGGTGGCGCAGCAGGTGCCGCTCACCAGCGCGTACAGCTACGACACGGTGGGCCGGCTCACCGCCAGCGCGCACAGCGCGCCAAACACCCTCACGCTGCCCAGCGCAGCGGCATTGAGCGACACCATCGGTGCCAACGCCAGCGGCTACGCGTGGGATGCCAACGGCAACCGCAGCCAGAGCTACTACAGCAGCAGCACGGCGGGGGGCAGCGCCACGCTGCAGCGCGACTACCAGATCGCCAGCGACAGCAACCGCCTGGGCGGGTACACGCAGACCTTCACGCCAGCGGGTGGCAGCGCACAGACCAGCGCGGTGGCCTACAACCACGATGCCACGGGCTCGATCACGAGAAAGGGCGACAGCTACCTGCACTACGGCGTGGACGGGCGCATCGCCAAGGCCGGCCCCAGTGCCGACCCGGCCAGCGCGCTGGCGGTGAGCTACACCTACAACGCCCTGGGCCAGCGGGTGTTCAAGAGCGATGCGAGGCTGTCCGGGTCGAACAACCCGGCCGTTACGCAGCAGACCGTGTATGCCGAAGACGGCATCGGCAGCACCGTGCTGGGCCAGTACGGCAGCCGCAGGAGCGGCAACAGCGCCGCAGCAACCGGCGAGATGGACAGCACCGAGGTCATCTACCTGCCCACGGCAACCGGGCCGATGCCCATCGCCGCGCAGATCAATGGCAGGCTGTACGCCATCGATGCGGACCACCTGAACACGCCGAGAAGGCTGACCAACACGCAGGGCCAGGTGGCGTGGCAGTGGCTGATCACGGGGTTCGGGGAAGCCAATCCGACGACCGGGGCGACCAATTACTCACAAAGCGGGCAGGGGAGCGCCAACTATGCCGAACCCATCCGATTCGATCTGCGGTATCCGGGGCAGGTGTTCGATGAAGAGACCCAGCTCAACTACAACCTGAATCGGTACTACGACCAGGCGTCGGGGAGGTACATCCAGGCCGATCCGATTGGGCTGGATGGGGGATGGAATCGCTTTGGTTATGTGGCCGGGGACCCGATTTCTTTTTATGACCCAAAAGGCCTTTGGGCCGTCGACATTGGTGGGTTCTGGGGAGCTGGAATGAACTTTAGTTTCGGATACGACACAAGTGTCCAAAGAGGTTTTCTGAGTATGCAGTTTGGTTACGGAGTTGGCGGCGGAGTTACTTGGTCTCCAGAAGGAGGATTACCTTTAGGTCAAGCTGCGCTGGTCGAATGCAATGACGATCAGACTTTTGTGGAGTTGTTTGGAAAGACTACGGTAAGCGGTGCTGGTTCAAATCTAGATGTTTTAACTGCCAATGTTGGAACTGGAGTTGTTACAAATAAACCTTATGGTGGTTTGAGTTGGTTCGACTACTCATTTGGTAAAAAATGGGGGCTTAAGGCGGAGGCTGCAGGAGGCATTCAAATCACAGCTGTAACACGCGGCAGTTCGTTGGAAAAATGTACTTGCCGTTAAATGGAGTATTTAATGCTACTCAAAAAAATTGGAATCACTTTAATTGTTTTGGCTTGTGTTGTAGTTTTGGCTTCTTTTGCAGGAAGAAAGATGATCGAATCTTCCCCTGTTTATCAAGCTGCTATTGCTGAAATAGATAATAAATTCGGAAATTCTTCATCAAAATTGATGATTCCGATGTTCAGGACCTTTAAATTTTCAGAAGGTACATATTCTGGGAGGGCGAATTTTATTTTGTGCAGATCGCAAGGAGCATGCTATCAAATAAACGCTGAAAAAAATAACGGTCAATGGGCCTTGACCGCTCACGATGAAAGTTAAGTGTGTTTGTCTTTTGGATCATGAGGGGAATGCTATTTCCTCATCTCCATGGTTAAACATAGGGGCGACTTACCATGTACTGTCAATATTTATTGACAGCAAGGGTGGTAGAAGGTTTTGGGTAAATTATCAAGATCAGAATGAATGGCCAAGCGTTGTTGAGCACCGCGCTGAGTGCTTTGAGATCGTGAGCACCGTCGTTCCCTCCAATTGGCGTTTGTGGATTCACGAGAGTTCGGCAATGGGTATTTCTCCTTTCTCATGGCAAAGTGCTGAATTTACTGATGCCCTTCTTGAGCATGATGCAAAAGCTTATTCAATTTTTGAGTATGAGAGAGATATTATTTTGAATGAAGATCGTTAAGTGATTTTCTGTTGCGATATCCAATCGGAGCCCGCTGGGCCAGGCCACCGGCTGGCAATGGCCGGGCTTTGCGCAGACCCCCGGCAACCCCGCACCGCTGGCCGAGCAACGCAGCTACACCAGCGCGGGCCAACTGGCCGCCAGTGCCCTGCTGCAGCTCACCTGGGACAGCGCCGGGCGCATCGCGCAGATCACCCAGCAGCACATGCTGCCTGCGGCAGGCAGCACCACGGTGGCGCAGCAGGTGGCGCTCACCAGCGCGTACAGCTACGACACGGTGGGCCGGCTCACCGCCAGCGCGCACAGCGCGCCAGGCACCCTCACGCTGCCCAGCGCAGCGGCATTGAGCGACACCATCGGTGCCAACGCCAGCGGCTACGCGTGGGATGCCAACGGCAACCGCAGCCAGAGCTACTACAGCAGCAGCACGGCAGGGGGCACCGCCACGCTGCAGCGCGACTACCAGATCGCCAGCGACAGCAACCGCCTGGGCGGGTACACGCAGACCTTCACGCCAGCGGGTGGCAGCGCACAGACCAGCGCAGTTGCCTACAACCACGACGCCACGGGCTCGATCACGAGAAAGGGCGACAGCTACCTGCACTACGGCGTGGACGGGCGCATCGCCAAGGCCGGCCCCAGCGCCGACCCGGCCAGCGCGCTGGCGGTGAGCTACACGTACAACGCCCTGGGCCAGCGGGTGTTCAAGAGCGATGCGAGGCTGTCCGGGGCGAACAACCCGGCCATCACGCAGCAGACCGTGTATGCGGAAGACGGAATCGGCAGCACCGTGCTGGGCCAGTACGGCAGCAGACGGAGCAGCGACAGCGCGGCACCGGCGGGCGAGATGGACAGCACCGAGGTCATCTACCTGCCCACGGCAGCAGGGCCGATGCCGATTGCCGCGCAGATCAACGGCAGGCTGTACGCCATCGATGCGGACCACCTGAACACGCCGAGAAGGCTGACGAACACGCAGGGCCAGGTGGCGTGGCAATGGCTGATCACGGGGTTCGGAGAGGCGAATCCGACGACCGGGGCGGCCAATTACTCACAAAGCGGGCAGGGGAGCGCAGCCTATGCGGAAGCTATCCAATTCGATCTGCGGTATCCGGGGCAGGTGTTCGATGAAGAGACTCAGCTCAACTACAACCTGAATCGCTATTACGACCAGGCGTCGGGGCGGTACATCCAGGCCGATCCGATTGGGTTGGATGGGGGATGGAATCCCTTTGGGTATGTTGCTGGAAACCCGATTTCTTTGATTGATCCGGATGGCTTGCAATTTCTAGACTTGACCACTCTTGCTGGAGCCAGACGAGAAACGACTTTGGACGATGCTGTAAGAGCCGGAGCTTGGACCCGGACGGTCACCATGCCTGCATCGGTAGTGGGATTTAGTCCTTCGGCAATAGGTCTGGCGGGGTCTGCTGCTGCGCCATTGTTTTGTTCAACTACAACTACGGTGACTTCATGGGCAGAGGCCGGCGTTGTGCCTGATCTGGCTGCGGGTAGATGGGTAATGCAGGGTGGTCCTAATACTTGGAATTACATTAGAACTGGTGTGTGGGGGCCTAGATTTACATTTGATAAAGGCCTTTCTTGGCCCGTTTATCCAATTTCGAACTCTGTAACTGGCACGGCTACAGTCAGTTGGCCTGTTGGTATTGCCAACTTTTGGCGAGGAATATTTGGTCAGAGGCAAATAATTCCATGAATATAGATAATTTTGAAGCTTTTCTACTCGTGGGATTTTTTTCAAAACTTCTTTGGAATATTATTTTTCCCTCAATGATGCAGTGGATGCATAAACTATGGGTTTTAGGGAGAATAAATGAAAAACCACGAGAATTTCAAATGTTTACAGGTTTGGAGGTTTTGTTTTTGTTAATTTTCTCGATGTGGGAAGGTTATGAGAAGGCTTCCCTACTCTATGGATTTATGGTTGTTGTTTTTGGTGGTTTGCTCGTTGGCCTATCTTATTTTTTGTGTGGCGCTATTACTAAATTAATTAGAGGAAAGTAGCGAAATGCGTGAACGGCCGCATCGCCAAGGCCGGCCCCAGCGCCGACCTGGCCAACGCGCTGGCGGTGAGCTACACGTACAACGCCCTGGGCCAGCGGGTGTTCAAGAGCGATGCGAGGCTGTCCGGGGCGAACAACCCGGCCGTTACGCAGCAGACGGTCTATGCGGAGGACGGCATCGGCAGCACCGTGCTGGGCCAGTACGGCAGCAGACGGAGCAGCGACAGCGCGGCGCCGGCCGGCGAGATGGACAGCACGGAGGTCATCTACCTGCCCACGGCCAGCGGGCCGATGCCGGTGGCGGCGCAGATCAACGGCAGGCTATACGCCATCGATGCGGACCACCTGAACACGCCCAGAAGGCTGACGAACACGCAGGGCCAGGTGGCGTGGCAGTGGCTGATCACGGGGTTCGGGGAGGCGAATCCGACGACCGGGGCGACCGGCTACTCACAAAGCGGGCAGGGGAGCGCCAACTATGCCGAACCCATCCGATTCGATCTGCGGTATCCGGGGCAGGTGTGGGATGAGGAAACCCAACTGGCGTACAACCTGAACCGGTACTACGACCAGGCGTCGGGGCGGTACATCCAGGCGGACCCGATTGGGCTGGATGGGGGATGGAATCGCTACCTCTACGTAGATGGATCGCCGACGAACCTAATTGACCCTTCTGGATTGGCGAGTTTCATGCCGGGTGCAGGGTTTGGAGATTCTCCATTGGTGGACAACGGGTCAAGTTGCTCGCCGATGTTTCAGCAGCCCCGTGTGGATGATGGGGGATGTATTTCCACTGGTGGTGGCCCCAACATCTGCATTGGCCCTGGAAGTATTAGGGGAGTATTGCCTAGATCAGCTGCAAAGATTGATCCAGCCGTAATTCGAGAAATCGAACAAATTGTGAGATCAGGAGGCTCTGCGTTTCCGCTCGAAGCTGGCGCTCAACTTCGAGCGGTCGCAGAATCTTTTGCCGGGAAAATACGTAATGCTGGTACTGCTGCGCAGGCAGCTCATATTAGAGATGTGGGTCTCGGCGCTATTGATAGATTGGATAGATTTGATGCGCTCACACCGGCGGCTAGGCAGCAACTTCGAGAAATCATCAATGGAGCATTTAGGCCATGAATGAATTAAACGATCCAATTGAAAGTTTGGCATTTGCCGAATTAATAATATCTTGTCAAGTGGATGGCTGTCTGAATATATTCCAGAAAAGCTTGGATGAGCCAGCAACCGACCCTGTGGAAAAGTGGTCTGTCAAGATGTCCGGCTTGGCTCGCGCTGCCGGGTGGGCCTCTGATCCTACGGGAAAAGTTTTATGCCCAATTCATGCTAATGCAGAAATGGGTGGCAATAAATTGATATCTTAAAATTGATTAGCTGCATTACGCCAGTGATATTTGAATCGCTGAAGCAGGCCTGACCGCCGACCCGGCCAATCCCTTGGCGTGAGCTACACGTACAACGCCCTGGGCCAGCGGGTGTTCAAGAGCGATGCGAGGCTGTCCGGGTCGAACAACCCGGCCATCACGCAGCAGACCGTGTATGCGGAGGACGGCATCGGCAGCACCGTGCTGGGCCAGTACGGCAGCAGACGGAGCAGCGACAGCGCGGCACCGGCGGGCGAGATGGACAGCACCGAGGTCATCTACCTGCCCACGGCAACCGGGCCGATGCCCATCGCCGCGCAGATCAATGGCAGGCTGTACGCCATCGATGCGGACCACCTGAACACGCCCCGGCGCCTGACGAACACGCAGGGCCAGGTGGCGTGGCAGTGGCTGATCACGGGGTTCGGGGAGGCGAATCCGACGACCGGGGCGACCGGCTACACGCAAAGCGGGCAGGGGAGCGCAGCCTATGCGGAACCCATCCGATTCGACCTGCGGTATCCCGGGCAGGTCTGGGATGAGGAAACCCAACTGGCGTACAACCTGAATCGGTACTACGACCAAGTGTCGGGGAGGTACATCCAGGCCGATCCGATTGGGCTGGATGGGGGATGGAATCGCTTTGCCTATGTGGGGGGGAATCCTCTGAATAGCACCGATCCTCTCGGCCTGATGACTTGGGAAAGCTGGTGGGATGCCTCGGTCGCAGGCTTCCAATCTGAGACACCTTGGAGTGCGGCAATGCGCGTTCTTGAAGGATGGCCTGTCGGTGCTTCAATGGTTGGGGGAGCAGGCCGATATTTAGCTGCTTGGTCAAAAGCTCCCGCCATTGTTGAACAAGGAGCAATGTGTGTCCCTGCCTCTAGAGAAGCGTTGAAAGCGGATATGTTTGCAATGAGAGCAGCTCCCGAATTAAAGGCAATCTTAAATTGGGGGAGGGACATTCCTGGCATTCAGGCGGCGAGATCTAGTCTTGATGCAATGAAAATGCAAGGTATTCAATCCAGTATGACTAGAGCCGAAATAGAAACTATTCGAGATTTTTATAGAGCTGCAGCAGCGAACGGAAGAGGTGGCGCTGTAGCGCCTGAGCGTGCCGCTTATATGGAACAAATTCTTCAGTTATGGAAATAAATCATGGCGAATATTACTACTAGCATTTTGCTTCAAAATGAAAGCGATAGCCCTATGGTAATTTTTTTAGAGCCCATTGCGGAGATGTATTCGATAATTCCAAATCAAAAAATACAAATCCATGCAATTTTTGAAGAAAATACGAATAACTTGAATTTTACTATTGCTCCAAATAATGACGGAATAACTATTTATGTTCCTGGTGAGATAGTTGGGTATGTGGATAGCTATGTAACTATTGATGGCGTCAGAATTAAGCCTGATTAATACTCCCCCAGCCCTCATCGGTTTGCCTATGTGGGCGGTGATCCGCTTTCGTTCGTGGACCCAGAGGGCCTGCAGTGTCTTGACCTGACGACGCTTGC
Organism: Acidovorax sp. SUPP3334; assembly: GCF_030159055.1. Lineage (GTDB taxonomy): Bacteria > Pseudomonadota > Gammaproteobacteria > Burkholderiales > Burkholderiaceae_C > Paracidovorax. The sequence continues at coordinate 29,109 of NZ_BQXQ01000047.1, forward strand.
GGGAGCAAGCCTACAACCACGACGCCACGGGCTCGATCACGAGAAAGGGCGACAGCTACCTGCACTACGGCGTGGACGGGCGCATCGCCAAGGCCGGCCCCAGCGCCGACCCGGCCAACGCGCTGGCGGTGAGCTACACGTACAACGCCCTGGGCCAGCGGGTGTTCAAGAGCGATGCGAGGCTGTCCGGGTCGAACAACCCGGCCATCACGCAGCAGACCGTGTATGCGGAAGACGGCATCGGCAGCACCGTGCTGGGCCAGTACGGCAATCGCAGGAGCAGCAATTACAGCGAGCCCATCCGATTCGATCTGCGGTATCCCGGGCAGGTCTGGGATGAGGAAACCCAACTGGCGTACAACCTGAATCGGTACTACGACCAGGCGTCGGGGCGGTACATCCAGGCCGACCCGATTGGGCTGGATGGGGGATGGAATCGCTTTGGGTATGTGGCCGGGGACCCGCTTAATGCGATAGACCCGCAAGGATTGAATGCGGTCCTGATTGCCAATAGAGCAGCGGCTTGGGTACAAGGTGCCTATTACCGGTATGGCCCAGCCATTACAGAATTCATTGCTGGGGCTTCGGGTGTCAATGGCGCGGTGGTGTCCCCGATGAGTCCATTGGTGGCGCAGATTCCGACTTCTGTCTCTCGGATGACTCCGGTAGCCAGAGCGGTAATTGAAGGAGTGGAGTCAGGAGGGCTGTGTTCTGCTCAGACAGCAAGTCGCGCAATTACTTTGACAAATGGTTTTTATCAAGCGGAAGGGTCAGCCTTTAAATTTTCTGATTATTACTACAACAAACTTTGGTCTACTGGTCGTGGGGCGCCATTTTTACAGGCTGAAGAAATATTTCTCACATCAAAGACGGTCACGCCCGATCGTATGGCGGGTTTTAATCGTTATGTAAACGAGGCCTTTGAAATGATTTATAACCCGTCAACTAAAGAAGTTTGGCATCTTCAGCCTAATAGGAAGTAACACCCATGTTTAACGAATTGTTTCGATCAATTTATCTATCTCATATTTCAAAAGGAGGTTTGATAGTTGATTGGGTGGAGGATGAATTTAGGTTTAGCGCAGCTCGCGAGAAATCTATTAATTTTGATCAAAGTGAGCAGGAAATTTATAAATCATTTTTCTCGAGTGAAAATCAGAGCAAATTTTATCTTCTATACTGCAGGATTAGAGGCGAAATGGTGGGTGTTCCCTACTCTCGATGTGAAAAGCTGATTGGCATGTTGGCTTTTATGCAGGAAATTTTGGCCACTGCACTTTGGAAGCATAACCAGAGAGTTGAGGTGGATATGGAAAATTTTGCTAGAGAATTTGATCGTCTTGATATTGAAGATGAGCGTTTTCGATTGTATGAAAGTGTGCAAAAAAGAGGCGAGTAACTGGATTTTTTATTGGCTGAGGTTTTCCATTGACTTTTGTGATTGATTTTGTCAATGAATGATTCGGTAAAAATTCAAGATAGCTTGGCTTCGATTTTTGAGCAAGAAGGAACTTCTCTTGGGAGCGAAGGGGTTGATGAAGTGGCACTACCCCTCCACGCTGCAATGCACGCTATTACGATCTTGCGCACATATCGCACAGCGGCTAAAGTTGGCGAGGTTTGGGAGAAAATCGGCGATAGATTCAAGCCTACTTACGATGGATGGAATTTTGAAAGAAAGGCTTACTCAAGCGAGAGTGAATATGTTGAGGCAACCTTGGATGCCGCCGAAAAATTAGTAATATTTTACTTTTCTCGCGGAGGAGAATTTTATATTGTATTTGGAGTTTGATTGCGCGGACGCTACTAGTGAATTCGGTACACCAATACCTACGGGCAGATGTACTTGCCAATAATATGAGTACCGAAAAAATTTCTGATGAGGACTACCAAAAACTCAAGGCATTTTTGGGTAATTTTTTCGACTGGTATAACGCACGTCCTAATATGCCAGCTGAGATTCATCCACTGTATATGGCTGAAATAATAGAGCGTCGATCAATGAAAGATGCCCAGCGCGGTTTGCAGATGGCAATCAACGATACGGTTGAAGACACATCAAACTGGACACCTGATGCGATTGCTGCTGCCGATGCAAGATTCGCAGCCGCTGGCACCTTTACCTTGAGTGAGGTCAGGCGCCGCTATTCAAAGAAGTATCTTCAGATTCTCAAGCGCGGCCTGATTCGTTCGGAGACCGAGTACTACTTGCTCAAGGGCGTCGCGGATGGCGGCGGCATTGAGCCAAGTGCTACGGAAGGCCAGCAGATCGAAGCCATGCTCGCGGCATTTGAAGCCAAAATCATGAAAAACTGAATTGCTATTAATTTTGTAGCTATATGCCGGCGATTTTATTGTTGTACGGTAGGTTTGGACGTAGAAAACGCGGCCAGCGCCTGACGGGCTGGAGCGACAACCGGGGAGCGCGAACCATCAACGGCCAGCCCCTGGTGAGCGGCATCACCTGGAGCCCGCTGGGCCAGGCCAGCGGCTGGCAATGGCCGGGCTTTGCGCAAACCCCCGGCAACCCCGCACCGCTGGCCGAGCAGCGCAGCTACACCAGCGCGGGCCAGCTGGCCGCCAGTGCCCTGCTGCAACTGACCTGGGACAGCGCCGGGCGCATCGCGCAGATCACCCAGCAGCACATGCTGCCCGCGGCAGGCAGCACCACGGTGGCGCAGCAAGTGCCGCTCACCAGCGCGTACAGCTACGACACGGTGGGCCGGCTCACCGCCAGCGCGCACAGCGCGCCAGGCACCCTCACGCTGCCCAGCGCAGCGGCATTGAGCGACACCATCGGTGCCAACGCCAGCGGCTACGCGTGGGATGCCAACGGCAACCGCAGCCAGAGCTACTACAGCAGCAGCACGGCAGGGGGCACAGCCACGCTGCAGCGCGACTACCAGATCGCCAGCGACAGCAACCGCCTGGGCGGGTACACGCAGACCTTCACGCCAGCGGGCGCAAGTGCACAGACGACCAGCATCACCTACCACCACGACGCCACGGGCTCGATCACGAGAAAGGGCGACAGCTACCTGCACTACGGCGTGGACGGGCGCATCGCCAAGGCCGGCCCCAGCGCCGACCCGGCCAGCGCGCTGGCGGTGAGCTACACGTACAACGCCCTGGGCCAGCGGGTGTTCAAGAGCGATGCGAGGCTGTCCGGGTCGAACAACCCGGCCGTCACCCAGCAGACCGTGTATGCCGAAGACGGCATCGGCAGCACCGTGCTGGGCCAGTACGGCAGCCGCAGGAGCGGCAACAGCGCCGCAGCAACCGGCGAGATGGACAGCACCGAGGTCATCTACCTGCCCACGGCAGCAGGGCCGATGCCGGTGGCCGCGCAGATCAACGGCAGGCTGTACGCCATCGATGCGGACCATCTGAACACGCCCCGGCGCCTCACCAACACGCAGGGCCAGGTGGCGTGGCAATGGCTGATCACGGGGTTCGGGGAGGCCAATCCAACGACCGGGGCGACCAATTACTCACAAAGCGGGCAGGGGAGCGCCAACTATGCCGAACCCATCCGATTCGATCTGCGGTATCCGGGGCAGGTGTTCGATGAAGAGACCCAGCTCAACTACAACCTGAATCGGTACTACGACCAGACGTCGGGGAGGTACATCCAGGCCGACCCGATTGGGTTGGATGGGGGATGGAATCGCTTTGGGTATGTGGCCGGGAACCCGCTTAATGCGATAGACCCGCAAGGATTGAATGCGGTCCTGATTGCCAATAGAGCAGCGGCTTGGGTACAAGGTGCCTACTACCGATACGGCCCAGCTATTACTGAATTCATTGCTGGGGCATCGGGTGTCAATGGTGCGGTGGTATCTCCAATGAGCCCATTGGTGGCGCAGATTCCGACTTCTATCTCACGGATGACTCCTGTGGCAAGGGCTGTCTCAGAAAGCCTTGAATCGGCTGGAGTTTGCGCTGCAAATAATTCAAAAAAGTTAATAGATGTATTTAGAGCGGTTGTACCTGCCGAACTAAACAGCATTCAGAAGAATGGCATTTTCACGAATTTATCTGGCTTCGAGGGTAAATACTTTACAACCAGTGCGCAAGCTGCTTCAAGCTATGCGCGACAAGCAGTTAGGGGTTTTGGAGATCCTGCTTATACTATTGTCCAAAGTAAGGTGCCGCAAAGCGTTCTTAATCAGCCCGGAATATCTGCTACCGTTGATCGCGGAATTCCAGCTTTCGTAATTCCAAATGGAAATTTGCCCGGCCTAATCCCGAATATTCTTAGCTACTCTCCATTGCCATGAAGCGTATTTTTGCAAAAATAAACCTTTTTAGTAATTTTGACGGAGGACGTTCTCAGGCAATACCGGCCATGAATTTTGGATGCCCGGTCTTTTTTGAGAATATTCCAGCCCTTTCTAAGCATGGCTACGACTGTCGTTTACTAATGTCTGAGTATGGTCAATCCATCTCTCCGGGAGAAATTGCAGAACCTGTTCCCATAATTTTCCTTTCTCAGGATGAGGTGCTTTTACATGTAAAAGTAGGGGCGCAATTTAGCTTGTGGGAAGGTAAGAAAATTGGGGTTGGTGAAATTTTGAAAATTGAATAATTTTTTCCTGGCGATGGGCTAAACGGGAGCCTCTCACAACCCATGTTTGACGAATCCCAATAGGGACGAGTGGGCGCCAGCAGCCGTTTGAATGCGTGATGAGGGCCTGCGGCGGTCTGCGCCTTGTGCATGATGGGCCTTGCAGGCCCGG
>NZ_BQXQ01000048.1 GCF_030159055.1 Acidovorax sp. SUPP3334
CCACCAGCCGGGCCAGTTCGCCGAAGTCGATGTGCCGCGCGATCGCTTGCAGCGGATCGCCCACCTCATCTCTCTTGTGCTGGCGCGAAGCCTGCGCGAACAGGTCGAACTTCAGGGCGCTACGGGGAATGGGTTAGCTGGTCTTGGTCAACAAGCGACCGGCTGGGTTTTGAGAGGTTCCCAAAAATCCGGACAGGCTCAAAGCAGTCGAGGTAAATTAAAACATTACAAAAAGGGCGTCCTCATAAAAAATGCGCAGCTTCATGATTTATTTAATAAAATCATACCATCCATTTATCCATCAAATTTCCAGCGCTTAAATTATCATACCCTTCGAAAGGCTGATGAATCCATGGATTTGTTGCAAGAAATTCAACTGAATAATCAGAAGTAAAAGTAGAAATAGCCTTGATCCAAATCACTGCAGTGCGTAATTCCGTGATGGGTGCGTATTGACCTTTCAACAGCGAAACTACAGCACTTAAAGTGTGCCCAGAGTCGGCCAAATCATCAACCAACAGCACTTTTCCAGCAATTTCGCCCTTTGGTGTTGTAATAAATCGAGCTATATCTAGGTGGCCTTGCACCGTCCCCGCTTCCGCGCGATAAGAACTCGTAGACATGATCGCCAGCGGCTTTCCAAAGATACGACTCAAAATATCCCCGGGGCGCAGCCCTCCGCGAGCCAAGCAAAGAATGGTGTCAAAATCCCACCCCGATTGATGTATCTTTAACGCTAATTTCTCAATCAGATTATGATATTCATCATAACTCACATATAAATGCTTACCATCTTCCGTCAACATGGAGCGCTCCTGATGCCAAACAAAACTCACACTAAAAGACGTTAAACATCTATTGCATAAGGATGATGGATGGTTATCGTATGATCGCGATCAGGACTAGTTGAAACCATAGCTATAGGTACCCCAGTCACCTCTTCAATTCTCTCCAAATATCTTCTTGCGTTAGTTGGCAATTCTCCATATTCAGTTACTCCAACTGTGCTACCGGACCATCCTGGAATTAATTCGTAAATAGGAACACATCGAGATATTTCCTCAGCACCCATTGGAAGAATGTCAACCCGCTTTCCATCAAGTTCATATTCAATACAAAGTTTCAATTCTGGAAGACCATCCAACACATCAAGCTTTGTAATGCACAATCCTGAAAGTCCGTTCACCTGAGCGCTACGCTTAAGCAAAGCGGCATCAAACCAACCACAGCGCCTGCTACGCCCAGTTGTAACACCTTTCTCAGCCCCTACCGTGCTCATATGATAACCGGGCGTATTAGGAACCTCCCAATCTAACTCAGTTGGAAAAGGCCCGCCACCGACGCGTGTGCAGTAAGCCTTTGTAATTCCCAAAATATAATGAAGTAATCCCGGACCCACTCCAGATCCAGCAGCAGCATTACCAGCGACACAATTACTTGACGTGACATAAGGATATGTCCCATGGTCAACGTCTAGAAGAGTGCCCTGCGCTCCTTCAAAAAGCAAGTTCAAGCCCTGGCCATGTGCCGAATTTAATTCGCTAGACACATCTGCAATCATTGGAAGAAGTAATTTAGCGTGGAGCATGGCTTCCTCATACACCTTGTTAAATTGCACCTCTCCATCAATCAAATATGAAGCCAGCGGGTCACCAAAAACAAAATTTCCAGAGCCCAAAAAGGTTTTCAGCACATGATTATGTAAATACAACAACTCGCGCAGCTTTTCAGCAAACCTCTCGGGATATTTCAAATCCTGCACGCGAAGCGCTCGCCGAGCGATTTTATCCTCATACGCCGGGCCAATGCCACGCCCTGTTGTTCCTATTTTTTCAGCGCCTTTATCTTGCCGAGCCGCTTCCCGAGCAACGTCAAGCGCCACATGAAAAGGGAGAATAAGCGGGCATGCCTCACTCACCCGTAATCGTGATCTAACTTCTACACCTGCCTTTTCCAAACCTTCAATTTCTTCAAAAAGTTTGGCTACAGATAAAACAACCCCATTGCCAATATAGCACTTAACTCCGGGTCGCATTATTCCACTAGGAATAAGATGCAATGCTGTTTTTACACCATTAATAACTAAGGTATGGCCGGCATTGTGTCCACCTTGAAAACGGACAACTCCTTGGGCACTCTCAGTGAGCCAATCAACTAGCTTGCCCTTGCCTTCGTCACCCCATTGGGTACCCACAACGACAACGTTACGACCTTTGGTTGCTTTCATTTCAAACCCGATTCAATGTATCTAATGCTTCAGATGATTTGCACAACCCAACGGCCTGCAACCTTTTTCAATTCACGATCACAACGAAATTCGTCGACTTCGCTCTCGTGCCCGGGCAATACACAAATAACTGTTTCGCCTTGGTCCCGCAAATCCGCAATAGCGGCATTAATTTCAAAGTCCTGCCTCCAAGGAGCTCGGATAGCCGCTTTTAAAGTTGGAGGTGAAACTACACCAACTACCTGCTTGATATCTAAACTAAAGCCAGCAGCAGGACGGTTACGCCCAAAAACAGATCCGACTTCGTCGTACCGTCCTCCACGAACCACGGCGTCGCTAGCACCTTTCACGTAAATGGTGAATCTAGCTCCGCTGTAATACGCATACCCTCGTAAATCCGCCAGATCAAACGTAACTTTTGCTCCAGCCAAGTGTGATGCCATGAGTCGTAAATTGGACAATATTTCATCAACACCCGGCACATGGCTCAAGACTTTTCCTGCTTCATCCAATACAGACTCGTCACCATATAGCTGCAGCAGTGCTTGCAGCCCCTTGCGTGAGGCCTCGGGGAAGGATTTTGTAATCCTTGCAAGTTCGTTGGCGTCCTTAGCAGCCAGCGCTGCGTTCACCTTACGGACGGTCTGAAGATCAGGAGATATTTCGGAAAGAAGACGACGTACGATACGCACATCAGCCAAGTCCACACTCGTATCATGCACTCCCACAACATCCAAGCATTGCAGAGCTAACAAAGCCGCTTCTATGTCGGCGTCGATGCCTGCGTGACCATAAATCTCGGCGCCAAATTGGAGGGGCTCTCGCGTCGCGTGAGGTCGATCTGGTTTTGTATGAAGAACGGGGCCGCAATAACAAAGACGAGTGACGCCTTTTCGGTTTAAAAGATGCGAATCAATTCGAGCAACTTGCTGCGTCATGTCAGCACGCAGTCCCATCGATCTTCCAGACAATTGATCAACTAGCTTGAAGGTTTGAAGATCAAGCGCTTCTCCTGCGCCTGTCAGCAAAGACTCAAGATGCTCCATCAAGGGAGGCATGACTAGCTCATAGCCATAGCTTTGAGCCTTGTCGATCAGACCACGACGCAATTCTTCGATGTGCCGAGCCTCAGAAGGCAAAACATCGGCAATGTGATCCGGCAGGACCCAAGCGGACATGAGAAAGTAGGAGACTGTTAAAAACGCGATTCTACCGGCATGACCGTCATGCATCGCGTGATTCGGCTTTGTTGCACAAACACGGTCAGTCGAACGGTTAGGTGTAGTTTCTCAACACGTTATTCCCCTCGAAGCCAAGGCGAGTGATGGGAGGGCGATGTGAAGTGGCAGAGTGTGGCCGATGGAAGTTGTAGTGGTACATCCAGGGCTGCAACTGGCGTGCGCGATGGTCTGAGCTGGGGTAAGTGAAGGCATAAGCCCACTCGCGCAGCAACGTCTGGATGAACCGCTCGGCCTTGCCGTTGGTCCTGGGTGTGTAGGGCCGGGTTCGTATGTGCCTGATACCCAGGCGGCGCAGCAACTTGGCGAAGCAGCGCGACTTGTAAGAACGTGTTCACGATCTTTGTCTGATCACTGACAATGACGAGGTGCGAACCAAGAAATATCCCAGCGATACGAGCCGCGAGCAATTCGAGATCATCAAGCCGATGCTGGAGAGTGCGCGCAAGAAGACCAAGCCACGCACCGTTGACTTGTACGAGGTGTGGTGCGCGGTGCTGTATCTGCTGCGCACAGGGTGCCAATGGAGGGCACTGCCCAGCGATCTTCCCAAGTGGCGCACCGTGCATTCGTACTTCGCCAAGTGGAGCCTGCCCGATGATCAGGGCGTTAGCCTGCTTGAGCAGGCTTTGAAAAAATCAGGTTGGCGCGGCCCGTGGGAGACTGGGGCGAAACGCCTCAAGCGCGTTCTTGATCATCGACGCGCAGAGTGTGAAGAACACTGACACGGCGGCCTTGAAGGGCTATGACGCAGGCAAGAAGGTCTCGGGCATCGAGCGCCACATCGCGGTGGATACGCAAGGGCTGCCGCACGCGGTGGCGGTGACGACGGCCGAGGTGACGGATCGCAAGGGAGCACTGCTGGCGCTCACGCGCTGCAAACCCACGCTGAGCCGGGTGCAAAGCCTGCTCGCCGATAGCGGCTATGTTGGCCAGCCCTTCGCGCAAGGTGTGCAGGAAATCCTGGGCGGGCATGTGACAGTGCAGATCGCCAAGCGCAGCGAACTGCACACGTTCAAAGTCATGCCCAAGCGCTGGATCGTCGAGCGCAGCTTTGCCTGGCTGGAGAAGAACAGGCGGCTGTGGAAGAACTGCGAGCGGCTGCTCAATACCAGCCTGCAGTTCGTACATCTGGCTTTCCTCGCTCTGCTGCTCAGGAGATCGTGAACACGTTCTGAGAACCTGCCCGCCATCTGCGCGGTGGACGGCATGCACGGCGTCTTCATCGGCCCCGCCGACCTGGCGGCATCGATGGGCCACCGCGGCAACCCCGGCCACCCCGAGGTGCAGGCCGCCATCGAAGGCGCCATGCGGAAGATCATCGCCAGCGGCAAGGCCGCCGGCACGCTCACCTCCGACCCGGTGCTGGCGCAGCGCTACCTGGACCTGGGCTGCACCTTCGTGGCGGTGGGGGTGGATGTGCTGATGTTCGTCGGCGCGGCGCGCAAGCTGCGCGCGCAATTCAGCGGGGTTTCGGCGGCAGGTACACCGCCACCTGGCGCAGCGTACTAAGCCTGCGTCGCCAGCACCGACAGGCTCCAGCGCCGGCCAGGCGCCTCAGCTGCCTGCCACCTTCATGCGGTTCACGAGGATCGAGCCCACCGTCTTGGCACCGTAGTTGTAGGCATCGGCGCCCACGGCTTCGATGCCCTTGAGCATGTCCTTCAGGTTGCCGGCGATGGTGATTTCGTGCACGGGGAAGGCGATCTCGCCGTTCTCTACCCAGAAGCCGCTGGCACCGCGCGAGTAGTCGCCCGTCACGTAGTTCACGCCCTGCCCCATGAGTTCGATGACGAAGAGGCCCGTGCCCAGCTTCTTCAGCATGGCGTCCAGGTCGTCGCCCGGCCGGGTGCGGCGCGAGGTGAGCGTGAGGTTGTGCGAGCCGCCCGAATTGCCGGTGGTCTTCATGCCCAGCTTGCGCGCCGAGTAGCTGGAGAGGAAGTAGCCCTCCACGCGGCCGGCATCGACCACCTTGCGGGCGGACACGCGCACGCCTTCGTCGTCGAACGGCGAGCTGCCCTTGCCGCGCAGCACGAACGGGTCTTCCATCACGTCGATGTGCTTGGGCAGCACCTGCTTGCCCAGCGAGTCGAGCAGGAAGGTGCTCTTGCGGTACAGCGCGCCGCCGCTGATGGCCTGCACGAAGCCGCCCAGCAGGCCGGACGCCAGGGGCGACTCGAACAGCACGGGGCATTGCGTGGTGGGGATCTTGCGGCTGCCCAGGCGGCTCAGGGCGCGCTCGGCCGCGTAGCGGCCCACCGTGGCGGGGGCGGCCAGATCGGCCGCGTCGCGCATGGAGCTGTACCAGGCGTCGCGCTGCATGTCGGCATTGCGGCCCGGCAATGCGGCGATGGGCGCCACCGACAGGCTGTGGCGCGAGCTGGCATAGCCGCCGCGAAAACCGCGCGTGTGGGCGCTGAAGAAGTGGCTCTGCTGGGCCGATACGCCCGCGCCTTCGCTGTTGGTGATTCGGCGGCTGGTCTTGAGCGCGGCGGCCTCGCACTCCATGGCGATGCGCGCGGCCTCTTCGCTGGTCACGGCCCAGGGGTGGAACAGCTCCAGCTCGCGGTGCGAATCGGCGGGCGCGATGTCGGCTTCGTCCGGCAGGCCGGCCACCGGGTCTTCCGCGGTGAAGCGGGCGATGTCGTAGGCGGCCTGCACGGTCTGCTCGATGGCGGCGCCGGAAAAGTCCGACGTGCTGGCGTTGCCGCGCCGGTGGCCGATGTACACCGTCACGCCCAGCGACTTGTCGCGGTTGCGCTCGACGTTCTCCAGCTCGCCCTTGCGCACGCTGACCGACAGGCCGCAGCCCTCGGAGGCCTCGGCGCCGGCATCGGTCGCGCCCAGCTTCCTGGCATGCGCCAGGGCTCGGTCCACGAGGTCTTCGAAAAACGGGCGGGTGTAGCTGAAACCGCTGTCGGGTGTCTTCGGGGCGGCGCCGGCGGCGCGTGGGCTGGGTGTATTCATATCGGCGGCTATGATACTTGCCGCCTTCGGCGCCTCCGTGCCGAAGCCTGTTTGGGCACACGAGTGCCCCTCCCATTGCCCCCCACCATGTCACGCAAACCCAAAAAAGGCTACTACGTGCGAGGCCAGTTCGTTGCCGAAGGCAGCGAGCTGGACATCGAACTGAAAGCCGAGCTCAAAGGCACGCACGAAGCGAGCAGGACCGACCTGAAGCGCGAAAGCGATGCACTGCAGAAACTGGGCGAAGACCTGCTCACCCTGCGCGCCGACCTGATGGAACGCGTGCAACTGCCCGAGAAGCTGCGCGATGCCCTGGCCGAGGCCCGGCGCATCACCAACTTCGAAGGCAAGCGCCGCCAGATGCAGTACGTCGGCAAGATCATGCGCCAGCTCGACCCCACCGTCGTGGCCGCCGCGCAGGCCGCGCTCGACGAGCAGCACAACGGCTCCGCCGCCGAAAAGCTCGCCCTGCATGCGGCCGAGCGCTGGCGCGACCGGCTCATCGCCGACGACGACGCGCTGCCCGACTGGCTGGAGCGCTTTCCGCGCACCGACACGCAGCAGATCCGCGCGCTGATCCGCCAGGCGCGCAAGGACGCGCAGCCCGAGGGCAAGGTCGCCAACGTGCAGGTCTCAGAAGGCCTCGCGCCTCGCAAGGGCCGCGCCTACCGCGAACTCTTCCAGCTCGTGCGCGAACAGCTGGAGGAAGCCGCGATCCACGCCCGCCACGAAGAGACCGGCCGCGATGCCTGACGCCCCCGCCGCAGCGCCCCTTCATGCTGCCGCTGGCGGACCGAGCGACCCGGTGCGCATCGGCATCGTCTCCATCAGCGACCGGGCCAGCACCGGCGTCTATGAAGACAAGGGCCTGCCCGCCCTGCAGGACTGGCTGACCCGCGCGCTGCGCAACCCCATCGCCTTCGAGGCCCGGCTGATTCCCGACGACCAGGCCACCATCAGCGCCACGCTGATCGAACTGGCCGACACCGCCGGCTGCAGCCTGGTGCTGACCACGGGCGGCACGGGCCCCGCCCTGCGCGACGTGACGCCCGAGGCCACGCTGGCCGTGGCCCACAAGGAGATGCCGGGCTTCGGCGAGCAGATGCGCCAGATCGGCCTGCGCTTCGTGCCCACGGCGATCCTGTCGCGCCAGGTGGCGGTGGTGCGCGGCAGCACGCTCATCGTCAACCTGCCCGGCCAGCCCAAGGCGATTGCGGAAACGCTGGAGGGCCTGCGCGGCGACGACGGCGGCCAGCTCGTGCCGGGCATCTTCGCCGCCGTGCCTTACTGCATCGACCTGATCGGCGGGCCGTACCTGGAAACGCACGACGCGGTGTGCAAGGCGTTCCGGCCCAAATCGGTCGTGCGGCGCTGACGCTATATCTTTTATAGCTACCTGCCCTAGTGCTGATTGCGCTGGCGGCCTTTTTATCAAATTTCCCAGGGCGAGGAGCGAAGCACCGCACCGGGTGCAAGGCCCTCTCTGCCAGCGCAGGCTACTTGCCCACCAGTTCGTTGAGCTTGTCGGCCTGAAACTGCTGCTCGCGTGCGGCGTCGCAGGGCACGCAGTCCTTGGAAGGAGCCTGCGGGTTGGCCGAGAGCTTCTCGATGGCCTGCCACAGCAGCGCGATCTGGCGCTCTTGCGACGAGGCGTTGTCGATCAGGCAGCGCATGGCCTGGGAGAGCGGATCGTCTTCCTGGGTGATGCCGTAGGCGGTGAAGGGGCGCGCGGCCTGCGGCTCGGTCACGTCGGCGCTCTGGCCGGCCTTGGAGGGGATGATGCGGGCCGGAATGCCCACCGCCGTGGCGCCTGGCGGCACGGGCTTGATGACGACGGCATTGCTGCCGATCTTGGCGCCGTCGCCCACCTCGAAGCCGCCCAGCACCTTGGCGCCCGCGCTCACGACCACGTCCTTGCCCAGCGTAGGGTGGCGCTTGGCGCCCTTGTAGAGCGAGGTGCCGCCCAGTGTGACGCCCTGGTAGATGGTGCAGCCGTCGCCGATTTCGGCCGTCTCGCCGACCACCACGCCCATGGCATGGTCGAAGAAGACGCGCTCGCCGATCTTGGCGCCCGGGTGGATCTCGATGCCGGTCGTCCACCGCGCGAAGTGCGAGATGAAGCGCCCCAGCCATGGCAGCCCGTGACGCCAGCACCAGTGCGCCGGGCGGTGCAGCCAGATCGCATGCAGGCCGGGGTAGCAGGTGACCACTTCCCAGGTGCTGCGCGCGGCGGGGTCGCGGTCGAGGATGCACTGGACGTCGGAGCGCAGGCGGTCAAACATGGGGTGGCGAGGGGGTGGGCGTGGGGGCGGGGAAAAGAGCCGGCGAGTCTATCGCTTTGGCTGAGCGGCGCCGGTCATGGCTTTGGCGACACCGCGCAGGATGTGGATTTCCTCGGGGGTGAGTTGCGCGCGGTTGAACAACTGGTTCAGGCGCGGCATGAGCTTCTTGGGCGCGGCGGGGTCGAGAAAGCCGATGTCCACCAGCGCGCGTTCCCAGTGCGCGAGCATGCCGGCCACCTGCGCGGCGTCGGCCCGCTCGGTGGGTGCGGCTGAGCCCTCATGCGACGGCCCGGCGGCGAACCCGCCCAGCGCCAGGCGCCATTCGTACGCGACGACCTGGATGGCCGCCCCCAGGTTGAGCGAGCCGAACGTGGGGTTGGTGGGAATGGAGAGCGCCACGTGGCAGCGGTACACGTCGTCGTTGGCCATGCCGAAGCGCTCGCTGCCGAACAGGAAAGCCACGCCCGCCTCGACCGTGGGCGTTGGAGCCGAATCGGCCTCCAGCGCATATTCCTCTAGGGGACAATGCTCCTTTTTTAATAGCAAATCGAAATGCTCGCGCGGCGAGCGTGTGGGCGGGCCGAAGTCGCGCGGGGTCATGGCGGTGGCGCACAGGTGGCTCATGCCGTCCAGGGCCTCGTCCAGCGTGGCGACGATGCGGGCGTTCTCCAGCACGTCGAGGGCGCCGCTGGCGCGCTGGATGGTTTCCTCACGGCGCAGCACGTTGGCCCAGCGCGGCGCGACGAGCACCAGGTCATCGAACCCCATGGTTTTCATGGCCCGGGCGGCGGCGCCGACGTTGCCGGCATGGCTGGTGTGGATGAGGATGAAACGGGTCTTCATGGGCGCGCGGTCGGTAAAAAAGGCAGTACGGGTAAAATCGCGCGCTCATTGTCGCCGTCCGTATCGCCGGGGCGCCATTCCCGTTCCTGAACCGCTGGGCTGCCCCTGTGCGCCGCCCGGCCCACGCCACAATCCAATGTCGACCAATCTGCACCCCATGCTCAACGTGGCCATCAAGGCCGCACGCGCCGCCGGCGCCATCATCAACCGCGCGGCCCTGGACGTGGAATCCGTGCGGATCTCGCAAAAGCAGATCAACGATTTCGTGACCGAAGTGGATCACGCGAGCGAGAAGATCATCATCGAGACGCTGCTCACGGCGTACCCCGGCCACGGCATCCTGGCCGAGGAATCGGGCAGCGAATACGGCGCGAAGGATTCGGAGTTCGTCTGGATCATCGACCCGCTGGACGGCACCACCAACTTCATCCACGGCTTTCCGGTCTATTGCGTGAGCATCGCCCTGGCCGTGCGCGGCAAGGTCGAGCAGGCCGTGATCTACGACCCGACCCGCAACGACCTGTTCACCGCCACCAAGGGCCGCGGCGCCTACCTGAACGAGCGCCGCATCCGCGTCTCCAAGCGCACCCAGCTCAAGGAATGCCTGATCTCCACCGGCTTTCCGTTCCGCCCGGGCGACAACTTCAAGAACTACCTGAACATCATGGCCGACGTGATGCAGCGCACCGCCGGCCTGCGCCGCCCCGGTGCCGCCGCGCTGGACCTCGCCTACGTGGCTGCCGGCTTCACCGAAGCGTTCTTCGAAACGGGCCTGTCGATCTGGGACGTGGCGGCCGGCTCGCTGCTGGTGACCGAGGCCGGCGGCCTGGTCGGCAACTTCACGGGCGAGGCCGACTTCCTGGAGCAGCGCGAATGCCTGGCCGGCGCCCCGCGCATCTACGGCCAGCTGGTGCCCATCCTCGCCAAGTACAGCCAGTTCGCCAGCGCAGGCGACAAGGCGGCCGTGCGCCAGGCGGCGGCCAACCTCTCGCTGCCCACGGACGGCCTGGACGACGTGGTGCCGGCGACCCCGGTGGAGGATGGCGAAGCCGGCGCTCGCTGACCGCGCCCACCCGCCTCAGCCACACGACAAAAGAAAAGGGACTGCCGTTGCGGCCCAGGCCGGAACGGCAGTCCCTTTTTTCCTTGGCGCGCACGTGCCGCGTGCGCGCGCCTATTCCGGGTCCGGGTACTTGAGCGCGATGTCGCGGAAGTCGTCGGCCAAATCCACGAAGGCGTCCACCATGTCGGGATCGAAATGCGTGCCGCGGCCCCGCAGGATGGTGGAGCAGGCCTGGTCGTGCGAATACTCGGGCTTGTAGACCCGCTTGCTGATGAGCGCGTCGTACACGTCGGCCACGGCCATGAGCCGGGCCGATACCGGAATGGCATCGCCGGCCAGGCCTTCCGGGTAGCCGCTGCCGTCCCACTTCTCCTGGTGGCTGTAGGCGATTTCCTTGGACACGCTCAAGAAAGCCACGCGCATGCCCAGGCGGCGCTCGGCGTCCTCGATGGCGTTGCGCCCGAGCGTGGTGTGCGTCTTCATGACCTCGAACTCTTCCACCGTGAGCTTGCCGGGCTTGAGCAGAATGCTGTCGGGAATGCCGATCTTGCCGATGTCGTGCAGGGGCGCCGACTTGTACAGCAGCTCGATCATGCGTTCGGTCAGCGTGTTTTCGAAGCGCGGGTGCTGGCGCAGGTGCTCGGCCAGCGCCTTCACGTACAGCTGCGTGCGCCGGATGTGGTTGCCCGTTTCGTTGTCGCGCGTCTCGGCCAGCGAGGTCATCGCCATGATGGTCACGTCCTGGATGGCCTGCACCTCCAGCGTGCGCATGGCCACCTCGCGCTCAAGATAAGCGCTCTTGTCGCGCAGGAAGTCGGCCGTGGCCTTGAGCGCCAAATGCGTGTGCACGCGCGCCAGCAGGATCGGCGGGCTGATCGGCTTGGTGATGTAGTCCACCGCACCGGCCGCGAGGCCCGTGCGTTCATCGTCCGAGGTGGAGCGCGCCGTGAGGAAGATGACCGGAATGTCGCGCGACTGCGGATGCGCCTTGAGCTGGCGGCAGACCTCGTAGCCGTCGATGCCCGGCATCATGATGTCCAGCAGGATCAGGTCGGGCGGCGGGGACGACTGGGCGATGCGCAGCGCCTTCTCGCCCTGGTTGGCCACCTTGACGTGGTAATGGTCGCGCAGCAGCGTGCCCATGAGCGTGAGGTTGTCCGGCGTGTCGTCCACCACCAGCACCGTGGCGATGGGCTTTTCGACAAAAAGGGACTCGTCGGCATAGAAGTGGGGAATGTCCATGGGGGTGTCCTGTCATGCCGGCCCGCCTGGCAAAGGCGCTGGCCTGTCGAGGGCCGGTCCCACCGCGGCATGCAGCGTTTCCAGGGCCCGCTCAAACTCGAAACTCCGGGTATCCGATTCCAGCGCGGCGAATGCCGCGCCCAACGCACGCTCCAACAGCGGCCTATTTTGCTGCAGATGGTCCACCGCGGCCGGATCGTCGGCTTGCAGCAACATCCGAAGGCGCTGCAGCGCGGGCTGCAAGTCCTGCAGCGCGGCCGGCTCGGCCGTCATGGCGCTCGATTCCGGCCCCGCCGAGGCCCAGGCGTCCAGCCCTGCCAGCAGTTCGGCCAGGCGCCGGTCCACACCGTCGCACAGGCGCTGCAGCGCTGCGCTGCGCTGGCCGCTGCGCAAGGCTTGTTCGAGCGCCTGGGCTTCGTCGGACAGCGGCTGCGCGCCGATGTTGGCCGCCACCGAGCGCAGCGTGTGCGCCAGCCGCTCGGCCAGTTCCCAGTCCTGCGCCCGCACCGCGCCGGACACGTCGCGCGCCGCGTGCCGCTGGCCGTCGGCGAAGCGGCGCAGCATGTCGGCATACAGCGCCGGGCGGCCGAGCGCGCGCTGCAGGCCCAGGGCCGTGTCGAGCCCCGGCACGCCATAGGGCAGCGGCGGTGCTGCGGTCAAAGCCGAGCCCTGCCCCGCCTCGGTGCCCTTGCCGGCCAGGACGAAACCGGGGGCGGGAGCGATCGGGCGCTGGCCGCCCGCTTCTGGCGCCGCAGCCCCCGACCCTGCCCCATCCATCCGCACGCCCAGCCCGGGGCGCGGCCGGATCCACCGGGCCAACGCCCGCCACAGCACGGCCGGCTCGATGGGCTTGGGCACGTGGTCGTTCATGCCGGCGGCAAAGCAGCGCTGGCGATCGGGCTCCATGGCGTTGGCCGTCATGGCGATCACCGGCAGGTGGGAATGGCGCGGGTCGGAGCGCAGCTGGCGCGTGGCGGTTTCGCCATCCATCACCGGCATCTGCATGTCCATGAGCACCGCGTCGTAGTCCTGGCGCTCGATGCATTCGAGCGCGGCCTGGCCGTGCGCCGCCACGTCCACCACGAAGCCGGCGTCGCGCAGCAGCTCCAGCGCCACGAGTTGATTCAGCTCGTTGTCTTCCACCAGCAGCACCGAGGCGCCACGCACCGACAGCGGCGGCTGGTCGCTGCCGGGCTGCGCCAGATGGGCCTGCGTGGGCATCCAGCCGTGCTCCAGCGGCTGCATGAGCGTGTCGTACAGCAGCGAGGCGCTGACCGGCTTGACGAGCACGGTCTCGATGCCCTGCTCGCGCGCCGCGACCATGACCTCTTCGCGCCCGTAGGCGGTGACCATCAGCATCTGCGGCACCCGCGCCATGCCGATCTCGCGGATGCGCCGGGCCAGCTCGATGCCGTCCATGCCGGGCATGTGCCAGTCGATCAGCAGCAGGCCGTAGGGGTGCTGTTCGTCGATGCCCTGGCGCAGCGCGGCCAGCGCCTGCAGGCCGGACTGCACTTCGGTGGTCTCGAAGCCCATGGCCTGCAGCATGTCGGACAGCACGGTGGCGGCGGTGTGGTTGTCGTCCACCACGAGCACGCGGCTGCCGCGCATGCCGGGCGGCGGCGGCATGACCGGAACGCTTTCGGCGCATTCGAGCGGCAGCGTGACCCAGAAGGCCGAGCCCTTGCCCAGATCGCTCTCGGCCCCGACCTCGCCGCCCATGAGTTCGGCGAGGTTCTTGCAGATGGCAAGCCCCAGCCCCGTGCCGCCGTAACGCCGCGTGGTGGAGGCATCGGCCTGCTGGAAGCTCTGGAACAGCCGGCCCATCTGCTCGCTCGCCATGCCGATGCCGGTGTCGCGCACCTCGAAGCGCAGCAGCACCCGCTGCCCGGCCCGCTCCAGCAGGCGCACGAGGATGTGGATCTCGCCGCGCTCGGTGAACTTGATGGCGTTGTTGGCGAAGTTGATGAGGATCTGCCCCAGCCGCAGCGCATCGCCCACGAGGTGCGTGGGCACGTCGGCGGCGGCGTCCAGCACCAGCTCCAGCCCCTTCACGCCGGCCTTGTAGCCCACCACGTCGGCCACGCCCTCCAGCATGCGGTCGAGCACGAAGGGCTGTTTTTCGACGATGAGCTTGCCGGCCTCGATCTTGGAGAAATCCAAAATGTCGTTGATCACCCCCAGCAGGTGCTGGCCGGCCTGCTGGATCTTGCCCACGTAGTCGCTCTGGCGCGGCGTGAGCCCCGATTTGAGCGCCAGGTGCGACATGCCGATGATGGCGTTCATCGGCGTGCGGATCTCATGGCTCATGTTGGCCAAAAAATTCGACTTGAGCGCGGTGGTTTCCTCCGCCATTTCCTTGGCACGGCGCAACTCGATCTCGGCGCGCTGTCGGTCGGTGATGTCCACGAACGTGCCGATGGCCCCTCCCGGCGTGCCGTCGGGCCGCTGAAAGCCGTGCAGCCAGAACAGCGTGTGATGGATCTGACCGTCGGCATAGGGCAGATCCACCTCCTTGTGCAGCGACTGCGCGCCGCCCAGGGCGAACTGCGTGTCCGAGTCGAAGGCCGACCGCTCGGCTTCGGAGAGGTAGTGCAGGTCCAGCACCGTGCGGCCGATGAGGTCGTCGCGGCGCACGCCGAAGGCGCGCTCGTACGCGCGGTTGAAGCCCACGTAGCGACCGTCGGCGTCCTTGTAGAAAAGGGGCACGGGAATCGCGTCGATCAGCGCCTGCTGGAACACCAGCTGCTCGGCCACCTGCGCCTCCAGAAGCTTCTGGTCGTTCACGTCCACCTGCACGCCGATGAGTCGCCGCGCCCGGCCTTCTTCGTCACGCAGGATGCGTGCGGCGCACAGGAACCAGCGCACCTCGCCGTCGTGGCGCACCACGCGCCAGGAGTCTTGCAGGTGCGCGTCGCTGCCGGCCAGCGCGGCGTCCATGCGCGCCTGGGCACGGGCGCGGTCTTCGGGGTGCACGCGGTCCAGCCAGTCCTGCAGGCGGCGCCCCTGAGGCTGCGGGGGCGCGCCATACAGCGACTCCAGCTTGTCGCTCCACACCAGGTGGTCGCGGGCCAGGTCCAGGTCGAACACGCCGACCTTGCCCGCCTCTTGCGCCAGCGCCAGGCGGTCGTTGATCTCGCGCATGGCCTCTTCGGCGGCGCGGGCTTCGCTCACGTCTTCGATGACCCACAGGCACGAATCGCTGAAGCCGTCCATCTGCAGGCTGCGGCCGGAGATTCGGGCTTCGAACGTGGAGCCGTCCAGCCGGTGCAGCGTGCAGACCTCGCGCACGGCATCGCCCGCGTCCAGCCGCGCGCCCGTGCGGGCGAGGAAGGCTGCGTGGCCCAGCGGTCCGCCGAACATGCGCGACAGCGGGTGGCCCAGCAGATCGGCGCCCGCGCCGCCCATGAGTTCGGCGAACGCCGGGTTGAACTGGCGGAAGGCACCGTCGCACACTAGCAGGATGGGCGGGGCGTTGTCGAAGATGGCGGTCTGCTGGGCCAGCAGGTCGTTGAGCAGGCGCTCGCGCCGCTGCAATTCGTGGTGGGCGGTGATGCGATCGGTGACGTCTTCATGCAGCCCCACGATAGCGATGCGGTGGCCGCGCTGGTCGAACACGGGCGAGAGCGTGGCATCTTCATGGAACAAGGTGCCGTCCACGCGCTGGTTGATGAACTCGCCCCGCCACGACTGGCCCGACAGCAGCCGCGCCCACATCTGCTGGTACGTGGCGGGCGGCGTCTGCCCGCTGGCGATCACCGAGGGCTTCTTGCCCCGCACCTCCTGCAAGGTGCGGCCGCTGTTGCGCTCGTATTCGTTGTTGACCCATTCGATGCGCCCGTCGGCATCGGTGATGACCACCGCCACGGGGCTGGACTGCAGCGCGGCGCCCAGCACCTGGAACCGCTCGATCGCAGAGGCCATGCGCGCGCGGTGGCGCAGCATCTCCAGCATCATCCCGCCCATGAACAGCAGCAGCGCGAACGTGCCGGCGCCGATGAGCCAGCGGCGGGACGGCGGCAGCAGCGCGCTCACGTCGTCCAGCATGACGAGCTGCCACAGGCCGTCGGGGTCTTTCCAGTCAAGTGCCTGCTTGTCGAGCGCGTAGGTGGTGCCATTCACCGACACATCGCGGGCGTCGAGCGTGAACGGCAGCGCCGACGCGACGCCGTTGTCGAAGAGCTTGCCGAACTGCCGCTGATCGCGCACCGCGTCGATGCGCGCCTGCGTGAGGGGCGGTGCCATGGCGTAGCGCCATTCAAGCCGGGTGGACGAGAACACCACGCCTTTGGGCGATACGAGCAGCATCGGGTAGCCGGCGCGCGCCATCTGCGCATCGAATGCGTCGAACGGCACCTTCACCATCACCACGCCGATGATGGCACTGGCCGGCGAGTCGCCCTCGTACAGCGGCGCGGCGTAGTACAGGCCACGTTCCTGCGTGTTGCTGCCCAGCGCCGGATACACGTTCACGCCACCGCGGATCGCCTGCTGAAAGTACGGGCGGTAGGCCAGGTTGATGCCCGTGGACGGCACGCCCGGGGTCTCATGGGCGACCACGGTGCCATCGCGCGAGAGCACGTACACGCCGCTCATCAGAAACCGCCCGCGCACCACGGCCAGACGCGCGAGCACCTGCGGGGCGTCGGGCGCCAGTTCGCCGGTCGCGACCTCCTTCAAAGCCGGTTCGCTCAAACCCAGCAGCGTGACCGCGCCGAGGATGGGGCTGCCCATGCTCTGGTTGAGCAGCGAATCGGCCGTGTGCGACAGCTGGCGGACGCGCTCTTCGGCACGGCCCGAAGCGCGCACGTGCGCCACCGTCTCCACCAGAAGCCAGGCCCCCAGCAGCGCCAGTGCAATGACCAGCGCGGCGCCGTGGCGCCACCGCCGGTCGCCGATGGCGTGGTCCTGCAGGGCCCCGATGCCACCTTGGCGGGGCGTCATCGCCATGGGCGGGCGCTCCACGCCATCGCAGGCTGGAAGCAGCCTCGAGCCCCCGCGCCGACAGTCCCTTCGGCACACACAACACGCACGGCACGCACCGCAAACACGGTGCGCACGCAAAACAATCCGGAAGTCACCATCACAGTCGCTTTGAACCTTCCCTGGCGGCAGGACACACACATACTGGTCTGGACAGCCCCGAAGGGCTTACGCCCTGCAGTATGTCAAAACGTAACAGATTCCTGGAATCTTTTACATCCAAGCTGCGCCGATGGAATCGGGATGTACCCGTGGTTCTACCGCGGTTCTCTTGGCGCTGGTGGACTGTGCTTGGGCTGGCCTGATCCTTGCCGTGCCGTGCCGAGTTTCAGCGGGCGGTAGCGCCTCGCCCTGTATTGGGTGGCGCACCGAACCTGTGCGATGCCTCCAGCCGCTGCCCTGTTTTCCCTTCCCCCTTTTTGTTCAAGGAACCTTCCCAACGATGCTCGATTTGCTGTCACTGTCTCCCTGGCTCGCCACTTTGCTGGGCGCCAGCCTCGCTGCCTTCGTCGGTGCCATCACCCACCGCATCACCGCCCTGCTCGCGCTTCGTGCCACGCGGGGGCTGCCCATGCTGCACACGGTGGTGCAGGCATGCATTCCGGCCATGCGGGTGCTGCTGCCGCTGTTCGCCATGCAGGTCGTCTGGGTGGCTGCGGCGGAAACGCTGCTGCACATCGGGACGGTGCGCCACGTGAACGGGCTGGCACTGATCGCGGTGACCGCCTGGGCGCTGATCTCGGCCATCGGCGGTGTGGCGGAGGGGCTGATCGCCCGCCATCCGGCGAACGTGGAAGACAACCTGACCGCGCGGCGCATCGCCACCCAGGCGCGGGTGCTGTCCCGCACCGCAATGACGGCCGTGCTGATGGCCGCGCTGTCTCTGATGCTCATGACCTTTCCTGGCGCACGGCAGGTGGGCGCGAGCTTGCTGGCCTCCGCCGGGGTGGTCGGGATCGTGGCGGGGATCGCCGCGCGCCCCGTCTTCAGCAACATCATCGCGGGATTGCAGATCGCCCTGGCGCAGCCGATCCGCATCGACGACGTGCTCATCGTCGAAGGGGAATGGGGCCGCGTGGAAGAAATCACCGGCACGTACGTGGTGCTGGCGATCTGGGACGAGCGGCGCCTCATCATTCCGCTGCAGTGGTTCATCGAGAACCCCTTTCAGAACTGGACCCGCACCAGTTCGCAGATTCTGGGTACCGTCTTTCTCTACGCCGACTACCGCCTGCCGCTGGACCCGCTGCGCGCCGAGCTGTCCCGGGTGCTTGAAACGGCCCCGGAGTGGGACCAGCGCGTGAAAGTGCTGCAGCTCACCGACGTGACCGAGCGCACCGTCCAGATCCGCGTGCTCGTCTCCGCCCGGTCGTCGGGCTTGGCGTTCGACCTGCGCTGCCGGGTGCGGGAAGCGCTCGTCACCTTTATCCAGCGGGAATATCCCGACTGCCTGCCGCAGGTGCGCGGCCCTCGGGAAGCCGTGCGCGCCGAAGCTGCTTTTTCACCGCGGCCCTGAGCGTTTTCCAACCCGGCTGCAACACCCCGGGCATGCCGTTTGCCAATGGGGGCGAAAGGCTGAGCCCATGTCTTTTGACATAGCCGGTTTCAGAGCTTGAAGGTATAAAACCTGGTTGATAGAAAGACGAGCTGAATGACGCAAAGGGCGGCGGAAATACTGGTGGTGGATGACCACCCCGAAACAGCGGAACTGGCAGCCATGGCACTGCAACTGGACGGCTTTACCGCCGCCATCGCCAACAACGGGGTGGATGCGCTGGACTACATCGAAAAACACCAGCCGGCGTGCGTCCTGCTGGACTTCGACATGCCCGGCATGGACGGCCTGGAACTGGCGAAGCGCATCCGGGAAGCGCACAAGGACGACATCGTCCTGATCGCCCTGACCGGGTGGACCGAAACCAATGACCGCGTCACCGAACTGCTGGCGGCGGTCGATCACCACTTCCTGAAGCCCGTGGACTGGCGCCGTCTGACCGGCATCCTGGCACCGCTGCGCTGAGCGCCGCCCGCGGGCCGCACCGACTCGCCCTGCACCCGCCCTTCAGCGATCAACGCAGGCGCATCGATACAGCATTGGCCGACCCGAGAGAGAATCGCAGCCATTCACTTCCGCCCGGGCGCACGCCCAGGCGCCGAGGTTTTCGATGATGGATGAAGCTTTCCGCTGATGGGCCGACTATGAAAATTGCCACCTGGAATATCAACTCCCTTTCCGTTCGACTGCCCCAGGTGATGGCCTGGCTGGCCGACAACCCCGTTGACGCCCTGTGCCTGCAGGAGCTGAAACTGGTGGATGAAAAATTCCCCCACGAAGCCCTGAACGGCATCGGTTACCACGCGGTCACCTTCGGCCAGAAGACCTACAACGGCGTCGCCATCCTGAGCCGCAATCCACTGCGCGACGTGGTGCGCAACATCCCCGGCCATGAAGATGCGCAGGCCCGCGTGATCGCGGCCACCATGGACACGCCGGACGGCCCCCTGCGGCTGGTGAACGGGTATTTCGTGAACGGCCAGGCGCCCGGGTCGGAAAAATTTGCCTACAAGATGCTGTGGCTCGAAGCGCTGCATCGCTGGCTGTGCGAGGAGCTGCAGGCACATCCCCGGCTGGCCCTGCTGGGCGATTTCAACGTGGCACCTGAAGACCGGGACTCTTTCGATCCCGTGGGCCTGAAAGACACCATCCACCACACGGTGGAGGAGCGTGGCCATTTCCAGCAGTTGCTGCAACTGGGCCTGACCGATGCCTACCGCATGTTCGATCAGGCCGAGAAAAGCTATTCATGGTGGGATTACCGGATGCTGGGCTTTCAGAAAAACCGGGGCCTGCGCATCGATCACATCCTCGTGAGCGAACCGCTGCGCGAGCGCGTGACGGCTTGCACCATCGACCGCGCGCCGCGCAAGAACCAGCAGCCCAGCGATCACGCACCGGTCGTGGCCACGCTGGCCTGACGCACCGACAGAGGCCGCAGCGCCTTTCAGTGGAGGGGCCGGGTCCCATGGCCCAGCTCCAGGTCGTGAGACTGTGGCTCGTGCGCGGCCGGACCCAGCCGGCTCTGTGCCCAGGTCATCACGTTCGGGGCCTGCTGCCATGCCTGCCGGATCTTCTGCGCGGTGTAGGCCCCGCCCTGGGCGACATAAGGCACGCCGATTTCGATCAGGCCCGACATGACGCCGAACAGCATGACCGACGACGCGCGCTTTTGGGCCAGCATGTGCGCGTCGGCCCGGTCGGGCGCGAGAGAGGCAGGAGAGCCGGTGAGGTCGATGTTGGCGTTGGCCGCGAAAAGCTCCGAAACGAACAGGCCCACGGTGGCCACGACGGCGACCGGAACGGGCGAGGTCACCAGCGACTTGGCCCCTTGCAACGCGGCAGGCCCGATTGCCTTGAACGAATCGCCCCACGATGCCCGGGTTTTGTCGATGACTTCGGGCAGGTCTTCCCGCAGCAGCATGCGAGCGTCGTAAGGCACGGTCTGCGACAGCTTCATCACGTTCTTGGCCCCTGCCGCCACCATGCCCAGGCCGCCATCGATGAAGGAGGCATCGATGCGGTCCGCCCAGAGGCGGTCCACGCTGTGGTCGCCGCGTCCCTCGACGGCGGCCTGTATGAAGGGCTCCGCGATTCTCGGCAGGTTCTTGGCAACGTTCACGCCTGCCGAAATCCCTGCGTTCTTGAGCAACTCGGCAGCCGGCTCGGCGCGCAGCGAAGGGGGAAGCTGCAGGTTGCCACCGTAGTCGTTGTAGATTTTCGGCTTGACGATGGCCCCGCCCACCACGCTGGCGAACACATCCACCGCACCCACCCCGACCCCCAGGGCGAGCCCCAGCAGAGACGGATTTTTCAGCAATGCCAGCGGCAGCATGGCCACCAGCTTCTCGTTGGCAGCCGTCATGCCGGCAAAGTAGCCACCACCATCGGCGAGGCCCATTCCGGCGAAACTCAAGATGGCGTCGTGCCGCCACGCCTGGCTGAGGAAGGTCTGCAGCTTCTCCGGCGTGTCGATGCCCTTTTGCAAAAGCACGGCGGTGTTGCGCGCAAGGCGCGCCGCCACATCGGGCGCCTGGGCAGCGGACAAGCCCATCAGCGATGCGATCTTGCCCTTGAGGGCGTCTTCCATGTCCGGCTCGGCAACGCTTTCCATGCTCAGTCGCCGCGATGACAAGCCATCCACCGCACGGGTGCTGTCCGCATCGAAGGACGAGGCCAGCGAGAGCGCAGAAAGACTTCCGACGGAGCCGGCCGTCAGCTGGGCAGAGACCTCCTGCAGCTTCGCGCGGGGAGAAGCCGCCGCAGATGCATCGCTCGCTCCGGATGATCGACGCGACAGCAGTTGGAGCGGGGTGACCGCACCCCCATGGCGATGCGACCGTGATCCTCGCTGCTGCGGGGCCTCGCTCGGCATCTGTTCGCCTTTTTGAGCGCTGGTCGAAACCCGGTTGATCCCCGCGTGAAAACCTCGGCCCGAAACGGTATTGCTATTGAGCACGTTGGCTCCTCCCCTTTTTTGTGAATGACGGACGCACCGATTCGCTTCAGGAATGGATGAGCCAACCACTCTAGGGAGTCACCCCTTGCTCCTTGACGCCCAAGCGAAGCAATGCCGTGGCGGGCGAAACCCGAGGACCGAAGCGCACGCAAAAAAGCCCCGGAATTCCGGGGCTTCGTGGGTGGCGATCACTGCGGCGGATGCGCCTGTCGCATCTCGCCGCCTGCCACCTGTGCGGCCGCTGCCCGAAGGCAGTGGCCGCGCCACCACGAGCGTGGCTTAGGAAGCAGCATGGAAGCGATTGCGCAGGGCACGCACTTCGTCGTGGTTGCGCTGTGCGCCTTCGGCCTGGCGTTCCACCATGGCACGCACGTTAGCGGGCAGAGAGGCCTTGAGTGCCTTGCGATAGCGGGCCACGGCAGCATCTTCGCCACGTTCGCATTCCTCCAGCACGGCCTTGTCATCGCGGGAAGACATGGCAGCCTTCACCGACACCCAGCCACGGTGCAGGGCACCGGACATGGAACCACCGCTGGAAGGCTCACCGCCATGGTTGCGGATCTCACGCTCCAGTTCGGTCGCCGCTGCAGCGCATTCGCTGGCATGGCGCAGGAAGATGCCCTTCAACTCCGGCGACTCGGCATGCTCGGCCGAAGCCTTGAAGCCGTATTCGCCATCGCGGCACGATTCGAGCAGGTCGTCCAGCACATCGACCACATCGTCGTTATCGACCAGTGCCGAGTTGTTGTAGCTTTGGTCCTGAACACCGCCGAAATTGGTGTTGCGGCCTGCACGTTCCCAAGCCGCGCGGGCGGCTGGGCGGGCTTCTTCCCACTCCATGGCGCTGGTGGAGCGTGCGGTGCCCCAGTCACGGGCCAGATTGGGTTCGACGGCGTCGAAATCGCCTTGGTAGCGGCCGACGGAGCTCCAGCCCAGTTCGTAAGCAGGACGGTATTCGTCGTAGGCGCGGCCCTTCACATAGTAGGGTTCGCGATCATAGCTTTCGCGCCAGTAGGCGTCTTCCACCGTGGGGTTGACGGATTCGGCAGCAGCCTTGCCAGCCAGGCCACCGACGACCGCTCCGGCCACACCGCCGACTGCTGCGCCGACCGGGCCGCCGAAGGCACCAGCGGCCGCTCCAGCCATCGCGCCGCCAGCAGCGCCGACGCCAGTACCCACGGGATGGGCGCCTGGCTCATTGGTCAGAGGATCACGGTTTGCATCGTTGAAATCGGACATGAAGAAACTCCGGTTGGTTGAACAGTGGCTTCATTCTTCGGGCCATCCGTCGCGCCGGGGGTCGGCGTGTGCAGCGCACGACTGTAGGACTCACGCCTGCAGAGCTCCACCGCCGAACGCTTACCAGCTGTTACTTTATTGCTATATTTTTAATAGCAATGTACCGTTTTCGATACTGCGGTGCAGCTTTTTTCTTCATGCATCCTCAGGCGCGTCCAGGCCCAGTTCCTGAATCTTGCGCGTGATGGTGTTCCGGCCGATGCCCAGGCGTTGGGCCGCTTCCATCCGCCGCCCATGCGTGGCGGCCAATGCGGCCCGGATGAGGCGAGACTCGAACCGGCGCGAGAGAGCATCCCACACATCCGTCTGCCCGCCCGACAGCAGCTTGTGCGCCTCGGCTTCCAGCGCCTGTTCCCAGCCTGGGGGTTCTGCAAAAACCGCTGTGGAAGCCCCGGCTGTAGCGCCCACAGCAGCATGAACCGGTGCCGCAAAAACGCGGTCGTCGCGTGGTGCCGGTGCTGCAGCGATCGCTCCCTGCGCGGTCGCTGCAGCCGATCCGGTCGTCGGCAATTCGCTGCGCGACTCCTGTGCGATGGCCGGCTCCGTCGCAACGGCTGCCACAGGGGCTTCGAGCACTTCCGGTGGCAGATCCTGCAGCGAGATCACCTGCGCGGGGGCCATCACCGTCAGCCAATGGCAGATGTTCTCCAGCTGCCGCACATTGCCGGGAAAGGCGAACTGGCCCAGCCGGGCAAGTGCCACGTCAGAGATTCGCTTGGGCTCGACGCCGAGCTGGCGCGCACTCTGCTGCAGGAAATGGCGCGTCAGCATGGGAACGTCTTCATGCCGCTCGCGCAGAGCGGGCAGGCGCAAGCGGATCACGTTGAGGCGGTGGAACAAATCTTCGCGGAACGCGCCATCCTTCACCCGGCGCTCCAGATCCTGGTGGGTGGCGGCGATCACGCGCACATGGGCCTTGACGCCCGCATGGCCGCCCACGCGGTAGAACTGGCCATCGGACAGCACGCGCAAAAGCCGTGTCTGCAGGTCGAACGGCATGTCGCCGATTTCGTCCAGGAAGAGCGTGCCGCCTTCGGCCTGCTCGAAGCGGCCGCGCCGCTGGGTCTGTGCGCCGGTGAAGGCACCGCGCTCATGGCCGAACAGCTCGCTCTCCAGCAGGTCTTTGGGAATGGCCGCGGTATTGATGGCCACGAACGGGCCCCCAGCCACGGGCGAATGCTTGTGCAGCGCGCGCGCCACCAGTTCCTTGCCCGACCCGGACTCGCCCGTGATGAGCACGGTGACCTGGCTCTGACTGAGCCGCCCGATCGCCCGGAAAACATCCTGCATGGCAGGGGCCTGGCCGAGCATTTCGGGGGCGGCGGTCTGCCGCTCTTCCGTGACTTCCTCACGCTGGCTTTCCTCGACCGCGCGGCGGATCAACTCCACGGCCTTGGGCAGGTCGAACGGCTTGGGCAGGTATTCGAAAGCGCCCCGCTGGAATGCCGAAACGGCACTGTCCAGATCGGAATACGCCGTCATGATGATGACGGGCAGGCCGGGCTGCTGTTCCCGCACTTTCTCCAGCAACTGAAGGCCTGAACCGCCGGGCATGCGGATGTCGCTGACCAGGACCTGAGGCCCCTGGCGCTCCGGATCGCCTGGCGTGATGTCGGCCAGCGCATCCAGCACTTCGCGCGGGTGGGTGAAGCTGCGCGTCGGCAGGCTCTCGCGGGCGAGCGCCTTCTCTAGGACGAAGCGGATCGAGGGGTCGTCATCTACTAACCAGATCGGCTTCATGTGTTGGTTATACCTTGTTCCCATGGATTGTTTATCGGGACCTCAGGGCAAGGGAATGAGGATTCGGAAATCGGTACGACCCGGCACGCTGTCGCATTCGATCAACCCGTGGTGCCGCTGTACAAAGGTTTGCGCCAGCGTCAGCCCCAGCCCCGATCCCCCGTCCCGCCCCGTCACCAAGGGATAAAAAATCCGCTCCTTGATGGCTTCGGGGACGCCCGGTCCGTTGTCGATGACATGCAATTCCAGTGCCAGCCGATAGCGCTGCCGGCCGAACGTGACCTGGCGGACCACGCGCGTACTCAAGGTGATGAGTGCGTCGCCCTCGGCGATGCGATCGGTCAGCACCTGGGCAGCGTTCTGAACGATGTTCAACAGGGCCTGGATGAGCTGCGCGCGATCGCCGCGAAACTCCGGAATCGAGATGTCGTAGTCGCGCTGCACGCGCAGGCCTTGGGGGTACTCGACCAGGACGAGCGACCGCACGCGCTCGCACACTTCATGGATGTTCACATCGCCCACGAGATGCGGATGCCGGTGCGGTGCGAGGAGCCGATCCACCAGGCTCTGCAGCCGGTCGGCTTCGTGGATGATGACCTGCGTGTATTCGGTGAGCTCGGGGTTGTCAAGCTCCATTTCCAGCAGCTGCGCCGCGCCACGAATGCCGCCCAGCGGGTTTTTGATCTCATGGGCTAGGTTGCGGATCAGTTCCTTGTTGGCCAGCGCCTGCTCACGCAGACGCTCTTCGCGATCCTGCCGCGCCTGGGCTTCCTGAGGCCAAAGCTCGACCAATATTTCACCGCTGTGCTCGGCGACTGCAAGGTGCACATGCACGGGCATCGCATCTTGCTGCTGGGCACGGCGCAGCGCAGCCTCGAACCGCAACGCCGCAAAATCCTGCCCCCGCGCGCCTGCCAAGGCGGTCTGCAGCAATGCGGGATCCGCAAAGTAGCTGCTGAAGTCCGACCCCTCCAGGGTGCGGCGCGACAGCCCGAGCATGTTCTCGAGCGAGGCATTGGCAAAGAGCACGGCCCCATCGGGCTGCAGCACGGCCACCAGCGTGGAAACGAGGTCCAGCGCCTGATAGCGCGCGGTGTCTGATTTGGAAGAAGAAGCCACGCTCAACGATTGGCAGCCGGCAGACGGGACAGTTCGCGCTTGATGCCTGCCACATCGCTGTCGGCACGGGCGAGGCTGGCTTTCAATTCTGCGGTGCGTTCGATCCAGAGCTGGGGATTGCGCAGTTCGAGCGCCGTCCGCTGGGGCTCGCCGTTGTTGTATTCCTTGGCGATTTCCGCCTGCCGTGCCTCGGCCTTGCGGAGTTCGGCTTCGAGGATGGCGCGGGCGTCCGAATCGCGTGCACGCTGATCGTTGGTGTCCACGCGGGGAGCGTTCGCAGGCGATGCGCTGGCGCTGGGCGCAGTGCTGCCACCGCCCCCCGAGGCCGCCGGAGCGCCCCCCGCCCGTGCGCCTTGCACTACCGTCACATTGCCGCCTTCGACCAGTTTGCAGCCACGCTCCTTGGCTTGGGACGCATTGTTGGTGTATTCATTGCCGCAGCGGTAGATGCGGTCCTGCGCCCACGCGGCAGGCGCCACGGCGGCGAAGGTCATCAGCGCGATGAGTGTTTTCTTCATTCGGGTTCCTCGCAAGGCATGCCGGCGGCATGCGGGGGATGCCAGGGGAGTATCTCCCAATCGCCGAGCCGCGCCAATCGGCGCCCCCGCTCACCGGCGGTTATTTCCCCGTGCGTTGCACCACCGCTCCACGCCATGGAAAAAGGCGGCCGGAGCCGCCTTTTATGCATGAAACCGTCGGCCTTCAGCCAATGGTTTACAGCGAGTAGTACATGTCGTATTCCACCGGGTGGGGAGCCATGCGGAAACGCGTGACTTCGCCCATCTTGAGTTCGATGTAGGCATCCAGCATGGCGTCGGTGAATACACCCCCCTTGGTGAGGAAGCTGCGGTCCTTGTCCAGGTAATCCAGTGCCTGGTCCAGGCTGTGGCACACGGTGGGCACCAGCTTGTCTTCTTCCGGCGGCAGATGGTACAGATCCTTCGTGGCCGCTTCGCCGGGATGGATCTTGTTTTCCACGCCATCGAGGCCTGCCATCATCAAGGCCGAGAAGCACAGATACGGATTGGCCGATGGATCGGGGAAACGTGCCTCGATGCGGCGGCCCTTGGGGTTCGCCACGTAAGGGATGCGGATCGATGCCGAACGGTTGCGTGCCGAGTAGGCCAGCTTCACGGGGGCTTCGAAACCGGGCACCAGGCGCTTGTAGCTGTTGGTGCCAGGGTTGGTGATGGCGTTCAGGGCCCGTGCGTGCTTGATGATGCCGCCGATGTAGTACAGCGCGAAGTCGCTCAGACCGGCATAGCCATCGCCAGCGAACAGGTTCTTGCCATCCTTCCAGATGGATTGATGCACGTGCATGCCTGAGCCGTTGTCGCCAGCGTAGGGCTTGGGCATGAAGGTGGCGGTCTTGCCGTAGGCATTGGCTACGTTCCAGACCACGTACTTGAGCACTTGCGTCCAGTCCGCGCGCTCGACGAGCGTGCTGAACTTGGTGCCGATTTCATTCTGGCCAGCGCCCGCCACTTCGTGGTGAAACACTTCGACGGGGATGCCCAGCGATTCGAGAATCAGGGACATTTCGGCGCGCATGTCCTGCGTGCTGTCGACGGGAGGCACCGGGAAGTAGCCACCCTTGACCGTGGGACGGTGGCCGCGGTTGCCGCCTTCGAGCTTGGCTCCCGAGTTCCAGGGGGCTTCGTACTCTTCGATCTCGAACATGACCTTGCCTGGCTCGTTGGACCAGCGCACGCCGTCGAAAATGAAGAATTCTGGCTCAGGGCCGAAGAAAGCCGTGTCGCCCAGGCCGGAAGCCTTCAGGTAGGCCTCAGCGCGCTTGGCGATGGAGCGGGGATCGCGGTCGTAGGCCTTGCCATCGCCCGGCTCGATCACGTCGCACTGCAGGAACAGCGTGGTTTCCTCGAAGAACGGGTCGATGTTGGCGGTGTTGGGGTCGGGCATGAGCTGCATGTCCGAGGCTTCGATGCCCTTCCAGCCTGCCACCGAAGAGCCGTCGAAGGCGTGACCCGACGAGAACTTGTCCTCATCGAAATGGGACACAGGCACAGTCACATGCTGCTCCTTGCCGCGGGTATCGGTGAAGCGAAAGTCAACAAACTTGACTTCGTTCTCCTTCACCATCTTCATCACGTCTGCAACGGTCTTTGCCATCAGGATCTCCAGGATTTAAGCGCTTGTTGAAAAAAACACCACGAAGGAAAAGCAGGTTACATGCCAGCTCGGTGCCGTAATGCACTAAGGCGGAGCATTCATCCCCTCGAAACTATTAGCCACCAATTTTTGCACCATCAAGATGCAATCCAGTCAATGAAGCGGGAACTCAAAGCTTTCGCACCATTTCGGGGCCGCAATTTGCACCAAACTCATGCAGCGCGGCTTGCAGAGCCTCCCATGCAGCTGGCACCAAGGCAGCCGGACCTTTCACCCCCAGTTCGATGTGACGCCCGTGCACCGGATGGTCCACGCTGGGCAAGCTGAAGACCCGCACGGATGCATTCAGGCTCTCGATGCGCTCCATCAAAGGCGTGAGGGCTGCTTCCATCGCACCATACACCACGACGGAATGCTCGATCTGGGGCTCGCGGTTGAACCACTGCGCATATTGCTCGTCCAGAACCCACTCGACCATCGGCCAAGCCATGACGGGGAAACCCGGCACGAAGTGCACTGCACCGCCCGAAGCACCATCGCATGAAAAACCAGGAATCTTGTTATAGGGATTCGGAATGATGCGAGCCCCCTCGGGAAAGACGCCCATGTTCAAGCGGTGCACATTGTCTGGACGATCGGGTTCATAAGCGGTCCCCTGCTCCAATGCCACATCCTGCATGCGCTCTCGAATCAATGACTCGGCCTGCGGATGCAAGACAAGCGCCACCTGCAATGCACGGGCTGCACACTGGCGCGTGTGGTCATCCGGCGTTGCCCCGATACCGCCGCACGAAAACACAATGTCGCCCGAAGCAAACGCCTGTTCCAGCGTGGCCGTGATTCGGTCCGGATCATCTCCCACATAGTTGGCATATGCCAGTTGCAAGCCCCGCGCGCCAAGTAACTCGATCACCTTGGGCAGATGTTTGTCCGATCGCTTGCCCGACAGTATTTCGTCGCCAATGATGATGAGTCCAAAGGAGGGAGTCATGGTGCTGAATGCGACCCGGAGGGACCGCGCGGTAAATCATCCGGAGCGCCGCCCGCTGCGAGCGACTCTGAAGCGGTGATGGTTGAAAAGACAGGCACAGGAGACTTATCGCCGCTTGCACCCCTTGGATGATCTGCATGCTCTTCACGCAATCGCTGTAGTGCATCCAGCGCGTAATGCGTGAACCACAACGACGAAAAAGCGAATACCACGGTGTAGATCCAGACGGCCAGCGGGATCAATACAAAAAATGCCGCAGCAAACAGAATCCCTGACGCCCAGACTATGCCGGGCGCAGCGCCGAGATAACCGCACAAAATCCCGATGCCTAAAAGGCTTATGCGGTGGCGCTTGAAAATCTGCTCACGCTCCTGCCGGCTGGCATGCTCTGCCAACGCATCGAACGCCATGACCCGATACGTCAGCCAACCCCATATCAACGGAGGAAGCACCAACACCAGTGGCGGAATCAGCCAAAGCGGAACAGAAACCAGCAACGCAGCCATGGCAGCCAACGTGGCCCCCAGAGACCAAGCAAGGCTCGTCAACATGGACGCGCCCCGCTTGCACTCCAGCAAAGGAAACCGGCGTTTGGCCACGATGGTCACCACCGCAGGAGTGATCATCACGGCGATCACCAGCACTGAGACGACCATGATCACCGGCGTGGTAAGCACAACGACGAGCAAGGGGGCGAGGGCAGTTGGCGCCTGCTCGATGCCCCATGACTGAAGCCATCCCCACACTACGCCCAAAATGTCGGAGGACTCCAAGGCCGTACGCACGGCCTGCACGGCAGCTGGCCAAAAAAAATGGCTTCCCGCCCAGGCCAGCATCAACATCAGGACAAGAGGCAACAGAGACAGCTTAATGACGCGCGGATGCACGCAATAAACCACTGCGCGCCAAAAGGAGTCGATCAGCAACCTCATGGGCCGAGCATAGCGTGCCGATTCTGGCCGATCGCCAGCGGCTCAAGCCCGCCCAAGCAAACGCAGTACGCCGCGCCACTGCTGGGACCAGAAGCCCTGCCCGTAGTCGCGGATCTTGCCATCAGGCCCCGCTTCCACCTGGTCGCGTACTCCGGTCGGGTCAAATCGCAATTCAAAATTGGCAGTCCGAAAAATAATGTCCCACACTGGAAGCAGCACTCCGAAATTGCAGCCGCCCAACACCGTCGCAGGTTTTAGCACGGCCTCAGTGGTCACGTAGCCATGAGAGTGAGCAGCCGCGCACGGAATGACTTTGCGGACAACCACCGTTTCGTGGCCGATGCCGATCGCGTGGTGCAGACGATGGAATCGGGGGCTCACCCACAGGCGTTCGACCCAACGTCCAAACCACAATCGCAAATTTGCATGGTGAAAGTTTTCGCTCAATTGCGTCAACGCGACAATGGCCACGAATTGGCCAGGTGCAACGCCGACCAGTTGAGCCACTGTGACCACAATGGCATCCCGCAGCAGGTCGTCCAACAGGTGGTTTCGGTTATCGCTCCACATCGTCATCTGACGTTGCGAATGGTGAAGCGAATGCAGCCGCCACCACCAGCCGAACTGGTGCTGACCACGGTGAATCCAATAGTCCACAAAATCAAAGAGAACGAGATAGATCAGCAGGCTCACCCAAGGTAGATCGGTGACCCCGGGCCAAAAAGCATCCAGATGGAAAGTACTTATCCCGTCCATGCGCAGGGCTCCGAAAAAGGCATCCCACAAAGGGTCTACGCTGAAAAATAAGGCCAAGCGGAAAAGGCCGAGGCGATGGATCAGCGTGTAGACAATGTCGGTTCGGACGGCGCTTTGATCGGTCAGGGGCTCCACAGGGCGCCACCGCTGAAGTGGCGCGATGAGCACCAGCATGATGATCAGCTGCAATAGCCCGACCAGCAGCCATCCTGTGGCTACGTAACCGTCTTCCAGCAGCCCAGCCATTCCAGTCGCGAACATGATGGGCTGAATCAGCGATTCAAACAGCCATTGCTGCGCGCTATCAAACCCGCTCGTCAACCAATCCATCACTCAACTCCCTGTCTGCGAGGCGGCCAGGCCTAGCGCTTACCTGCCAACCAGCCGCGATAATCCGGGTGATCAGCCAAAGTTCTGAAGCAAAAGCCTCGCTGCTTCAGTCCGTCAATTAAGGGCTCCAGAACAGCAGGTGCCCAGGGATCCTTGCGCGACCAGATGCCCAAATGGGCTAACAAGATGTCGCCGCTTCGAATATTGTCCAACGCTTTTTTCAGCAAGGCAGCGTTGCTGAATTGCGCACTGGGTAATTCGTCGCCCAGAAATCCTGCAGGAGACCAGCCCACGTGCGCATAGCCACACGACTTTGCGGCGGTCAAAAGCGTTGGAGAGATCTTTCCTCCTGGCGCCCGGAACAGAGGAAGAGGTGCTTTTCCCGTGATCTCGTGCAATCGAGTGGAGGCTCGGCCAATCTCTTCGCAGTATTGTGCGGCGCTGATGGCCAGATCTTTGCCAGCCTGAGGGCCTGCAGAAGATCGCACCTTGAACATGGGTGTACCCTTTGTGCCGGCATCAGCCCGCCAGTACGTGTGGTCCATGGTGTGAGATGCAAAAGCGTGGCCTTCCACTGCGCGTGCATGCCACCATGGCGCCCAGTAGCTGCTCAAACTACTGTCACCCAACTTGGTTTTTTCATCCGCAGCGAAAAAGGTAACGAGGATGCCTTTTCTTTTGAGCACATCGGCGACGAATGGCGCAATTTCCATGTGACCCGTGTCGAAGGTGAGATACAGAGGCTTATCGCAATGAGATGTTTCTGCCGCTGCCGCTTTACCAACCACAAATATTGCTATTAAAGATATAGCAAAGAAACCCTTGGCTTCTGACAAGCGCATGAAATTCCAGATCAGTGGGGGGCGTGCTGCAAGGTCCACACGCCGTGAGGAGATTTGCCGACGTTGATTTTCTGCACTACTTTGCGCTCCACAGTGTCGATGACAAGCATCTTGCGTGCCCAACGAGCACTGACATAAATCCATCGACCATCCGTAGAGACATCCATGCAGTCGGGCCCTCCCGGCGCGGGATAGGTGTCTACCACTTGGTGCTTGACCATATCTATTTTGCTGATCGTGTTTGCTACACGGTTGCTGACATAGACATGGCGCTTGTCGCCTGCGCCTCGAAAGGCATGAGCGCCATTTCCCGTTTTGATCCGTTGGACGCTTTTGGGCGTGCTTTCAGAAACATCGAAAACTTCCACACTATCGCTGCCAGTCAAGCCAATAAAAAGAAACTTATCGTCCGGGCTGCCATAGATATCTGCAGGCATGGCCCCCGTCTTGATGCGCCATTTGATTTTCTGCGTGGCGATGTCGATAGCCACCAACTCATCACTGTCCTGCATCGTTGAGTACACCGTCCGGCTTTGGCTATCTACCCAAAGATGACTTGGTGTTTTAGAGGTCGCCACCCGTTGCACCAAGGTGAGATCTTTGCCATCCCATCGATAAAAATCGACATGATTGAGTCGATTGGCTGCAGTGATCAGCCATTTCATATCAGGGGTAAATTTCAGGTGATAGGGGTCAACGATTCCTCGAACCGTTCGCTGCACTTGCGCAGTTTTAGGATCGACAAATGTCAGTGTGTCAGCCAGTGCATTGGCTACGACCAAGGACTTTTCGTCAGGTGTGAGGTACATGTGGTGGGGCTCTTTCCCTGTCGGGATACGAGCGCTCTCAGTCCACGTCGCAGGATCAATGACGCTGATATCAGCATCAAGAGAATTCAACACAAATACAGGGGGGGCCGCGGCAACACTGCTAACGGCAGCCAAAACAGTCCAACCGAAAAACACAACACGGAGACAACCACCAAATGAGAACTTCACAAGAGCACCTTCACAACAGAACGGCAGTCTAGCGCCTCGCGCCACACGATGGCTGCTTGCTGGAGTAACAGCCGCATAAGCAAGAAAGCGCCTTATAACGTCGATACCCCATGGGTCACTCAGCAAGTGCGGCAATGTCTTTGTCGTCCAGCCACTTCCACTGCCCAGGAAGCAAATCCGATGGCAACGACAAATTCCCTATTTTCGACCTATGCAGAGACTCAACCCTATTGCCGACCGCAGCCAACATCCGTTTCACCTGATGGTACTTGCCTTCTGTCAACGTTAGGCTGATAGAGTGTTCAGAATTTTGAATACAACCTGCAGCTTTCACTGCAACTGGATCGTCATCCAGCACTACACCCTCAAGCAACCCAGATACCTGGATCTCATCGATTGGATGTTTCGTCGTCACCTCATACACCTTCGGTACGTGCTTCCTAGGCGAGCTCATACGATGGATAAACTGACCATCATCACTCAGCAACAACATACCGGTAGTGTCCTGATCCAGGCGCCCTACCGCTTGGACGCCTTGGATGGCACCTTTACAAGGTCTCTGCCTCAAGGGCGGCGGTAGCAGTGTATAGATGCTGGGATATGTCGATGGTTTTTGCGAACATTCAGTTCCTTGTGGCTTATGCAGCAGCAGATATGCCTTCGCGTGATAAATCCATTTCTGACCTTGCACTTGAAAACTTAGAGCTTCAAGTTCTAATTCAATAGATGAGTCGTTACAAACTTGAAAGCAACCAACAGATTCATTAAACAGTTCAACCATTCCTCGTTGAACCAGCCCTGCACATACTCGTCGCGTTCCAAACCCTTGTGAATAGAGAATATCTTGCAGTTGCATATTTAATACAGCGATCAACCATCCAATTGCGCAAAGCAAAACGCCCCGCCATCGAAAGATGGAGGGGCGTTTTCGGCTGTAAGAGCCTGACGATGACCTACTTTCACACGGGAATCCGCACTATCATCGGCGCAAAGTCGTTTCACTGTCCTGTTC